>DAOUHF010000203.1:0-16822 GCA_034428795.1 Dehalococcoidia bacterium
GGGACGTGGACCCCGGCTTTCGCCCCCCACCCGTCATTCCGGCGGAAGCCGGAAACCACGTCGGCCCCCAACCCCCTGGGACGTGGACCCCGGCTTTCGCCGGGGAGACGGGGTTGGGTCGCCAGGGACGTGGACCCCGGTTTTCGCCACCCCTTCCGTCATTCCGGCGAAAGCCGGAATCCACGTCGCCTCCGCGTCGTCTGTATGCCCGCGAGTAGGCGCAGGGGTTGCCCGAAGGCTGGAGTTTAACCTGCGGTCCCTGAGGGTTGGGATTGCGCAGATTCCGGCGAAAGCCGGACTGACGACATCTCGGTAGAGCAAAAGCGGCCCTGCTCCCAAACTCCGGGATGACTTATCTACGTTTGCGTCTGGTGCGTTTCTACTCTGGGTCGCGCAGGTAGGGGTACATGGCGAGGGGCGTCGCCGCCAGCAGGCCGGCGTCTACCGGCAGGGTGACGCCGGAGACCCAGCGGGCCTCGTCGGAGGCGAGGAACAGGGCCGCGTAAGCCACGTCCCAAGGCGTGCCTTCGATGCCCAGAGGACCGGCCCTGCGACGCAAGTCCAGCATCTCTTGGGACGTATGCCGGGCGACCATCGGACTGTGAATATGGCCGGGCGCGATGCAGTTGACCCGCACGTTGTCCCGGCCGTAATGCACGGCCATCGAGTTGCTGAGGCCGATGATGCCGCCTTTGGAGGCGGCGTATGGATGGCTGGCGCGGCCGCTCCCGGCCCTCAAGCCCACGATCGACGACAGGTTCACGATGGAGCCGCCGCCCGCCTCGATCATCTGGGGTATGGCGTGCTTGCTGGTGAGCATCACGCTTTTCAGATTTACGTCCATCACCGTGTCCCAGAAGTCCTCGTCCACGTCGGTAACCGACCCCGGCCCGCTGATGCCGACGTTGTTGATAAGCACGTTGACGTTGCCGTAGCGGGACTTGGCGGCATCGGCCATGCCTTGGCAGTCGGCGTTGCTGGTGACGTCGCCGGCGAAGATCGATGCTTCGCCGCCTTCCTCCCGGATCATGGCCAGCGTCGTCTCGGCGTTCCGCTCGTCCCGGTCCACCAGCAACACGCTGGCCCCCTGCCGGGCGAACAAGATGGATATTGCCTGCCCGATCCCCACGAAGTCGCCGCTGCCGGTGGCGCCCGCCCCGGTGACGATGGCTACCTTTCCGGCCAGCCTGCTTCCATGTTCCAACGTCATGTGTTACTCCTCGGGTTACTTGTTAGGTTGTTTGGTTCACTCAGAGTTCGCCGAAAAATAGATCCCTGTGTTTTCCGCGTATTCTCGGCGTATTCTCTGCTCCCTCTGTGTGAAACTGACCCCTACGCCCCTTCCAGCAGCAGCCGCGCCACCTGCGGGGCCAGCAGGCTGGAGCGTTCCTCCAGTCCGGTCGCCCCTACGTTTGTAATGGGATGCGGGCAGACCAGGTAGGGAAACTGCGGCACTCCCATCAGGCGGGTGTACGCTTGGGCCGTGCTGACGAACACGCTGGTGATGATGGTGGCGGTGGGGATGCCCTGGCGCTCGAGGGTGATTCCGTCGTGCAAACTGCCCGACGAGCAGCCCCCTCAATCGCCGATGCCGGTGATGATCAAATCGGCGTTGCGGTGCAAGGCGGCCATCACCTCCGGGGTGGGCGGCAACGAGGCCGAGTGTTTCTTCACGTAGAAGACATCGGCGAACTCAAACTCGCTGTTCAAAATATCGGCGATGGCCCGCAGCAATACGTCCGAGTTGGCCTTGGAGTTGTCCAGCAGGCCGACCCGCTTGCCCCGCAGGTCCGCCGGGCGCGGCGCAAGGGACCAAGCGTCCAGGCCGGGGTCGGCGCCGGTGGGATCGACCAGTTTCACTGAATTGGTTGTCAGGGAAGCGGTTGCCAGGGAATTGGTTGTCATGTGGTCCTCCTCGGTCGATGGTCTCGCCGGGCGGTGGGGGGGGGGCGATTCGCCAATCGCCTCCACTGTCCCTGATGGGTTTACGGCTCGTCGATAGGGACGGTTATGGCCGGGACCCCATGGTAGTTCATTATCAATTCGCTATAGATGCCGCTGTCGCCCCCGGCTTTGACGATCAGTATATCTTCGGGTTTCGCCGCCGCTGGAACGCGCGTCGTTTCGTCCTCGGGCACGACCGCGCCGTTGACCGCCCCCAGCCGCTTCATGCGGGCGCGGCTGCGCCAGGCATTCTCCCAGACGTACTGCTGAATGGCGGGGCGGTCCCAGCCCTGGCGGCCCAGCATCTCGGCGTGCCAGTGGCCGACGATCCAGAACCAGGGGCCGTCGTTCAGGTAGATGCCGAGGCCGTGAGAGGCCATGGCGTCAGCGGTGGCGTCCATGACGCTCTCGCCGGTAACGCCGTAGCGGTTGCCCAGCATCTCCGGGTCCTGGATCGTGCCCACGGTGACAGTGGACTGCCCTGCGTCGAATCCCCGGGAGACGTGGAAGGGCTCCCAAGGGCTGTTCTCTTCGTCTTCGCCGAAACAGACGCCGTACTTGGCCAACGAGCCCAGGCAGCCCCGGTCCAGAACGTTGGCCCGCTGCTCGAAAACGTTGATCAGGATTAGCCGCACCGCCCGGCCGATGGTGGAATTGGCCCGGTGCCCCGGACTGAACAGGTTGCCGGTGCAATTCAGGCCGATCTTTGAGCGGATGGGCCCGTTGACCAGCATAATGATGCCCGGCGAGTTGGTGGCCGCCGAGGCCTCGTGGATGCAGTTGGGGTCGTACTCGAACAGCGCCCGCATTGTGGCCAAGACCACTGGGAAATATTCGGGCAGGCAGCCGGCCATCACCGCGTTTGCCGCGGCCTGCTCCGCCGTCAAGGAGCGGCGGCGCACTGGCACCTCCCCCAACAAGTCCCCCGGAGCCAGCCCGACGTACTCCAGCATCGCCGCCACCTTCTCCACGGTCGGCGGCGCCACCGGCAACCCGTCGGTCCAGCCCAGCCGGTAGCATTCCTCGATGGGGTCCAGGCTACCCTCAAGCTCGTGGACCGGGGCGCGGTTTTCGGTTGTCATAACAGCCTATTCCCTCCGATGGGGAGATTCATCGTCACCGCGTTTTCGCTTCTTTCCCTAGAATTCCAAGCAAACGTTGGTTGGTCTATCGACTGTCGCTTTGTTACTCGTATCGCCGATTCCATCCGTACCATACCATGCTACATCCAGCTAGGATTGTTCAGAGATTCCCTAGTTTCAATCCCCATTGTACGAATGATAAGATCGTTTGTGCACAACCACTATGCGTTAGCAACTTGTTCGATTGCACTGTGAGGATAACCAATGGAGTTACTGCCCCTGACCGAGATAGATCGGCGGATAGAAACCGACAGGTCGGATTCCGACGCTACCCTGTTTTGGAGCCTTATGCTCAAGGGTGAACTGCTTACGAAACTGATCGTGGCTGCATTTGTCTCTTTGATTCCAGACGAATCAGACAGGGTTCGGTACCGGAACCTCTATCGACTCGTGCGAGCCAACGGGATAGGAGAGTGGGCTGAAGTCCTCGACGAGGTACTGAACGGCCCTACCTTTCAACTGTTGCCTCAACAAGCACGTGATGCCCAAAAAGAGTTGACCCAAAATGTTTTCGCAGGCTCTTGGCAATATGAGGCGATACGGTTGCTGAAAGAGAGTTTGATATGTGTATCAGGTGACAATGAGCGACTCCCGGACGGGCGGTTTCAAGGGAGACATTGGTTTCGCGATTTCGCTGCTTTGCGTAATAGCTCACGAGGCCACGGTGCCCAACGAACCGGAACCCTCGGGAGTGCTTGCCCGAGCCTGGAAGAATCGATTCGTATAATGCAGGAAAACCTCGGTTTGTTCAATTGTCCGTGGGCATACATCCATCAGAATTTGTCCGGGAAATTCCGCGTCACCTATTGGGGGGGAAAGTCGGAATTGTTCGAAAAGTTAAAGCAACCGGTGGAAGAGCGTCTGCGAGATGGAGTTTATATTGACTTGGGCGGTCTCCATGCAGTTGACCTGGTCGAGTCCGACGTTGATGCGACTGATATATGGGTCGCTAATGGCAACTACACCAAAAACGGTTACGAGCTACTCTCATATTCTACAGGAAATACCAACCGCAGCCGCCCTGCCCAATTCTCGGAACCCCCAGAGCATCTGCCTCAAAGTGAGACACAGGGACTGGGTGAATTAGCTATTGCAGGACAGACTCTCACCAATATCCCAGCTGTGCCGCCGGGATACGTTAGCCGCGGCGACCTCGAAACGAAACTCTCGGAACAACTCCGTGAATGTGACCGCCATCCGATTGTGACCCTTACAGGTTACGGCGGGATTGGCAAAACCTCCCTCGCCTTAAGGGTTATCAACGACATGATAGAGAACGCTGATTTCCCTTACGATCTGGCTATTTGGTTCAGCGCCCGTGACGTCGATTTACTTTTGAGTGGACCAAAACCTGTTCGGCCTCAAGGCCTCACCGTGCAAGAGTTCGCCGATGAATACAAGAAATTAATGGGTGCACCTGTTCCAAAAACCGACGTTGTTGAATATCTGGCGAACCAAATGGGAGACGAAACAGACTTCACCAAATTGTTCATATTCGACAATTTCGAAACAGCTTCCGATCCCATGAATCTATATCGGTGGATCGATACATACATTCGCCCACCTAACAAAGTCGTAATTACCTCGAGAGAGCGTAGGTTCAGAGGCGATTATGCGGTGGATGTCCACGGGATGAATGATGAGGAATGCCGTGCACTAATTGATGCCACAGCCGGCTCGCTACGTTTGAGCGAAACTCTAACAGAGGCCTACATATCCGACGTTATCCGGGAATCCGGTGGACACCCCTATGTAATTAAGCTCATATTGGGTGCGATTGCGAGGGATCCAACACGACGAAACGTGGAGCGGGTCATGGCTCCACAAGACGAGGTGCTGAATGCGCTTTTCGAGAGATCGTATAGTCGACTAACCGCCGCCGCCCAGCGGGCCTTCCTTACTCTCTGTACGTGGAGGTCATCCGTACCCAGGGTCGCTCTGGAAGCTGTACTATTGCGGCCAGAAAACGAACTCATGCAGGTTGATTCTGCCATCGATGAGCTGTCCCAGATGTCCTTCGTCGAAGAGTTAGGCTTAGATGGTAAAGGGGAGGACATAGAACTTGCAGTGCCGTTGTCTGCGAGATTGTTCGGTAACAAGAAGCTTCAAACATCTTCTTGGCGGGCTTCGGTCGAAGCGGATTCTGGATTGTTACAATTGTTCGGGGCGACACAACAGCACAACGATCCTGGAGAACGGCGGGTTAAAGGGTTGTATCGCAACACTGCACAGAGCATTTCGCTTGGACGGCGGACTCTCGACGACATTAAGCCAATTCTGGAGTACGTATCCCGGCGATTCAGTGTCGGCTGGGTTCTCATGGCCGATCTGATTCACGAGTTTGGAGGAGAGGGCGAACGAGAGCAAGTGCTCGAGTGCCTAATGAAATACGTAGAGGACCCCAGATCCGAGTCGTATTCGGCGCAAGAGATTTGGCGGCGGATAGCGCGCATCCACTCTGACAACCATAATCTTTATGAAGCTCTTCATGCGCTGGCTCAAGTTAGTCGGCAGCCAGGGATATCCGTGGGCGAGCTAAGTAACACGGCCAACGACATTAATAGAATGTTCAGAGAAAATAACACCTCTGATTTGAATCCTGCATTGAAGGCAACTCTTGTAACGGATGTCGCGGACGTTATGGAAGAGCACGCCGGTGACTTGAACGCAGATGACTGTTCGCGACTTGCTTGGTTGTACCTGAACACAAGGAACGAGCATGAAGCTCGTCGTGTTGCAAACCTGGGTCTCCAGCGGGAACACGACAACTCCCATTGCCAGAGGCTAATTGACCGGCTCGACAGTCCCGGCAGATCATAAACACCCTTGACCACCGAACCACGATAAGGTCAATACGGGTGTGAGTGGCAGATAAAAGGCCGCCGTGATACCGGGTCCGGGTTCAGAGTTCATCGGCCTCTCCGTTGACTTCCCGTAGACCACCCCGCTGGTACGCCAAAGCTTAGTGGGCACGGCAGACCTGTAGAAGTCGAAGTAAGCCTATTTCCCGTTTGCCTCTATCGGGCAGGTGTAGGACTTCAAACGCACGTCCCGTTACTCCGCCGTGTGCCTTCATAGACACTCCAGAACTATGGCGTCGGCGTGCTGTCCCTTCCAGCCTATCCTGAGCGGATCGTTCCTACACCCGCCGCCAGCCGGGCCCCGATTTCGTCGGCGGCTAGCTTGGCTTTGTGGGACTCGATGTCTATGCCGTAGAGGCGGGCGGCGTTCTCGCCCAGGATTTTGCGCTTGATGGCCGGGGTAAGCTGCACCCCGAACTCGGCTTGCACGTCCTCCGGCAGGTCGAAGGCCATGAACTTTTCGATTATCCAGCCGGGGCTCCAGATGGCGTAGTCGCTGCCGAAGAGGATGCGGTCCTCCCCCAGCCAGAACAGCAGGTTGGCCATGATCTCGGCGAAGTACTTGGGACGGGAGTTGATGAAGGCCATCGCCACCGACGTCCCGGCGTAGACGTTGTGCTCCTGGGTGGCGATCCAGCAGAAGTCGTCCAGGCGGGGCAGCCCGACGTGCTCGACGATGAAGTTCAGCCCCGGAAAGTCGGTGGCGGCATAATCGACGTCGTTGACGTCGAAGGCGTCTTTGCTCAGGGGATAGATGGTCGGCCCCTTGTGGACGTGGACGTTCTTGATGCCCATTTCCTGGGCCAACTCCAGGTACTTGTAGGCCCACGGATCGTTCAGCTTCCAGCCCTTGGAGTCTCCGCGCCACTCGGCCGTGTACAGCTTCAGGCCCCCGATGGGGTAGTCCGCCATCATCTGGCGAAAGCCATCGAGGCCGGCCTCTTCCTCCCGGGGGTCGAAGGAGCCGCAGAGGACGAACCGGTCGGGGTGCTTCTGCTTGATCGTGTTGTTCTTCTGATGGGTGTTGAAGCCGGTCTTGAAGAACTCATAGAGGTAGGTCGAGTTCAGCACGGCCACGTCCACGTACCCTTCGATGAACTGGTCGTTAATCAGGACTTCTTCGCCGTAGTTGCAATATTTCTCAAAGCTCCACACGTACTCGGCGGGGCTAAGGGCGGAGTGGTAGTCGTAGAAGCACTTGATCCACGCGTTGCCGTACTCGTTGCGGTGATTGTCGGGACTTGCGTCCCAGAAGTGCATGTGGCCGTCCACCACGAAAATGTCTTCGCCGTTTACCGAGTACATGGTTTGTCCTCCTCAGGAAAGCTTCTTTGTCGTGCCTTCACCTTGACCGTTGCCCCTCACCCCAGCCCTCTCCCGCGGGGAGAGGGGACTGTTGGGACCGTTGCCCCTCACCCCAGCCCTCTCCCGCGGGGAGAGGGGATTGTTGGGACCGTTGCCCCTCATCCCAGCCCTCTCCCGCGGGGAGAGGGGACTGTTGGGACCGTTGCCCCTCACCCCCTAGCCCTCTCCCGCTGGGAGAAGGGACTGTTGGGACCGTTGCCCCTCACCCTGGCCCTCTCCCGCGGGGAGAGGGGACTGTTGGGACAGGAGACCGGTTGGTTTGCCTTGCCTCCAACAGCGCAGAGCAGAGCGACCCGCTGGCTTCCATGGACAGGCGCGTCGTCCGGGCGCGGATGTAGTATGTTTCGAGGTCGTCCGGCGATACCACCGCACCCTTGACGTCGACGATCAGGTGCGAGGAGTCCGAGCAGTCGAGGCCCAGTTCCCGGCGGCGTTCCAAATACCGCTCGGCGATCCTCGAATCGACGCCCGCGGTGATGTTGCCCACCCGCAGGCCCGCGATTTCCTGGAAGGACAGACCGGCTTGCTTCAGTTCCCGGAGCAGCTTCTCCTGGCGGGTGAAGAAGCCCTTGTGCAGAAAGAGCCGGCGGGTCTGCTCCAGGGTGTCGGGCCCGCCCTCCGGGAACGCCTCGGCGAAGGACTTGCCGGGTCCGGCGCCCGACTCGATGGCATCGGCCGCGAAATGCTCCGGGAGCCGTACTGACACCCGGCTGACTCCGTCCACCTGCCCCAGCTCTCGCTGGACGTCCGACGCCATCAGATAGGAGAAGTTGGCGGCGCACCAGTAGGTGGGCAGGCGTAGCTCCACGGTGAGTTCTCCCTCCGAATCGCCGTGAACGCTGGCCACGAAGCCCAGCGCCAGCACCGACTCGTCCAACTCAGGGTCCAGGACGCGGTCAAGCCGGGCCAGTATCGCGTCGCGGTCGAATCGCGGCGGCAACCGCATATCGGGAGGGGTGGTCATGGGGCGGTCAAGCTATCGTAGGTGTCGGGGCGGCGGTCGCGGTAGAACTGCCAGGTGGAGCGCACCGCCGCGATTTCGTCCAGGTCCAGGTCGGCCACCACCACCTCGTCGTTACCCCTTGAACCTTGGGCGACGATTTGACCCTTGGGGTCGCAGAAGTAGCTCTTGCCGTAGAATTCTCCGATCTCCCACGGCTGTTCGACTCCCACGCGGTTGATGGCCCCGACGAAGTAGCCGTTGGCCACGGCGTGGGCCGGCTGCTCCAGTTCCCACAGGTACTCGGAGAGTCCGGCCACGGTGGCCGAGGGGTTGAAGACTATCTCGGCCCCGGCCAGCCCCAGCGCGCGGGCGCCTTCGGGGAAGTGCCGGTCGTAGCAGATGTAGACGCCGATTTTCCCTTTGGTGGTTTCGAACACCGGGTATCCCAGGTTGCCCGGCCGGAAGTAGAATTTCTCCCAGAACCCCGGCGGCAGGTGGGGAAGGTGGGTCTTGCGGTACTTGCCCAGGTAGCTGCCGTCGGAGTCCAGCACGGCGGCGGTGTTGTAGTAGACTCCGGCCATCTCCTCCTCGTACACCGGCACGACCATCACCATGCGGTGCTTGCGGGCCATCTCCTGCATGGAGCGAACAGTGGGCCCGCCGGGCACCGGCTCCACCAGCCTGTGCCACTTGGCGTCCTGCTCGGCAGGGAAATAGGGCCCGTAGAACAACTCCTGAAGGCACAGGACTTCGACGCCCCTGGCGGCGGCTTCTTCGATCAAGGCCGCGTGCTTCCGCAGCATGAAGTCCTTTAGCTCATCGATACCCTGGGCGCCGTGGGGACCCTGGGGGGCGTCGCGGCCAATGCCAGCCTGGATCAGTCCGGCACGCACTATCCGAGGCATGTTACGACTCCGGGCAATTCGGGCAGCGGCTTTCCAATGTCACCCTGTGATGTAATCACGACGAGACGAACTCCTTGATGGCGATGAAATATTCGTTCATGCCACGGTACAGCAGGTCGTTGTGGCCCGCGCCGGGGATGGTCAAAAGACGCTTCTCCGGGCTGGGAAAGCCGTCGTACATAGCGACGGCCTGCTCCACCGGGGCCAGGGTGTCCAATTCGCCGTGAATCACGAGGGCGGGAAGGCTGATGGAGTTGACCTTGGCCCGGTACGATTCCTCCAATGCCTGGGCCGCCACGGGCTCCAGTCCGTAGGTGAAGTTGCCCAGGATGGGACGGCCGCTTTCGATTATCACTCCCTTCAACCGCCCAGCACAGTTGGCCGAGAGCTCGAAGGCCGAGTGGCGGCCCATGGAACGGCCCATAACGAAGACCCGGTCGGCGTAGCCCCGCTCCGCCAGCAAAGCCGAGGCGAAGTCCAGGACGGTCCTGGAATCGGAGAGCATGGAGTTGAACGAGGGCCAACCCTCGCTGCGGCCGTAGCCCCGGTAGTCGGCCACCAGGAAGTTCACGTCAATCCGGTTGTACAGCGGGGCGATGTTGTCGTAGTCGGGGCAGGTCTCGCCGTTGCCGTAGAAGAAGAGGATGGTCGGCTGCCCGGTCCCGGCGGGGAAGAAGCGGCCGGACAGGGTCTTCCCGTCGGCCACCGGAATGGTCAGGTCTTCAGCCCCTGGCGGCGTCGGCGTCCACCCCTTCCTGGGGTAGAAGGAGTTCATCGAGATCGCCGGACTGTCCAACACTGAGAAATCGGCGGGCATCTGGCTCAACCTTCCCACACCCTAACCCTGGCCAAGGGGAGGGTTAGCGCGGGGGTTGAAATACCCTGAATCGATGTGGCTCTTGATGACCGAGGCCACCAACTCCGGCCGCTGTATCGGAACGTCGTGGATGCTGTCTTCCAGCCACACGGTCTTGCCTCGCGGCAGCAGTTTTTCGGCGGCGGCCACCGTTTCGCCGCGCAACAGCGCCCGCTGCTGTCCGTCCGCGTCGCTCTGCTGCCGTGCCGGCATAATAAGCACCGGGCAGGACACCTTGGGGAACAGCTCTGGCGGATGGTGGTCCCAGAGGGCGTCGACAATCCGGAGGTGGTTGTCGCGGCTGAGCTTAGCGCGGATCGTGCCGTCGTCCAGGGTCTCGAAGTTGGCCAGCACCATCGCCTCGAATCCGGCTCCCAGCTCCTCGGTACGGGGCCGTATCCGCTCCCGGAACTCCTCCAGGGTGACGCCGCTGAACACCGGCGGAGCCATCTGCTCTCGGGCTTCCGCCGCACTGGCATACCGGGTCGAAGGCTCGATCATGCCGCCGTCGACGAAGCAAAGGCCGCCAACCAACTCCGGGTGGGCCGCCGCCAATTCCAGCGCAACGTCCCCTCCCCAGGAGTGGCCGACCACGATGGGGTTTTGCAGGCCCCTGGCTTTGATGAGGCCCGCGGCATCGCGGCTCACGCTGGCGAAATCGTAGCCGTAGTCCGGCTTGGCGCTGTCGCCGTGACCTCGCTGTTCCATGGCGATAACTGAGAAGTTTCTGGCCAGGATGGGCGCGGTCAGGCGCCAGATGTGGCAGGTGGAGGCCAGCCCGTGCAACAGTACGATGGGGCGGCCCGCGCCTCCCCAGTCCTGGCAATGAAAGTCGAGGCCGTCGATGGTTACGATTTCGTCCAATGGTGTCGTCAACTGGTCCGTCATAGTGGGGCTAATTTAACCACAGAGTCCGCCGAGTTCACAGAGTCCCGGTCTGCGTACTTTGTGACCCGTATGTCTAATTGAGGTAGTATGCGGATGTGATGCGGCGACTATTAATAGCGGGACTGCTGGCCGTCGTGGTTATAGCCTGCTCGGGATCGACGCCCGCCCCTACTTCCACCCCGGCGCAAACCGCCGTTACGGCCCCCACGGTCGTGCCGGTCTTCACTCCCGCTCCCTCTGGTCCGCCCGGCAACACCCCAACGCGGGAGAAGCCCACCGTAGTCCCCACCGCCAAGCCAACGCAAACAGCGGTCTCTACGCCGACCCCTACCCCGCCCCCTACCCCGCCCCTGACCCTGACGCCTGCCGCGACCCCGACGCCTGCCGCAGCCCCTACGCGCCCGGCTTCCACGCCGCGCCCCGCGCCTACGGTAGCCGTGCCGGAGATAGGAGCCGCCGCCGTCCTCGGAAGGTGGGAAGGGATAAACACCGTCGGCCCCAACGAACTCGGATTCATAGTAACCTGCGGCGATGCAAACGGCGGGCTGGAGTGCGCGCTGGATGTCCCGGACCAAGGACTTTCCGGCCAGGTATTGTCAAACGTGAGCTTCGAGTCCGGCCGGCTGCACTTCGAGTTCGAGACCACTTTCGACGTGGCGGTCTGGGAAGGCGGACTCCGCGGCGACGCTATCGAAGGGGAGTTCGCCCAAGCCGGTGTGTCGGGCACGTTCCGGTTGGAACGCGCGAGTCTCGCTGCTGCCCCCGTCCCGTCCGGCGCGCCCGCCTCGTCCGGCGCACCCGTATCTAATGAAGAACCGTTGTACCGTGAGGAGAAGGTGGAGTTTGCCAGCGGAGCAATTACCCTGGCCGGCGCCTTGACCCTTCCGGAGTCCGCGGGGCCGCATCCAGCCGCGGTCTTGGTCTCCGGCAGCGGCGGGCAAAACCGGGACGAAGACATCGCCGGCTTCCCGGTGTTCAGAGTCATCGCCGACCACCTCACCCGTCACGGAATAGCGGTGCTGAGGTACGACGACCCCGGAGTCGGAGGCTCGACCGGCGACGTGTCTCAACAAACGATACACGACCGTACCGGCAACGTTCTGGCTGCGGTGGGCCTGCTGCTCCGACACGCTGAAATCGACCCGGACCGCATCGGGCTGATCGGCCACAGCGAGGGCGGAATGGTCGCGCCCCTGGCGGCTACCCGGTCCGATGACGTCTCGTTCCTCGTCCTTCTGGCCGGTACCGGCGTTCCAGGGGATGAAATCCTGAAAGTCCAACTGGAGTTCCTCCTCGAGGACCAAGGCGCTACGGCGGAGGAAATCCAAACGGCCCGGGCCCAACAGCAACAGCTCTTTAGCGCACTGACCACCGGCGAGGGATGGGAGGAGGTCGAGCGGGAGGCCCGGCGGATTCTGCTGGAGAGCATTGCGGCGGCCCCTGAAAGCGAGAGGGCGGCGATAACGGATGTCGACGCCTATGTCGACATCGTCATCAAGCAACAGCTAGCTACGGTACAAAGCCCCTGGTTCAGGTCGTTCGTCGAGTACGATCCCGGTCCGGTCTTGGAGCGGCTGAGTGTCCCGGTGTTGGCCCTGTTCGGCGAACTCGACACCCAGGTCCCCGCGGAGATGAACGCCGCGGCAATGGCGGCGGCCCTTTCGGTCGTCGACAACCCCGACTTCGCTCTCTTCGTCCTCCCTGGCGCCAATCATCTGTTCCAAGCGGCCGTCACCGGCAGTGTTGGCGAGTACAGTGAGCTGAAAGCGGAGTTCGTTCCCGGTTTCCTGGAACACATCGAAGAATGGGTCTCGATGCGTACACAGAAGCCGTGAATGCCGCGGCGAATTAGCGACTGACCTGGGGGCGTATACTGAACGTGTGACCGTTTAACCGGATGCCGGCGGCAAGGCCAAACGATGGTCCACAACCGAGGGGAGCGACTATGGCAACAACAACGGCAGGATCTGACCTCCAGGAACTGGAACGCAAAACCTTCGAAGAAATCGACGGCTTTTCCGTGCCGCCCGCAGACCTGATCGCCTATAACGAACTCAGGTCGTGCGCCGACCTATTTCGGATGTACCAAGAAAGGCAGCTCGAGATTAGCCCGGAGTTCCAGAGAGAAATCGTCTGGTCAACTCCGGCGCAGACGCGATTCATCGATTCACTCGTGAAGCAGTTGCCGATTCCCAGTATGTGTTTCAGTCTGGATTACAAGACGCGGAAATGGAAGGTCATTGATGGCCTTCAGCGCATGTGGAGCATCATCCGGTTCTTGGGGAGCGAAAAATGGCGGCTTTCAAGTCTTGAAGACGTGGACCCGGCAATCTCCGGGCAGTGGGTGCCAAGTTTTTCCGAAGATTCCAGATTGCAGCAGTATTACTTCCGGGTGCAGAATCTCTCTTTGCCCATCACGGTAATCCGTTGCGATTACTCCAAGAGCGACCACATGGACTATCTGTTCACCATTTTCCACCGTCTAAACGCGGGTGGGTTCAAACTCAATAATCAAGAGATACGGAATTGCATTTATTCGGGCACGTTCAACGATTTTCTGCGGGATATTGACCGTGATCCGGATTGGCTCAAAATGACCGGGCGTTCCGCAAGCAAAGGCGACCGGTATCGCGGGCAGGAACGCATCCTACGTTTTTTTGCGTTCCATGATAGCTATCAGGAATACCAAGGAGGCTTGGCGACTTTCCTGAACGACTACATGCGGAAGCACCGTGAACCAGATGAGCAATTTCTAGACGACAAGAACGACTTGTTCTATCGAACATTCAAAATCATTTACGAAGACATATTTGAGGCCACTCCTGATGGCCTGAAGGGTGTATCGGTGCTGGAAGCGGTTTTGGTTGGAGTGTCCCGGAACCTTGGCAATCTCGAGACGCTTTCCCGCGAGAAGATACTGGAAATGCACGACGAACTACTTACGTCAGAAGAATTCTCGGATGAAAAATTGAGGGAGGGCCTCTCGGGGAGGCAAAGGGTTCTCAGCCGTCTGTCCACGGCGGAGCGGGTTTTCGCCGGTCACTGATGTGGTCAATAAGGCCGCCATTGCCAGGAACTTACGCGAGTTGAATTCACGATTTAACCGGAAGTCCCGGAATCCCCGAGACCCCCTGTATTTTTCCAAGCTGGCCCTTTTGGAATTGTGCGGCTGGATTGAACTAACAATGGACCAGATTGTGAGGGACTGTGCCAGAAAGCGATTAACCGACGCCGCGAACTTGAAGCATGTAGAGGAGAATGTTATCGAGCGCACTCATAATTTTGCCTATGCAGCCAATTTTCGGCCGATGCTGATACAAGTCGTAGGGTTGGTCAACGTGGAAGATTTGGAACGAAGGTATGATCCGGCGAAATTCGATCTCATGGAATCGAGCCTCGATACGTTAAGACAGCAACGCAACCGGGAGGCCCATACTTACGTTTCCGGGGTTACCCCAACTGTGGACGCGCCATCCGTAATCATCAATACGCATTTCCCAAGGGTGTACTATGGGCTGAAGGACATCGAAAGTTGCGTCCACCGCCTGAAAATTTGATGTCCTGCGACCGGTGCAAACCCCGTGGCGTATACTGGAACCATGGCAGTCCTGCTCGAAGCGAATGGCCTCACCAAGCGTTACGGGACTACCATTGCTCTCGATGACGTTGACTATCAGGTTACCGATGGCATCACCGGGCTGCTTGGGCCCAACGGGGCCGGCAAGAGTACGGGGGTCCTGGTTACGGGAGTGTTCTACTGGCTCGCGGTGCGCCGGTTGACCCGTATGGACGTCCCATGACGGCTTGGTGGTAACCGATGGCAACTAACAACCGATTGGTAATGGTCGGCCGGAGCCTGGCCTCCGTCGATGGCATCACGCGCCTGCTGGAAGGGGCCGGTTACATCGTCACCAGCACTACCAACGACGGCGTGGCCATCGACATGGTGGGTTCTTCCGGCTACGCCGCCCTGCTTATCGGGGCCGACGTGCCCCAGGCCGACCGGCGTTACGTCTCCGCCCAGGCCAGGAACCGCGATCCCGGTCTGATCGTTCTCTCCATCACCAACCCGCGGTCGGTCCTGACCCAGCTCAGCCAGGCCTTGGGTCCGCGAGTTTAACCCTACTGGTAGGCGTAGCTGTAGCTGGGGCTGGTGACGCGGCCGCCTTCGACAATGATGTAGTCTCGGTCGATGGGCGTTCCGGCCATGAAATTGTCCAAACAGTCGCGTATCCCGTCGGCGTAACGCTTCTGCGCCTCCAGCGACGTCCCCGAAACGTGGGGCGTCATGGCGTGGTTGGGCATGGACCGCCACGGATGATCGGCGGGGGCCGGCTGCGGGTACCAAACGTCCCCGGCGTACCCCGCCAGGTGGCCCGCCTCCATCACCTCGACCAGCGCGTCGGTGTCCACGATACGGCCCCGGGCGGTGTTCACCAGGTAGGCGCCCTTCTTCATGCTGTAGAGCAAGTCGCGGTCGAACATTCCCTGGGTGGTGGGGGTCAGGGGGATGTTGATGCTGACCACGTCGCTTCCCTCCACCAGCGGGCGCAGGGCGGAATACCGGGCCCCCAGGAACTGTTCCTCGGTGGTGCTGAGGCGGCGGTAGTCGAAATAACGAATCGAAACGTCGAATGGCTTGAGACGTGCGGCCACGCGCTGCCCGATGCGGCCGAAACCGACGATACCCACAGTTTTGTCCTCCAGGTCGTGGGAGCGGGCGGCTACTTTGCCGATGTCCCAACCGCCGGCGACCACCTCCTGGTAGGCTGGGAAGTAGTTGCGCACCAGGGTGAGAATCTGCATTACGACGTGTTCGGCGACGCTCACCACGTTGCTGCCGGTGATTTCGGCTACGGTGATGTTCCGTTCCGCAGCGGCGGCGAGGTCGAAGTGGTCGGAACCCACTCCGGCGGTCAACAGCAGGCGCAGGTTGGGAGCCATCGCGATCCGCTCTCTGGTCATGTAAGCCGGCCAGAACGGGGTGGCGATGACCACGTCGGCGTCGGGCAGGTGGCTTTCCAGCCCGGCCCCGGCGTCGGAGATGGCCACCAGTTCATGCCCCGCTGATTCCAGCATCGGCCGCAGTCCCAGAGCGTTCTCGGCGCAGCCCAGAAGCTCCGGCGTATCGGCTGCCGCGGGGCCGCCCGGATAGAGAACGGCTACGATTTTCATGACGCGCTCCTATTAGATAGGTGAAATTGGTGAAATAAGATTTCCCCCACGGCCCCCGCCAATCTATGGCTCAGGCGGTGTTCACTGGGCCGGCCTGGCCGGCGGGCCCGCGAACGGAAGCAAAAAGGGCCGCGATCGCGTTCGTGGCCCCATGGGATAACGGAGGGTACGGCTTCGCCGCGTTAGCGGGTTTCCACCGGCTCCTGTTGCTGTCTGGCCAGCATGTCTTCCAGCATTCTTTGCAGCGCCATCGTGTGGCTGCACACGGCTCTGGTGGCGAAGAAATGGCACTCACAATGCCAGATCCCGGAGTCGAAGGTCACCGCGTAGCTGTTGTGATCCCCCTGGAAGGTCGCCGAAAACCGGTTGATGCTCACCCGGTCTTTTTCCTCCGCGTATCTCCTCGCCTTTTCTATCTTGCCGATGATGCTGGAGTCCATCCTCACCTCCTACACTTCTCATCTGGGTGGGGTCTCGCGGCCCTTTGGGCGTTGGGCGCCGCTGCCTGATTGTACGTTGGGCGTGGTGCAAAAACAAGGTGATTTTGGGCCGCGCGTGCGTAAAAATGTCTCCCAAGACTTTGGCTCCCAAGACTTCGTAAACCGGGCCCTTTGCCAGGGCAATCGCGTCTTAATCAGAACCTTAGAATTGTATAAAATGGAGGAAATCGGTTAAGTACGGGGTGGTGGTGATGATGAAAGGGGAGGGCGCATCGATTATGGCCTGTTTTGCTTCTTTGGAGG
>DAOUHF010000204.1:0-91243 GCA_034428795.1 Dehalococcoidia bacterium
CAGATTTCTCACAACCTGCTCAAGAAGGAGACCAGCCTGAAAGTAGGCTTACAGGGCAAACGCCTCCAAGCCGGCTGGCGCGAGGACTACCTCCTCAAAGTTTTGCTTAGTTAAGACGCGATTGCCCTGGTCCAGAAAACGAGGCAGTTACGCTAGTGTCTACAACTGTTGTATACTCCTCCCGTTTAATCCCTGTTGACGAGGAACAAACATGCCGCCGCCAGACTACACCGAAGCAGTCAAGACCACTGACGTCGCGCCCGGCCAGAAAAAGGTTGTCGTTATTGAAGGTGAGCGATACGTGCTTGTAAACCTGGACGGTGAGTTCGCTGCCATATTGGATGAATGCGGCCATGCAACCGCCTTGTTGTCCAAGGGGAAGCTGGAGGGAGACGTAATCGTTTGCCCTCGGCACTTCGCCCGCTACAACCTGCGCACCGGCGCTCTGGTGTTCGGCCCCCTGGCTGATGACGTGCCCGTCTGTGAGGTCCTGGTAGAGGAAGGGACAGTCTACCTGAAACCGCCGGCCGAACTGGGCTCGCCGAAATCCGACATGCGGTACGGATAGGCTGAAGGTTTGCACAAATGAGAGGGGTTACTCTGCGGGATGTTGGCGTTGATGCTACAATGCCGCTACTCACCCCGTCAGGTCAAGGAGAGCAGTCATGAAAGTATCGATGTTTCACCTGATGCCACACCGGGAACTCCCGTCCGATTTCGAGCAGCGGTACCACTCCGTTTGGGTGGACCCGCCGTGGTGGGAGTTGGCCGATGCCGAGAGAGTCGGCCAGTACTACAACTGGACGCTGGATGAACTTACTTACGCCGCCGGCGCCGGCCTTGACGGACTGTGCGTCAACGAGCACCATCAGAATGCCTACGGTTTCATGCCCGGCCCCAACTTAATGGGTTCCGTCCTGGCCCGGGCCACCAACGGCCAGGACGTAGCGATCGTACAGATGGGCGCCACGCTTCCCACCACCAACCCGCCCACCCGCGTCGCCGAAGAATACGGAATGCTGGACTGCATCAGCGGGGGCCGATTGGTAGCCGGCATGCCCTTGGGTTCTTCCATGGACGCCAACCTCTGTTACGGCATTCCTCCCATCGAGCACCGTGACCGCTATTACGAGGCTCACGACCTGATCATGAAGGCTTGGCAGGCGGAAGAAATTTTTGCCTGGAACGGCAAGTACTACCAGCTTCCGATGGTCAACCTCTGGCCCCGCCCGATACAGAAGCCGCATCCGCCGGTGTGGGTGCCGGGCACTGGGAGCCTTAGCACCTGGAATTTTTCAGCCCAGCATAACCATTGCTACTGCTTCCTGAGCTATTGGGGGAATAACCTGGGCAAGAAGGTCATGGACGGGTTCTGGGAATTTGTCGACCGCCAAGGCCTGGAACCCAACCCGTACCGGGCCGGGTTCCTACAGCTCGTGGTCGTCGCGGAATCCGATGCGCAAGCGGAGAAAGACTACTACGAACACATCCGCTACTTCTACGACAAATCTCTGCACATTGCCCCGGAGTTCTTCGCCGCTCCCGGCTACATGGACTTTCGTAGCCTGGATAACACCTACAGAAAAGGCTATATGGACGAGATCACGTCGGTTACTCGAGACATGAAGGAATGGAACTACCAGGACTTCATCGATAACCAACTGGTGATCGGCGGCAGTCCCGCGTCGGTCGTCGACCAACTGGAAGAAGCGGTCAAGAAGCTAAGGGTGGGCAACCTGATGGTCCTGCTGCAGATCGGCTCCATGCCCCATGAACTCACCCTGAAGAACATCGACCTCTTCGGGAAGGAAGTGCTGCCCAAGCTGCGCGACATCTGGGACGACGAAGGATGGGAGAACCACTGGTGGCCGGAAAAGCTTCGGGGAAAACGACAGTTGGCAGGCCAGGCGAGCGTTTAACACAGCCCTGCCAATGCCTGGAGGGGAATTAGAATGGTGACGATTCAGGAACGCACCCTGAGTGTTTGGCGTGGCGAGATTCAGTCCAGGGTTAAAATAGCGGGGCAAGGACCGCCTTTGGTGTTCTTGCACGGCGCCACCGGCCTCAATTGGGACGATTTCCTGGACGACTTGTCGCAGACCCACACTGTTTACGCGCCGGAACATCCGGGTACGACCCCCGGCGACCCGGACGCCATCAAACCGTTGGACGACCTTTGGGACTTGGTCCTTTACTACTACGAGCTTTTCGAACTGTTGGAATTAGAGTCGCCGGTGGTTGTGGGGCACTCGTTCGGCGGCATGGTGGCCTCGGAGATAGCGGCAACCGACCCCAAGCGGGTTGGCAAGCTGGTGCTGCTTAGTCCCATCGGCTTATGGCGGGACGACGCACCGGTCAAGAATGCCATGTCGATGGCGCCGGACGATCTGGTGAAGGAACTTTTCTACGAACCTGAGGGACCGGTCGCCAAACGGGTATTGGCGGAACCCGAAGACCCGGAAGAGCGAATGACAGCCCAGATTCAGGGCATCTGGAACCTGGGTTGCACCGGGAAGTTCACTTGGCCCATCCCCGATAAGGGCCTGAAGAAGCGCTTGCACCGGATCCAGGCTCCCACGTTGGTGATATGGGGCCGACAAGACGGAATCGTGCCGGCCATCTACGCTCAGGAGTTCACTGACCGTATTGCCGGCGCCCGGTCTGTAATCGTCGAAAGAGCGGCCCACGTACCGCAGTTGGAACAGTTTGCCACGGTCTCTCAAATAGTCCGAGACTTTCTGAAGAGCTGAGCCGCTGCCCCGCGCCGGCTATCGCAGCGGGACTCGTGTCGCCCGAGGGAGACGCTGAAGACAAAGGGTTCCCGTGGTCAGCCGGTATGGTGATGGTGGTAATTGCTGGAGCCGTCCTCCCGATGGCTGATTGCGTAGCCTCGGATGGCTGTCAGCCACCATGTCACAAGGCGTTACCGGTAGGAGGTATCCTGGCATGAAACTTGAGTTGCGGCGGCATGCCAAATCCCAGTCGCAAAAGGATTCAAGCACAAACGGCCGCGTCACGGCCGCCGAAATGTACCAGGTGCAGGATTCGTACGTTCGGTTCAATCAGAAAGACCATATGGGCTCGCAGATGGTCTGGGATGCCCATTTTAAGGCTGAACGAACCAAACTGAAAGACAAGCAGCGAAAGCTTGCTGAGAACGGACGAGCCGGATTCGAGGCCACCGCGTGGGGCCTGGACGCCGCGGCGGATTCCTTGCTAACTCTAATGGACTTCTCAAAGAATCAGGCGGATACCCGAGCTACCGCATGGCAAACCAAAGTGGAGCCCGCGCCGACTGGCCGGCCGAAAACTTCCGCTAACGAGGCCTCCCAGATTGTGCGCAAGGCCGCCCGAGTGTTGGGAGCGGACCAGGTTGGCTTTGCTGAGCTGGACCGTCGCTGGGTGTATTCCCATTACTTCGATGAGGAGACAAAGAAGGACCACCCAATCAAGTTCTCCGATGATCCCGGTTACGAACAGTACGACCAGCCCATTCGCCTTGAAGATGGGACCCGGGTCATCCCGAAGGAGATGAAATACGTGGTGGTGTTGCTCCACGAGTGGGGCAAGGACATGGACGGCACCGAGCATGCGCCGTCCCTTCTTACTGAGGGACTCAGTACACTGGCGTATGCCCGAATGGCGCCGACCCTGTGGATGCTGGCTGAATTCATACGAGGGCTGGGGTACAACGCCATTCCCGCGGCCAACGACACAGCCTTGAGCATCCCCCTGGCTGTCGATGCGGGCCTCGGCCAGATGGGGAGACATGGTCTTTTAATCAACCCCACGGTGGGCGCGCGCTGCCGTATTTCCAAGATTTTCACCGACCTTCCGCTGGAGCCCGCCGGCGCCGTGGACTCCGGCATTACCGAGTTCTGCAACGCATGTCTGAAATGTGTCCCGAAGTGCGGTACGGGAGCCATCACAAAGGGCAACCGGAGTTTCGAGCCCTTGGACGAGAGCAATTCGACGGGAGTACTTTCGTGGAAGGTAGATGCAAAGAAGTGCATGACCTTCCAGAATCGTGTCGGGACCACCTGTAGCACGTGCGTCCGCAGGTGCGCCTGGACCAAGCCGCCCCGCAAGATATATGCCATACCGCGTTTCTTTATCCGGAACTTCCGGTGGCGGTGGTTGAACAAATCTTGGGTGTGGCTCGACGATATGGCAGGAAATGGAAAGTTTGACAAAAAGGCCGATGACTTCTGGATGACGAGCGGCCGCTGACAAACCGTGCCCGCCGTTCCGGCAACCTGCCCGTCAGGCCGCCACCCCCCCCGCCGTTCCGGCATCCCGTCCGTCGTCACGGCATCGCCCCCCACCCCGTCTTTCCGGCGAAAGCCGGAATCCACGTAGCCTCCCAGGTGTCCGTCTGCCCGCGAGTAGGCGTAACGGCACACTATACGGCGGAATATGTTAATGGATTCTCGCGAATGGGCTTCAGCTACCTCAGGAGGCGCCCGTAGGCCGGAGTCAACCTGTTGTCCCTGAGGGTTGGGGTTACGTGGATTCCGGCTTTCGCCGGAAAGACGGGGGGTGGCGGAAGGACGGGGGGTGCCGGAAATGACTGGGGGATGCCGGAATGACGCGGGAGGACGCCGGAAGGACGGGGGGTGGCGGAATGACGGCCGAACGCCGGAACGACGGGGAGGGCTGCCGGAAAGACGGCATCCCTGCAGAACGAGCAGCGCGGCCCTGTTCCAATGTCGGCGCAGGTTTCGTTGACCGGGGCTTTCCTCTCAAGTAGACTCGAACAGTCATTTTCGTGGTCCGCCACGCCGCCCGTCCTGGAGTTGCCGCCGAATGCTCGAACACCTGGAACACATGGGAATCCGTTGGGGCTACGTGTTCCTGCGGTCCGCAAACCATCTGCGCCCGGAACAATTCCGGGAGCTTATGATGCAGGCTGTGGAGATGTACCTGGCGGGAGAGACGGAACGAGAAGTGAAGCACTCGGACTTCGAGGGGCGGCTCGCCACCGAGCAGCGGTACGAGATGATGGGCGGGCTCGGCGGCCAGCGGTTCGACGCCGATCTGGAGACCGCCTACGGCCGGGACCAGGCGACCTTCCTGGTCAACGAGCAGACCGGCGGCGCCGGCGCCGCTATTTCCCGCAACTGATTTTTTCGCCGTCGAGGGCGCGAAGGTTTCTATGACTATTGACGGTATTCCACTGGCGAAGGAATTGGACCGTGTACCCTCTTCCGTCGTTCCTTTGAATTCCACGGAAGAGGCGCGGTTCCAAGGAATCATGGAGGAGGCGCCAATGGTGGACGTTCACCAGCACCCCTTCGTGATGCCCGAGTCCATAGACCATTTCATTGATTATCTGCGGGGCAACCGCTACAAATGGGGCTACCAGGCGGTCAAGCACGGCGGTTGGACCGCCGTTACCACCGCTAACGTGTTCAGCGGCCTGAAGAACACCACCGATATGTCGTTCGTCGAGTACGAGGACCTGACCGCCGAGGTCGGCACGATGCTGGCCGACGTGACCGCGCAAGACGGGGTCGTGCGGATTGGCAATGCCGACGACATCATAGCCGCCAAGCAGCAGGGGAACGTCGGATTCCTTCCCACCCTGGAGCACTTGGCCATAGGTAACCGCATCGAGCGGGTGGACGCCCTGCACAGCATGGGAGTGCGGTTGGCCGGCATCACCTACAACCGCAGGAACTTCATCGGCGACGGGCTCTACGAGCGCAACCCCGGCGGCCTCAGTAACTTCGGCATTGAAGTGGTGCACCGCATGAACGACGTTGGGATGGTCGTGGACCTCTCCCACGCCTCGATGCCCACCGCCGCAGACGCCATCGAGCACTCCCGCGCCCCAGTGGCCTTCAGCCACAACGCCGCCTACACCCTGAGGCCAAACCGCCGGACGCGCAAGGACGAGGAACTCATCGCCTGCGCCCGCAAGGGCGGCATTATTTGCATCACCGCGGTGCCCAACTCCCTGAGCGACGACCCGGAGCAGGACATCGAGTGCGTCTTGGACCACTACGACTACATGGTGAAGCTGGTCGGCATCGACCACGTGGGAATCGGCACCGACACCACGATAGGAGACCACGTGGCCTTTCACCGGAATATGATGGGCCGGGACGGCCCCACCGAGTTCCCGGCGCCCTACCTCAACGGCTTGGAGTCGCCCGCCGATGGGGCCAACATCGTGCGGGGGTTGATACGCCGGGGCCATTCCGACGAAGACGTCAAGAAAATCATCGGTGGTAACGCCCTGGGATTCTTCCGCCGGGTCATCGCGTAATCCAACCTCCCCTCTCCCTCTGGGGGAGGGCCAGGGTGAGGGTAAAATGAACTGCCCACGTTGCAGCGCCACATTGGCCGTGCGCCAATTCAACGGTATTGAGGTCGACCGGTGTCCTGATTGCAAGGGCATCTGGCTCGATTACCACGAGATGGACGACCTCGAGGACTCCGCCGTCCGCGAGGAAATTGTCAAAGGTATGCGGGATTACGCCCGTAGGACCGGCGACCTGCCCTGTCCCCACTGCAGCGTAATGATGGACGTCTTCAACTACCGGGCCCACAACTTGCCCATCGAGCACTGCCCCAACGACCACGGCTATTGGTTGGACCACGGGGAAGAAGAGCGGGTGTTGGAAGTGATGAAGGAGCGTTCGCGGGACTTGCGGAGGTCGACGGGGGCGGAAGAGCAGTGGGCCCAGTTCATGGAACGGGGCGGCACGAGAAGCTTCCTGGACAAGATCAAGGGCCTGCTTGGGGGCTAGGCCCCGGCTCCTCTGAGCCGACCTCGTCTCTCTGATCTGCATCAGCCTGTATCGCCGCGGCAGCTTGGAGCATCCGGCGCATTGCCTCTTTCCTGCGTTTGTCGTTCTCATCTAGTCGCCGGATGGGTTTCCTTATCGATTGGCGGTCTTCAGCCATAAGCGTTCTTCTCTACGAACGGGATTCGTCAATTCGAATGATGTCGGCCTGCATCACCGCAACGGTATGAAGTATCCGTTGCAGTAACTCATCTTTGCGTGCTGAATTGTCGTCTAGTCGCCGAATAGCCTCTCTCGTCGCCCGACAGTCTTCCTCCATCAGGATAATCATCTCCGTCGCGTACTGAGCGAAGTCTTCGATGTTCCTTATGCGTTCTTCCATACCTTGATCCTCGCCGCAAATGCCGCTCGGTTGCCTCCTTCCGTCTGCTAGGAGTCCGGGCTTTCCCACCGGTCGTAGGAACAGACCTCGGCGAGCGGCCTCCGGGTGACCGGGCCGAACACTCCCCGAGGATACCCCAACGGCATGCAATAGACCACCTGCGCGGTGCCGGGAATGTTGAACAGCTCGTGCACCCGTTCCTCCACGACCGGATGGAGCGTGGCGATGGTGCCGCCGATACCGAAGGCCCGGGCCGCCAGCAGCATGTTCTGGGCGGCCGGAATCACCGAGCCCGCCGCTTGGGCGCCCTTGGCGGTAGCACAGACCAGCACCATCACGGGGGCGTCCCCAATCTCGTTGGCCAATCGCATCGCCGAGCGCAGGGCGTTCCTGCCGGGAGGGAGGTCTTCGGGTCCGTATATCCCGGCGTCGGCCCGCTTCGCCCACCAGGCCTCGTGATAAAGCTCCGCCAGCTTGCCGCGAACGGCCGCGTCCTGCACCACGACAAAATGCCACTGCTGGTTGTTGCCGCCGTTGGGAGCGCGGATGGCCGACTCCATGACGTCATTCATCACTTCTTCGGGGATGGGGTCCTTTTTGAAGCGGCGGATGGCGCGTTGGGTAAACATTGCTTCTCCCAGCGCCATGGAGTTTAGACGGCCGGCGGTAGTCACGATCATACCTCCTGATGTCCAAGCGTAGTCTCTCGTTTTAGGGCCAGGAGCCGCCTGAAGGACCGCGTCGGCCTCCAGTTCCAGCCTGTCCATTATCCGCATGTTACCACACGACAATTGATATAATGCGGCGCAGTCAAAGGGTGCCCATAGGGCCGCGCCAACCTGGAGGAAACAGTGACACAATTTGCCGTTCCCGCCGCGGGAGACGCGGAACAGGTATACCGGCGGCTGGGCGTAACCCCCATCATCAACGCCTCGGGCTCGGTCACCCGCTACGGCGGAACCAGGACCAGGCCCGAAGTGTTGGAACAGATGACCGGCACGGCCCGCGTGATGGTAAACATCGACGAACTCAACGAGAAGGCAGGCGAGGAAATCGCCCGCCTCACCGGCGCGGAAGCCGGCTTGGTCTGCAGCGGTGCGGCCGGCGGCCTTTTGCTGCAAGCAGCCGCCTGCATCGCCGGTAACGACCCGGTCAAGATGCGGCGGTTGCCCGATACCCAGGGCATGAAGAATGAAATCATCATCCAAACCATGCACCGGTTCCCCTATGACCAAGCCTACCGGGCGGCTGGCGCCAGGCTCGTGCCGGTCGGAGATTATTTGTTCAGTCATCCTTGGGAGCTGGAAGG
The DNA here is from genome assembly GCA_034428795.1 of Dehalococcoidia bacterium. Classification (GTDB taxonomy): domain Bacteria; phylum Chloroflexota; class Dehalococcoidia; order Lucifugimonadales; family UBA3495; genus VXOI01. The sequence goes on from DAOUHF010000204.1 coordinate 8,444, forward strand.
TGCGATAAACGAGCGCACCGCCGCAGTCGCCTATCTCTGCGCTCCCTTCAGCAGCCGCCGGGTGATGCCGCTGGCCCAGGTCTGCGAGATCGCCCACGCCCACGGAGTGCCGGTAATCGTCGACGCCGCGTCGATGCTGCCGCCCCGGGAGAACCTGCACCGCTATCTGCGGGATGGCGCAGACATGGTCGTATTCAGCGGCGGCAAGGGAGTGCGCGGACCCCAGGGCGCCGGCATCCTCTGCGGCCGGCGAGACCTCATCGCGGCGGCCGCCGCCAACGGCAGCCCCGCTCAGTTCCTCGGTCGCCCGATGAAGGTGGCCAAAGAGGAAATCGTCGGCTTGGTGACCGCCCTGGGGGCGTTCGTTCAGGAAGACGAAGACACCGAGACAGCGGCATATGAAGCGTTGGCCCAACGGGTCGTGGACGCCTTCGTGGAGACTCCTGGACTGGAGGTCAGCCTGAAACACGACGGCGCCGATTACCTCATCCCCACCGCGGTGCTTCGCTTCGGGAAAGACTGGCAGGGCCTGCCGCCGGAGCAGGTGGCCGCCGCGATGCAGCACGGCGACCCGCCCATATACCTGCACCAACTGGGGCCCCCCGACCAACTGGGCGTCGACCCCCTCAACCTCACGGGAGACGAGACCGACATCATCATCCGCAGGCTGCGGGCGACGCTCGCCGTCTGAACGACGATGACAATACGAGGAGAACCAACAAGGAGTACGCGCATGGCCATTCAGATTGACTTGAGAGTCCCGCCCTGCGAACCAGTGCCGAAAGTCGCCGCGTTCGTGCGCGAGTGCGAAGCCGCGGGGTTTGACGGCGTGGGGCTCCTGGACTCCCAAATGTTGGAGCGGGACGTGTTCGTCAGCATGGCCGCCGCGTTGCAGGCCACCGAACATATCCGGGTAGCTTCGGCGGTGACCAACCCCATTACCCGCCATCCATCGGTAATAGCCTCGGCCGCCCAGACGGTGTCCGAGATTGCCCCCGGGCGGGCCCAGATCTGGATCGGCCGCGGTTACAGCTCCACCGCCACCGTGGGCCTCAAGCCCGCTACGGTGCGCCAGATGCGCAACGCCATCGTCACCATGAAGGAACTTATGGCCGGGGACACGGTGCAGTTCGGAGACGCCAACAGTCGGATGCGCCACGGCAACGAGAGCATACCCACCCCCATCTACATCGCGGCCACCGGCCCGCGGGCCATGCGCGTGGCTGGCGAGGTCTGCGACGGCGCAGTCCTCATGACGGGCATCCATCCCAACGCCGTAGCGGAGGCACGGGAACTCATCGCCGACGGGGCGCGTTCCGCAGGCCGCAACCCGGACGATATCGAGACCGTCTTCACCGCCACAACAATAATCAAGGATGACCTGAAGGAAGCCCGGGAGACCGCCCGGCCCTTGGCGGTGCAGCGGCTGATGGAAGGCACCCACAAGCGCTGGCTTCAAGCCGCCGGTCTCGACTTCGGCGAACTGGAATTGCCCGCTGGGCTGTGGGACCTTTACCCCGACGTACCCCATGCCGAGGACTGGCGGAAGGCCCAGGAGTTGTGCGCCTTTCTGCCCGACGATGCTCTGGCCCAGGTGTGCGACGCCATGGGTCTCATAGGTACTCCGGAATACGTCGTGGACCGCATCCGGGAGGCGGAGAAATCGGGCCTCACCCACCTGTACCTGATGACCGGGGCCACCTACGAATTCGCCACCGGCGAACTACAGGCCTTCAAAGAAACGATCTTCCCGGCCCTGGACCGGTAAGCATCCTCGAGATTCTACGATTGCTCGGGAACCTCTGAACAAGTCCCTTCCCCCGATAGGACCGAAGGCCCGGCCGTCGCTTGCCGCCCGGGAGGAGGGCGGAATGGTCGATAGAGGTTGGCGGTCATTTTTGCTAGCTGCGACGATTGTGACGTTGCTGGCCGTCGCCTGCGAGGCCGTGCCAACAAGTCCATTTCCGACTGCGACAGCTCCATCTGCGACAGCTGCGCCCGGACCGGCCTCTTCTCCAACTCCACCTGCGACAGCTACGCCCGATCCGACGCTTTCTCGAACTTCACCTGTGACAGTTGCGCCCGGTGCGACGCTTTCTCCAACTCCACCTGTGACAGTTGCGCCTGGGCCGGCGCTTTTTCCAACTCCGCGCCCGGCTCTGGGAACCAATTTCACCGGCGGGCCGCCTATCCCCGAATCCAGCCTCACCACCCTGGAAGCCGACCCTGATTGGCGGGAAGCGCTTGCCGGTATACGGATCGACCGGCGGATTTGGAGGACCGATTTCAGATTTCACACGGTGCCCTACTCCGATATATTCTCCGGCGGCGTCCCCCGCGACGGCATCCCTCCCCTCGATGAGCCGAAGTTCATCACTTCCCAAGAGGCGGCCGCTTGGCTGGCGCCCCTCGAACCGGTGGTAGCCTTGGAGATCAACGGCGACAGCCGCGCCTACCCGCTCCAAATCCTCACTTGGCACGAAATCGTCAATGACGAGGTGGGCGGAGTCCCGGTGGCCGTTACCTTCTGCCCCTTGTGCAATTCAGCCATCGCCTTCGAACGGACTCTCGACGGGTTGGTGTACGATTTCGGCACAACCGGCAAACTCCGCAACAGCGATCTGGTGATGTGGGACCGGCAGACCCATTCGTGGTGGCAACAGTTGACCGGCGAAGCCATCGTCGGCGTCCTCTCCGGCAACCGCCTCGGGTTCCTCCCGGCGTCCATCACCTCCTGGCAGGACTTCCAAGCCGCGAACCCGGACGGGCAGGTGCTGTCCAGCGACACCGGCCACAGCCGCAATTACGGGGTCAATCCGTACGCCGGTTACGACCGGGCCGATCTTCCTCCCTTCCTCTTTCGGGGCGAGTTGGACGGCCGTTTGCTGCCCAAGGAACGGGTGGCGGCCGTCACCGTGGCCGGGACCGACATCGCGTTTCCATTCTCGGTATTGGCCGATCAACGCGTGGTCAACTACCAGGTGAACGGCGTGGACCTGGCCGTTCTCTTTGAGCCGGAGACTCAGTCGGCGTTGGACACTCCCAGCTTCGCCGATGCTCGCCAAGTGGGGGCCGCCGCCGTGTTTCGGCCGGAGCTGAATGGAGAGATGCTCACCTTCCGGTTTAAGGATGACCGCATCGAGGATGTGGGCACCGGTTCCGCCTGGAATATACTGGGCGTGGCGGTGGACGGTCCACTGAAGGGGGAGCGATTGGCCAAATTCGTCCACGGCGACCATTTCTGGTTCGCTTGGGCCGCCTTCAAGCCCGACTCCATAATCTATAGCGGCGCCGATGGCGCTGAATAACCGCCCGTCGTTGCCCCGTCGTTGCCCCGTCGTTCCTAGGTGTTGCCGTCAGTGGGTCACCGGGACTACGATTGGCCGGAAATCGACCAAACTGGGGGCCGGCGATTTGACCGGCTATTTGACCGGCGATTGGATGGAAGTAGTCTTGGCTGATCCGGTTCGTTGCAGTCACGGGCTATGATGGGTACACTCTAACCGCACTCCATACTTAGCCTTCAACAGGGGAGAATCTTGTCCAATTCAACCCTTGACCAACTGTGCATTAACACCCTTAGATTCTTGGCCATAGACGCGGTGCAACATGCCAGGTCGGGACATCCCGGCGCTCCCATGGGGGCCGCGCCCATGGCCTACGTTCTGTGGGACAGGTTCCTGAAACACAATCCGTCCGACCCGAATTGGCCGGATCGCGACCGGTTCGTCCTCTCGGCAGGCCACGCTTCCGCCATGCTTTATTCCTTGCTTCATCTGACCGGGTACGACCTTCCGATGGACGAGCTCAAGCGGTTCCGCCAATGGGGCAGCAAGACCCCCGGCCATCCGGAATACGGCGTCACCCCCGGCGTGGAAGTGACCACCGGCCCCCTGGGCCAGGGCTTCGGCAACGCCGTGGGAATGGCGCTGGTAGAGCGATGGCTGGCCACGAAATTCAACCGTCCCGGCCACGAAATCATCGACCATTACACCTACTCGATTGTCTCCGACGGCGACCTCCAGGAGGGTGTGACCGCCGAGGCCGCATCGTTGGCCGGGACTCTCGGGCTGGGGAAGATCGTCTTCATCTACGACGACAACGGCATCTCCATCGAAGGCGACACCGATATCGCCTTCCTGGAGGACGTCCCCCGCCGCTTCGAAGCCTACGGCTGGCAGGTGCTGGGGCCCATGGACGGGCAGGACATTGACGCCGTCACCACCGCCATCGCGGAAGCCAAGACCGAGACTTCGAAGCCGACCCTCATCGTTTGCGAGACGGTTATCGGTCACGGCAGCCCCAACAAAGCCGGGACCGCCGGGGTTCACGGCGCGCCGCTGGGCGACGACGAGGTAGTCCTGACCAGGGAGCAGTTGGGGTGGCCCTACCTCGATCCCTTCACCATCCCCAGGGAAGCCGGGGAGCATCTGAGCATGGCGAGCGAGCGGGGAAGGCAATGCCAGGATGATTGGCAGGCGGCGGTGGAGCGGTACCGGGAAAGCTACCCCGAAGAAGCCCGGCAACTCCAGGACGCCCTGAGCGGCGTATTGTCACCCGGTTGGGCCGACGGCATCGAAGGTTTGTTCACCGAAGGGGGGAGCGTCTCCACCAGGGAAGCGTCGGGCCGGGTGATGAACGCGATCGCCGGCGCGGTGCCGAACTTGATCGGCGGGTCGGCCGACCTTGCTTCGTCTACCCTGACCATTCTCAACAGTGAGGGCCATATCGGTCCCGGTAATTTCGCCGGACGGAACCTCCACTTCGGCGTCCGGGAGCACGGCATGGGAGCGGTGGCCAACGGAATGGCCGCCCACGGAGGGGTCATACCCTACGCGTCCACGTTCCTGATTTTCTCGGACTACATGCGTCCGTCCGTGCGCTTGGCGTCTTTAATGGGCCGGCGGGTCATTTACGTTTATACCCACGATTCCATCGGTCTTGGCGAAGATGGTCCGACCCATCAGCCCATTGAGCACCTGATGTCGTTGCGCGAGATGCCGGGCTTGACGGTGTTCCGCCCGGCCGACGCCACCGAGACCGCACTGGCCTGGCAGGCAGCCCTGGAGAAGGACGACGGCCCCACCGCCATCGCCCTTACCCGCCAGAACCTGCCGGTGTTGGACCGACAGACCTTGGGACCGGCCGAGGGCGTCAGGAAGGGCGCCTACGTACTCTGGGAGTCCGGCGACTCTCCGCAAGTGATTATCATCGCCACCGGGTCTGAGGTGCACATCGCCCTCGAGGCCGGCACAGCCCTCGCCAGCGAGGGGATCAATGCCCGGGTGGTCTCCATGCCCTCGTGGGAGCTGTTCGAGGCCCAGCCCCGGGAATATCGCGACCACGTGCTCCCGCCCGGCAACCGGACCCGGTTATCGGTCGAGGCGGGCGCGACCAACGGATGGGCCCGCTATGTGGGATTGGACGGCGCATCCGTCGGAATGTCCACCTACGGCGCATCCGCCCCCGGAGGCGTGCTCTTCGAGCGGTTCGGCTTCACCGCCGAACGGGTGGCGGACGAAGCCCGCCGCTTGGTCCGTGGGTAGCAGGTTGGCCTCCGAACGTACGGTCAGCCGGGACCCCGCCGGTTTACCGCCCGGCGGCGATGCGGGAGAGGCTTCCGACCCGTTAACGGGCTTCAACCAACGGCAGGTCATACAGCGCATCTGGCAGCGAGACCACACTCTGTGGCGCCCCGATTCTCGGGAGATCGCCAATCGCCTCGGCTGGCTGGACATTGCCGGCGCCATGCAGGCCGAGGCCCCCGGCCTTGCCTTGTTCTCGGACGAGATTCGGCGCGAGGGATACCGGCACGTCGTCCTGCTCGGCATGGGCGGCAGCAGCCTCGGCCCGGAGGCGCTTGGAAAGACCTTCACTCCCATACCGGGCTATCCGGAACTGATTGTATTGGACTCCACGGTTCCGGCGCAGGTCAGGGCGGTCACCGGGACCATTGACCCGGCCCGGACTCTGTTCCTCGTTTCATCCAAGTCGGGCGGCACCATTGAAACGCTGTCCCTCTACCGCTATTTCCGCGGCGTGGCGGAAGAGGTCCTGTCCGAAGCCAAGGCCGGCAGGAACTTCGTTGCCATCACGGACTCCGGGACGCCCTTGGAGGTCCTTGGCGGGCAGGCCGGGTTCCGCCGGGTGTTCCTCAACGACCCGGACATCGGCGGCCGCTACTCGGCTTTGTCATACTTCGGGCTCGTCCCCGCTGCCTTGGCCGGAATCGACGTTGCCGGGTTGCTGGCCCGAGCGTTGGGGATGCGGAAACGGTGCCAGGCTGCGGACATCGGCTCCAATCCAGGGGCGCAATTAGGCGCGTTCATCAGTGCGAATGCCCTCGCGGGGCGTGACAAGCTAACTTTAATCGAGCCGCCTTCTATCCGAAGCCTCGGCCTCTGGGTGGAGCAGCTCATCGCCGAAAGCCTGGGCAAGGACGGCAAAGGCATTATCCCCATCGCCGGGGAGCCGTTGCTTGCGCCCGATGCCTACGACGCCGACCGGCTGTTCGTTTACTCCCGGGCCGCCTCCGATGCTGACCCCGGCGTGGACGCGGCGGTCGACCGGCTGGAAGCGGCGGGCCATCCGGTCGAACGTCTGGAGCTGCGAGACAATTTCGACCTCGGGGCGGAGTTCTTCCGGTGGGAGTTCGCCGCTGCCGTCGCCGGCGCCGTCCTGGACGTTCACCCCTTCGACCAACCGGACGTTCAATCTAGCAAGGACATCACCGAAAGGCTGCTGGCCGATTTCATAAGGGACGCCCGGCTGCCCGAACCGTTGCCGGCCGGCACGTTGCCGGGCTTGCTGGCCCAGTCCAAGCCCGGCGATTACCTGGCGATCATGCCCTACATTCCGATCACTCCCAACATGCCGATCACGCCCTGCATGCCGATCACCCGGGAAGCGGACGATGTTCTGGACCAACTGCGCCAGCGGGTCATGAGGCGACACCGTATCGCCACAACCGTGGGATACGGCCCCAGGTTTCTCCACTCCACTGGACAGTTGCACAAAGGCGGCAGCCCTTCGGGCCTGTTCCTGCAACTGACCATGTCTCACGACGATTTGCCCATCCCCGGCCGGCCCTACGGCTTCGCGACACTGGCGGCTGCACAAGCCGTCGGAGACCTCCAGGCGCTGTCCAGGCTCGGGCGCCGCACCGCCCGCATTGACCTGGGCAGCCAACCTGTCGACGGGTTGCAGCGCCTGCTGGAACAGCTGTGATACGCGGTCAGCCCGAAGCCGGCGCCACACTATAGGAGGCATCACACTTGGAATTGGGGCTCATCGGTCTTGGCCGAATGGGGGCCAACATGGCCCAGCGGCTGGTGTTGGGCGGCCACCGGGTCGTCACTTACGACCTTGATTCCGCCGCCATAACCGCCAGCGCCGGATTCGGCGCGGAGGCGGGGTCGTCTCTCGAAGACCTCGTCCGGCGGTTGAAACCGCCCAAGGCCGTGTGGGTCATGGTGCCCCAAGGCCAGCCCACCGAGGATACTATCGCCAGCCTCGTCCCGTTGCTCTCGCCGGGCGACACCGTGTTGGACGGCGGCAACGCCAATTACAAAGACACCATGCGCCGCAGCCAGGATTTGGCTTCGCGGGATATCGACCTGATCGACGTGGGCACGAGCGGCGGTATCTGGGGGCTGGCCGGCGGCTACTGCCTTATGGTCGGCGGAGACGAACAGGCGGTCAAACGCCTGGAGCCCATTTTTCGTACATTGTCTCCGGGAGAGGACCGGGGCTACAGCCACGTCGGTCCAAGCGGCGCGGGCCACTTCGTGAAGATGGTGCACAACGGGGTCGAGTACGCCCTGATGGAGGCTTACGCCGAGGGGTTCGAGTTGCTGTCGGCAAAAGAGGACTTCGGCCTGGACCTGGCCGCCATCGCCGAAACCTGGCGTTACGGAAGCGTCATCCGTTCCTGGCTGCTGGACCTGGCTGCGGCCGCGCTGAAAGAAGACCCGACGCTGCATGACTTGCAGGGCTACGTCGAGGACTCGGGCGAGGGACGCTGGACGGTCGAGGAATCGTTGGACCTCGCAGTGCCCATTCCCGCCATCACGGCGGCCCTTCAGCAGCGTTTCCGCTCCCGCCAGAGCGGCCCCTTGGGGGCAAAGCTCCTGGCCGCGCTGCGCCAGCAGTTCGGCGGCCATGCCGTCCGGCGCGGCGGCGATTAGCCTGTCCGGGGGCGGCGGCGAAATGACAGACCAAACTACGACCATCGTTATTTTCGGGTCTTCCGGCGACCTCGCCAGAAACAAACTTGCCCCCGCCCTGGCCGACCTTTACCGCAAGGGACGGCTCGGCCCGGAAGTCCAGATAGTCGGGATGGCCCGCAGCGAAATGACCCAGCAGGAATTTCGCGCCTGCTTCTATGAGGGTTTCGGCCAAGAGGCTCATTTCCCGCCCGCCCCCGAAGTGTGGGAGGATTTTTCCAGCCGGGTCCATTGCTGTTACGGAGACGTCTCCGCCCCCGCCGGTCTCGCCGAGCTGGAGCGAACTCTGGCCGAGGTGGAAGCGCCGGGCAGACCGGCCAACCGGCTGTACTACCTGGCCTTGGCCCCCTCCCTGTTTCCACCGGCCATCATCAGAATGGGTGAAGCCGGCTATCAGGCGGAGAACGGATGCTGGCGCCGTGTGGTGGTGGAAAAGCCGTTCGGCGTCGACTCGGACACCGCCAGGGAGCTCAACCGCCTGGTCCACTCGGTGTTCGCCGAGCGCCAAGTCTATCGGATCGACCACTACCTCGGCAAGGAAACGGTCCAGAACCTGCTGGTCTTCCGTTTTGCCAACGCCATCTTCGAGCCCATCTGGTCCCGAAACTACATCGACAACGTGCAGATTACAGTCGCGGAGTCCGTCTCCATCGCCGAACGGGCCACCTACTACGACAACGCCGGCGTGCTTCGGGATATGTTCCAGAGCCATCTGCTCCAATTGTTGGCCGTCGTGGCTATGGAACCGCCGTCGACCTTCGAGGCCGATACTCTCCGCAACGAGAAGGTCAAGGTGCTGGAGTCGGTAGGGCACATCGCGCCGCATGAGGCGGCGACCCACGCCGTCCTGGGCCAGTACGAGGGCTACTTGACGGAGACGGGCGTTCCCGCCGATTCCCGGACTCCCACCTACGCCGCCCTCCGGCTGGACGTGGACAACTGGCGCTGGCAGGGCGTTCCCTTCTACCTACGGTCCGGCAAGGCGTTGAGCGAGAAACGCACCGAAGTTTTGATACAGTTCCGCCGCCCGCCCCATCTCATCTTTCCCCAAGGCCGCACCGGGGACATCGGTTCCAACACGTTGTCCATATGCCTGCAGCCCAACGAAGGCGTCCACTTGGGATTTCAAGCCAAGACCCCGGACTCGGCCCTGGACCTGCGCCCGGTGAACCTGGAATTTCACTATGAGGACTCCTTTGGCGGCCAGGAAATCCCCGACGCCTACGAGCGCCTGCTGCTCGACGCGCTGCAGGGAGACGCCTCGCTCTTCATTCGCAGCGACGAGATAGAGCAGTCCTGGAGCATTATCGACCCGATTATTGAGGGGCTGGCCCTGCCGTCCTCCCGCCCGCCCGTAATCTACGATCCCGGCAGCGAGGGCCCAGAGTCCGCCGACGACTTCCTGGCCCGCGACGGCCGCGAATGGCTGAGCAAGTGCACCGGGCATTGAGCGGGCATTGAGGTCCTCTCTGGCCTCCATGCCCCTTGGGGTGAAAAGAAGGAGTTATCATGCCTGAATTCCGCGTGGGCGTGGATATTGGCGGCACCTTCACCGACATCGTTTTCCTCGGCAGCGACGGCCGGGTGTTGGCCCGGAAGGTGGCCAGCACTCCCGGCGACTACAGCCGGGCGGTGCTCGACGGCATCGCGGACGGCCTGGAGGATTTGGGCGCCGCTCCGGGCTCGGTATCCGAGGTCAGCCACGGCTTCACCGTCGCCACCAACGCCATCATCGAGCAAAAGGGCGCCCACACCGCGCTGATTACCACTGAAGGGTTCCGGGACATCCTGGAGTTCCGCCGCAACCGTACCCCGCGCTTGTACGACCTGTACTATGAAAAGTCGCCTACCCTCATTAAGCGGCAGTACCGTCTCGAGGTTGGCGAACGCTTGAATTTCCGCGGTGAGGTCTTGCGGCCGTTGGACGTGGACGACGTTGACCGGGCGGTGCAGTCCGTGCTCGACAGCGGAGTCGAGTCTGTAGCCGTCTGCCTGCTCCATTCCTACGCCAATCCGGACCACGAGCAATACATCGCCCAAGTGCTGCGTGAGCGGGCGCCGGACGTGATTCTCACGCTGTCGTCAGATCTTTTGCCGGAAATGAAGGAGTACGAACGCACCAGCACCACCGTAATCAACAGCTACGTCCGTCCCGTAGTGGAGCGGTACCTGACCCTGCTGACCGACGGTCTGACCGACATGGGAGTCACCGTTCCCCTCACGGTCATGCAGTCCAACGGCGGCCTCGCAACGTCCGATATCGCCAAAGAGCGGCCCGTCTACTGCATCGAATCGGGTCCGGCGGCCGGAGTGGTAGGAGCTTACCATTTGGGGCGGCAGCTCGGCATGTCCAATCTGATGACCCTGGACATGGGCGGCACCACCGCCAAGGCTTCGATTATCGAGAACGGGGAGATGCTGCAAGCCCCCGAATACGAGGTCGGCGGCGAAATCAGCGTCGGACACCGGTTGCTGCGGGGCAGCGGCCACATCCTCCGCGTGCCGGCCATCGACCTGGCCGAAGTGGGCGCGGGCGGGGGCAGCATCGCCACCGTCGACCGCAGCGGGTCGTTGCGAGTGGGGCCGCAAAGCTCCGGGGCCTTCCCCGGCCCGGCCTGCTACCGCTTGGGCGGGCAGGACGCCACAGTGACCGACGCCGACGTCCTCTTGGGTTACCTGAACCCGCGACACCTGCTGGCGGGGGATTTCGAGATCGACGCCGAGCTGGCCCGTCAGGCAGTAGCCGACCACGTGGCCCGGCCATTGGGCCTGTCGGAAGTGGCGGCGGCCCACGGCATCCACGCCCTGGTCAATTCGAACATGGGACGCGCCCTCCGGGCCGTGTCCAGCGAGCGCGGACGCGACCCCCGGCGCTTCGACTTAGTCTGCTTCGGCGGAGGCGGCCCGGTCCATGCCGCCGGCCTGGCCGAAATGCTGGACATCTCGCGGGTGGTGGTGCCGCCCTTTCCGGGAGTGTTCAGCTCCTTCGGACTGCTGGTGGCCGACGTCGAGCACCACTTCGTCCAGACCTACTTCAAGACCTTCGACGAGATTAACGTGGAAGCCCTGTCCGAATTGCTGGAGGGCCTGTGGCGAGAAGGACGCCGGCAACTTCGCCTGGAAGGGTTCGACGACCAGCACCACGAGTTGATTACTCAAGTGGACATGAAATACGAGGGACAGGTCTCCGACCTGACGGTCCCCTTCCCGCCCGGACCGGTCAACAGGGCGTCCTTGGCCGCCGTCGCCCAGAACTTCGACTTGGAACACGAGCAGTCGTTCGGCTACAGCACCGCCGCCGGCTACCAGTTGGTCAACGTGCGTGTGATTGCCAGGGGCCTGTCGGAACAATCGCGCATGCCGGAGCGCATCGAGTTGGCTGCAGGCTCGGACCACCTCCAAACCAGCCGGAGCGTCTACTTCGGTCCCAATCGCGGCTGGGCCGACACTCCCGTAGTCAGCCGTGGCAGCCTCGCCGGCCAGTCAGCCCACGGCCCGCTGATCATCGAAGAATACGATTCCACCACGGTAGCGCCCCCCGGCTGGACCGCCGCCGTGGACGAGTCTAGCAACATAATCCTGGAGCGGGGGTAGCGCGGGCGCCGGTGGCGGGTCCGAATCTATGCGGTAAGGCCTGTCCTCGAATAGATCATTAATGCCTCATACTCGTGGATGTTGTCCTGCAAGTCCTCAAGTAGACTGGTGTACGCATCTTCGTGGGCCTTGCGAAGCAAAGGGTGCAGATCCTTGATGCTGCCCTGCCCCCCCTTAATTGCCTGTAAAGTTTTCACAAACCCTTCCGCCGAGGACTTGGTAAGCTCGTATTGCTGTTCGTTCTTGATCATCATAGGTCTCCCAAGTCTATGGCTATGATCCCCTTGGTCGCTCCAGAGGCCTTGTCTCTTTGGAGTCCACTGTCGTCAAATTGTGGGATCACACGATAGCATTATCATTGAGTGTTGTGAGGCCGCCACCACGCCAAGAACGCCTCTACGGCCTCGGCCCACACGTCGTCTCGGGTGCGGCCGGTAGAGCGGGGGACGGCGAACCCGTGGTCCGCTCCCTCCAGGAAGTGCAGGGTAGCGTCGGGGACGTCGGCCGCTGCTGCTCGCAACTCCTCGGGCGTCCCGAATGAGTCCCGGGTGCCGGAGCATAAGAACGTCGGCACGATGATGTTGGGGAAGTGGCCGTCGCGGGGCCGCTCCGGGTTGCCTGGCGGATGCAGCGGGTAGGCGAACAGGACCAAAGCATCCACCGCGGCCCCCTTCGCCGCTACCATCGAGGCGTAGCGTCCACCCATTGACCGCCCGCCGGCCACAATTCTGGAGGCCTCGGAGGCAACGCTCTCTATCACTTGCCGCCAAGCCTCCTCCAACACCCGCGGCGAGTCCGGGCCGCGACGGCCGGCCTCCATGTACGGAAACTGGAACCGGACACACGCCAATCCCGACTCCGCTAGCCGCCCCGCCAGATACTGGCCGAACCCGTCGTTGAGGTTTGAGCCTGCGCCGGGAGCGTAGATGAAGCAGTCTCCGCTCTCGGATACCGGTCCGTTCCGAAGCGCCGAAATGCTGCCCTCACCGACGGGGATTTTGAATTCTTGCCCGGCCATAATTCACCCGTCCGCGCCAGACGGCTTGGGCGACGTACCGTGACCGACTACGCCGTTGCCCATTCTACTCCGTTGAGCACTATTCGTTGGAACTCCGGGGTTTCGAAGCTGCGGCCGTCGTGGCCCAGTAGGAGTACGAATACTTTGCCGTTGCCGTAGCTGCGGGTCCAGCCCAGCGGGTAGGAGCCGCCGGGCATGAAGGTGTCCTCGCGGTCCGGGCCCCAAGGATAAGCGCCGTCATCGGCGTTGGCGGTAATGAACACGTCGTTTGACTCGTCGAAGGCGACGTTCATGTACAGCTCGTCTTCGGTGGAGAAGTTGGCGACTCCCGCAACGCCCTTGTGGCCGGCGTCGCTGACGTTGACCGCCATCGTCCCATAAGGCGGGTGGTAGCTGGCGCCGGTGATCCAGCCGCCGCCCGTTATCTCGTGGTACTCCGGCCAATCGGCGGGGAGGCACCCCGCGATGTGGATGCAGACGAACCCCTTGCCGGAGCCGACGTACTGTTTCAGGCCGTCCCGCTCGGCCGCGGAAAGCGCCCACTCACCGAAATCAGGCAGGTTCTCGCGGCGGGTGTTGAACACCAGGGCGTCGTAACCGCCCATGGCCGCCGCGTCGGTCAGGACCGAAGCGTCTTCGGTGACCGACACCTCATGGCCGCCCGCCTTCAGGAACTCTTCCAACACCGGCGTTGACTCATGGTAGGGGTGGCGCCCGCCGGACATAATTAAAAGCTTCATCGTCTTTTCCTCTCGGGCATTTTTAACGCTGCGGAGGCGCGGAGAACGCAGCGTCCCAAAACCCTCTCTCTCGTCTCTGCGGCAACTCTGCGCCCTCTGCGTGAACCGGATCCCTATTCAGCGAACGCGGCAATCAACGCCGGGTCGCCGTCGGCCGTGACTTGGCCGCTGCTGATGGCTTCGTGCAGGCCGATGCGGCCGTAGACCACTAGCGCGAAGGCGCTGGCATCGCAGCCGAAGGTGGCGGCGGCCGGTCCCTCGCCCGCCGGGCCCATCCGGGGGTCGCCGTCGCCTACCGTGATGTCAAAGGAGCCGGACACCGCCCCGGTAATATTGAAGCGGAAGGATGTGGCCCCATTGATTGATTCGCCGGGCCGGTAGAGCCGCCCGACTACGAACTTGGGCAGCAGGTCAAAGACGGCGGGCAGCACGTCAGGGGCGACTTCAGGCGAGGACTCGATGCCGGAGCGAATGTCCCATTCGTGGACCGCCATTTCGGTGAGACGCAGGTCGACGTAGGCGCCAACGCTTATGACCGCAGCCGGGTGGTAGCACGGCTTGTCCCAGTCCTCGGGGTTTAGCTCGGAAAGCGCCTCACCCAACCTTTCACACTGGGACGCAAAGTGCGGCAATAATCTGTCGCCCAGCTCCTGCCGGGTGGCCACGGCGCGGTGGGCGTTGGCCGCCATCCGGGCGGCCAACGCGTCGGGGCCAGGGGGCGGAGCGCCCTCCGGCGGCGTCGAGTCGCCCCCGACAGCGCGGCCGATGTTGGACGAAAACAGGTCTACGGCCATGCAGAGATGGGCTACCACGTCGTGGTTCTCCCAAGCGTCGCAGGCGCTCCGGGCGCTCCACTGCTCGGCGGACAGCGTCCGGAAGTAGTCGCCAAGCCGTTTTTGTTCCGAGCGCACCAACGCGATCCGGTCTGTCATTGTGCTCATTTCGTTCACTCCTGTGGTCAATCTCTCGTAGGGCGCCCCTTGTGGACGCCCGCAACCATGGACCGGGGCCACGGCAACTACCGGGGCGCCCCCTGCAAGGCCCCCTGCAAGGTTAATCGCCGAGGAATTCAGTCAGCGCTTCATTGACCGCCTCGGGGCACTCCCATTGGAGGAAGTGGCCGTAGTCGCCCAGATGCTTGGACTGCACGCCGGGGATCACGCCCCGCCAAGCGTCGTCCAACGGCCCGGCGCCCATGGCTTCGGCGGTGCGCACGCGGCGGGTACCGTAGAGGAACAGGGCAGGGATGGACAGTTGCCGACCTTCGTCGGCCCGCCAGTCGGCAGGGTCCTGGTAGGCGGCGGCCCGGTAGTAATTGAACCCTCCCCGAAGCCCGCCCGGAGCGGAGTAGACCCGAACGTACTCGTCGATGACCTCTTGGGTCAACGGGTACTTGTTGATGGTCCAGTCCCGCATTATATGGCGCAGGTACACTTCTTCCCGCCCTTCCAGCAGCTTTTCCGGCAGGTCGAATTGCTGGTGGAAGTAGGAGTGCCACCGTTCCCGCACCACCGACGGCTCCTGCGGGCCGAGCTGCTCGTAGGGCGGGGTGGCGTCGAGAAACGCGATTTTTTGCACCGATTCCTCATGGTCCAGGGCGAACCGGAAAGCCACCCGGGCGCCGATGTCGTGGGATACGATGCGCACGCGGTCGTGGCCCAGTTGCCGCACCAACTCGTAGATGTCCGAGGCCGCGGTGCGAGTGTCGTAGCCGTAGAGGGGTTTGTCGGAATGGCCGAATCCCCGCAGGTCCGGCACGATTACCCGGTAACGCTGGGAGAACTCGGGTATCTGGCGCCGCCAGGAATACCAGAACTCGGGCCAGCCGTGGAGGAACACCACTGGGTCGCCCTCGCCCTCCATAACATAATGAATGTTGATGCCGTTGACTGTCGCCGTGTAGTGGCTCCATTGTTCAGGACTGAGGTCAGGCATTATTCGCCCTCCTTCGATTCAAAGTTGGCAATTCAAAGCTGGCAATCCGAGAGTCGGCCGCAGGCCGGCAGATCGTCAATCCTTGAGGAGATTGTATTCCCAACTGGTCCCCTGTCAAATCCGCGGGCAAGACCCTGGGGACGCGCCGGACGCGCCGGACGCGCCCCGCTGCCTTGCGCCCGTGTCCGTCGCTATGGCACCATGCAGCCATTGCCCCGCCAGTGCGGCGGATTCATCCGCGGAGGAGAACCCGATGCAACAGGTGACCGATCCGGTGACCCGCGAGATCATCAAGAACGCCCTGATGAGCATCGCCGACACCATGGCGCTGACCGTGGTGCGGACGGCCCGCTCGGCGGTGATCAAGCACGGCATGGACTTCTCGACCTCCCTGTTCGATGCGGAAGGCCAGCAGGTTGCTCAAGGACTCACCCTGCCGCCCCACCTGGGCTCCATGGCCCCGGCTCTGGAGGGGGTGATGAAAGCTTTTGGCGACGACGTGCAGCCCGGAGACATCTTCGCCAACAACGACCCCTACGAGGGGGCGAGCCACCTGCCTGACATATTCCTGTTCAAGCCCATCTTCGTTAACGACGTTCTGATCGGCTGGAGTTGCTGCATCGGCCACCAGACCGACATCGGCGGGCGGGTGGCCGGCGGGAACGCTTGCGACAATACCGAAATCTACCAGGAAGGGCTCATTCTGCCGCCCCTCAAGCTCTTCGAACGGGGGGAGCTGAACCGGGCGGTGTGGCGCATCCTGGAAAAGAACGTCCGTGTGCCGGAAAAGGTGCTGGGCGACGTTCAGGCCCTGCTGGCGGCGGTTGGCTTCGGCGAGCGGGACCTCCTGCGGCTGGTGGACGAGTACGGTCTCGAAGAACTCAAAAGCTACATGACCGACATCCTCGACACCACCGAGGCGTTGACCCGCGCCGAAATCTCATTGCTGCCCCACGGGGAATGGCAGTTCGTCGACCACATTGACAACGATGGCATCGACCCCCAGCACATCGACATCCACGTCAACGTCAGGATCGCCGGCGACGAATTTTTTGTCGATTTCGACGGCACCTCTCCGCAGGCCAAGGGGTCCATCAACCCCAACTTCGCCTACACCAAGTCCAACGTCTACGCCGTGATGAAGTGCCTGATCGACCCTGCAATCCAGTCCAACAGCGGGTTCTTCCGGCCCTTCAACATCACCGCTCCCGAAGGCTGCTTCGTCAACCCCCAGCACCCGGCGCCGGTGGCGGCCCGGGGCTTGGCCGGGTTTCGAATCTGCCACGCCCTGTTCGGCGCGATGGCCCAAGCGCTGCCGGGCCGAGTCCCGGCGGCTTGGGGCGGCGGGGAGATCGGCCTGTCGTTCGGCGGCTACCACCCCAACCGCAAGGCGTGGGTATATTTGGAGTTCAACAACGACGGTCCCCGGGGCGGCGGGCCCAGCATCGACGGGGCCGACGGCCTAGCGTCGCCGGTCTTGAACATGGCCAACACGCCCATCGAGAGCATCGAGTCCGACCAGCCCCTGTTGGTGGAACGTTACGGCCTGGTTCCCGACACCGGCGGCGCGGGCAAGTTCCGCGGCGGGCTGGGCATGGTCCGGGAGTTCCGGCTACTGGCCGACGAGGCCACCTTCCAGTTGCGCTCCGACCGCACCAACTTCCGCCCTTGGGGCGTCGAGGGCGGCAAACCCGGCACCCCCACCCAAAACCTCCTGAACCCCGGCACCCCCGACGAGCAAGAGCTCCCCGGCAAGCACCTGATGACGCTCAAAAAAGGCGACCTCTACCGCGTAGTCCAAGCCGGCGCCGGCGGCTACGGAGACCCCTTGGAACGCGACCCGCTCGCCGTGCTGGAAGACGTGCAGCAAGAGAAACTGACTATAGATTACGTGCGGCAGGAATACGGCGTGGTGATCGACCCGACGACGGGGGAGTTGGACCTGCGGGCGACCCAAGAACTGCGGGAGGAGATGGGGGCGGGAACTTCAATTTAGCGCACCCACGCCGACGCCGTTCGAGACGCGGAGACTGGGGCGCTGGATTTGGCTGCGACGGAACGGACCCGGACGAGATAGGGCGCCGGGCAATCAGGGTCCCTGCGATCGCCGGAGTTCCTCTTCTAATAGGCGGATACGGGACTCTGCTGCCAAGCGGCCTGTGCGTTCTGCCAAGCGTTGCTCGTCCGTCTCATCGAATGTCAGCAGATAGCGCTGTGCCTCCGGGTCCCACCAGCGTAGCTGTCCAGCCTCCCAGCATAGGTCTAGGTTCAGCACCGCACTGTACCCCCAGTAGTGGGTCTCACTCGTCTGGACGATGATCATGGGCCGATACGCGCCGTCTGTCAGAGCGTCTCCGGCCAGGGGCGCGTCGTGGTACTGGCCGCCGGTGGGGTCAAAGCGCCAGTATTCGGGTATACCGAAGGCGGCGTAGTCATACCGCTTTGCGGTGTAGTCGTTCCGTCCCGTCGTCTCGGAAGCGATCTCAAGCACGAAGTCCGGTGGTTTGCCCTGATGCTCGATGGCATAGCCCCTTTGGGCTATAGCGGCGGCCGGGTCTATGTCGAAGGCAACGAGCAGGTCGGGGATTCGCAAGTCATTGCCTTGGCTCGAATGCCGGCTAACTGGGATTTCGCTCAGCACAAGGGTGGTGTCCGGCGAACCGAGGTGGCGGGACAGGGCAGCCTGATGGGCGGGGCGACTGAGATAGATGGAGTTCTGCATATCGTCCCTGGGTGGGAGATCCGGGAATCGGCCTTCCGGCCCGGTTGCCGGCGTTTGCGGAACCAGTTTGCTGGTCATAACAGGCCTCGTGCTTATCTCCATTTCTCGCAGAGACGCCTCGCCATCATACCCGATTATAGGAGATCGAGTGGGGAGGTGTAGGAGATCGAGTGGGCAGGGAAAGATATCAACCCCCGGCGGTAGTTGCCGGGGGCGATCGGTGTTCATACGCCGGGAGCGCGCCGCCGGTCAGCGGTCCATCACCTTGACGGTACGCTCCTCCGGGTTGTACTGGTAGCGGACGATGCGGTCCAGCTTCTGGGACTCCAGGCGGACCACCAAGGAGCGGCCTTCTTCTACGTTCAGGGTGTCGTGTATCTCCCCAGGCAGGAAGAACGCCACCGCCCCGTCCTTCTGGAGGAAGCTTCCGGTCTCTTTGATCTGCGGACGGTCCACGCCCTCTCCGGGGTAGTACCACCGCCACTTCCGTTGCCGTATTGCGCCTTGGTAGACGCCATAGACCACCCAGGCGGCGCCGTGGTCGTGGGGCAGGTTGTCTTGGCCCGGCTTCTGCACCGAGACCATCAACCACCAGCCGTTGCCGGGGTGCCCCGAGTCCTCGTCCAGATGAATCGTATACCGGCCGTACCCCTCTTCCTCGGGCAACTCGATAGCGCGTTCCAGCCAGTCGGGCTCGGCGAGGAGCGTCTTCAAATGATCGGCCACGCCCTGCGCCTGCGCGAGGGCGTCTTTGGTCGAAGCGAAGATTTCATTCACATCGGCTACAAAAGCTTCCACAGTGTATGCGGCTGTTTGGACCATCCCACTACCTCCAATCGTGGAGTAATTGCCATCGATTGTGAAGCAGCCAATTGTGAGTGTCAACTTTCCATCCGAATCTGGATTATGAGGATTATCGGATTCCCCCGGTTTGAAATAACGCCGTCAAATCCCGAAATCCGGTGAATCCTGATTCAGGCCCGACATCGATTTCTGGCGTTTTCGGCACTCTGCCGTTATCATAGCGGCATATCCGCAAACAGGCGCCAATTCCCCATATTAAGGAGGAACGTCATGGCGAATGGCTACTCGATATTCGTTGGCACGGTAGGCCAAGGGCTTAACATAAGCTCTGACAGCGGCGAGTCTTGGACCAAGATCAGGACCCCGATTCCCACCGAGGGCAACGTTCGCGCTCTGCAGGCCTATCCGGGCGACACCCACCGCATCCTGGCCGGGGCCGACGGACTTGGCTTGTTCCGCAGCGACGACAACGGCATTAACTGGGAAAGCATTGAAGCTCCCACCGGCGACCTGCAGGTCTGGTCGGTAGGCATCGACCCGTCGAACACCAACACCATCTTCGCCGGCACCCGGCCCGAGGGCTTCCGGTCGCGGGACGGCGGCAAGAGTTGGGACAAGCTGTCGATGGGCGTCAACCTGGAGTGCCCCATCGGCACGCCGCGCACCACCAACATGATCGTCGACCCGCGCGACAGCCGCACCGTCTGGGCCGGCATTGAGGTCGACGGCGTCTACAAGAGCCTGGACGGCGGCGACAACTGGGTGCATTTGCCCGACCTGGGCCCCGACCCGTTCCAAGGCGACATCCACGGCATGGCCCTGCGGACTACCGGTGACCCGGCGGTCTATTGCACCAGCCCCTTCGGCATCGCCAGCAGCAACGACGAGGGCGAGAGTTGGGACTATCACTACTTCCCCAAGTTCAACGAGAACGACGCCCGCTCTTATTGCCGGGGGATGCTGATCAAGGCCGACAACCCCGACACGATGTTCGTGGGCAACGGCGACTTCATTCCCGGCGTCACCGGCGCGATCCAAGTGACCAAGGACGGCGGCGCGACCTGGGACTCAGCCAATCTGCCGGTGGAACCGAACTCGGTGGTCTACTGGCTGGCCAACAACCCGGAGATGCCCAACGTGGTTGCCGCCGCCAGCCTGTTCGGCTACGTCTACGTCAGCGAAGACGGCGGCGACACCTGGACCAAGCTGAAGAAAGAATTCGGCGAAATCCGCTCCCTGGCGGTAACCCCCAACTAACCCGGAACACTCGAGGCGTCTGGGCAGGGGCAGGTCGTGTGCCTGCCCCTTTTTGCGTCAGACCGCAGGGCTTGAGGGAACGCTCGGCGTCCCGACCGAAGATCAGGTGGCCCGGGGCCTTGCCTCAACTACTCGCAGTACCGGCTACGGTGGCGAAGCCGTGGTTGGTTGGCGCGGAATCTGTCAGCGAATACTCACGGTACAACACCCAGGAGGTGAGAGTATTGTGCGGCAATGCGCATCAGTGTCCGCCATTGGGCTTCATCGGATCATAAACCGGCTTCCCCATAGGGCGCGTTTTTAGTGTTCCCGAGCAGAAGGCCCGAACTCTTTCTCGGGCAATCTCAACGTAGTCACTGGCGATATCGCAACCGTATCCCCGTCGTCCGTGCATCAGTGCCGCGACGATAGACGTTCCCACGCCCATGTAAGGATCGAACACGGCGTCTCCCGGTTCCGTCATCGATAGCACTAAGCGTTCCACCAATTCTACCGGGAATTGACATGGGTGAATCGTCTTTTCGACATGATTACTTTTAACGTTTGGGAATATCCATACGTCGCCAGGATTCTTCCCTCTCGGGTTGCCAGAAAGCCTACCGATATTCGGACCTTTGAAATGACGCTTTCCCGGGTATTTCGCCGGAACACGAATCGGATCGACGTCGTACGTGTACGCGTCGTTTTTGGTAAACCAGTTGATAGTCTCGTAACGGCCGGACAGGCGTCGGGTGCAATGCAGGCCATGTTCGAAATGCCACACTATTCGGTTTCGTAACTTGAGCCCATGCTCCTTGAATAAAGGGTAGAGCAAGGTGTCGAGGGGAACCACCTCGCCATGCTCCACGAAGTTTCCAACTTGCCAACATAAGGAGCCATTAGGGTCTAATAGGCGAACACACTCGGCAATGACTCGGGCTTGACCTTTTACGTAGCTGTCTAGCGGAGCCCGCTCTTCATACAGCTTTCCGATGTTATAGGGCGGCGAGGTGACTATCAATTTCATCGAACCGTCTGGCAAGCCGGCCATGAACTCGATGTTGTCTTGACAAACCAATACGCTTCCGACGTTATGGGGATCGAGATTCCAAGAGGAGCCAACGTCCGGGGGCCCACAAGGTTCTGTCTGTCCGGTATCGTATCCAAGGATAGGTGTGGGCAGGGTGGACATTTGTAGCTGTTCGTCTGCGATAGACTGTGTTCGTTGCACCGGGGTTCTTGTCATCTCGAATCCTCCGCCCCGCCAAACCCTCAGAATCCCGGCTGTTCCGCGTTGAAAATAGACGCTTGTGTGTAGCCGTTCGATCGGTAGTGTAGCATACGAATTTTGGCCGGCGCGCCCCGGTGTTGACACGGAATCCTTTGCGGCCCCTGAAACTGCTGCTGCTACGAAATCACCCGGCAGACCGGCGACGAACCAGTTCCAATCGTCTCGGCGATCAGCCATGGTGTGGCAGCAATAGCAGTCGGCGCCGCAGCAACAACCATAACTTGTTCAGAGGTTCCCTAGCGCTAGCTCTTTGGCAAAACAAAAGGGCTGGCGTGTTGCCAGCCCCTTCGTTTTTCCGAAGCTCTTTGAGTGTGCGCTTTACAGCGCTTCCAAGCCCTTTCTCACGCAGTCTTCGTCCTCTTGGGCGGTGCCGCCGCTGCCTCCGATGGCGCCAATCAAGTCGCCGCCCTGGTAAATGGGGATGGCGCCCTGCGCCGGCACAATGCGGCCTCCCTGGGTGGCCAGGATCGCCTGCATCACCGGCGACCCGGCGTCGATTTCGGCGCTTTCCCGACCGAACGTCACCGAGCCCACCGCCTTGCCAACGGCCGCTGTGCCGCTGATCAGGATGGCTCCCTCCGTCCGCTGGAAGGACAGCAGGTGGCCTCCGGCGTCAACTACCGCCACGCTCAACTTGACGCCTATCTCGTTGGCCGCAGCGAGCGATGCGCCGATAATCCGGTTTGCGTCCGCCAATGTTAGAGCCATTTTCTTTCTCCCTGCCTGCGATTAGATTCGTCGCAATCTGAATAACAGCGACGCCCAAATGTTACCCCTTAAGCCGGATGCCCACAACCCGGCGTTTCAATACCGGGATTGGCCGCCGTGAATGGCCGCCGTGGTTGGCGACCGTGAATGGCCGGTTGCCCGCAATCGCTGCGTTGACTATAATCGCGACTATAACTCGCTCAAATCGAACCTGGGAGTCTTGCGGTATGGTCGATCAGTTGGCGCGGCCCAAAGACACAGCGGAGATATATTGGTTTTCCGAGCAGCCTTACGGACACGTAGGCAACGAGGACCTGGAGAAATACGACTCGGGACGATTGGGATTCCCCAACACCTATTTCGATCCCCATAAGGCCTCCATCCTCTACAACCAGTACCATGAGCAGTACGCTCTGGCCGACGAGGTGGGGTTCGACGGCATTATGAGCAACGAGCACCACGCCTCGTACTGGTGCATGAAACCGGCGGTCAACCTGGACGCCGCCGTCATCGCCAAGCTCACCAAGCGGGTGAAGATCGCGATCCTGGGCAACGTAATCGCGGTCAACGACCCCATCCGCATGGCGGAAGAGATAGCGATGCTTGACTGCTATTCCGGCGGCCGGATCATTTCCGGCTTCGTCCGCGGCACCGCCGTGGAGACGCTGCAAGGCGGCATCGAGCCCTCCGAGAACCGGGCCCGGTTCGAGGAAGCCCACGACCTGATCATCAAGTGCTGGACCGAGCCCGGCCCCTTCCGTTACGAAGGCCAGTATTACCACTACCGGGTGGTCAACCCGTGGGTGGTGCCAATGCAGAAGCCGCGGCCCGACATCTGGTTCCCCGGCACCGGCAGCCCAGAGAGCGTGGTCTGGGCCGCCAAGCACAAGCACCCCTACATGAACCTGGGCGCCTTGGTGGACACCACCGAATGGCTGAAGCAGATTTACATCGACACCGCGGAGGAAGACGGCTGGCAGGCTGGCCCCGAGCACTTCGGCTACCTGCTCCGGTGCCTGGTGGCGGACACCGACGAGAAGGCCATCGAGTTGGGCCGGGAGTTCATGTGGACCATCGAGCACCGCCAGCGCGGACCGATGGAACACAACGACCCGCCCGGCTACCAGTCCAGGGCCTCGGTCGAAATCAAGGCCCAACGCCCCACCGGCAACGTTGCCGGCGCCGGCGGACTTGGCGTGGGCCTTAGCTACGATCAGTTGCGCGGGGTCAACAACATCATCGTCGGCAGCCCGGACACCGTCACCGAGAAGCTGACCGAGGTCATCGAACGCCTCAGTCCCGGCTACATTCACATCTACGGCAACGAAGGAGCGATGCAGCACAGCGACGTCATGCGCTCCATCGAGCTGCTGGGCACCGAAGTGATCCCGGCTCTCCACGAGGTACAGTTACAGCCCTACGACAACCGGCCGCGAGCCGATATGCCCAAAAGGGGGACCGCCGGCCTGGCCCCGTAACGGTCCCGGCCTTGTTCGTACAAAAAGCCACCCGCCAATGCTGGCGGGTGGCTTTTTCGTCGCGACTGCTATCCGCGATCATCTTGGCGGCCCTTATCGCGCTCGCTGCCTGCGGTCCGGTCAGCAGCCCGCCGGGGGACGCTCCCCTCTTGACGCCTCAGCAGGTCTTGCTCCGGGCCGTCGAGACCAGCGGCGCTCAGGACTCCTACCGTGTCGAGATTAACGACACTCAGAAGTTTACCCAGGATGACGCCGTCTTGGTAACGCGCACTGATTCGACCGGCATTTACCAGCCTCCCGACCGGCTTAGAGTCGCGACAGAGGTAAGCTACCAGGCGTCGCATGGCGAGCGGGTCACCTTTCATACGGAGCAAATTTCTATCGGGCTGACTAACTACCGCCTGGACCCCGATACGGAGGAATGGGAAGTTGACGCCCACCCGAATGTGACGCCGTTGGACGAACTGGAGCTGACGTCTGAATCGTTGCAAGCGTTGGAATTCGGTCCTGACGGAATCTTGGAAGGCGAGGGCGTGTTCCATCTGCGGGCGTCGCATTTGGACGAGGAGAGCGGGCTGCACCGCCGAGTCGGGATCTGGATCGGGCGGAGCGATTTCCTTTTCAAGCGGGCCAACTACGGTTTCGAATCGCCTGGGGGCCTCGAACACGACCGAACGCTCCACTTCTCCGACTACGGCGCATCAATCGAGATTGGGCCGCCAGTGACGCAGAAAGTCCTGGCGCCCATCACCGCAGACGATTTGCAGGAAGAGGCAATCGACCCTCGTGACATTAGTTGGGAGAACGTAACACTCGACAAACCGGGCCGGGCTCTCGTTACAGGTATCCGGTCGGAAGACGGAAGCTGCGGCACGAGCATCCACCTTTCGGGAGGGTCCGGAGAACCCAAAACGTCCGGGGGCCTATGGGGCCGGACCATTTGGACTGACAGCGACAGGTGCGTCCATCTAATCGAATACGGTCACTCCACCGAAGAGGACAGGGACAGATTCAATAGAGAGCAGCCGGGGGGATCGGTGGCCACGGCGGCGCCGCGACCTGCCGAACAGCCGCAGAGATGACGGGCCAACCGAGCATCAGCGTAGTCACCGGGGCTTTCGGCTACACCGGCAAGTACATCGCCAGGCGCTTGCTGGACCAAGGCAGTCGAGTTAGAACTCTCACCCGGACCCCGGTCTACCGCAGCCCCTTCGGCGACCACGTGGAGGTGCGGCCGCTGGACTTCGGCGACCCCTCAGGGTTGGCCGCCAGCCTGGAAGGCGCCGATATCCTGTACAACACCTACTGGGTCCGCTTTGCCCGCGGCGGCGTCACGCATGACACCGCAGTCGAAAACTCCCGTGCTTTGCTCCGGGCTGCGGTAGAGGCGGGAGTGCGGCGGGTTGTCCATGTTAGCATCACCAACGCAACCCAAGACTCGCCGCTTCCCTATTTCCGGGGCAAGGCGCTGGTGGAGACGGCTGTCCGCGACTCCGGGCTGTCCTATGCCATCGTCCGGCCTACGGTGCTGTTCAGTCCCGAAGACATATTGATCAACAACATCGCCTGGTTCCTGCGACGGTTCCCATTATTTCCTATCCCCGGCCGCGGCGGTTACCCGGTGCAGCCGGTGTTCGTCGACGACGTCGCGCGATTGGCGGTAGAGGCCGGAGCGGGAGCCGACGATGTTGCAATCGACGCCGTAGGCCCCGAAACGTTCACCTTCGAGGAAATGGTGCGGCTGCTGGCCCGGCGCGTCGGCAGCCGGTCCCGGCTGGTGCGCACGCCGCCATCGGCGGCACTGCTGGCGGCCCGGATAGCAGGCCGGCTCGTCCGCGATGTGGTGCTGACCAAGGACGAACTCGAC
The DNA here is from genome assembly GCA_034428795.1 of Dehalococcoidia bacterium. GTDB lineage: Bacteria > Chloroflexota > Dehalococcoidia > Lucifugimonadales > UBA3495 > VXOI01. Next base: position 34,062 of record DAOUHF010000204.1, read on the forward strand.
GGCCTGATGGCGGGGCTTCTAGCCTCAGCTGATCCACCCACCGCTCCGACACGCTTCACCGAATGGCTCGAAGCCGAGGGCGCGTCACTGGGCCAACGCTACGCCTCGGAGTTGACGAGGCATTACCAGTAAGAGGTGTTAAGATGACTGGCGGGGAAAGATGCACAACCAGATTTGCCAATGCCGCCAAAGATAAGGGAATTGATTTCCGACCTTGAACGCGCCGGTTTCTACAATCGAGGTGGGCGCGGCAGTCATCGAAATTATGTTCATTCTACTACTGGAAAGCGTGTAACCATCTCTGGAAACTTGAGATCGGATGCCGACCGGTATCAAATCCAAGAGGTGCGAAGAGCAATAGAGGAGGCCACGAAATGAGGGCCAGCGCTAGATACGCCAAAGTCGTCGCGTGGTCTGAGGAAGACCAGTGTTACATAGGATACGCACCCGGAATTGTCTCCGGCGGATGCTGTCACGGCGACGACGAAAAAGCGGTATTCGCTGAGGTTTGCGAAATAGTCGACGAATGGATCGAACTGGATCATGAGGACGGCACACCGCTACCACCGCCGACGGCGGGCTATCATTATGGTGGGGAAAGCCTGAAGAAGGCGATATTGTCGATTGAACCAGAACCGGCGCGCCCATAAACCTGGTCAGTCATGCCCCCAAAGATACGAGAGCTAATTGCCGACATCGAGAGGGCAGGATTCCGAAATCGCGGCGGGAAGGGAAGTCATAGAAACTTCGTGCACCCCGACGTCGTCAAGCCGGTTACGTTGTCGGGAAACCTGGGGTCAGACGCAAATCCACGCCAGATTAGGGATGTGCGGCGTGCCATAGAGGATTCGCGCAATGAATGAGAGTAAGAGATACGTTAAGATTATCGAATGGTCTGAAGAAGACCAGTGTTACATAGGAACCGCGCCAAGTTTGTTTTACGGCGGGTGCCATGGAAACGACGAGCAAGCTGTTTTTGCGGAACTATGCGATATAGTTAATGAGGTCATTGAACTGTATTTGCAGGACGGCAAACCACTTCCCCCGCCAACGGCAGGATACGATTATCAAGACCTGTTGGAGGGAGCGTCACGGGTGCGCGACTCCGAAACCGCGCCTGCATAGCCTTGTATCATTGAATGCCGCGGTGCCTCTCCACGCCCGCAATCAACACGTGACAACGAGCAAGACTCCGCAGATAAAAAAGGGGCCTCTCGCACCGAGAGGCCCCTTTGATGTCACATCCCCTGGCAAGGTTATTCGGGCAGCCACATCACGCTGGAGATTTCGCTGAACTCGCGGCGCAGCTTGCTCCAGGAGTCTCCGCCGTCGTCGCTGCGGTAGAGGTAGCCGTAGCGGCTGCCGGCGAACACGACACTCGGGTCGGCGGTCTGGATGTTGACCGTCCACATGGCGGTGTTGGGTTCGACGGGCAGGTCGAGGTTTTCCCAGGTCTTTCCGGTGTCTTTGGAGCGCATCACGGCGCCGGTCTGGCCGGGAGTGGTGTCGCCGACGGTAACGAAGACCACGTTCGGGTTGTCCGGCTGCACCATGATGCCCCTGGGATAGGTGAGGGGGAAGACCTCGCGAATGCCGAGCCGGTCCCAACTGGCCCCGTTGTCGGCGCTGGTATAGACGTCGTTGTTCACCACCACTACGACCGTCTTCGGAGGGCCGGCGGCCACTGCGACGTTGTGCACGTCGGGATTGGGGATCGCGCCGTTGATGGACTCCCAGGTATCGCCGGCGTCCGAGCTCCGGCGCAGGCCGTCTACTTCCAACCCCACCCAGACGTCACGGTGAGTTTGGGGATCGATGGCGATGCCGGTCACCCGGGGCACGCCCACGTTGGGGCACTCCTTGGCGATTTCGACGGGACGCTGTTCCCAAGTCTGGCCGCCGTCGCTGGAGCGGAATACTCCGGCGGGGTCGGGGGTGCCGGTACCGGCGAACATCAGTTGGGGGTCGGCCGAGTCGATCGCCAGGGCCCACACGCAGGCGCCGCTCATGACCGTGTCCAGCAGCTTCCACTGCTGACCGCCGTCTTCACTGCGGTACAACCCCTTGTCGGTACCGGCGAACACGACGCCGGGCCGGCCGGGGTGGTTGCCCAGGGTTCGCACCAGAGCGTCGGAGTGCATCCCGGCGTCGATCCCGACCCGCCGCCACGACTCGCCGCCGTCGGCGCTGCGCATGATTCCTTGTCCGATGGTGCCTACCAGGACTGTTTTGACGTCGCTCATGACGCTTACCTCACGGCTATCGAGTTCCCTGTCCCTCTGGGAGAGTCAGGGGGAGGGTGTCCCTCGCTTTTTGAGAATCAGGACAATGCCGCTATCACCTCGTCGGTGTTGCGTACCCGGACCAGCAGCGGCAGCACGTGATTGATGGTCATTTCGTGCACGTCTTCCTCGCCGGCGGTGCAGCAGTCGCTCACGACGACGCACTGCATGTCGCGGTTCTTGGCGTCGCGGGCAGTGCCTTCGACGCTGCGCTGGGTGGAGATGCCGCCGACCAGAATGGTCTCGGCGCCAAGGGTCTTGAGGATGCCCTCCACGTTGGTGCCGTAGAAGGCGCTGAACCGGGGCTTCACCACGACGTAGTCGCCGGCCTGTGGCGCAAGCTCGTCAATGACCTCGACGGCCGGGGTGCCGGCCAGCATGGCCCCGCCGCCGCCGCCGATGTCGGATACGGTCCTTGGCGCGTCGGAGTTGTCCGGCCGGCGATGGGTGGTGATGAATATCAGCGGCGTTCCGACCTCGCGGCAATGGGCCACGAGGCGGACGAAGTTGTCGATGACCGCTTGACGGTTGGCGGGCGGATTGTACGGAGGGCCGTTGCCCTTGGCGACAGCGTTGATCATGTCCACCAAGATGACGGCGGTCTTCTTCGGGTCCAGCGTAATCGGGTCAGGCATAGTCGACTCCTTGTCAGTGGATAGTGGCTAGTGGTCAGTGGCTAGTGGTCAGTGATCAAGTTCAGCCGCTAACCACTATCCGCTAGCCACTGACCCGGGCTGGCTAGGAACTTGGTGCGGCATTCCAAGCCGCAGAAGTAGATCCAACTGCCGTCGTGGAAGATGCGGGTCCCTTGTTGTGGGTCGACCTCGGCGGCGCCGTGACGGGTCACCGAGGTCTGGGCGCGGGCCTGCTCCTCGTCGATTTCTATCCCGCAAACGGGGTCTCGGGCCATGAGTCCACCTCCGGCAATCTATTTGGAATTAAGAAGTACGAATCAGTATTTGACCCACCCATTCGTAATTCCCAGTTCTTAACCTGTACTTCCTAGGGAACCTCTGAACAAGTCCCTTCCCCCCGATGGGGGAAGGTTAGGATGGGGGCGCCGGTGCTCATTTGATAGCTAATACCGTTAAGCTCTCCTCCGAGATTTCGGCTTTCGCCGCTATGTCGCTGACTTATTCAGAGGTTTGCTAGCTTGGCAGGGGCAGGCCGAGGCGTACTTTGCCCGGCTTGTCCAGCAGCGCACTGGCGATTCTCGCCCGGTGCTCGAAGGTGGTGCCGAGGCGCATGCTCCAGGCCGAAACCCGGCGGAACCACAGGTGAAGGTCGAACTCCATCATGAAGCCGATTCCGCCGTGGATCACTTGGGAAGAACGGACCACCGACTCGCACTTTTCGTTGCAAAAAGCCTTCGCTTGGGATACTTCGACGCTGGCGGGCAGTCCTTGGTCCATCTTCCACAGGGCCTCATAGGTCAGCAACTGGCCGCCGTCGACGTGCAATAGCATGTCGGCGCAGAGGTGCTGTATGGACTGAAAGGAGCCGATGGGACGCCCAAAGGCGACGCGGTTCTTGGCGTATTCCGTCGCCATCTCGGCGTCTTTGCGGGTTGCCCCCACCATCAGGCAGCACAGGAGGGCTGTCGCCCGGTCCAGCATGGACCCGACTATCGGCCACCCGTGGTGCAGTTCACCCACCAAGTCCTCTCCGGTGACCCGGACGCCGCTGAAGCTCACCCGGCTCTGCTTGTCCTTGGCGATGGTGACCAGCGGCGTATGGGAAACGCCGATGCCGTTGGGATCGATCAGGAACAGCGATATGCCCTCGTTTTCGGCGGAAGCCGGAGCGGTCCGCACTGCAAGCAGGCATTTCTGGGCTACGATGAAATTCTCGACGAACATCTTTCCGCCGTTCAGGACCCAACCGTCGCCGTCGGGTTCGGCCTGCTGCACGATGGCTTCAGGAACGAGCCGCGGGTCGCGCTCGGTGACGGCCCAGGTCAAGACCATTCCGCCGCTGCAGACCGCAGGGAGAATCTCCCGTTTCTGCTCCTCGCTCCCGGCTTCGGCAATGGTCAAAGCGGCCGCCATGGTGCTGTGCAACGGCACGGGGGCCAGCACCCGGCCCAACTCCTCCATAATCAGACCCAGGTAAGTCAGGGGCAGTCCCTGGCCGCCGTAGGCCTCGGGGATGGCCAGCCCCAACCAGCCCAGGCTGGCCATCCGTCGCCACAGGTCGGTGGAATAGCCCAGGTCGTCGAGCTCCATCTCGCGGACCATGGCCGTGGAGACCTCGGCCTCCAGGACCTCACGGGCCACGTTTTTGAGCATCTGTTCTTCTTCGGAAGGAAGTATGTCCATCGTTTTTTCGCTGAATCTCTAAATCACCGGGACGTTTCGGGAAACGCCGCTAAGGGGCGCCACTGGACCGAACGGCCGTTTACCCTCGGGGCATTCCCAGACCGCGGCGGGCCATCTGGTCCCGCATTACCTGGACGCTGCCATGGTTGATGCCCGACTGGAACGCGCCCATGACGTTGTGAGCGAAGATTCCGTCTTCAATGGCCTCTTCGGAGCTGCTGAGCAACTGGGCGTAGGGGCCCAGAATCTGGGTGATAGCCTCGGTCGTGTGTACGCCGTGTTCGGGGGCCCAGACCTTCTCGGCCGCACCCTCGTAGGTGAAGTCGCCGCCCCGCTCGACCAGCGACATGCTGCGCATGGTCATCAGCCGGCACACTTGGGCCTCGGTCCAAAGCTCGGCCAGCTTGTCGCGCACCGCCGGGTCTTCTGCCGGTGAGTGGCCGCCGAAGTCGTTCTCCTTGACCCAGTTCACGATGTCTTCGTCACGGCGCACCGAGATCAGGTAACGGCTGGCCCCCACACGGTCCAGATTCAGGCCCATGGCCCCCACGTACCAGCCAGAGTTTTCCTCGCCCAACATACAGGAGGCGGGAATGCGTACGTCTTCGAAAAAGGTCTCGTTGGTGCGCGCCATGCCGTAGGTCGTTCCCACCGGAGCGGGCGGGTCGCTCTGGATGGTCCAGAGCGGACGCACCGTGATGCCGGGGGTGTCCATTGGCACCAGGAAAATCGAAATGCCGCGGTGGCGCGGCGCGTCGGGGTCGGTGCGGGCCATCAGGTAGAGGTGGGTGGCGTAATGGGCTGCCGAGGTGTACATCTTCTGCCCGTTGATGACGTACTCGTCGCCGTCCCGCACGGCGCGGCACTGCAGCCCGGCCAGGTCGGCCCCGGCCTGTGGCTCGGTGAAGCCCAGGGCGAATATGATCTCGCCGCTGATGAGGCCCGGAATGAAGTGCTGCTTCTGTTCCTCGGTCCCGGCGGCCAGTATCGCCGGCGCCCCGCTGCCGGCCCCGCCGACGGCGACGCCGAGCCGGGCGAACTCTTCCTCCACAATGTATTGTTCTATGCGGCTGCCGCCCTGTCCGCCGTACTCTTCGGGCCAGCTAATGCCGATCCAGTCGCGCTCGGCGACCTTCCTGACCAGCTCCCGGTAGTGGACGCCGCGCCCGCCCTCTTCGCCGCTTTCCAATTCATCGAGCACGTCCTGAGTGACGTGTTCGGCGATGAATTCCTGCAACTCTCTCCGTAGAGTTTCCTGCTCCGGGGTGTATCCAAAGTCCATGCGGCACCTCTCAGGTTACGCAGTTGGGGATAGAATGCCCTGCCGCCGGTAACAGTGTCAATAGCGGTAACGCGCCCCGGCTGTAACTGCCTGGAGGCCCTACCGATTTGGTAGATCCGCCGGGTCGGGCCCAACCCTCGACCGCCGGCGCCCGCTTGGCGTCGCACTGGCCTGCCCTGACCCGTCGGGGCGGCGACCGGTGTCTCGGACTACCGGGGCGGCGGCGGGCAGCGCTCTTGAGACATGCCGGCCAAATTCTCCGGCGACCTGCCTAAGCGGAATGCCTAAAGTCCGGCCAGCACGGGCCGCAGCTCTTCGATCAAGGGCGGCAGGAACTCTTCCCACGGGCCGACGATGCCGAAATCGGCGGAACGGAAGATGGTGGCGCGGCGGCTCTGGTTGACCGCCACGATGATTCCGGCCCGCTGCAGGCCGACGGTGTGGTTAAAAGCTCCCCGGATGCCCACGGCGACGTAGACCGTGGGAGCTATGGTGCGGCCGCTGATGCCGACTTGTAGCTGCTGCGGCAGCCATCCCTCGTGCGAGACATCGCGGGTTATGGCCACCGAGGCGTTGATGGAGCGGGCCATCTCGACGACACGGGCCACGTTGTCTTCGCCGACGCCCATGCCCACCCCAAGCACCACCCGGGCCCGGGCCAACTCCAATCCTTCCTGGTCCTCCTGGAATTCTTCGCTGACCAGCCGCACGTCCGGCCCGTCGAAGGGCAGGGCAGAGACCTGCTCCACCAAGGCTGTCGCGCCTGGTTCCGGGACAGCCGGGGTGAGCAGTCCGGGCCGCAGTGTGACCAGGTTGGGCAGTGTCTTGGAAAGGATCGGGGCCACCACGTTTCCGCCCAGCGCGGGTTTCAACTGCACCAGGCGGCCCTCGTCATCGATCTCCAGGTCAATGGCGTCGCCGGTCAAACCCAACTCCAGCCTGGCGGCCAATCGCGCCGCCAGGTCGCGGCCGTCGGCGGTGGCCGCGAACAGGATTGCGTAGGGCCGCTCCTGGTCCACGACGGCGGCCAGCGCCTGGCCCACCGCCCGGCTGCAGACCGGCCCCAATGAAGAGTTGTCCAGCAGTAGCACACGGTCGGCTCCCCGGTCCGCCAGCGTCTGCGCCAGGGACTCGCCGTCGCTGGCTATGACTACGGCAACCACCTCACTCTGCGTTACGGCAGTCATTTCCCGGGCCTTGCCCAGCATCTCCAGGGTTACGTGGGCCAATCCGTCTTTGGTGGTTTCCGCGACTACCCAAACGCTGCGCTCCCGGCTGTCCGGGAATCGAGGCAACACCGCCCGGGAGTCGACGGGCGCTGCCTGGGCCAGCTCCGCGAGGCGGTCGCGCACGGAAGCGGCCACCTGCTTTGCCGCATCTCCCGGCTCAGCGTCCTCCAGGCGCACGCCCAAGCGGTTGGGCTCCACCAGCCGGATCTCACTGACCCACGTCGGCGAGCCTTCCGCGCCGAAGAGCGATGTGTCGCTGGTCAGGTCGGCGGCGCTGACCTGGTCCGTGGGCTTACTTTGGGCTTCCTCCATCTGCTCCTGGCTGGGGTAGAGCTCCGGGGCCACGCCCTCGGTGACGCAGACCACGGCAGGGAGAGGGCATTCCAGCACCTGGAACCCCTCGTCGGTGATGCGCTCAGCCACGACTCCCCGGCGGTCGGCGGACAGGTCCAGTTTGCGGACGTGGCTGAGGTGAGGCAGCCCTAAAAGCTCGGCGACCTCCGGCCCCACCTGGCCGGTCTCGCCGTCGGTGCTGTTGCGCCCGCAGATGATCAGGTCGGGCTGTTCCCGGGCCAACGCCAAGGCCAGGACCCTGGCGGTGGCCAGAGTATCGGAACCGGCCAGCGCGCGGTCGGTGACCAGCACGGCTCGGTCCGCGCCCAAGGCCAGGCAGTCGGTGAGGCCCTCCGCCGCGCCGGGCGGCCCCATGGTCAAGACCACGACTTCGTCGTCCGGACCGCTCTTCAGCTCGGCAGCACGGACCACCCCCAGCAGGTCGAAAGGGTTGACCTCGGAGGGGACGCCGTCGCGGACGATTGTCTTGGCTTCGTAGTCGAACTGCATACGCGAGATGACGGGAACGTATTTGATGCAAACGGCGGTCTTCATAGGGCAGTCACTTCTCTAAGCTGATTGAGGCGGCGGGGCTGATTGAGACGGCGGGCCCCAGGCTAAGAGCCATCGCCGGAAATGTTCGTCAACACGGCCTCTTCCCTTACGGCGGCGGCAAGTCTCCGCAAACGCGGGCTGATGGAGACGGGATAGCGCGGTGGGTTGTTCAATGCCTTGAAGCGTGGCTCCAGCGACTCGAACTCTTTACGGAACCGCTCACGGACTTCTTCCAGCGGAGGTTGCGGCAAGGTGCGCATTCCATGGCGCATCACTTCATCCATCACCGGCTCCGCTCCGGCCGGCGCGTCGTCCTGCAGGCCGATAACGTCCCGCGACAGCTTTCCGTTTTCGTCCCACATCCTGAACACTTGCTTGGAGCCTGGCAGGGACACCTTGCCGGGGCTGAGTTTCATCACCGGGCGTTGGTCGAAGCAGACCAGCTTGTAGGCCATGTCGGACGAAGGGGCGTCTTCCGAGACTCCGGCCTTGGTGCCGACTCCGAACAGGTCGATGGGGGCTCCCGCCCGCACCAGGGACTCCAACTGGTATTCGTCGAGTCCCCCGCTGACCAGCACTTTCACGTAATCGAGCCCCACAGAGTCGAGAACCCCCCGGACCTGCCGGCTCAATTGATCGAAGTCGCCGGAGTCCAACCGGACGGCCAACAATCGGTGGCCCTTGGCTTCCATCTCTTTGGCGACTTCCACGGCGTTCCAGGCGCCGGCCACGGTGTCATAGGTGTCCAGCAGGAGGATCGTGCGGGTGGGGAAGGAATCGGCGTAGGCCCGGAACGCCTCGATCTCCGACGGAAAGCTTGAAATGAACGAATGGGCCATGGTGCCCGCCGGTGGAATCCCGTATTGGCTGGCGGCCAGTACGTTGCTGCTGGACTGGAACCCGGCAATATAGCTGGCCCGGGCCATCTTCATTGCCGCGTCAGTGCCCTGGGCCCGGCGGGAAGCAAAGTCGGCGATGCCGCGGCCCTGGGCGGCCCAAACGCAACGGGACGCTTTGGTCGCAAGGGTCGACTGCAGGTTGACCTGGTTGATGACGTAGGTTTCCACCAACTGGGCTTCGATAATCGGGGCGCTGACCTCCAGGACCGGTTCGTCCGCGAAAAAGAGGCGCCCTTCCGGAATGGCCCGGACGTCGCCGGTGAACCGCACGCCCCGCAAGTATTCCAGAAAATCACCGCCGAAGATGCCGGTTGACCTCAGGTAGTCCACCGCCCGGTCTCCGAAGTTCAGAAGCGCCAGGTATTCCAGCACGTCGTCCAAGCCGGCGGAAACCAGGCAGCCGCGGTTGGCGGGGTAGCTGCGGACGGACAGGCTGAAGGTGGCGGGCGCAAACATACCCTGGTCAAAATAGGCTTGCGACATGGTGAGTTCGTAGAGGTCGGTAAACAGCCCGAATTCGTCCGCTGGCGGTGCCAAGTTTGGACTGGTCATTGCGGCTGATATACGCCCAATTTGCGAATTACGGGAATAATCTCACGAGCTTGCCCCAAGTATTATGTTGGCGGGCCTTCGTGGCTGTCAACCAACCCCGGCCGCGGGCGCGTCGAAAAACGTGGTTACGCCCCGCTCATGGCCCGCGTTTTGATATGTTCTCTCCCCGGAGTATAATGCGGCCACTCTAACTTCCGTCCGCGGAGGCTCGCCATGACCAGCAGGCGCATTGCGGCTCCGGCGCCGGGAGCCCCTGACATCATCCGGTTTCCGGACCCTCGGCTCTGCGATTTAGATGTGACCACCTTCGAATACGTAAATTTCCCGGCCTACCCGCCGTCCTTGGCCAGCCATTTCGGAAATCCGGACACCACCATCATCACCAGCGAGGTCGCCGCTGGCGTTAGATCCACTGGGTCCTACGAGGGTGTGCTCTTCCCCGACCTGCTCATCGCGTTCAACGTGGACTCTGCTGCCCGCCGCGCCCGCAACGGCTACCTCATCTCAGAGCAGGGCAAGCCGCCGGACTTCGTGCTGGAAGTGGCCTCTGAAAGCACCGCCCGCCGTGACGAGACCGCCAAGCGGGACGCTTACGCCGCTATGGGCATTCCCGAATACTGGCGGTTCGACCACACCGGCGGCCTCTACCACCGCACCCATTTGGCTGGCGATATGCTGGTGGGCGGCCAGTACCAGCCCATCCCCATCAGCCGTTCGGACGAGGGGCATTTCTGGGGCCGCAGCCCAGTGCTTAACCTGGACCTGTGCTGGGAAGAAGGCAAACTGCGCTTCTGGGACCCGGTAGGTCAGCTCTACTTGACCACCTACGAGGAAGAGCACGTCGCCCGCCGCGCCGCCGAAGGCCAGCGGGACAACGAACGCCAGGCCCGCGCCGAAGCCGAAGAACGCGTCCGTCACCTGGAAGAAGAGCTCCGCCGCCGTCCCAACCCCTAGCTTCCGGAAAGTAAGCGTTCAGTCTCGGCGAGGAGCCTCCACCCGCCCCACCCGGTGGAGGGTGAATGACCGTCGCGGGCACGTCGAAAACCGTGGTTCTGCAGACCGTCCTTGACACCGTTGAGGGCCCTTAGTAGTATTGAACCCAAATCACAGTCGGCATTAACAACAAAATACCCGCTCAGTTACCCTTATAGAGAACGGCAGAGGGGACGGCCCGACGAAGCCTGGCAACCGGTCCCGGCCTTCATTTGAGGCCCCGGATACGGTGCTAATTCCGGCGCTCTGGACTGGAAATTCCAGTCGAGCGAGATATGAGGGGGGCTCAGAGTTTGTTGAGCTTCTCGTTGGAGAAGCTTTTTTAATGTTTGGGACCGGGTTTACCCCAGAGCTATACTCCCGGCAGGAGCTACTTGTTGAACGAAATCCGGCCGATCCAGTGGGCCGATGGCAGGCTTCAACTACTGGACCAGACCAGGCTGCCCGCCGAGGAAGCGATCATTGAGGTCGGCGACTACCGGGGGGCCGCCGCCGCCATCCGCGAAATGCGGGTCCGGGGAGCTCCGGCAATCGGGGTTACCGCCGCCTATGCGGTGGCCCTGGCCGCCAGGGAGTTGGCCGGCGATTCGAAAAGCACCGATGGGGACTCCTTCCGGTCAGGGTTGACGGAGGCTGCGGCGCTGATCAGGTCGGCCCGCCCCACCGCCGTCAACCTGCACTGGGCCGTCCAACGGATGATGGACCTCGCCGCAACCGCCGCCGACACCGGCGACGTCCCGGACCTCCTGCTGGCGGAGGCGGTGGAAATTCAACGTGAAGACGAAGCCATCAACCGGCTTATGGGCCAACACGGCAAGAAATTGATGCCGGACGGCGGGTCGGTGCTGACCCATTGCAATACCGGCGCTCTCGCTACTTCGGCCTTCGGTACCGCATTGGGAGTGATACGGGCCGGGTGGGAAGACGGCAAACGGTTCCGGGTTTTCAACACTGAGACCCGTCCCTGGCTGCAGGGCGCCAGGCTGACCTCGTGGGAGTTCCAGAAGCTGGGAATCCCGGCGACCTTGCTGGTGGATTCCGCCGCGGGTTCCCTCATGCGCCGGGGAGAGATCGGTTGCGTCATCACCGGCGCCGATCGCATCGCAGCCAACGGCGATACGGCCAATAAGATCGGCACCTACAGCCTGGCGGTCTTGGCCCGGGAAAATAGCATTCCCTTCTACGTGGCGGCTCCCATCAGCACTATCGACCTCGATCTGGCCGACGGCGACCAAATTGAAATCGAGGAGCGCCCCCAGGAAGAGGTCACCCGCTTTCGCGGTGAACCCACCGCGCCTGAGGGGGTCAACGCGGTCAACCCATCCTTCGACGTGACGCCCCACCGGTACGTTACCGCCATCGTGACTGAAGCCGGGGTAGCCCGGTCCCCCTTCCCGGAGAACCTGATGATGGCCGTGCGGCTGGCGGCCGCGAACGGGACCAGGGAGAGGTCGGGGTAACCGTGAAAACGCAGGGGGCCCAGGGGGCGACTATAGGGATAATCGGCGGCAGCGGTCTGTACGCCTTGGACGGCATGACCGACGTCGATTTCGTCAACATCGACACCCCCTTCGGCAGCCCCAGTGATTCGGTGGTCCTGGGCTCCCTGGAAGGCGTGAGGGTGGCTTTCCTGCCCCGCCACGGCCGGGGGCACCGCTTCAATCCCTCCTTCATCCCCGTCCGCGCCAACATCTACGCCCTGAAGTCGCTGGGAGTGGAACGGATCATCTCCGTAAGCGCTGTTGGCAGTCTCAAAGAGGAATTGGCCCCGTTGGACCTCGTGATTCCGGACCAGTTGATCGACCGGACCCGGCTGCGCGAAAACACATTCTTCGACGAGGGCGTGGTGGCCCACGTCGGCTTGGCCGAACCGTTCTGCGCCGATACCAGCCGGGCCGTGTTGGATGCGGCCGGTTCAATGGACATCAACGTTCACGCCGGGGGCACTATGGTGGTGATGGAGGGTCCGGCCTTTTCCACCAGGGCGGAATCGTTCATGTACCGGTCATGGGGCGCCGACATCATCGGCATGACCGCCCTTCCAGAAGCCAAATTGGCCCGGGAAGCCGAAATCTGTTACTCCACTATGGCCTGGATCACAGACTACGACTGTTGGCACGAAACCGAAGAGACGGTCACTGTCGAACTGGTGGTGCAAAACTTGACCAAGAACGTGGCGACGTCCAAAGAGCTTTTGCGCCGCTGCATACCGGCGTTGGCCGGGGAGCGCGGCTGCCCCTGCGGGTCGTCCTTGGAGGACGCCATCATTACCCGCAGGGAAGAGGTCCCCGAGGATCTGCGTCGAAAGCTGGGGCCGATCACGGCCCGGTATTTCGCCTGAGGATTCGCCCCAGGATTCCCCTGAGTGTTGTGGTGACTTCGGGCGAGTTTCGGCCCGAAGAACTCGGTTGGCTATCCCGTCTGATACCGGGCCGACTATAAATGGAGGGAAGACCATGCCAAGGCAGGACCCCGGCGAACCGTATTACCGTGTGGACTCAAACGAAGCGCGGCAGATTCTGGACAGCGATCCGGGAAACACCGTTGTCGTAGACGTGCGCCGCGACGACGAATGGGTGACCGGCCACGTCGCCGGAGCCATCCACATACCCATCGACGATCTCGCTGACCGCATCGACCAAGTGCCGCAGGACAAAAAACTGCTGTTCATCTGCGCGGCCGGCGTTCGCAGCGGGCTGGCCTGCGAGGTCGCATCGTCAATGGGGTACGACATCGCAAACCTCTACAACATTGAGGACGGCACGCCTTCCTGGATCGCCGGAGGGCACCCGACGTCCCACGGGAACGACCCCTAGCTCCCGGCTGCGCGGCGGCAACATCCGCCGGAATTCTGTTCAGCCGGGTTCGGGTTCGATCAGAAAACATTTTATCTTATTTTACCTAAGGAGTATCGATTGGCTACACAACAGGCGCAGGGGGACGTCAAAGACCTCTCCCTGGCACAAAACGGGGTAAACCGGATCGAATGGGCCGGACGCGAAATGCCGGTGGTGAACCTCATACGGGAACGTTTCGCCAAGGAGAAACCATTGGCCGGGTTGCGGCTGGCGGCCTGCTTGCACGTCACCTCTGAGACTGCCAACCTGGCGTTGGCCCTGCGGGACGGCGGGGCGGAGGTAAACCTCTGCGCCAGCAATCCGCTTAGCACCCAGGACGAAGTGGCTGCCGCGTTGGTGAGCGAGTACGGCATCTCCACCTTCTCCATCAAGGGTGAGGACGACCAGACCTATTACAGCCACCTGAATGCCGTGCTGGAGACCAAACCCCACGTAACCATGGACGACGGCGCGGACCTGGTGACCATCCTGCACACCCAGCGCGCCGGGTTGGTGCCTGAAGTCATCGGCGGGACCGAGGAGACAACCACCGGTGTTATCCGCCTCACCGCCATGGCCCGGGACAACGAGCTCAAGTACCCCATCATCGCGGTGAACGACGCCGAAACCAAGCACTTCTTCGACAACCGCTACGGCACCGGACAGAGCACCCTGGACGGGATCACCCGGGCCACCAATATTCTTTGGGCGGGCCGCCGGGTGGTCGTCGTCGGCTACGGTTGGTGCGGCCGGGGCGTCGCGTCCAGGGCCCGGGGAATGGGCGCCCACGTAATCGTCACCGAGACCAATGCCATCAGAGCGCTGGAGGCCGTGATGGACGGGTTTACCGTGATGAAAGGAGTGGAGGCGGCCCGGACCGGAGAGGTCTTTATTTCGGTAACCGGCGGGTTGCATGCCATCGGCCGGGAGCAGATGCAGGTGATGCCCAGCGGGGCCATCCTGGCCAACAGCGGCCATTTCAACGTGGAAATCGACATCCCGGCCCTCCAGGAGATGTCTGTCTCCCACCGGGAGGTGCGGCCCTTCGTGGAAGAGTACGTGATGGGCGACGGCCGCAAGATTTACCTGCTGGCCGACGGACGCCTCATCAACCTGGCCGCCGCCGAGGGTCACCCCTCTGCGGTAATGGACATGAGCTTCGCCAACCAGGCCCTGTCTGTCGAGTACATCGTCAAGAACCGGGGCCAACTCGCGGCGGGAGTGCACCCGGTCCCCAGGGACACCGACCAGGAGGTCGGCCGGTTGAAGCTGGAATCCCTTGGAATCAACATCGACTCCCTCAGCAACGAACAGCAGAAATATCAGGAGAGCTGGCAAGAAGGGACCTAGTCCCCAGCTCCAGGAGGAATGAAATGGCGCTACTTTTTGGAACGTCTCCCAAATACCTGCTGACCTCCGAGTCAGTAACCGAAGGCCACCCCGACAAGCTATGCGACCAGATATCCGACGCGGTGTTGGATGCCGCCCTGGCCGGGGATCACCTGAGCCGGGTGGCTTGCGAGACCGTGGCAACCAAGAACCTGGTGATGGTCACCGGCGAGATTACTTCCAAGTCCCATTTGGACTTCAACGAGATCGCCCGGCAAGTCATGTTGGACATTGGCTACACCGACGTGAAGTACGGGCTCGACGGCAACTCTTGCGGCGTCGTGGCCCACGTCAGCCAGCAATCGGCCGACATCAGCGTGGGCGTCACCACCTCCCTGGAACACCGCACCAGCGGCGACGACGACGCCCGGCGGTCCACCGGCGCCGGTGACCAGGGAATGATGGTGGGGTTCGCCTGCAATGAGACCGAGAGTCTGATGCCGCTGACCGTCGACCTTTCCCATCGGCTGGTGGAACGGCTGTCGGCCATGCGCAAAGACGGGACGATTCCCTACCTGGGCCCTGACGGGAAGTCCCAGGTCACGGTCGAATACCGCTACGGCAAGCCCCACCGGGTGGAGGCCGTGGTCATCAGCACCCAGCACGAGGACCAGGAGGACCGCGGCGCGTTTACCGAGATGATCCGCCAGGACATCCTCGAACACGTGATCAAACCGGTGGTGCCCAGCGAACTACTGGATAACGACACCAAGTACTACGTGAATCCCAGCGGCTGGTTCGCTATCGGCGGGCCCCAGGGCGACACGGGTCTCACGGGCCGCAAGATTCTGGTCGACACCTATGGCGGCATCGCCCGCCACGGCGGCGGGGCTTTTTCCGGCAAGGATCCCACCAAGGTTGACCGGTCCGGCGCCTACGCCGCCCGATACGTGGCCAAGAACCTCGTGGCCGCCGGCTTGGCCGACCGGGTGGAGGTCATAGTTTCCTACGCCATCGGCGTGGCCCAGCCCATCTCAGTCTCTGTCGAGACTTTCGACACCAACCACCTGCCCAACGAAAAGATCGAAGAATTGGTCCTGACCCATTTCGATTTGCGTCCTGGCGCGATAATCGAGGACCTGGACCTCCGGCGTCCCATCTATGGCCCAACGGCCGCCTATGGACACTTCGGTCGCGCCGACCTCGACCTGCCTTGGGAGAAGACTGATAAGGTGGACATCCTTCGCCGCGAAGCCGGACTCGGGGTGTAGTGGGGGAAATCCGCTTTAGCACCGACGGTTGGCGTGACATCATCGCCGACCGTTTCACCTTCGCCAACGTAGCCCGCTGCGCCCTGGGACTCTGTCGTTACCTGATCGATTCAGGCACGGCCGACCGGGGGCTGGTGGTGGGCTACGATACCCGTTTCCTCTCCTCCGAGTTCGCGTCAACAGTAGCGGGGGTCTGCGCCGCCCAGGGCATAAAGGTCTATTTGGCTGACCGGCCCGCCCCCACGCCCGCGCTGAGCTACAACGTGCTCCACCACGGCGCGGCCGGGGCGGCGATCATTACCGCCAGCCACAACCCGCCGGAATGGAACGGGTTCAAAGTCAAGTCAGAGTTCGGCGGCAGCGCCACCCAGGAGCTCACCGACCACTTGGAAGTATTGATCGCGGAGACCGGCTCCGTGGACCCGGCGACAATCGAGGCGGGGCGGGTCTCCGTATTGGTGCAAGACATCGATCCTGCCGGACCCTACCTGCGGCACGTCACCTCGTTGGTGGACTTGCCCGCCATACGTGACGCCGGATTCAAAGTCTTGGTTGATTCGATGCACGGCGCCGGCGGCGGCTTCCTGCCGGCGCTGCTGTCCGGCGGCAAGACGACGGTGGAGGAATTGCGCGGCCACCGCAACCCGGCGTTCCCCGGAATGGCGCAACCGGAACCCATCGCACGGAACCTGGAAGAGGCGTTAGCCCGGGTGCCCGGGTCCGGAGCATCGGTGGGCATCGCCTTGGACGGCGATGCGGACCGCGTCGGTGTCATCGACGAACACGGACGTTTCGTCACTACCCTGGATACATTCTCGCTGTTGGCCCTTTACGTACTGGAGCAAAAAGGGTTGCGAGGGTCGATCATCAAGGGAGTCACGGCGTCAAAAGCACTGAACAAGATGGGGCAAATGTTCGGAGTCGATATTCACGAAACCCCCGTTGGCTTCAAGAACATGGGCCCCCGCATGGACGAGCTTGGCGCGGTCATGGCCGGAGAGGAGAGCGGAGGCTTCGCTTTCCGAGGCCACGTCCCTGACCGCGACGGGATTCTAAGCGGTCTTTATGTCTTGGAATTCATGGCCGCCACGGGCAAGAGCCCATCCCAATTGATGGAGTACCTGTTCGAACGAGTCGGTCCCCACTTCTACCACCGGCGCGATATAGTATTCGAACCACTGGAACGGGGACGGATCCAGGGACTGGTAAACGATCCGGGCGTGACACGATTGGGGGAGTTTCAGGTGGTGGAATCGGACGCTATCGACGGACGCCGGTGGCATTTCGAGGACGGATGGCTGGCCACCCGGTTCTCCGGCACCGAACCGTTGCTTCGCATCTATGCCGAGGCCGACTCTGCCGAGAAAGTGACCCGGATGTTGGACTCGGCGTCGGCCTATCTGGGCGTCTAGTCCGGACTCCCAGGCCCCTGCGGATTACCGTTAACGCTTCGTGTACTGGGGTGCGCGGCGCGCCCGCTTCAGCCCGTATTTCTTGCTTTCCTTGATTCTGGCGTCGCGGGTGATGTAGCCGGCCCGGCGCAGCGGGGGTTTCAGCGTCGCGTCGTAGGACACGAGGGCCCTGGCGATACCGTGGCGAACGGCCTCCGCTTGCGCGTTGACCCCGCCTCCCAGCACTTTGACAACCACCCGGAACCGGTTCGTCGTGTTGCTGACCCGGAAAGCGTCGTTGACCACTCCCTGCCAGGTCGACCAGCCAAAGTATTCGTCCATCGGCTTGCCGTTTATTATGATGGGGCCGCCCGCGTCCGGGTAGAGCCGGACCTGGGCGATGGCCGTCTTGCGTTTGCCGGTACCGTGGTAATACTGCTGGGCTGCCTCTAACTGAACCAAGGTTGGTCTTATCCTCCGTCGGCGGTTTCGGCCGGTTGTTCGCCGGCCCCGGTTTGGGACGCTTGGGGCACCTGCGCCTGGTGTGGGTGCTCTGCCCCGGCGTAGACCTTGAGCCGGCGGAGCATCTGGCGGCCCTGGTGATTTCGGGGCAGCATGCCCTTTACCGCCAACTCAATGACGCGTTCGGGACGGGTTTCTATCATTTCCCTTAGACGCATCGACTTGAGGTTGCCTATGTATCCACTGTGGCGGTAGTAGAGTTTCTGGGTGGTCTTACGCCCCGTCACCCTGATCCTGGAGGCGTTCAGCACCACCACAAAGTCGCCCGTGAGGGTATGGGGGGTGTAGGTCGGTTTGTCCTTCCCCAGAAGGGAAACCGCGATATCCCGGGCCAACCTTCCCAAGGTCTGGCCGGTGGCGTCGACGACCTTCCAGTGTTCGGCCACGTCGCCGGGCTTGGGGAAATACGTGCTAGTTCGTTTCATTCTTCGTTCCGGTGCATCCCATCTCGGTCAGAGAGGGGTATTTTACCTTAATCAGGCACAGGCCGTGGGCTGACAGCGCCGGGAGGGTCTTCGGGAACCGCGTTCCATCCTCAAGCGCCTGTTTCATCAGCTCCGCGGGTAGTCTCTTCTTGCCTATCTCCGTCAATATCGCGTTGGTTTTCCTGATTTGCTGCCGGAGAAAGCCGCTGGCTTCACACTCGATGATTACGGTATCGTCCTGCCGTTTCACTTCCCACCGGTATACCCTTCTCACCGCACTGCGGTCCGGCGGGTGCTGGGGGGCCAGGGGCCGAAAATCATGGGTCCCCAATAGCGCCCCGGCCGCCTCGCCCATCAATTGAGTGTCCAGCCCCTCTTTAATCCACAGATGGGTGTGCCGGCGCAGGGCGGACGGACAATCGCGGTTAAGAATTTTGTATTGATAAATCCGGCTGCAGGCGCTCCGTCTGGAATTGAAGTCCATACACACATGCCAGGCGTCCCTTACTCGGATATCCTCCGGCAGGAAATAATTGAGGGCCGGACGGAACCGGTCGAGGGGACGACGGACGGCGGTTATGAAGTCCACCACCTGGCCTTCGGCGTGGGCACCGGAATCGGTACGGCTGGCGCCCCTGATGCGCGTCTCGCTCCCGGTGAACCGCGCCAGGGCCTGCTCCAGCTCTCCTTGAATCGTTGGCACCCCCCGTTGCAGTTGGAAACCGGCGTAGCGGGTGCCCTGGTATTCCACCAAGAGCGCTACCCTCCACCGCCGGTCTTCCGGAGCCAAACCGGCCTCACACTCGTCTGATTGCCCGTCTGGTTGTCGTTCACTACATTCTTCTATTTATGCCAACTCCGCTGATATTGACTCCGGTACTAGAAACTCCGTTATACCAATTCGATTACCGCCATCTCGGCGGCATCACCGGCACGGGGCCCCAGCTTGACGATGCGGGTGTACCCTCCGGGCCGTTCGGCATAGCGGGGAGCCAGGTCATCGAACACCTTCTTGACGACCCGCTTCCTGGGCAGCTCGGCCATTGCCAGCCGACGCTGGTGCAAGTTGCGGCTTTCGTCCGCCGCGCCCTTCTTGCCGTGGGTTATCAGCTTCTCCGCGACCACCCGGGTCTCTTTGGCTTTGGCCAAGGTGGTGGTGATCCGTTCGTGGACAATCAACTCCGCCACCAGGCCGCGCAGCAACGCGGTCCTCTGGTCCCGGTAGCGGCTTAGCTTTCTGCCTTTGACGCGATGAGAGGCCATGATTAAAAGTCTTCCTCCTCATCAGCATCGGTAGCATCGGTTTCGGCTTCGGGTTCACCTTCGGCCTCGGCTTCGTCAAGCTCGTCGCCTTGGGGTGCATCGCCGTCCAGGTCGGTAATGGACATTCCCGCACCCGGCGCCGTCGCCACCTCGCCCCCGATGAGTTCGTCCAAGTCCTCTGATGCGACGTCCACGGCCTGGGCCCCCAACGAAGAGAAGGTCGCCGTACCACCGAGACGGCCGATGCCGTGTTCCGCCAGTTTCTCCTGCAGCTCCACTAAAGACTTTTCACCGAAGTTTCGTATCTTCAGCAGTTCGTCGTCGCTCATCTCCAGGACCTCGCCGACTCTGCCGATGTGGGCCCTCTTCAAGCAATTGAGAGTCCTGTGGGACAACTCCAACCTTTCTATCGGGGTCTGGTAGACCTCGGGAGAGACCACCATCGGCGTCCGGTCGACCCGCGAACCGGCGCCCCGGTTCAGGTTGCTGAACAGGAAGAAATGACTGACCAGGTTTTCGGCGGCCTGTTGCACCGCTTCGACCGGTTTGATGGTGCCGTCGGTCCAGACTTCCATCACCAGCCGCTCGAAGTCGGTGACCTGTCCGACCCGCCGGCGTTCCACGTTATAGTTCACCTTGCGGACCGGGTTGAAGACCGCATCCACCGGCAGCACCCCTACGGATGGGTTCGACACGCCGTCGCTCTGGACCGCGGTTTGATAACCCACGCCCTGTTCGACGTTGAATTCCATCGCCAGGTGAGAACTCTCCGCGTCGAGGGTGGCGAGGTGCAACTCCGGATTTACGATTTCGAAATCGCTGGAGGTGGAGATATCGCCGGCGCAGACCCGCCCCTCGCCGGTCACGTCCAAACGCATCTTGCCCGGCCGCTCCGTACGTGAGCGAATGCGGATGCGTTTCACATTGAGGAGGATTTCCATCACCTCCTCTTTTACGCCGGGGATCGCTGTGTATTCGTGGACCACGTCGTCGATCTTGACCCACGTGACGGCGCTGCCGCAGGTGGAACTCAGCAGAATCCGTCGCAGCGGGTTGCCTATAGTGAGGCCGAATCCCCGTTGGAGCGGCTCCACCGCCACCTTTCCGTAGGTCTCCTCCGAGTCCATGACCCGAATGTCGGGCTTTACCGACTGTGGCGCCTCCTCCGGCGGTCCGGGGGGAAGGACAAAGGTGTCTAGCATCTACCGAACTACCTCGAGTAAAACTCAACAATCAATCGGGAATCAACGTTCGTTTGCAGGTCTTCGTCGGCCGGGATAGAGTCGACTCTGCCTGTCATCTCGCTCAGGTCCAACGTCAACCATGCCGGAACGGGCCGCTTGGGTATCCCCTGGGTCCGCTCGGCATAGAAATCGGTGCTCTTCTTGGACTCCTTCCAGCTAATCACGTCGCCTATTTTCACCGAGTAAGAAGGGACGTCGGTCTTCCGGCCGTTAATCGTGAAGTGGCCGTGCAACACCATTTGCCGGGCCTGCTTCCGGGAATCGGCGAAACCCAGCAGGAACACCACGTTGTCCAACCGGCGTTCCAGGCTGCGCAACAGGTTCATTCCGGTCATGCCCGGAGAGTTGAAGGCTTCGTCCATGTACTTACGGAACTGGGATTCCAGTACTCCGTAGATGTACTTGGCCTTTTGCTTCTCCAACAGGTGTACTCCGTAGTCGGAGGGCCGGCGGCGGCGGCGTGAAACGTCGCCCGGCGGGTTGCGCCTCTTCTCGAAGGCGCAACGGGGGGTGAAGCACCGGTCCCCTTTGAGGAACAACTTTTCGCCGGCCCGCCGACAGAGGCGGCAGGCGGGACCTATATATCTTCCCATAGTGTAGGGCTACACTCTCCTTCGCTTGGGTGGACGGCACCCATTGTGCGGAATGGGCGTCACGTCCCTGATGCTGGTTACGATGAGCCCGGCCCCCTGCAAAGAGCGGATGGCGGCTTCCCGGCCCGCTCCGGGGCCCTTGATCAAAACGTCAATGTGCCGCAGGCCGGAGTCCATGCCGCGCCGGGCTGCTTGTTCGGCTGCCCTCTGGGCTGCGAAGGCCGTGCCTTTGCGGGACCCCTTGAACCCGACCGTTCCGGCGCTGGCGGACGAGATCACGTTCCCCTGGGGGTCGGTGATACTGACCAGCGTATTGTTGAACGTGGAGTAAATATAGGCGCGCCCCTGGGGCACGGAGCGCCGCTCACGGCGCCGGGACCTTGGTCTAGGCATAGATCACCCCTACTTCTTTCCGCCGGTCCGCCGGCCGCGGCCGGCTACAGTGCGGCGCGGTCCCTTGCGGGTGCGGGCGTTGGTCCGGGTCCGCTGTCCGGCCACCGGAAGGTTGCGGCGGTGGCGCAGGCCGCGGTACGAGCCGATTTCGATGAGCCGGCGGATATTCTGGTTCACCTCTCGGCGCAGGTCGCCTTCCGAGATATAGTCCCGGTCCACCAGCTCTCTGATCCGGTCTATCTGGCCCTCGGTGAGTTCATTCATCCGAGGCGGTATAACGGTGTCAAGCTCTGCTTTGAGCACGATTTCCTCGGCCGCCTTGGGGCCAATGCCGTAGATGCTCCGCAGGGCCACGTGGGCCCGCTTGCGGTCCGGCACGTCTACTCCGGCTATTCGAACCACGCTGCCTCCTTTAGGTCCCGTGAATAGATCCCGGGAATCAAATCCCCTTGGATTGGTCCGGTCATCCGGGCCTCTAGCCCTGCCGTTGGGAGTGCCGGGCGTTGACGCAGATAATCCGGACCCTGCCCTTGCGTCTGATCACGCGGCACTTGTCACACCTGGGTTTTACCGATGCTGAAACTTTCACGCAATAAACCCTTCCGTGTTTGGTAGCCGGTTGGCGCCGCCCTTTTGGGCCGGACGCCCCCGGGTCTTTACTTGAACCGGTACGTTATGCGGCCGCGGGCCAGGTCATAGGGCGAAAGCTCCACCAACACCCTGTCCCCCGGCAGTACGCGGATGAAGTGCATCCTGATCTTGCCCGAAACATGGGCCAGAACCTCGTGATCGTTGGGCAACTCGACACGGAACATTCCGTTCGGCAGGGCCTCTTTGACGCTGGCCTCCACCTCGATCGCCTGTTTCTTTGCCATATATCCCCTTTCTGGGTTAATTCAGGCCCTTGCCGGTCGATACCCGCCGGGCAGCCGCCCCTCAGCCGTGGACTGTCAGGACTTCCGGTCCCGATTCGGTGATGGCGATGGTGTGTTCGAAGTGGGCCGACAGTTTACCATCGGCGGTAACCACCGTCCAATTGTCTTCCAATACCCTCGTCCGCCAGTCCCCCATGTTCAGCATGGGCTCAATGGCGATACACATCCCCACCCGCAACAGCGCGCCCATTCCGGCTTGGCCGTAATTGGGGATTTGGGGGTCCTCGTGAAGGAAGCGCCCTACGCCGTGCCCCACGAACTCCCGGACCACTCCGTAACCCCGCGACTCGCCGTACTCCTGCACCGCCGCCCCGATGTCCCCCACGCGTCCGCCGGGCCGGGCGGCCTGGATTCCTGCCTCCAGGCTCAGCCTGGTGTGTTCCAGCAGGTCGTGGACCTCGGCAGGGACATCTCCCACCGCCAACGAGACTGCGGCGTCCCCGATGAGACCATCCAGAGTCGCTCCTACGTCGACCTTGACGACGTCGCCTTCCTGGAGTATCCGCTTCCCCGGAATTCCGTGGACTATCTCTTCATTGACCGAGGTGCAGATACTGGCCGGAAAGCCCCGGTAACCCATGAAAGTGGGCTTCGCGCCGTGGCGCAGGATCTCTTGATGGGCGATCCGGTCCAGGTCCTTGGTGGTCATACCGGGTTCCACCGAAGCCTTGAGCAGGTCGATGGCAGCCCCGACCACCGCGCCGGCACGGCGCATGGCGTCCAGTTCCTGGGGCGACTTAATAGTAATCCCCCCGGAATAGCCGGACGCCGAGGTAGACCCGGTTCCCCGTTTCCGCTGGCGATTCACTTTGCTATTCTACTCTCCATTGGTTGGGTTGGGAACCAGTGCGTCCACAATCCGGATATTTACTTCATCAACCGAGGCGTCGCCGCCTACGTCCACGAGTAGACCCCGGTCCCGGTAGTAGCTCAACAGGGGGAGGGTCTCATCCCGATAGACTTCGATCCGCCGCTTGACCGCGTCGGGTCTGTCGTCATCCCGCTGGTATAACTCGCCGCCGCAGCGGGTACAGGCAGCCGACCGGGAGGCTGCCTCCTGGGCATAAGGCGATTGACACTGTCGGCAAACGTACCGCCCCCCAAGGCGCCGCTCCAACTCGGGCTCCGAAACGTCGATGTGTACGACCTTGTCCAAGCCTCGTGAGCCGTTCTCCAACGCGTCGCTCAATTCCCCGGCCTGCCGGGTATTCCTGGGGAAGCCGTCCAGGATAAAACCATCCTGGGGGTCTATCGACATAACCTTGGAGAGGACTATGTCGATGGTCACCTCATCGGGGACGAGCACCCCTTGATCCATGAACTCCTTGGCCCGGAGTCCCAAGGGCGTCTGTCGTTGCAGGTTCTGCCGGAACAGGTCTCCGGAACTGACGTGGTCCAGTCCGAACAGGTCGATCAATAGCTGAGACTGGGTACCCTTACCCGCCCCGGGCGGACCAAACAGGACCAACCGCAATCCTTGGGCCACGTTATCTCAGGAACCCTTCGTAGTTTCGCATCATGAGTTGGGCCTCCAATTGGCGCAGTGTATCCAGTCCCACGCCCACCATAATCAGCAGGCTCGTGCTGCTGAGGGAAATCGCCTGAACGTCGGTAACCAGGGACGCCAGGTACGGCACGATGGCGATGAAGCCCAGAAATATTGCGCCGCCCAAGGTGAGCCGAACGATTACCCGGTTCAGGTAGTCCTGTGTCGGCTTGCCGGGCCTGATGCCCAGTACGAACCCTCCGTTCCGTTGCAGATTTTCCGCCAGGTTCTGCTGGTTGAAGATAACCAGGGTGTAGAAGAAGGTGAACAGCACGACCAGTATGAACACCAGCACCCAGTAGAGGGGTGAGGTTGGGACCAGCAGAGTGGCAAAGAAGTTGGCCACGTCGCCGATCCAGGTCGTATTGGTGGCGAAATAGGTAGCGATGGTCCCCGGCAGAATCACAATGGAAAAAGCGAAAATCAACGGGATCATACCCGCGGAATTTATGCGCAGCGGTAGATAGGTCGCACCGCTTTGCCGGTACATTCTCCCACCCCGGAATATGCTGCGCCCGTATTGCACCGGAATCCTCCGGTGGGCCTCGTTGAACATCACGATCAACGCGATGATGAATACGCCGATTATGGCAAAGAAGCCAATGCCGAGTACGTTGTCGGTGTCCAGGAACCCCTGGGTCAGCAGCCGTGGGAATCCGGCCACAATACCCGCGAATATGATCAACGAGATACCGTTCCCGATGCCTCGTTCGGTGATCAACTCGCCCAGCCACACCAGGAACATGGTCCCGGCGGCGATGGATAGCAGGGCCGCCATCGTGGGCAGGACGGCGTCGCCGGTGAAGCCCACGCTGGTCAGGACGTTGCTCTGTTGCAGCAGCACCAATTGTCCGTAGCCCTGAGCCAAAGCGATGGGCACCGTCAGCCAGTGCACTATCCGGTTCATCTTGGCCCTGCCGGCCTCGCCTTCCCGGGCCAGTTCCTGGAGGGACGGAATTACAGGCGTGAGCAACTGGATGACGATGGACGCCGTGATATAAGGGAACACGCCGAGGGCTACGATACTCATCCGGCTCAGCGCGCCGCCGCTGAACAGGTCCAGGAAACCCAGCAACTGGTTGTTGCGGAACAGCTCGTCCAACGCCACCTGGTCGATGCCCGGCAGAGGTATGTGGGCTATGAACCGGTACAGGGCCAGGATGGCCAGGGTGAAGAGGATTTTGGCGCGGAGGTCGGGCAGGCTGAAGGCGTCAATTGCCGCCTGGATCAGCCGGGGGAAGCGCCCAGCCTGCGCCTCGGAAGTCATCATTGGGCCGTGTTTTCCTCCGCCGTCCCATTGGCCGCCTGGATTTTCGCCCGCGCCGAGCGGGTGAACTTGTCGGCCACCACTGTCAGGGGCTTGGTCAGCTCGCCGTCCCCCACCACTTTGACCGGCCGGTTCAGATTTCTAAGGTACCCTTGGTCCATCAATGACTGGGGAGTAACCGTCGACCCCGCATCGAATGTCTCCAGGGTTTCCAGTTTGACCAGAGAGTAATAGGTCTTGAAGATGTTGTTGAAACCCCGCTTCATGGGCAGGCCCTTGATCAAGGGCAACTGACCGCCCTCAAACCCCACCTTGGGGCCCTTGCCCGAACGGGACTTCTGGCCCTTCATCCCCCGTCCGGCGGTGCTGCCCTGGCCCGCGGCGTCGCCCCGGCCCACCCGTTTCCGGCGTTTTCTGGCCCCGTTGGATGGGCGTATCTGGTGTTGCATCATATGAAGCGACCTGTTAACGATACGCGGTCACGCGTACCTGGATTAATTCTATCGACGGCGGGCAGCAGGGCAAGGAGCATAGCCGAAGCGGATTTGAGAGTTTTGCGGATCCCCCGCCTCACCGCGTCTTACCCCAGTGTCCCGTTACCACTGCGTCCGGGTTCCTGCTAGACTTGTTCTACCTTGAGCAAGTGTATGACCTTCCTGACCATCCCCTGGATGGTCGGCGAGTCCTGGTGCACCACGGTGTGATGCAAACGGTGCAGGCCCAGGGACCGGATGATCTCCCGCTGTTTTTTGGGCCGGCCGATACAGCTCTTGGTCCAGGTTATTTTCAATTCTGCCATTAAAGTAGTCCGGTCTCCGGCTGGTGGATATGCGCCCCGTATGTATCCCGTATATCCCGGAATCGATCAGCGGTCAATCGGCCGCCGCAGCGGCAATGGGCCTTCCGGTCCGGCGGGCCAATTCGACCTCCGGGTCCCGGAGTTGTCGAAGGGCCTCGATGGTGGCGTAGACAATGTTGATAGGGTTCCGGGAGCCGAGGGACTTCCCCACCACGTCTTTGACTCCGCCAAGTTCCAATATCGCTCGCATGGCGCCGGCGGCGATGACACCGGTACCTTCGCGCGCCGGTTTGATCAGCACTATGGTTGCGCCTTTCTTGACGATGATCTGTTGGGGTATGGTGTTGCCCCGCAGTGGGATGGTCACCATCTCCCGGCGGGCAACGGCGTTTCCCTTGCGGACCGCGTCGGGAATGACGAGGGCCTTGCCCAGGCCGGCGCCGACCTGACCCTTACTGTCGCCCACCACCACCAGGGCATTGAAACGCAGCCTTCTGCCGCCCTTCACCACCTTGGCGATCCGGCGGGTGAAGACCACCCGCTCCGAGAAGCCTCCGGTATCTTCTTCGCGGGGTGGCCGGTCCCGGAACTGCCCTCCCCGGCCGGGGCCGCCGCCCCGGGGGCCTCCCCCTGGCGGTCCTCCGCCTCGCTGTGCCCCTGGCGGGCCGCCGCCTCGAGGCCTGTTTGGCGCTCGTACCATTAAGGATTGGACCTCCTAATCTTTACCGGCTGGTCTTTCCGGCCCGCCGTGAGGGCCGCCATGAGAAACGGTGCTAGAACTCCAAGCCGCCCTCGCGGCTGCCTTCGGCCAGCGCCTTCACCCGGCCGTGGTACTTGCAGCCGCCACGGTCGAATACAACTCTCGTCACACCTTCGGCCATAGCCCGTTCCGCCACCATTTTCCCGACGGCGGTCGAAACGGCCGTCTTGGGAACGATGGGATCGCCCCCGCCGTCTTTCACCGCCTCCTGGCTGGAAGCGGAGGCTATGGTACGGCCGGTCGTGTCGTCGATGACCTGGGCGTAGATGTGCTTGAGGCTCCGGAACACCGAGAGCCTGGGACGTTCGGGTGTACCGGCAACCTTCTTGCGAACCCTTTGCTGCCGGACCTTTCTCAAATATCGGGCGTTCTTATCTTTTGGCATATGCGTCTCTGTACCGACGGCTTCGAATCTGGATCGTCAGGCTTTGCGGGCGGCCGCCTTGCCCGGTTTCAATCGTATTACTTCGTCTGAATACCGTATGCCCTTCATGGTGTAGGCGCTGGGCCGGCGGGTCTTTCTAACCCTGGCGGCGAGGGCGCCCACTTTCTGCTTGTCGATGCCACGGACGTGGACGCGGTTGTTGCCTTCCACCTCCATGGTCACTCCCTCCTCGGGGTGGATTTCCACGGGGTGGCTGTAGCCCACGCTGAGAATCACTCCGTCGCCGGCCGCTTGGACCCGGTAACCAACTCCCATCAATTCCAGGGTGCGGGTGTAGCCGTCGGTCACGCCGGTCACCGCGTTGGCGATCAAGCTGCGGGTCAGCCCGTGCAGCGCATGGTGGAATTTGCGTTCCGACAGCCGTTCCACCACCACGACGCCGTCATCCACCTTCACCACCACGTCCGGGTGATAGGTCTGGGTGATGGCTCCCCGGGGGCCCGTGACCGTCACCGCCCCGTACCCGACTTCCACCGACACGCCGCCGGGCAGCGGGATCACCTTGCGGCCGATACGGGAAAGAGTGCGGCCCTGATTGCCTTCATTGACCGTCGTGCTACCAGACATAACAGAGCAACTCCCCTCCGATTCCGCCGCGCCAAGCCTGTCGGCCGGCCATCACTCCCCTGGAGGTGGACACGATGGCCAGTCCCAAGCCTCCGTAGACCCGGGGAATCTCTCCCTTGCCCACGTACACCCGGAGGCCGGGCTTGCTTATGCGCTTGAGTCCGGCGATGGCCGGTTGCCGGCCTTCCCGGTAGGTCAAGTGGAGCCTCAGGGTTGGGTGGGCCTGTCCCCTGGGCATGTCGTAGTCCCGGATGAACCCTTCTTCTTTCAGGATTCGGGCGATAGACAATTTCATTTTGGAATGCGGCATCATCACCGATTCGTGCCGTACCTGCATGGCATTACGAATACGGGTCAGCATATCGGCAATGGGGTCGGTCACCGGCATTTTTGTTAATTCTCCTTAAAGTCCGGCCACGGCGGCTGGCTAAAGGCTGGCCTTCCGTACCCCGGGAAGTTCACCGGTAAGGGCCAACTCCCGGAAGCAGATGCGGCAGAGTCCGGCGTGACGGATGTAGGCCCGTGCCCGGTAGCATCGTCCGCACCGGTTGTAGGCCCGCACCGGGTATTTGGGTTTTTTAAGCCATTTTTGGATCAGGGACGTTTTGGCCAAATGAGCCTCCGCTAAGCCTTCGGTTACGCTTCTCTCGGTTACGCCTCTCTAACGAAGGGGAAGCCGTAGAGTTCCAGGAGACGCAACGCCTCCGCATCGTTCTTCGCGGTGGTGGCGACAGTCACCTGGAGGCCTCGAATCCGGTCGATCTGATTGTAGTCGATCTCCGGAAAAATAATCTGCTCCCGAATACCGATAGAGAAGTTGCCGCGACCGTCCAGCCCGCGCCGGGGTATCCCCCGGAAGTCGCGTATCCGGGGCAGCGCAGTGTTCACCAAACGGTCCAGGAAATGGTACATGCGGGCGCCCCGCAGGGTGACTGCGGTCCCGATGGCGTTGCCCTGGCGTATCTTGAATCCGGCGATGGACTTGCGGGCCCGCGTGGTTACGGGTTTCTGACCGCTGATGGTGGTGAGGTCCTGGGTTGCGGCCTCCATAGCCCGGCCGTTGACCAAGGCTTCGCCAAGGCCGATGTTGAGCACGATTTTCTGGAGCCGCGGCACCTCCATCGGATTGGAGTAGCCGAACTCCCGCATCATGGCAGGCACGATCTCCGTCCGGAACTGCTCCAGCAACCGGGGGGCTTGAGCGGGCTCTGTCGGGGCATCGTCCACAGCGGCCCCGCGTCCACCTTCCTGCCGGCCGGTTCGTTGGCGGCGAGTACGCCTTGGCGCAGCTCCAGCGGCGCCTCCGGAGCCACCCGGCTCGGCGGCAGCCCCGCTGGCGGCTGCCAGCTCGGGTTCCGGCTGGGCTGCCAACTCGGGCTCCGGCTGGGCTGCCGGCTGGACTTCCGGACTGTTGTCCGGTTGTTGAGTTTCTTCATCGAGCATCGTCGATTACTTCCTGACACTTGGTGCAACTTCGTACCCGGGCCCCGGTTTCCAGGAAATTGGTTCGGGGCTTGGTGGGCCGATTGCACTTATTGCAAATTAGAACCACGTTGGAAGCGTGGACCGCGGCCTCCTTCTGGATCCTGCCGGACTGTCTCACACCGGGCCGGCCCTTCATGTGGCGGGTGACGATGTTGACGCCCTCGATGACAATCCGGTCATTTTCCGGGGACTGCCGTTCCACGCGGCCGGTCTTGCCCTTTTCCTTGCCGGCGATTACCAGCACCGTGTCGCCGGTACGAATCCGCATTACACCACCTCCGGCGCCAGGGACACGATGCGCATGAAACCCCGGTCTCGCAACTCCCGCGCCACCGGCCCGAATATACGGGTCCCCCGGGGCAACTGGTTGTCCCCAATGAGGACTGCCGCGTTGTCGTCGAACTTGATGTAAGTACCGTCGGGGCGTCGAAGGCCCTGGGCTTGACGAATAACCACCGCCCGCACGACCTGCCCCTTGCGCACCGGCGAATTGGGGGCCGCTTCCCGCACATTGCAGACTACCACGTCGCCCAAGCTGGCGAACTTGCGTTTTCCGCTGCCGGGGATATTGATCAAGCGGATAATCTTCGCCCCGCTGTTATCCGCCACCGTGAGCCTGGTGTAAGTCTGAATCATTCCTCTTTTTCGCCCCCGGCGTCTTCGCCGTTCAATTCTTCGTCCGCCTGGTCTTCGAGTTCGGCCAGAGCCTCTTCGAGTTCCGCCAGTTCATCCTCTTCCGAACCATAGGAGCGAGAGCCGAGAACCGGCTCAACGTCCGTTTCAAGGTCGATGGGCCTGACCTGGGCGACCTCTCGCCGGGTCACGATCTCCAACAGGCGCCAGTGTTTGCTTTTGGAGATCGGCCGGGTTTCCTGAATGCGTACCACGTCGCCCAGAAGGCATTGATTCTCGGGGTCGTGCACGTAGAAACGGGCTACGCGGCGCACCTGCTTGCGGTAAAGCCGATGGCGTTGCTTCCAGACCATCTCCACCACCGCGGTCTTGTCCTGCCTGGTCCGCACCACCGATCCGGTACGGACTTTGCGCATCGCCTTCGCCACTAACCAGCCTCCTCCAGCATCTCGCGTTCCCGGATCACGGTCCGCAGGCGGGCGATCGTCTTACGGACCGCCTCCGGCTCGTTGGTGTTGGGCAACTGGTTGGTTGCCGCCCGAAAACGCAGGTTCATCAACTCACGGTTGGACCGGGTTAACTCTTCCGCCAACTGCTCGTCGTTCAATTCTCTAACTTCGTGGATCCGCACCGGGATACTCCTATGCCGCCATGCCGCTGCCGGCGGCCGCTGCCAGCCGGTCTCGGAATACCGTCTTCGTCTGGATGGGGAGCTTTTGGGAGGCGAGCTGCAAGGCCTCCACGGCCTCCTCCTGGGGGACTCCGGCGACCTCGAACATAACACGTCCGGGCTTCACCACGGCCACCCAGTAATCCACCGCCGCTTTACCCCCGCCCATGCGGGTCTCGGCAGCTTTCTTGCTGACCGATTTATCGGGGAACAGCCGGACCCATACCTGGCCGCCGCGCTTCAGGTGGCGGGTCACCGCGACACGGGCCGCCTCTATCTGCCGGGCGGTAATCCAGGACGGCTCCATGGCCTTCATTCCGACCTCGCCGAAAGTGACCACGTTGCCCGAGGTGGCGGCGCCCCGCATTTTACCCCGGAACTGTTTTCGATACTTCGTACGTTTCGGTTGCAACATTTGATAACTCCGCTCAGGTGATAACCGCGCTCCCGGTTATACGATTATCTTGATACCAGCCCAGGCCATGGGCCTAGTTCTCTTCCAACTCCAGGAGCGCCAACGCTTCGTCGGGCTCTCCCGCCTGAACCGTCACCTCGATGTTCTCCAGCTCCTCGACCTCTTCCGCCCGGGCCGGCATAATCTCGCCGTTGTACACCCAGACTTTAACCCCTACCTGTCCCATAACGGTGTGGGCCTCTGCCAGGGAATAGTCGATGTCGGCGCGAAGGGTGTGCAGGGGCACCTGTCCCATCATCAATTTTTCGACTCTGGCGATTTCCGACCCCGAAATCCTGCCTTTGACAATGATCTTGATGCCTTGAGCGCCGGCTTGCATGGCCCGTTGGGCCGCCTGTCGCATTGCCCGGCGGTATGCCACCCGGCGTTCCAACTGGTCCGCCACATTCCGGCCCACTAGGTAGGCATTGATTTCGGGTTGCTCTATCTCCAGGATGTTCAGTTGCACCCGGCTCTTGGTAATGGACTCAAGCTTGCTCCGAAGGGACTTGACCCGTTCCCCGTCCCTTCCGATGAGGATCCCGGGCCGGGCGGAGTGGATGTTGATCACGCTGTCCTGGGCGCCGCGGTCGATCTCGACCCGGGCGATGCCGGCATCGGAAAACGACCTGTATTCGTCTCTGATGCTGTTTCGCAGCCTAAGGTCCTCAGAGACCAGCACGCGATAGGACGAACTATTGCGAGCGAACCAGTGAGCTTTCCAGTCTTTAATGATCCCCAACCGGAACCCGTAAGGGTGGGTCTTATGGCCCATTCCTGTCTCCTATTTCTCGTCTTCGTCCACCACCACGAGAACGTGGCTGGACCGCTTGGTGATACGGCCGATGCGGCCGCGCGCCCTGGGGCGGAACCGCTTCAGCGACGGTGCATTGTCGGCTGATATCTGCACGATGCGCAGGTTGTCCCGGTCCATCAGCATGTTGTTTTCCGCGTTGGCGGCCGCCGACTGCACCACCTTGGCGACCGACTTGGCCCAGGGGGACTGCAGAAGGCGCAATGTGTTCAGCGCGTCATCCACCTGCTGTCCTCGCACCAAGTCGATAATTGGCTTCAGCCTCTTCCGGGAGGCTCCCAGTTTTTTGGCTACTGCTCGTACTGGCGGCACCTTGGTTACCTCACCCGGCTGGAGCGTTCCGACCTGGAAACGTGCCCGCGGTAAGTGCGGGTCGGGGAGAACTCTCCAAGGCGATGTCCCACCATATTTTCAGTTATGAACACCGGCACGTGCCGCCGTCCATCGTGTACACCGATGGTTAGCCCAACCATCTCAGGCATGATCATCGAGGCGCGGGCCCAAGTTCGGATAACCGTGTTGGCCCCGGTGCGTTGCAGCGCCTCTACCTTTTTCATCAGCTTTGGATGAACGTATGGTCCTTTTTTGACCGAGCGGGACATTCTATCGTCTCCGACCTCTGCGAACAATGAACTTGCTGGATGCCTTCTTCTTGTTCCGGGTTTTGTATCCCAATGTCGGTTTGCCCGTGGGCGACTTCGGGCCCGGCATCCCGATGGGTGAGCGTCCTTCGCCCCCGCCGTGGGGGTGGTCCACCGGGTTCTTGGCGACGCCCCTGACGTGGGGACGACGCCCCAAATGGCGCGAAGCTCCGGCCTTCCCCAGGCTCTCGTTCTTGTGGTCCGGGTTGGAGAGCTGACCAATGCTGGCCCGGCATTTCAGCAATACGCGGCGCATCTCTCCCGACGGCAAGCGTATGAGCACGTACTCGCCCTCCCGGGAGAGCACTTGGGCCCCGGTACCGGCGCCGCGGACGAGTTGCCCGCCCCGCCCCGGGGTTAGCTCCAGGTTGTGTACAACGGTGCCTGTCGGAATGTTCTGGAGCGGCAGGGCGTTGCCCCGGCTGATCTCGGCCCCGGAGCCCGATTGCACCACGTCCCCAACCGAAAGTCCGACCGGCGCCAGGATGTAGCTCTTCTCCCCGTCGACATAGGCGATCAGGGCGATTCTGGTGGTGCGGTTGGGGTCGTACTCTATGGACTTGACCCGCGCCGGCACACCGTCCTTGAGTCGTTTGAAGTCGACCTGGCGGTACATCCGTCGGGGGCCGCCGCCGCGGCCCTGAGCCGTAACGCGTCCCCGGTTGTTCCGGCCGGCATGGTTCTGCTTGCGGGAGGTGAGGGACTTCTCCGGTTTGGTGGTGGTGATTTCCTCGAAAGAGGGGCGCACCGCATTCCGGGTTCCCGGCGTGATTGGTCTCAGGTTCTTTAACGGCATCGGCGCACCCTACAGCCCCTCTATGATATTTATACGGTCGCCGGCCTGCAGCGTGACGACCGCCTTCTTTGTGTCCGGCTGTTTAACCGACCGAGGGCCGTAACGTTTCTTTTTACCCCGTAGCTTCGTGATGTTGACGTCCAACACCTTGACGCCGAAATTCCGCTGCACGGCTTCTTTGATCTCGACCTTATTGGCCCGGGGCGCGACCACGAAAGTATACTTGCCGGTTTCTTGAAGAAGGGTGCTTTTCTCGGTGATGGTCGGCTTGACCAATACTCTGTGGATGTCCATCTACCCTTCCTCCTTCCCGTCCCCGTTGGCGGCGGCTTCCGCCTGGTCGGGCCGGGGAGTTTCGTCGTCTACCCCTTCGGCGGACACTTCCGCCGTGGCTTCTTCAGCCGGTTGTTCCGAAGCCGAGGCTTCGGCAGCAGGGTCAGCTTGTTCTTCGTCAGCCGTTGCCGCGCCCTGGTGTGCCAGCGGCGACGCGGCCGGTGTCTCCTCCGCCGGAGTTTCTTCGACCGGGGCTTCCCCGGCCGGAGTTTCTTCGACCGGGGCTTCTTCGACCGGGGCTTCCTCACCTGCCGGGGCGTCTACCAACGTTTCGTCAGCCAGTTCCCCGGAGGCAGCGAACTTGCGGCCGCGACGGCCGTGAGGTTCGACTGCGAAGGCTTCTTCCGCAAACCTGGCGGCATCTACCGTCATGACGACGGCCTCCCGCGACAGCAGCTCCGCCGCATTGAGTTGATTGACCGGAAGAGTCCAGACCTTCTTCAGGTTGTGGGCGGCCCGCACCACATTCTGGTCGGACTCCCTAGTCACCATCAGGACCGAGGTGGCGACTCCCAGAGTCTGGAGCAGATCGGCGATGGAGCGGGTCTTGCCGTCGACGGTATCCGTGGCGTCCAGGCAGATCAGCTTGCCTTGCCTCGCTTTGTCCGACAGGACACACCGAAGGGCCAACCGGCGCATGCGCCGCGGCAGGTCCCGCCGGTAGCTTCTGGGGTGAGGGCCGAAGACGACGCCGCCGTGACGCCACTGGGGCGCCCGGGTACTGCCCTGACGGGCGCGGCCGGTGTGCTTCTGAATCCACGGCTTCCTGCCGCCCCCCGATACCTGGGCCCTGGTCTTGGTGTCGTGAGTACCGTGCCGTTTGTTGCCCTGGTAGATGACCATGGCCTGATGGACCAGCGTCGGGTTCATCGGCACGCCAAAAACGGCGTCGTTGAGCTCGATGCTCTCCACGGTCTCCCCGGACTGGTTCTTCACTGCAACTTGCATAGCTCTTAGCGGACCTTGGCGCCGGCGCGCCGAATCTGGAGCAGGCTGTTGGGCGCACCCGGCACGCCCCCCTTGACCATCAGGATGTTGCGATCGGAGTCGATCGCCACCACTTCAAGTCCCTTGACGGTTATCCGGCGGTTGCCCATGTGACCGGCCATCTTGGTGCCCTTGAACACTTTTCCCGGCGTGGTGCCGCCGCCGATAGAGCCCGGAGCCCGCGCCCGGTCGGATTGCCCGTGGGTACGGGGACCGCCCTTGAAACCATGGCGTTTCATAACGCCCGCGAAACCGCGGCCCTTGGAACGCCCAATGACGTCGATTATCTCGCCGGCCTCGAAAATATCCACGCCGACCCGCTGTCCCACCGCGAACTCTGCCGGGTCGTCGGCCACCACCTCCCGCAAATAGCGGCTGGGGCGGCTGGCCCGGAAATGGCCGCTCATCGGCTTGTTGCGCCTCTTGACCTCGTCGAACCCCAACTGGACCGCTTCGTAGCCGTCGGTGCCTTTGGTCTTCACTTGGGTCACGATGCAGGGCCCGGCCTCGATCAGCGTCACCGGAACAACTATGCCGCGTTCCGAGAAGATCTGGCTCATTCCAATTTTCTTGCCTAGGAACCCTTGGAGCATGGGTAAACCGCCGTTAAAGTTTAGCCGTTAGAGTTTAATCGAAATATCGACGCCGGCAGGCAGGTTCAGCCGGGTCAACGAGTCGATGGTCTTTGAGGTGGGTTCGAGGATGTCGATCAGCCTCTTGTGCGTCCTTATCTCGAAGTGTTCCCGGGAGTCCTTGTCTACGTGAGGGCCCCGGATAACACAGAATCGACGTATCCTGGTGGGCAAAGGCACCGGCCCGGCCACTCTGGCCCCGGTCCGTTCAGCCGTTTCCACTATCTGGCCGGTGGACAGGTCCAACATCTTGTGGTCGAACGCCTTGAGGATTATCCGTACTTTTTGCCTGGTTACCATATTTTCTACTTGCCATCTTTTCTAGTTACCGGCAGCCGGCTGTTCGCTTTTCCTGCTTGAACCTCACCGGATTGGGCCCCATTCGTCTTGGCGTTGCTTGGTTAACGGTCAGACGTTGGCCAGAGTTTTCAAAACACCCTGGGGCACCGGTTCGTAGTGCCGGAACTCCATGGTGTAGGAAGCCCGTCCCTGGGTCATAGACCTCAAGGAGGTGGTGTAGGAGAAAGTCTCCCCCAACGGAACCAGGGCCTGCACCACCTGAACGTCGTCCTGACCCTCGATGGTGCGTATCTGAGCGCGCCTGATCCCCAGATCGCCGATGACGTCACTGAGAAAGTCTCCGGGCGTCGTCACTTCGAGGTTGGCGATGGGCTCCAGAAGGACCGGGGCGCCCTTGGCGGTCCCTTCCCGCATTGCAATCATGGCGGCGCTACGAAACGCCAACTCCGAAGAGTCAACCTGATGGTAGCTGCCGTCCACCAACGACACCTTTAGGTCAACCAGAGGATACCCGGCCAGCGGGCCGTTGTCCAGCGCCGACCGTACCCCGGCTTCCACCGCCGAAATGTACTCCCGGGGGATCACCCCGCCCGCGATTGCATTCTCGAACTTGGTGCCCTCGCCCCGGTCCAGGGGTTGGAGGTCGAGGACCACGTGGCCGTATTGGCCATGACCGCCGGTCTGACGCACAAATCGGCCCTCGGCCCGGTACGGCCGGGTCAGGGTCTCCCGGTACGATACCTTGGGGCGCCCCACCTGGGCCTTCACGTTGAACTCCCGGCGCATCCGGTCGACCAGCACCTCAAGGTGCAGTTCGCCCATGCCGGACATCAGAGTTTGGCCCGTCTCATCGTCGACCCTCACCACGAAGGTGGGGTCTTCATCCGAAAGCTTCCTGAGGGCGTCGGTCAGACGGTCTTGATCGGCCCGGGTCATGGGCTCGATAGCCACCGACACTACGGGGGTGGGGAACCGCGGCGGCTCCAGCACCACCGGCTGGAAATCTGTGCCGATGGTGTCTCCGGTAAAGGTGTTCTTCAGGCCGACCGCGGCGCAGATATTGCCGGCCCAAACCTCTTCCAACTCTTCCCGGTGATTGGCGTGCATGCGCAGCAGCCGGCCCAGGCGCTCCCGTCCCTTCCGGGACACGTTGTTCACGGCGGCGCCAGCTTTGATGCTGCCGGAATACACCCTGAGAAAGACCAGGCGGCCCACGTAAGGGTCGGTGGCCACCTTGAAGGCCAGGGCTGCGAAGGGACCCGACTCGTCGGGATAGCGCAGCACGGGTTGGTCGGTCTTGGGATCGATGCCTTCCACTGGCGGGGCGTCCGCCGGGGACGGCAGATAATCCAGCGCGGCGTCCAGCAACCGGTGCACACCCTTGCCGGAGATGGCGCTGCCGCAAAGCACCGGCACCAGGGTGCGTTGAATGGTCGCCTTGCGGACGGCGCCGCGAAGGTCTTCCGAACTGAGTTCCTCGCCCTCAAGATAACGGATGAGCAGTTGCTCATCCGTTTCGACAATTTTCTCTATCATTGTTTGGCGGTAACGCTGGTACTCGTCTTCAAACTCCGCCGGCACCGGAATGTCCTGATGGCCGTTGGAGTCTACGCCATTGTTGCGCCCGGCGGGATAAACGGTCGCACGGCCGCCTATGAGGTCTATGGTCCCGTAGAAACTCTCCTCGTCCCCCATGGGCAGTTGCACCGGGACGGGGTTTCCCTTCAAGCGGCGGCGGATGGACTCGATGGTGCGTTCGTAGCTGGCGCCCACCCGGTCCATCTTGTTGACGAAGCAGATTCGGGGAACGGAGTAGGTGTCGGCTTGACGCCACACGGTCTCCGACTGCGACTGGACGCCGGCGACGGCGTCGAGAACGACGATGCCGCCGTCGAGCACTCTCAGACTGCGCTCGACTTCGGCCGTGAAATCGACGTGGCCCGGAGTATCGATGATGTTGATGCGGCAGTCGCGCCAATAAGAACTGGTGGCGGCTGCGGTAATGGTGATGCCCCGTTCCCGTTCCTGGGGCATCCAGTCCATGGCGGTGGTGCCGTCGTCTACGCCGCCCACGCGATGGATGCGGCCAGTGGCGAAGAGCACCTGTTCGGTGACTGTGGTCTTGCCTGCGTCGATGTGGGCAATGAACCCGAGATTGCGGATTTTATCGATGGGAAACTTGTCTTCCATGACTGGGCACTGAGGGTACCGGCCAGTCCCGTTCGTTCAATTTGACGTCTTAGCGTCGGTAATGAACGAAGGCACGATTGGCCTCGGCCATCCGGTGCAGTTCCTCCCTCCGACGGACCGCCGATCCCTCGCCCCGAGAGGCATCCATCAATTCTTGGGCTAGTCCCCTGCGCATGGGCATCCCGTTCCGGGACCTGGCTCCCCTGATGAGCCAGCGCATGGCAAGCGCCTCGCTGCGGGTCGCCCGTAGGTCGGTCGGCACCTGTATGGTTGCCCCGCCGACACGCTTGGGCCGGACCTCCACCTGGGGGGTGGCATTTCTCAAAGCCTGTTGAAATACTTCCAGGGGTTCCCGGCTGGTCTCCTCCTGGATGATGCTGAACGCGTTGTACGCAATGCGTTGGGCCACCGTCTTCTTCCCCCGCATCATCATGCGGTTGATGAACCGGGCCAATTCCACGTCGTTGTAGCGAGGATCGGGAGCGATCACCCTGCGTTCGGCGCGTCGTCTTCTAGACATAAATCGTTACACCTTGTGATTGGACCCCGTAAAGAAGTCCTGAGGGTTCGGAATTGTTGAAGCGGGTTAACCGGCGCGGCGAGGCCTGTCGGCCCCGTACTTGCTGCGTCCCTGCCGGCGGTCCTGCACGCCCTCGCAGTCCAAGGCGCTGCGGACCACGTGATAGCGGACGCCGGGAAGGTCTTTCACCCTGCCGCCGCGTATCAAGACCACCGAGTGCTCCTGAAGGTTGTGGCCCTCGCCTCCGATGTAGGCGGTGACCTCGACGCCGTTGGTGAGCCTCACCCGGGCGATTTTCCGAAGTGCCGAGTTGGGTTTCTTGGGGGTCATGGTCCGCACCTGGATGCACACTCCCCGCCGCTGGGGACAGCCGGGCCCCCACTTGAGCCTGTTGCGCAGGGAATTTTGGACCCAGTGCATGGCCGGCGCTTTGGTCTTCTTGCGGACCGGCTTGCGGCCCTTCCTGATCAATTGGTTGACAGTTGGCATGTAAAAATACCTGCTCGCAGATTGGGCGGCCGATTAACACTCTAGCAACCAGAGTTTGTAATGTCAACAAAATTTCCGTGCCGAGGGAAGTGCAAACCCTCCGGGGGGGCCGGGGCTGGTGGTTCTCGCCTCAACCTAACAGAATCTGTTGATGAGTCCGGTGATACGTCGGGCATCGTGTGCGGCAAGGGTTAAAAACTCATCGGCGGCTTCCATTTTGTCAATGTTCGCATTCTCAACGCCATCGTAATAGAGGCTCGTTGTCGTTTTGATGCGTTCCGCCATTTGTCGCGCCGCTCGACCCATATCCACTGCAGACGCTGGCGCCGCTAGCTCCAAGATGATGTCCGCCTGTACGCTAATGAGAACGGAATTGACGGTGAAGTCCGTTATCCAAGATTCGTCTCCCAGCAATAGCGGGTTTTGGCTGGCCCTTGCCAAGTCTTCGGCTATTAAGCCGACCCTGTCGCCGATGCCACGGGTTATGGTGCCTAATTCGTCAAAATACGCCGCTTCGTCCGCTGTTGGGCATGTCGGCGTCAGAGCCGCCGTTGGGTCTGGAACCCGGGTTGCTTCACTCGTCCCACCACATGCGACGGTCACACCAGCCAGCACAACCAGGATGCCGAATATCCACTTACCCATTGGCTGCCCTCTTGCGGAGGGCCCGATGACGTCCGGGTGCTTGGTGTTCACCATATCGCCTCCAAATCTTTCTACGGTCTCCCCGATTGCTTCAATCTCACCTTCAGGGCCTGACCGCGAGGGGTGTCGGTCGAGACTAACTTACCACGCTTGCAGGCCGGACAGGGCCGGGCCGAATTGCCGGCAGGTGTCCCGGTGGAAAACGCATACGCCGGGCCCGTTTATTGCTCCCGGCCTCGGCGTTGTTTACACGCGGCGGGCATAATTGGTAACCTCACACAACCAATCGCGCTATCCGCCGGGCGCACCGTACCAGGAGGTCTCCCTTGCCCCGTTCCGTGCCCTACGCCGACATGGACAAGATGACGTCTCTGTCCAAGCGCCGCGGTTTCGTTTTCCAGAGCAGCGAGATCTACGGCGGCCTGGGCTCCACCTGGGACTACGGCCCCTTGGGCGTGGAGCTCAAGCGCAACGTCAAAGAGGCGTGGTGGCGCTCGGTGGTAAAAGGGCGGGAAGACATGGTCGGGTTGGACGCCGCGATCCTGATGCACCCGCGCACCTGGGAGGCGAGCGGCCACGTCGAGAACTTCAGTGACCCGCTGGTGGAATGCCGCGACTGCAACAGCCGCTTCCGGCAGGACCATTTGCTGGAAAGCGTGGGAATCGAGCCCGCCGGCCCGGAGGAGGCGGCAACGGCCCCGGAACTTCGTTGCCCTGAGTGCGGGGGTGAACTGACCGAGCCGCGCCGGTTTAATCTCATGTTCCGCACCTTCATGGGGCCGGTGGAAGACACCTCCCACGAAGTCTACCTGCGGCCGGAGACGGCCCAAGGCATCTTCGTCAACTTCCCAAACGTGGTGAACTCCAGCCGCAAGAAGCTGCCCTTCGGCATCGGGCAGATCGGCAAATCGTTCCGCAACGAAATCACTCCCGGCAATTTCACCTTCCGCACGCGGGAATTCGAACAGATGGAAGTCGAGTTTTTCGTGAAGCCGGGAACCGACCTGGAATGGCTCGACCGCTGGGTGAAAGAGCGTTTCGACTGGTACGTTGAGCTGGGCATACGCCCGGAGAATCTTCGTCTGCGCCGGCACGGCCCTGACGAGTTGGCCCACTACGCCAAGGACTGCTACGACATCGAGTACCGCTTCCCTTGGGGTTGGGCCGAGTTGGAGGGCATCGCCGACCGGGCCGACTACGACCTGAAACAGCATGCCGAGTTCAGTGGCGAGGACCTCACCTACTTCGATGACGAGCTGAAGGAGCGGTACTACCCGTACGTCATCGAACCGTCGGGAGGAGTCGACCGGGCCACCTTGGCCTTCTGGCTGGACGCCTACGACGAAGAGCCCGACGGCGGGGCCGTCAGGGTGGTTTCTCGTATCCACCGCCACCTCGCCCCGGTAGCCGTGGCGGTGCTTCCCCTCAGCCGGAACGAACGGTTGTTGCCGACGGCCCGAAGGGTCCACGACATGCTTCGCCGCCGGTTCAATACACAGTTCGATGACGCCCAGAGCATCGGCCGCCGCTACCGCCGCCAAGACGAAATAGGCACCCCCTTCTGCGTTACCGTCGATTTCGATACCCTCGACGACCGGCAGGTGACCATCCGCGACCGCGACACCATGCACCAATCGAGGGTGCCCGTCACGGAGTTGGTGGACATCCTGGACGACAAGCTGGAGCACGGCTGGTAAAACCCGCAGACCGCAGTGCGGCGGCCCCTAGCCGTGAGGTTTCCCGGCCGCCTCTGGAAGCCTTTCCTCTGGAAGCCCTCCCTTTGGAAGCCCTCCTGGTGTATAAATCGTGTATAAGTCGTATAAAGACGCCTGGCCGGAAGCAGAAATGACTAGCGGACAAGGCCACCAGCCTGCCTGAATGCCAAACCTCGTAGCCGCCACCGTCAAGCAAGGCTTACACACCCACGTGGTTGGGCGGCGCCTTCTGTACTTCCCTGAATTGACTTCCACGATGGACCGCGCCGCGGAGCTGGCGAACCAGGGCGCAGAGGAAGGCACGGTTGTCGTGGCCGAAAAGCAGTCGGCCGGCCGAGGCCGACAAGGACGAAGCTGGGTGTCCCAGCCTGGAAACTTATTGTTCTCGGTGCTGTTCCGCCCTGAGCTGGACCACCTGCCGTTCATCAGCATCATAGGCGGGGTGGCGGCGGCGCGGGCGGTGCGAAAGACCACCGGACTGGACCCGCGTATCAAGTGGCCCAACGACCTGATGTTGCGGGGCCGCAAGGCGGCGGGCATCCTCGCCGAAAGCGCCATCGCCGGAGAGGCCGTATGGTATGCTGTCCTCGGCATCGGGATTAATGTCGCCCTCGACACCCGGGCCTACGCGGAAGAGATCGGCCCTCCCGCCGTCAGCATCAACGCGGCGGCGGGAAGAGAGATCCCCAGGGAACGACTGCTCCGCCAGTTGCTTCTCGAGCTCGATTCCCTGTACTTGCAAGCCCGCCGGGGCGTCTCTCCGGTACCCGAGTGGCGAGACCTCATTGAAAACCTGGGGAGCCGGGTCACCGTCACTTCCGCGGCCGAGTCGGTTTCCGGCACCGCCGCGGATATCGACGAACTCGGCAACCTCGTGCTCCTCCGGGACGACGGCCAGCGAATCACCATGACAGCCGGAGACGTCACCCTGCGACCAGCCTGACTTGGAAGCCAACCAACCCAGCCGCGCCTGCCGCCTTCAGGCGGCGTTTCCCCGCGTGAAAGCGATTCGCGAATCGCCCTAACGCCGTAACGTTGTGAGAGGAAACCACATGCTGGAATCCCTAAGCCTGGATGGCAGATCAGTTGTCATAACCGGCGGAGGCACTGGACTGGGCCGGGCGATGGTGCGGGCCCTGGCCAGGGCCGGCGCCGACCTGGCGATAGCCGGCCGCCGGTCCGGGCCCATAGAGGAAGCCGCCGCCGAGGTGCGGGAC
Source organism: Dehalococcoidia bacterium (assembly GCA_034428795.1). Classification (GTDB taxonomy): domain Bacteria; phylum Chloroflexota; class Dehalococcoidia; order Lucifugimonadales; family UBA3495; genus VXOI01. The sequence continues at coordinate 76,613 of DAOUHF010000204.1, forward strand.
CTGGGCCGGGATGCCGTCGCGGTACCCACCGACGTCACCGACTCGGAGCAGGTCAACCGGTTGATTTCGGCCAGCGTCGACCGGTTCGGCAAGCTGGACGTCCTGATCAACAACGCCGGGGCGGTCCAGGACAACGTGCGCAAGCCCATCTGGGAAATCACAGACGAAGAGTGGCATCGGATCATGGACGTCAACCTCACCGGGGCCTTCTACTGCTCCCGGGCAGCCTCCCAACCCATGGTGGAGCAGGGTCACGGGAAGATAATCAACGTGGCTTCCGGGTTCGGAATGCGGGGAGGCCGCGAAATCTATATGTATTGTTGCAGCAAGGGCGGGATGATCCAGTTGACCCGCACCCTGTCCTTCAACCTGGCCCGGTACGGCGTGACCGCGAATAGCATCGTCCCCGGCTTCGTGCCCACTGGCGACATGGGAGCGACGACCTCGAGTCTGCCGCGCTCCGGCGATTTCCTCCCCATCGGCAAGCTGGGCAAGCCCGAAGACTTCGGCCCCTTGGCCGTCTTCCTGGCCTCCAGCGCCTCCGATTACATGACCGGCGAGATGATAATCGCCGACGGCGGCGGCTTGGCCGGAGGCATTACGCCGACGGGACACGCCCCCTTGATTCCCTTGGAACCATAGCCCAACACAACTCGCCGACACAACTCGCCGGCACGACTTGCCGACACGACTTTATCGACTGGTAGGAGCGGTCCCATGCCGGTGCTATCCGAATACGACCTTTCCGGCCAAGTGGCCATCCTCGCGACTTCCGGCGGTGATGAGGGCCCGTTCTTGGCTCAGGCCCTCGCCGAGGCCGGCGCAAGCGTGTTCGCCATTGCCCGTCACCAAGCCGGGTTGGACGCCGTCTTGTCGGCCCTTCCCGCCGGCGGCCCCTCCCATTCATCGGGGCCGTATGGAGCCGTGGTCGCCTCGAACTCAGCGGAGGCGGCGGTCCAGGCGATGGCGGAATTCGACCGCCGCCACGGCAAGATCGACATCCTGGTAAACGACGCCCGGAGCATGTTCGCGGCGCCCGCCGCCGAGATAACCGAGAACGAATGGGACGAAATCCAGGCCCGTAACGCCAAGCTGCCCTTCCTGCTGAGCCAGCAGGTACTGCCCCGGATGGCCGCCAGGGAGTACGGAAGAGTCGTGAACGTAGTCTCGGAGCTGGCCGAGCGGGGGATGATCAACGGCTCCGCCTTCGCCGCCAGCCAGGCCGCCCTGCTGTCGCTGACGCGGTCCCTGGCGGTGGAATGGGGTACGCGGAACATCCGGATCAACGCATTGGGAACGGGCTGGATCGACGTCCGGGACCAGCCCCTCGAGGTGCAACGGGAGGAGCTGCTGGTCCGTTACACGCCGCTGCGCCGCAAGGGCCACCCTCGGGATATCGGGCCGTTGCTGGTCTACCTGTGTTCCGAGTCCTGCGACTACTCCACCGGCCAGCCGGTATACGTGGACGGCGGACTCAACGCCCATCCGTAGTGTCCTGTATCTACAGTCCGTCGGCAAAAGCGGGCCCACGCTGGCCAGGATTTGGTCGGCGGTCTTGGTCCAGACAAAGGACTTGAGGTCTTGGTTGGTGACGGCCAAATAGCGGTAGATGGCAGCCTCTAGTTCGGTGCTGCTCTGGTGCACGCCCCGGCGCAACTGCTGGAGACGGTGACATTTCGGCGCGGCGGCGGGCGATAGCTGAACCTAAACCACTTGAACACCGCCACTATTCACGCGGCAAGACCGGGTGAAAGGTACGTTGCCACGGTGAGGTTGCAGTATAGTTGTGCCTTTCCCAAGGAAAAGAGTGAAGGGTGCATACCCTGGAGGTCCATCGGAATCTTGTAGGCTAGAAGGACGCGCGGGCGGACTGAGGCACCGGATAAGAAACGACATCGGCAACAAAGTAACGGCGAATTGACCACCGTTAGGGAAGATAAGGAAGACGAGGAGCAACCATGACCGGCCGAGAGTATCTTGAAGACATCAGGGCAAAGTTGGATTCGGGACGCCATCAAAGCAGGATGGGCGAAAACGTGCTTCGCGCCTTTGGGTACGTTAGGCGGAGAGCCACGGCCATTGAGGAGATCAACGCTACACTAAAACAACTCGGACTTGTAGCCTATCCTCCCGTCAGCTCCGATATGCCACTTAAAGCACCTCGTATTCGCTTCTCGCTACAGACCGCGAACGGGACTGAGTTACCCGAAACCGAGTTGCCTGAAACCGATGAAGCCCCGGACACATCGGTTCATAGCGGCTTCGCCTCTCCATTAGAAGAGGCGGACGACAACGACAGCAGTCTGCCTGAACCCGCCTTCAGCGTTTCCGAGCTGGCATCTGCAAATACAGATGTCGAATGCGTATCCCCTAGTGCATCTATCCAGACAGCCTATACCACGATGCTCCTGCGCAAGTTTTCCCAATTGGTGGTCGCCGACCACGCGACACCCATGCAACAAGACATAAAAGGCATCGTTTCGTTCCAATCGATGACGAAGGCATTGATGAACGGCAAACCTACGACCGTAGGTGATTGTATCGACAACGAAATCTGCTTCGCCCAGAGCGACGCTGACCTAACGGCGGTTGTCAGTCAGTTGAACGGGAACGATGTCGTCTTAGTGATTGGGCGAGACAAGAGACTCCAAGGAATCGTCACGGCTTGGGACTTGGCTGAAGAGTTCGCCGAGATGGTTGACCCCTTCAAACGAATCGGTGAAATCGAAGAGCGTCTTCGAACGCTGATTAGAATGCGGCTGGGGAAGGACAAAGTAACTGAGTTTCTAAGAGACCGCGGTCTCTTAGGTAATGACCCAATCGCGGAAATCGAGGAATTGACAATGGGAGGATTGCAGAGAGTGCTGGAGTTCCCTGAGCATTGGGATGAGCTCGAACTGGCCTTCGACAGAGTTGTTTTCATTGATGCCTTGGGCGAAGCCCGTGGCTATCGCAATCGTTTAATGCACTTCAGAGACCCACTCACCAGAACAGAAATGATGCGGCTCAGCAACTTCTGCGACACGGTCCGCGAAATACAGTTGTACCGGCCCTACACAAGCTATGAGAACAGCCTATCCCCGGCGGCCTTCCCATTGTCAGGCCGCGACGAGGGAAACAGCAGCGCCTAGGGATACTCTGAACAAGGGTCGGCTCTGCCGGTCTTTTGGTTCTTGGGCCGGGATTCTTGCATGTGAGGCATCTGTTGTCCGGGCTACTGATGGTTTTCGCCCTTGATTTCGCCCTCGGCAGGGCCGTAGTGAGCCCGGAGGATTCACCCGATGAAGGCCAACCCTGGAAGTTCCTGAATCTCGAAAATCCTGGTTCAGTCAATTGGCACGGCTGCTGTTGTACAATATTTACCGTCCACAATGAACCGTCATTCGCCTGAATCAACCCGCGAACCAACCCGCGAATCAACCCGGACCGTTGCCCGGTTGACGGGCATGAACGACGTTTCCGGTCGGGAGCGGCAAAGGCGGGAAGCCCTCCAGGACCTGTTGGCCACTCTCTTGGACAGCTATGGGTACCGCCAACTGGAAACGCCCCTGCTCGAACCCACCGAGCTTTTCCTTCGCAAGTCCGGCGGCGAGCTGGCCTCCCAGCTTTACAGCTTCACCGACCCCGGCAGCAACGCGGTCAGCCTGCGCCCCGAGTTCACCTCCCCTATCATGCGCCACTACCTTGAGCAGCCCGCCGCGGTAGAGCTACCGGCGCGCTGGCAGTATTGCGGCCCCGTCTTCCGGTACGACGGTACCGGGCTCATTGCCGGCCCGGGTGACGCCAGACCCGCTTCCGGAGGCCAGTTCGTCCAGATCGGCGGAGAGTTGCTGGGCGCGTCCAGTCTCATGGCCGACGCCGAGCTCCTGGATTTGGCCGGGTCGCTCCTCACCACGGCGGGACTGCGCGGCTGGACGTTGCAATTGACCGACCTGGACGTCCTGTACAGCCTTCTCGACCCGGTGGGCCTCTCCGCCCGCGCTCGGGAGTTTGTGGTGCAGAGCGTACCCCGGCTGCGGGAAGGGCGGGAAGCGGTGGCCCAATTGATGGACGAGGGACGCCACCTGCATCTCATCGGCCACGAGGCGGACGACGATTACCTGGGCCGGTCGGTGCAGGGGTTGGACGACGGACAGGCCCGCGTGGTGTTGCTTGGCCTGTTGCGTTCCAACGGGGTCGACCACCTGGGCCAGCGGACACCGGAAGAGGTGGTTGAAAGGCTGCTCCGAAAAATCCGGGGAACCGACGACGAAGAAAAGCTGCGGTTGGCATTGGAACTGGCTTGGGAACTCGCCCAGGTAAGGGGCCATCCCGCCGACGCCCTGTCGGGAGCCACCCAGGTGTTGGTCAACGCCGGCGCCGACGAATCCGCGGTCCGCCGCCTGGAACAGGTTTACCGGCTGCTGGCGCACCAACCGGAAATGGGCGAGCATTTCGTGTTCGACTTCGGATTGGTGCGCAGCCTGGCGTATTACAATGGCATCATCTTCGAAGTATCGCATCCCGGCTGGCCGGTCCCCTTGGGCGGCGGCGGCCGTTACGACGGCTTGGCGCGGGCCCTCGGCGGCGACCGACAGCTACCGGCCTTGGGCTTCGCCTACAATCTCGACGCGCTGTTGGCTTTGACCTCCCCTGGAGAAACACCTAAAGAAACAACCGGCCCGCCCGAGGACCGTCCCTCCGGCGCCCTGGTGCTGGCCGCCGGCCAGTCGGCGCAACTCAAGGCGCTCAGTGCTGCCCAAGAACTCCGCCGGCAGGGCGAAACGGCCGAACTCGAAGTAAACGGGCGCACTCTGGATCAGGCTATGACCTTCGCGGCGGCGCGCGGTCTCGCCCGGATCGTGGTTGTAGACGAGAACGGACGGGCGTCAGCCCACGAAGTCGCGTGAACGGCGGACGTGAAGCTGAAATGCCTGAAATGCCTGGAATGATAAACCGGCCAGACACAGGACCGAACGGGGAAGCAGCAACGGCCCGGCCAGCCCTGCGGATGGTGCTGCCCAGCGATGGCGAGCTGTACGAGCCGACCCTGGCCTTCATGCGGGATTGCGGCTTGCGCGTTCTGCGGCCCAACGCCCGCCGCTACACCGGATCGGTCCCAGCCCTGCCGGGGACCGAAGTGCTGTTCCAACGCTCCGCCGACATCGCCCGGAAAGTGGAGGAAGGCAGCGCCGAGTTAGGGGTAACCGGCCTCGACCGGGTGCTGGAGTACCGGAACGACCATCGCCGCGCCGCAGTGCTCGTGGAGAGCCTTGGCTACGGCCGATGCGAGTTCGTACTGGCGGTCCCCAACTCGTGGCTTGACGTCACGTCCCTGGCCGACCTGGCCGACCTGGCCCTGGAATTCCGGCAAGAGGGCAAACAACTGCGCATCGCCACCAAGTACCCCCGGTTGTTGCGCTCTTTCCTCTATGAGAAGGGCATCAATCATTTCACGCTGGTCCCGGCTTCCGGCACGATGGAAGCCGCGCCCGCCGCCGGGTATGCGGACCTGATCGCCGACCTGACCGCCACCGGTACGACCCTCCGGGAAAACAACTTGAAGACGCTTGACGGCGGCACCGTGCTGATCTCCCAGGCCTGTCTGGTGGCGAATCCGGCGCTTTTATCCGAGTCCCCGGACGCATTGGACCTGGCCCAGGCTGTCACTGACATGATGGACGCCCGCCTCAGGGCGGAACCCTACTACCGGGTCACCGCCAACGTCCAGGGAGCGTCCGCCGAAGAGGTCAGCGCTATGGTGTTGGCCCGCCCCGCCCTGGCCGGGCTTCGCGGACCCACCGTTGCCCGGGTGTATAACGTGGAAGAGCGGGACTGGTTTAGCGTCAGCCTGCTGGTGCGAAAGGAACGGTTGCTCGAAGCGGTTTACCACCTCAGGGAATGCGGGGCGGACGGTGTGGCCGCGGAGCAGCTCAGCTACCTGTTCGACGGTCACTCGAGGGCCTACGACGCCCTGTTTGGCCTTGACGAAGGTTCGACAAGCCGGGAGTGAGCGGGTAAGATAGCGCCAATGCCGAACCTACCGATGCATATCTACTTGGCCAACCAGGTTGCCGAGCAGCTCGACCGCGGGTACGTTTACGACAACATCGGCAGCTTTTACCTCGGCTCCACCACTCCAGACATCCGGGCCATGACGAAGTGGCCCCGGGAAAAGACCCATTTCTCCCTGCTCTCTGTCGAGGAAGTGGGCACTGGAACGAGGACGATGTTCGAAAACTACCCGGCCCTCCTGGAAGGACAGGAGGTCTCCGAGGCCACGCGGTCTTTTTTGTTGGGCTACATCAGCCATCTCGCCGCCGATGAGACCTGGATAACCAGCGTGTACCGGGCGAACTTCGACACCACGGTCGAGGATGCGCGGCTCACCGCCGACCAAGTCGAAGCCGATATCTGGGACCGGGCCATCCAACTGGACATGGACCGCCTGTCGTTGCCGGAGTTACAGGGCAGTATTGACGCCCAACAAGCGGTCTCTTGCGGCGACGAGGGCGTATCCGTCGCCTTCCTGGAGGACGGTCTCCTCGCCGAGTGGAAGGATTGGGTGGGCCGTTTTATGGGGATGGAGTTTGATTGGGAGCGCCTGAAGCGGGCGCTCAACCGGATGTACCGGGACGACGACGATGTCCAGTACTCCGTCAGCGAGTTTTTGGAGCGTATGCCCCGCAGCCTGGAAGAGGTGTACGAAAAGATACCCGAGGCCAGGGTAGAAGCCTACCGGCAGCAGGCAGTGGCCGCCACCATCGCCCAAATTCGTGAATTCGTCCCCGCCTGACCCAATGGCGGTTTCGGAGCGCATCATTGGCCCTTTCGGAGCGCATCAGTGGCCCTTAAGGTAGTTTGCGGACTGGAAAACGCCGAAGAAGTTCTGGTGCGTGTCGACCCCCTCGACCTGAGTTCTCTGCCGGAGTCAGTCCTGGCCCGGACACGCCAGGCCTTCGGCGGCGACGTAACCCCCGCCGAGTCGGTCGTAAAGATACTGGCCGATGTCCGGCGGGACGGCGATTCCGCGGTGCGTCACTACGCCAAGCTGCTCGACGGCGCAGACCTCGAACATTTCCGCATCGACGAGGCCGAAGTCAATGCCGCCAGGGAGTTGGTAAGCCCGGAGTTGCGGGAGTCGTTGGAATTGGCCGCCGCCCGCATCAGGGCGTTCCACGAGGCCACCATGCCCGGCGGCTGGATGGACCTCCGGCAGGGGCTGGGTGAGCTGGTCCGGCCGTTGGACCGCGTGGGACTCTACGCTCCCGGCGGCTCGGCCGCCTACCCGTCCACGGTGCTCATGACCGCCATCCCGGCAAGGGTCGCCGGAGTGCGGGAGGTCATCCTCACCACTCCCCGGTTGGGGGCGGAGCCGCTGAACCCCGCCGTGGTGGCCGCCGCCGAAATCGCGGGCGTCGACGCCCTCTACCAAGTGGGTGGAGTGCCCGCCATCGCCGCCATGGCCTACGGCACCGAGTCAGTCCCCAAGGTGGACAAGATTTGCGGGCCCGGCAATGTTTTAGTGGCCTACGCCAAGAAGTTGGTGCAGGGTGTCGTGGACATCGACGGCGTGTTCGGCCCCACCGAGACCATCATCCTGGCCGACGATTCCGCCAACGCCGACTTCTGCGCCGCAGACCTCATAGCCCAAGCCGAGCACGACCCGCTGGCCACTGCGATTCTGATTACCGACAGCGCCGCCCTTGTCTCCCGTGTCGAAGACCGGTTGGAGGAACGCCTGGCGGCCGCGCCAAGAGGTGAGGTGGCCCGGCAGTCGCTGGAGCGCCAGGGCCGGGTGGTAATCGTCGACTCCCTCGACGACGCCATGGACTTGGCCAACCGGATCGCGCCGGAACACCTGTGCCTGTTGCTCCGGGAGCCTTGGGAGTGGGTCGACCGCGTCAAGCACGCTGGCGGCCTCTTCCTGGGCGAGTACTCTCCGGAGGTGATGGGCGACTACATCGCCGGGCCCAGCCACGTGATGCCCACCGGCGGCACCGCCCGCTTCGGCTCCGCGCTGAGCGTTCACCACTTCCTGCGCACCATGCCGGTGGTCGGCCTGAAACCGGACGACTTTCAGAGTCTGGGCCCAGCCGCCGTCCACATCGCCAACGCCGAGGGGCTGTCCGGCCACGCCGGAGCCGTTCAAGTCCGCTTGGACGCCCTGCGAAAATCCTGAACCAGCGTTAAAGAGCCATGGCTGCCATAGAATCATCCGCTATCAAAAACGCGATGCTTCCACACATACGGAGCATAGAGGTCTATCACGGCGTGGACCCCATGGAGGTCATGGCGGAGCGGGCGGGTATTCCCCCGGAAAAGATCATGCGGCTGAACGGAAACGAAAATCCTTACGGTCCCTCGCCGCGGGTCGCCGAAGCTCTGGCCAATTTCCAGAATTACAATCACTACCCAGACCCGGACCAGCGGCAATTGCGCCGGGTGCTGTCTGGTTACATCGACGTAGCTCCCGACAGCATCGTGGCGGGCAACGGCAGCGACGAGCTCATCGACCTTTTGCTCCGGGCGTTCGTCGGTACCGGCGACAACGTCATCACCGCCGCGCCGACCTTCGGCATGTACTCGTTTAACACCAGCCTCTGCGGGGGGCAGACGATTGCCGTCCCGAGGGACGAGAACTTCGAGATCGACGTCGAAGCCGTCAAGCTGGCGATAACGCCCAACACCAAGGCCATTATCCTCGCCAGCCCAAACAACCCCAGCGGCAACATCGCCGCCGAGGCCGAAATCCGGGCGCTCCTGGACACCGGCCTGATGGTGATTGTCGACGAAGCCTACTACGAGTTCAGCGGGGCGACCAGCGTTCCCATGCTGGAGGAATACCCCAACTTGGTGGTGTTGCGAACATTCAGCAAGTGGGCGGGGCTGGCCGGCCTCCGCATCGGCCTTGGCGCGATGCACCCGGAGTTGGCCCAGACCCTGATGGCCATCAAGCCTCCCTACAACGTCAACCTGGCCGCCGAAGTGGCGCTGACGGTGTCGTTGGAAGACGTGCCCGCGCTGCTGGACCGGGTCAACGCCATCGTGGAAGAACGGGACAGGATGGCCCGCCTCTTGGGTGAGTTGCCCTGCGTCAAGCCCTGGCCATCAAGCGCCAACTTCATCCTTTGCCAGTTGCCGGACGGACGGGGCCAGGATATTTTCGACGGTCTCTGCAGCCGCGGCATTTTCCTCCGCCACTGGAACAACGACCGCTTGAGGGACTGCGTCCGGACCAGCGTCGGACTGCCCTTCGAAACGGATGCCGTGGTGGGCGCTTTGGCCGAGCTCACCGGAGACAGCAGTGTCAACTGAACGCTCTATCGGACCTTCAGGCGAACCTTCACGCGAACCGTCAAGCGAACCTTTAGGCGAACCTTCAGGCCCTCCCGGCCGCTCCGCGGTCACCCAGCGGACCACCGGCGAAACGGACATCTACCTGGCCATGGACCTGGACGGCTCCGGCGTCTACGAAGTCGATACCGGCAACGGGTTCCTCGACCACATGGTGAGCCAGATATCCCGCCACGGCTTGATCGACATAACCCTTCGGGCGAAGGGCGACCTCCACACCGGCTGGCATCACTTGGTGGAGGACGTCGGCATCACCTTGGGGCGCACCTTCCGTGAAGCGCTGGGGGACGCCCGCGGCATTCGCCGCATGGGCCACGCCATTGTGCCCCTGGACGAGACGCTGGCCATGGTCGCCCTCGACTGCTCCGGGCGGGGTTACGCCGTCATCGAGACGACCTTCGACGACGCCATGGTGGAGACACTGCCGGGTTCACTGGTGCGGCACTTCTTCGAGTCCTTCGCTCTGGAGGGTAAGATCAACCTTCACGCAAAAGTTCTCACCGGAGTAGACCCCCACCACAAGGCGGAAGCCCTGTGCAAAGCGCTGGCCCGCTCCCTGCGGGACGCCCTGGAGCCCGACCCCCGAGCCCCCGGCCAAGTGCCCAGCACCAAGGGCACCCTCAGCGGGTAGATTATAAGTTATCCGGAGTCAGTCCCGTCTTCCTGCCCATCCGAGCCAACCTTTGCGGTCCGATTTCTTCGCTGTCGTGGTAAGCAAAAACGTAGTCGGGCCATCCGTCCTTTTCCAAGATTCGGTGTGAACCGGATTGTCTTTTGACCCTCCAGCCGATTCGTAGCAAAGCTGCCAGGACTCTTCTCGCTCTCGTGCTCGGCCAACGTGTCACGCGGTTTGGAACAGGCCATCCAGTTTATCCACCTCGGTCTCACCGTGCTCAATTCGGTCGGCCAAAACCCGGAGCGCCAAAATCACTACTTTAGTTTTGGCGTCCCTTGGCGAGTCGCCGTAGACCATCACGCCGGGGAGGTCCTCAACCTCGGCAATCCATCGCCCGTCTACCTCCTGTTCCAGTTCTATCGTCATGCCTAAACCCTCCATCCAACCGGAGGGATTGGATGTAGCGAATCCGTCGGGCTCTACCACGTATGACCAGCCACCGGAGCGGGAGCGGTTTGTGGAAAGTGGTTTTCTGTCGTTATCCTTGACCAGTTTTGCGACAGTGAACGGTTTGTCCACCTTGACGAGACCGCGAACGTGTAAAAGATTCAGACTGGGCTTACCGGGAGCGCCGGAATAATCGTAAAGCTCTCCTTCTTTTGGTTGGTAGGATTTGATCAAAGCGTTCAGTACAGCACGCCTGGGATTGGTCATCTGAGTTTTGTCTTCCCATCCGATGATCTCGGCGGTGTAAGAAACATTCTGCAAATCGCTAGTGGTGGAAGCGAACAAGATCACTGGGGCTTCGGGGGTCGGCGGATCGTCCTGGAACTTCCTCATGGGTCTGCCATCATAAGGTTGCAGCAGGCAAACTACATCGGGGGACTGGGATTGAGCCTCCAGGATCTCTTCCAAGACACTGTCGAAGATGCCGTTAATGAACAATGCCGTCTCGGCCATGACTTCCTTCTTTTCTGGAGTAGGGGCCTATAGCGCCCGCCCCCGGCGGGCGATGAACTCGGGGAAGGCCTGCTCTACGCCGTAGCCCTTTACCTCGTTGGTGTAGTCGCGCTCGTTTTCCCACATCTCCCGCAGGTCGGCGGCCTTGTCTCGCAGCAATATCTCTTTTATGCCAATTACCGACTCCGGCCGGTGGCCGGCTATCGTGGCGGCGATCTCCATTGTTTTTTCGCGGAGCTCCTCGGCGGGCACCAGGTGGTTGAGGAGGCCGACCCGGTAGGCCTCCTCCGCATCCACCACCCGGCCCGTGAGTAAATACTCCTTGGCCATGGGCCAGCCTACCTGGTTGGTCAGGGTCCAGGTGCTGTTGATGCGTCCGTAGGCCACGGCCAGGAAACGGAACCTCGTGTTCTCGCAGCCCACCCGCATGTCGAGGCATGAGGCCAGCACCGCGCCGCCGCCGTAGGCCAAGCCGTTCATCATCCCGATTACCGGCTTTGGCGAGGCGGAAATCTCGTACATCCATTGCTGGTATCTGAGGGAATCGGCCTCTCGCTGCTCTTCGGTGAGCTCCACCGCGTGTAGCCGTTGCTCGTGGATGTCCCCGCCGGCGGAAAAGGCCCGGTTGCCCGCCCCGGTGATCACAATACAGCCCACGCCGTCGTCGGCGTTGGCTGCCATCACCGCATCGTACAGTTCTTCGTCCAGCTTGTGGTTCATGGCGTTCAAGACTTCCGGGCGGTTCATGGTGATGACCATCACCCGGTCTTCGATTTCCACCAGCAGATGCTCGTAGTCCATCCGAGACCCCCTTCCAACCTGTCGAGACTTGTTTGGTCGCCGCCCTGTTTCTGCGGCCCGTCCAACGTCTCGATTTTACGTACGCGTCTGAGGCCCGTCAATTTCGCGGCGGTATCGCCACAGGTAGCAGCCAAGGGAAAGAGTCACCGCCACGTAAAGCGCGTCCACGATCGGAAAGTAGACGATGTGGGAAGTGACTGCATCGCCGGTCTCGCTGTCCGGGTTCATCTGCCAGAACCACTCCCAGAAGAAAAGCATGGCAAGGGCAATGGCCCCATACCAGCTAAACGCCGCGCGGAGGTAATCGAGGCCGCCCGACTCGGCCCGCGCGGAGCGGCGGCGCATACAGGCCGCCGCGAGGGCGATGACCGCGCCCGCAGCCATAAAGTAGTTTACGATCGCCCACACGGGGTAATCGGGGTCCCCGTTGTGGTACACCGGCGTCAGGATCAGGTTTGCCGCGACTACAACCGCCGTTAGCGCCAGGTATGCCGCCACGACTCTCTTTGCAATGTCCACGTTCGACCTCCGTAACCGGGCCTTCGAGCCGCCGCCCGCATACGTGTTCATTGAGCGTCATTGTAACCGGCCGGGCAACCGGCTGGACCACGGCATATGTTAAACTCCGGTGGGCATCGACCAGTCCCGGTCGGGCCCAGTCAGGCCGGAGGTGGCGTAGTTGGCCCAGCGATTTAAGGCCGGTGAAGCGGTCATAGAACTGCTGCGGCAGGAAGGCGTCTCCCACATTTTCGGCATTGTGGGCTCCTCGTTCCTGGATATTCTCGATCCCCTTTACGACCGAGACGACATAAAATTCATCGGCGTGCGCCACGAGCAGGGAGCGGCGCTCATGGCCGACGGCTTCAGCCGGATCTCCGGCGCTCCCAGCGTCTGCCTCGTCACCAACGGGCCGGGAGTCCTGAACCTCACCTACGGCATCGCCTCGGCATACGTCGCTCATTCGCCAGTGGTGGTGCTGGCGCCGTCGGCTTCCCGAAGCCACCAGTACCGCGACTCGACCCAGGAATTCGACCAGGTATCGTTGTTCAAGCCCATCACCAAGGCGGCGTTCCCCATCAACCGCATCGAACGTCTCCCCGACGCCCTGCGTCACGCCTTTCGGGTGGCCACCTCCGGGCGCATGGGCCCGGTGCTGCTGGACATCCCACGCGATCTGCTGCCGGGCGGGGAAATCGAGCTGGACTCCCGGCCTCCCGAGACCTACCGCTCCGGCCAGACCAGGGCCCGGGGCGACATTGGGCTCATACACAAGGCGGCCCAGATGCTCTTGGCCTCGGAGCGCCCGGTCATTCTGGCCGGCGGCGGCGTGCAGTGGAGCAACGCCGGGCCGGCGGTGTGCCGCCTGGCCGAGGTTACCGGAGCGGCCATCGTCACTTCCTACGGGCGGGCCGACGCCGTGCCCAGCGATCATCCCAACTTTCTAGGCCATTTGGGCCGGTTGGGCGCGCCGGAAGGGATCGAAGCGGCAAGGGAGGCGGACACCATACTGGCAGTGGGCACGCGGTTGGGCCAGTCCACGACCTTCTTCGACCACCGTTTTATCCAGCCCGACGTCAACATCATCCAGATCGAAGTCGACCCCGAAGCCATCGGCCGCAATTATCCCGTCTCGGTGGGGATCGAGGGCGACGCCAAGGCGGTGGTGGATGGACTGCTGGAGTTAGCCTTGGAACGGGAGCACCGCCCCAACCCCGCGTGGGTTGCGGAAATCGAAAACTGGCGCTCCCGGCGGGCCCAACGGCTGCTCGCCGAGGGAAGGCTCGACACTCTGCCGATGAAGCCGCAGCGAGTCTACGCGGAACTGCGGCGGGTGATGCCCCGGGAGGCCATCGTGGCCCTCGACGCCGGACTGGCTCCCAATTTCGGGCAGGACCGGCTCAACTATTTCGAGCCCCGCAGCCTGTTGACGTCCCTGGACTTGGGCGGCTTGGGCTTCAGCTTCCCGGCCTCACTGGGCGCGCAGTTGGCCGCCCCTGGCCGGCCCGTGGTGAACTTCAACGGCGACGGCGGTTTCCTGTTCAACGCCCAAGAGTTCTCCACCGCCGTCGAATACAACATCCCGGTGGTCTCGGTGGTGATGAACAATGGCAGTTGGGGGTCGGAGAAAGCCTACCAGCGGTACGCATTCAACGAGCGCTACATAGGGGCCGACACCAACAACCCCAGGTTCGACAAGTACGCGGAACTGTTCGGCGGCGTGGGGTTCTATGTGGAACGCCCTGAGGATGTCGGCGGCGCCTTCCAAGAGGCCCTGAACACCGGGAGGCCCAGCATCATCGAAATACCCATTGACCCCGACGAACTGCCGCGCCCCGCACGGCTGGCCGACGTCCAGGCGCCCCAATCTTGATTTAACCACCGAGAGCCCAGAGGACACGGGGGTTAATTGAGTCCCCTGTGGTCTCTGTGCCCTCTGCGATGAATAATTATGCAAGAGCCGGTTTTTCCTCAAGAAATCGACCTGGAAGGCAATGCCATTGTCATCCTCTGGGACGACGGGCATCGCAGTCCCTACGCCCACCGCTTCCTGCGGCTGCGCTGTCCCTGCGCCAGTTGCATCGACGAGATGACGGGCCGCGTCACGCTGGACCCCGATTCGGTGCGACAGGACGTGCGGGCGGTAGACCATCTGCCCGTGGGCAACTACGGGATGCAGTTCCTTTGGTCCGACACCCACTACACCGGAATCTACACCTACAGGGCCTTAAGGGCTTCCTGCACCTGCCTGGTCTGCAACAACGCACGCGCCCACGCTGCCGGCCAAGAGAACTAGGGAACATCTGAACAAGTCCCTTCCCCCCGATGGGGGAAGGTTAGGATGGGGGTGCCGGCGCTCATTTGATAGCTAATACCGTTAAGCTCTCCTCCGAGATTTCGGCTTTCGCCTCAATGACCAT
>DAOUHF010000205.1:0-46001 GCA_034428795.1 Dehalococcoidia bacterium
CTGGGTCAGGCTTTCGCCCATTGCCCAAAATTCCCTGCTGCTGCCTCCCGTAGGAGTGGGGGCCGTGTCTCAGTCCCCCTCTGGCTGATCGTCCTCTAAGACCAGCTACCCGTCATCGGCTTGGTGAGCCATTACCTCACCAACTACCTGATAGGACGCGAGCCGTTCCTCCGGCGCCCGAAGGCTTTCATCCTCCCGCCAAGGCAGGGGGATCGTATGCGGGATTACCCTCAGTTTCCCGAGGCTATACCCCACCGAAGGGTGCGTTACTCACGTGTTACTCAGCCGTCTGCCACTTGCCCGAAGGCACGTTCGACTTGCATGCATTAAGCGCGCCGCCAGCGTTCACCCTGAGCCAGGATCAAACTCTCTAAAACAGAACTTTACCTAGCTTCCTTCCACTATTCAGTTGTTAAGGTGCCTGTTGCCCCACCTCCTCTTGAGGTGAGAGGCGTAGTATACTCACGGCCCCGCGGCGTGTCAACCCGGTTTAGCTTCTACTTTATTTTCCTCCTCATTTTCCTCCACACTGGCGGCTTCGGACATCTGCGGCTTGAGCCGCGTGGTTTTGCCTTGAGCCCGTTCCGGCTACGGCGATATAATCCGGGGGCTATGCAGGTAAAAGAGTTGGGAGAGTTCGGCGTCATCGAACTGCTGAACGACATGGTGGTCCGCCAGAGAGGCGGTCCGGGTAATGCCGCTCCCTTTTCGTTCGAGCTCTTGGTGGACACGGGCGACGACACTGCGGTCTGGCGCACCGGCGAAGCCCGGGAGCTGTTCACCACCGACACAATGGTGGAGGGCGTCCACTTCACCCGGGAGACCACCCCCTGGCTCGACCTGGGGTGGAAGGCCATCGCCTCCAACATCAGCGACATCGCCGCAATGGGCGGCGCACCGGCCTATGCCCTCATCACCCTGGGGTTGCCTCCCGAAACAGAAGTCGACCACCTGAAGCGGCTCTACCAAGGGATGCTGGAGATAGGGAACGCCTTCGGTGTGGCGATAGTGGGCGGCGATATCGTACGCTCCCCGGTGTTGTTCATCACGGTCAGCCTCACCGGCGTGATGCAAGGCGCCCCAATGTTGCGGACCAACGCCCGCCCCGGCGACCTGGTGGCCCTGACGGGGTTTGTTGGCAATTCCGGCGGCGGCCTTCGGTTGATGCAGGGGTCTGGGGGCGAGACCGGGGAGGCGGCGGCCTTCCTCGTTGGCTGCCATCGCCGTCCCCAACCCGCCGTTTTCCAAGGCCGGCTGTTGACCGGTTCCGGTATCGCCTCCGCCATGGACGTGAGCGACGGGCTTTACGACGACCTGTCCAAACTGTGCCGCGCCAGCGGAGTCGCCGCCAGTATCGCCGCCAGCCGCCTGCCGGTGCATCCTTTCCTGCGGCAGCGTTTCCCCGATGACTGGCTGGGGTTGGCATTGGGCGGCGGGGAAGACTACGTGCTGCTTTTCACCGGGCCCGAAGATGCCGTGGCCCCAGTGGTGGAAATCCTGGGCCAGGGAGCGGCGGTCATCGGCGAAATCGAGGCCGGCCCCCCTGGCCTGGTGACCGTGGCCGGACCTTCCGGCGAGATTATTGATCCAACATCCGGCCCAACATCCGGCGGATGGGACCATTTTCTCTGATGGCGGCCGGCCGCTAATGGCAGCGGACTGATGGGCGCCCACGACGGCGCCGCGCCTAAGCCCCTCCGTCTCCAGACCGGAGGTCCGGAGGAGACCCGCGGCGTCGGAGAAGTGATCGGACGGAACGCCCGGGCGGGTGACGTATTCCTGCTGACCGGCCCCTTGGGGGCCGGCAAGACGTGCCTCACCCAAGGAATCGCCCTGGGGTTGGGGGTTGAGGGCTACGTTCGTAGCCCGACCTTCGTGCTGATGACCCGCCACCGGGGCCGGCTCACTCTGCACCACATTGATCTCTACCGCATCGGCGGACCCGCCGAGGCCTGGGACCTGGGCTTGGATGAGGAACTTTCCGGCGACGGGGTTTGCGTCGTCGAGTGGGCCGACCGCGCCGGCGATGTCTTGGACACCGGAGCCCTGTGGCTGGACCTAGCCTACGCCGCCCGGGAGGATGAGCGCATAATCGAAATCACCCAAGGGCCCGAGCGCTATCGTCCCCTTTTGGACTCGCTGGCCTGCCATCCGTCGGCCTCAGGCCGGCAGCCGGCTGGAGAAACGTAATGCTGCTGGCCATCGACACGTCGACCCGGTTCGCCGGGGTTGCCTTGGCCGACGGAGACCGGGTCGTCGCCACTCGGAGCTGGTACTCGTCGGTCAATCACACGGCGGAGTTGATGCCGGCCGTGGTCCAGCTTCTGAAGAGCCGCGCCGTCGCCGTGAAGGACCTGGAAGGCGTGGCGGTAGCCTTGGGGCCGGGAGGCTTCAGCGCCCTGCGCGTCGGCATCAGCGTGGGCAAGGGCCTGGCAGCCGCGGGCGGCATACCCATACTGGGAGTGGGAAGCCTGGACGTCGAGGCGTTTCCTTTTTCCGATTGCGGGCTTCCCGTTTGCGTCTTCTTGGAGGCGGGCCGCGGAGAGGTGGCGTCGGCTCTTTTCCGTCCCGATGGGCAGCGGGCGAGGGACGACCGGGTGACGCCGCCGGCAGAGGTGCTGGCGGAAATCGGAGAGCCTACCGTGTTCTGTGGAGAGGGAATCGCTTCCTGGCTGGAGGAAATCAATCGGGTTCTGGGGTCCAGGGCTGTGGCCTGCCGGCCCGCTCCGGCCGCTCGGACCGGTTCGCTGGCCGCCATGGCCCGGACTCGTTTGGAAGGCGGCCGATACGACGACCCGGCCACCCTGCAACCCTACTACCTGCGCCTGCCCAGCATCGGGGTCTCGAAGCGGCGGGACCGTACGCCTCAAGCTTCATCCCGCCCTAAAGCCAGTTGAACCGCAACCCACCGATCCTGGCGCCAAGAAGCGTTAACTTTCGACTGAGAAAGAGCGCCGGCTAAACCCACAGGTAGATTTATAGGAAGGTGACAATGGAGCGGACTTTGGTTCTGGTGAAACCCGACGGGGTACAACGAGGGTTGATCGGCGAGGTGATTGGCCGATTGGAGAGAAGAGGTCTCAAGCTCGTGGGACTGAAACTGATACAGGTGGACGACGCGCTGGCCCGCCGCCATTATGGGGAACACGTAGACAGGCCTTTTTTCGCCGGGCTGGTGGACTTCATCACCTCAGCGCCGGTTGTTGCCATGGCGTGGGAGGCGGACGGCGCGGTGGAAATCGTTCGCAATACGATGGGCCCTACCAGGCCTGCGGACGCCCCTCCCGGCACGATACGAGGGGATCTGGGGGTCGACATCGGCCGGAACCTGGTGCACGGTTCCGACGGTGAAGCTTCCGCGCAACGGGAGTTGGACCTCTTCTTTGACGCCGGGGAGTTGCTCGATTACGGCCGCAGCACCGATTCCTGGATTAAAGAGCCGTAACGGGGAATCGTCAGCGGGGAATCGTAAAGGGGGAGCTCGGTCCCTGGGCTACAACACCCGCACCACCTGAGGCGCCTGGGCCCATAGCCGCTCCAGTCCGTAAAACTCCCGTTCTTCCGGAGCGAAAATGTGGATGATCACGTCGCTGAAGTCTATAAGCACCCATCCCGAGGCGGCTGCTCCTTCCCTGCGGTGCCGCCGGACTTGGGCCTCCTTTAACGAAGCGGTCAGATCCTCTTCCAAGGCCTCAATCTGCCTGGAGGACTCAGCCGACATTATCACGAAATAGTCGGCGAAGGGCGCGACTCTCCTCAGGTCGAGCATGACGATGTCTTCGGCCAACTTGTCCGAAGCTACTTCCACTACGAATTGGGCTGTTTCTGTCGAGTCCAGCCTCCGCACCCCCAGCGATCTTTACGGGCACTAGGCCCGTTGATTCGTTCGAAGAGTAGCCGGGACGTCAGGCCCGGTAATCTGCCCGGAGTATAGGCTGGGCATGAGGCCGGGTCAACCGGATTGGCCGCTGCCGCCCTCAAGGCGGGAATGGCTCCACCTATCGGCGTGTTTGAGACCATTGATGAAAGTATACACTGCCGCGGCGGGCTTAGAATACGGAAGCAGTAATATTTCGCTACACTTCCGGCATGATTAGGTATATAATCGGGGCTTCTCTTTCTTCGGCTGCGGCAGAAGGGATGTACGGTCCTGAAACGCCCCCTTCAGGCACGGCCGGCGCCCCGAGGAATAGGGGTGGGCTTGCCTATGGGGAATATTGTGATATATTTAACAAATCAAAAACTCCCCCTTCGCAGCAGGGGGGATTTCCTATTTTTTGCCTCCGGTCCCGAAAGGCCGTAAGCGCCTTCGGACACCGGCAGCGTTGGCCGGGACTCGCGGCCAGGGTATCGACGAATGAACCCTCTTAAACAGTTGGCCCAAAGGGGACTGTACTCACCGGAGCACGAACACGATAGCTGCGGGGTGGGTGTCGTAGCCAACATCAAGGGCCAGAAAACCCACCAGATAATTGAAGAGGGGCTACAGGTCTTGGTCAACCTTGGCCATCGCGGGGCTTGCGGACGCGACCCCGAGACCGGGGACGGCGCAGGACTCCTGATCCAAATGCCCCACGAATTCTTCCGCCAAGTGACACCGGCCTTGGGAATCGACCTGCCGGCGGAAGGAGAATACGGCGTGGGGATGGTGTTCCTTCCTCCCGGACCGGAAGCCAGGGAACGGGGACGGGCCCTTATCTCCAGAATAGTCGTAGACGAAGGTCTTGAAGTGCTGGGGTGGCGCGACCTCCCATTGGATCACTCCAAGCTGGGAAGAGACGCCAGGGCTGTTTGTCCTCACATCAGCCAGGTGTTTATCGGCCCCGGCGCCAGCGGCCCCGGCAGCCTGGACCCGGCTCAACTCGAACGCAAGCTCTATGTGATAAGAAAGGTCATCGAGCATTCGGTGAATGAGTCCGGCCTTTCCGAAGACGACGCCGACTACTTTTACGTATGCAGCATGTCCTGCAACACTGTGGTCTATAAGGGCCTCCTCATGGCCCACCAGATATCCGGCTTTTACCTCGACCTGAATGACGAAACACTGGCATCAGCCTTCGCTTTGGTCCACTCCCGGTTCAGCACCAACACCCTGGGCCATTGGCGGTTGGCCCATCCCTACCGGTATCTGGCCCACAACGGCGAAATAAACACCCTGCGCGGCAACCTCAACTGGATGCGCGCCCGCGAAGCCCGTTTCGAGTCGCCGTTGTTCGACGGCGACATGGCGAAGGTCTCGCCGGTGATGACCCCTGGCGACAGCGACACCGCCAGCTTCGATAACGCCCTTGAATTGTTGTTGATGACGGGCCGCGACCTGGACCACGCCATGCTCATGATGATCCCCGAGGCTTGGGACCAGCATGAGACCATGCCCCAAGAGAAGAAGGACTTCTACGAATACCATTCGGCGCTGATGGAGCCATGGGATGGCCCGGCCATGATCGTGTCGTCCAATGGCCGCAGCCTCTGCGCCCTGTTGGACCGGAACGGCCTCAGGCCGTTCCGCTATCTGGTAACCAATGAAGACAAGCTGGTGATGGCGTCGGAAACCGGCGTCTTGGACGTCCCACCCGAAGATGTAAGGTTCAAGGGCCGCCTTCAGCCCGGCCGCATGTTCTTGGTGAGCCTCGAAGAGGGGCGAATCATCGGGGACGAGGAGCTCAAGCAGAAGCTGTCCGCCCGGCAGCCCTACGGCGCCTGGCTCGCCGAAAACAGGCTGTCTCTGGAAGACTTGCCCCCGCCGCCCGCTCTTCCGGCCCCTATCGACCGGGACGAGGCAACCAAACTGCAGCGCACCTTTGGTTACAGCGTCGAAGAGTTACGAATGCTCACCACGCCCATGGCGGAGCAAGGCTACGAGGCCGTGGGCTCCATGGGCAACGACGCCCCGCTGGCGGTGCTGTCCGACCAGAACCAGTTGCTGTTCAACTATTTCAAGCAACTGTTCGCTCAAGTCACCAACCCTCCGCTGGACGCCATTCGCGAAGAACTGGTCACGTCGTTGGGGGCCTTCATCGGCAGCGAACGGAACCTGTGTGAAGAAACGCCGCTCCACTGCCGCCAGTTGAAGCTGAAGTCTCCCATTATCGACAACGAAGATTTGGCAAAAATCAAACGACTGGACCGCGAAGGTTTGCGCACAGCCGCCTTGCCGATGGTATTTGAACCCGCGGACGACGGCGAACCGCTGCGAGCGGCGCTGCAAGAGTTATGCCGCCAGGCGTCCCAGGCTATCGCCGACGGGTGTTCGATCATCGTGCTTTCGGACCGGGGCGTGGGGCCCGGCGCAGTTCCCATACCAAGCCTGCTGGCCACCGCCGCGGTGCACCATCACCTCATCCGGGAGGGTACCCGCACCAGGGTGGGGCTGGTGGTGGAGACCGGTGAAGCCAGGGAAGTCCATCATTTCGCTCTCCTGATTGGCTACGGCGCGGGCGCGATAAACCCCTACCTGGCCTTGGAAACAGTGCAAGACATGGTGGAAATGGGCCAGATCGACAGCCACGCTCCCGATTACGCGGCCAGAAACTTCATCAAAGCAAACGAAAAGGGCATCTTGAAAGTGATGTCCAAGATGGGCATCTCCACCGTACAGAGCTACCGCGGCGCCCAAATCTTTGAGGCCGTGGGACTGGACCGGGACCTGATCGATGACTACTTTTCCTGGACGCCATCTCGAGTGGGCGGTATCGGGCTCGATGCCATACAGCGCGAGTCCCTCCAGCGGCACCGGGACGCCTTCGACGCTCCGGATGTCTCCGCCAACCGAATGCTGCCCATCGGCGGCGCGTACCAATGGCGCCGTGGAGAGGAACACCACCAGTGGAACCCCGACACCATCGCCAAGCTGCAACACGCGGCCCGGACCAACGACCGGGACGTGTACCGTTCCTTCGCCCGCCTGAGCAACGACCAGAGCCGTAAGATTGCCACCCTGCGCGGCCTCCTGGAATTCAAAGAAGACCTTGGTCCCGTTCCCATCGATGAGGTGGAACCGGCCTTGGAAATCGTGAAACGGTTTGCCACTGGCGCCGCCTCCCTGGGCTCCATCAGCCGCGAGGCCCACGAGACCATGGCCATCGCCATGAACCGTTTGGGCGCCCGCAGCAATACCGGCGAGGGCGGCGAGGACTATCACCGCTACACCCCCGACGACAACGGCGACCAACGGAGCAGCGCCATCAAGCAGGTGGCATCCGGGCGCTTCGGCGTCACTCCCAACTACCTGATCAACGCCACCGATCTGCAGATCAAGATGGCCCAGGGCTCCAAGCCCGGCGAGGGCGGCCAGTTGCCCGGCCACAAGGTCGACGAATACATCGGTTGGGTGCGCCGCACCACGCCCGGAGTGGAGTTGATCTCCCCGCCGCCCCATCACGACATTTACTCCATTGAGGACTTGGCCCAACTGATTCACGACCTCAAGAACATCAACCCCGATGCCAGGATTCACGTGAAACTGGTGGCTGAGGTGGGGGTTGGGACCGTGGCTGCCGGAGTCGCCAAGGGCCACGGAGACGTGGTGCTGATCAGCGGCCATGACGGCGGCACCGGGGCTTCTCCCGAATCTTCCATCAAGTACGCGGGTCTCCCGTGGGAGTTGGGTATCGCCGAGACCCAGCAGGTACTGGTGGCCAACGGCCTGCGCAGCCGGATCGTGGTACAGACCGACGGGCAACTCAAAACGGGTCGCGACGCCGCGATCGCCGCAATGCTCGGAGCCGAAGAGTTTGGGTTCGCCACCTCCGCGTTGGTGGTGAGCGGTTGCATCATGCTCCGCAAGTGTCACCTCAACACCTGTTCGGTGGGCATCGCCACCCAAGACCCGGAATTGAGGAAGCAGTTTGCCGGCAAGCCCGAACACCTGGTCAACTACTTCACCTTCGTGGCCGAAGAAATGCGGGAGATCATGGCGGACCTGGGCTTCCGGACGGTTAACGAGATGATTGGCCGGGTCGATGCCCTGGACCCCCGGCAGGCCATCGACCATTGGAAGGCCCAAGGCCTGGACTTCTCCCGCCTGCTTTACCGGCAGGAAGCGACCACTCCCGGCGAGCCGGTCTACTGCGCCGAGGAGCAGGACCACGGGCTGGAGTTGGCCCTCGACCATCAGCTCATCGAACTTGCCGGACCCGCCTTGGACGGTGGCCGGGCGGTGGAAATCGACCTGCCGATCCGGAACTCCAACCGGACCGTGGCCGCGATGTTGAGCGGCAAGGTCGCCAAGGGCTACGGCGAAGACGGACTGCCTGAAGACACCATAAAGGTCAAATTCAACGGCTCCGCCGGCCAGAGTTTCGGGGCCTTCCTGGCCAAGGGAATCAGCATACTTCTGGAAGGCGACACCAACGATTACATGGGCAAAGGGATGTCCGGCGGCCGGATAGTGGTCTGTCCGGACCCCAAAGCCACCTTCGTACCCGAGGAAAACATCATCATCGGCAACGTCGCCCTGTACGGGGCCACTGGCGGGCGGGCCTTCATCAACGGCGTCGCCGGCGAGCGCTTCTGCGTTCGCAACAGCGGCGTCCAAGCGGTGGTGGAGGCGGTGGGCGACCACGGCTGCGAGTACATGACCGGCGGCGTCGTCGTAGTGTTGGGTCCCACCGGCCGTAACTTCGCCGCCGGAATGAGCGGCGGCATAGCCTTCGTTTACGACGAGGACGAGGACTTCCACATCCGCTTCAACGGCGGCATGGCCGATCTTGAAACCGTGTCGGAAGAGCAGGACGCAGCCATTCTCAAGGAGTTGGTCGAGGAACACTACCGCCACACCCGCAGCGCGCCGGCTGGCCGCATACTCGCCAACTGGGATGCCAGCCTGAGCAAGTTCAAGAAGATCATGCCCCGCGACTACCGCCGTGTGCTGGAAGAACGAATGGCTGCGGCATTGGCAGACCGTGAGATGGAAGCGGCAATCCATGGGTAACCCCACAGGATTCATGCGGGCGGACCGTCAGCCCCCGGAACGGAGGCCGGTCACCGAGCGTATCGGTGACTACCGCGAGCTGTACCAGCACTGGCCGGAGGCGGCCGCCCGGGAGCAGGGCGGGCGTTGCATGGACTGCGCTGTCCCCTTCTGCCACACCGGCTGCCCCTTGGGGAACGTTATTCCCGAGTTCAACCACTTCGTCTATATCGGAGATTGGGAGCAGGCGCTGCGCACCCTGCTTTCCACCAACAATTTTCCGGAGTTTACCGGGCGCATCTGCCCCGCTCCCTGCGAGGCGAGTTGCGTCCTCAGCATTAACTCCGACCCGGTGACAATAGAATACGTGGAGAAGGAAATCGCGGACCGGGGCTTCGAAAACGGCTGGATCAAGGCGGAACCGCCGGCAATACGCACCGGCAAGAACGTGGCAGTCGTCGGCTCCGGGCCCGCTGGCCTGGCCGCCGCACAGCAACTCAACCGGGCCGGTCACACGGTAACGGTGTTTGAGCGGGCCGACTACGTTGGCGGCCTGTTGGCGCTGGGCATCCCCGATTTCAAGCTCGACAAAGACGTGCTGAAACGCCGCCTCGACATCATGGCCGAGGAGGGCGTCACCTTTGAGACTGGCGTGAACGTGGGGATAGACTTCCCGGCCGACCGGTTGCTCAACGATTTCAACGCCGTTTGCCTCTCCATGGGTTCCACCGACCCGCGCGATCTGCCGGTCCCGGGCCGTCAGTTGGACGGCGTCCACTTTGCAATGGAGTACCTCACACAACAGAACAAGCTCAATTCCGGCGAGGAAGTGGTAGCAGAAGAACGAATCTCGGCCGAGGGAAAGCGGGTCGTGATTCTGGGCGGCGGAGACACCGGGGCCGACTGCCTCGGCACCGCTCACCGCCAGGGGGCGGAAGTGGTCTACCAGTACGAGCTGCTGGCCGAGCCTCCGCCGGATCGCGCCGAAAACAACCCTTGGCCGGAATGGCCCATGATACTGCGCTCCTCAGGGGCCCACGAGGAGGGCGGGGTCCGCGACTACGGGATACTCACCAAGTCATTTTCCGGCAGCGGGGGCAAGCTGGAGCGGCTGCATGGGGTGCGGGTGGAGTGGAGCGTTCCCGCCAACGGCGGACGTCCGGCTATGACCGAGACCCCCGACAGCAGCTTCGAAGTCGAGACGGAGTTGGTGCTGCTGGCGATGGGCTTCCTGCATCCGGAACACGAGGGGTTGCTGACCCAGCTCGGAGTGGAGTTGGACCCTCGGGGCAACGTCAAGATAGGTGACGACCGCATGACTACCGCGCCTGGGGTCTTCGCCGCCGGTGACGCCGCCCGCGGCCAGTCCCTGGTGGTCTGGGCCATTGCCGAAGGCCGGGAAACCGCACGCGCCATCGACCTCTATCTGATGGGCGAAACCAACCTTCCCCGGTCGCTCACCGCCGTCTAGGCTGGCAGACGATCAGTTAGCGAACCTCTAACAAGTCCCTTCCCCCCAATGGGGGAAGGTTAGGATGGGGGTGAGCTCTCCTCCGAGATTTCGGCTTCCGCCTCAATGACCATAACTTGTTCAGAGGTTCCCTAGGCTGGCAGACGATCAGTTAGCGCCATTCCACTCCCTCCCAGAGGAGTTCTGCGCCAGGTCCGCCCACTATTTACTCGCCCCCGGCGCCTCTGCGGTCTTGGCGCGGCCCACGTTCGACAGGTATTCTCGCATGTCCAGGACCTGTACCGCGTTCGTGGTGCCCGAAACTCCCGGAAGGAATCCGTGTACTATGGTCACCACGTCGGTGTCCGTGATGCTGCCGGTGTCCAGGGCCGCCTGAATCAAGGACGATACCAGTTGGGCCACGTCCTCCAGGGGAGGAACGACCCCGGCTGGTGCGATCCCCCAGCCAAGGCAGAGCTTTTGAAGCACTGCCGGGTCATGGGAAAAGGCGAAAATGTCCGCGTCGGGACGGTAGCGGGCCAGTTCCAACGCCGCCCGCCCGGTGCTGGTGATCACCACCGGCTTTGACCCGGTAGCGCGCACCAACTGTGCCGCCGCCGATGCGATTGCCTGGGTCCGGTCCCGGGCGCCTAGTTCTCTGTAAAAGGAATACATTCGCTCGGATTCATTGATCGTGGCTGCCGCCACCTGGAGGGTCTCCACCGGGTAGTTGCCCATGGCGGTCTCGTCGGAAAGCAGGATGGCGTCGCTTCCGTCCAGAACCGCGGTGTTGATGTCCGAGATTTCGGCCCGGGTTGGGGTGGGAGAAACTACCATGGAATGAAGCATCTGGGTCGCGATGACGCCCACCTTGCCCGCTTCGTTTGCCTTGCTGACGATGTTCTTCTGTACCCCGGGCACCCGTTCCATGGGAATTTCCACCCCAAGGTCGCCGCGGGCCACCATCACTCCGTCCACTTCGGGCAGTATGGAGTTGATATTTTCGATGCCCTCGCCCCGTTCCAGCTTGGCCATCAAAAAGGCTTTGCTGCCGGCGGCGTTCAGATGCTCCCTGGCGTAGCGGATGTCTTCCGCCGTGCGCACGAAGGACACGGCGACCCAGTCCACCTGTTGCTCCACGCCGAATTTGAGGTCGACCTTGTCTTTTTCAGTGAAGACCGGATCGTCAATTATGGTCCCCGGCAGGTTGACCCCCTTGTAGGAAGACGCCACCCCCGACGTCAGCACCCTGGCGACAACCCTGGACGGGGCAGCCTCGGTTATTTCCAGACGCACAGTGCCGTCGGCGATGAAAACGCTGTTGCCCACCCGGAGGTTTCGCAGCGCGCCGGGCTGGGGAAAGGGCAACACCCCTGGTTCGGGGGACACGGAGTCGGCGGACAACGCGATCTCCTCTCCGACCGTAAGCGGCACCGGCTCGGCCAAATACCCCAATCGAAGCTTGATTCCTCCCAGGTCTTGAAGCACCGCCACCGGCCGTCCGTGTTGCTTGGACAGCCGCCGGATTGTGGAGATGACCTCGGCGTGTTCGGCGTGGGTGCCGTGGGAGAAGTTCAACCGGGCGCAGTCCATACCGCCGGCGATGAGCCGGTCCAGTATTTCCTCATCCCGTGAAGACGGGCCGATAGTCGCGATGATTTTGGTCTTTCGCATGTTTACTGAACCGTTTGTTCCAGTTAGCGGTCATTCCCGCCAGGGTCGAGCGCTTGGGTTGACGAACAATACAGTCGTCCCAGCACTCATTTATCCGGCGGGAAGAATCATCATGCCGTCGGGGGCGGGTGGGCCTAATTCCGGCTGCGGCTGGCGTCGAATGCGTCGGTGGCGGCCTTGAGGCCGGCGTAACGGTTGGCCTGCAGCACCTCGATGCGCTCGGCGGCCCACTGGTTGGAGGTCTCGATGCCGATGAGTGAGCCCTGGAACCGGGGCATCACGTAGCGGGCCAGCAACTCGTAGCTGCGGTGCAGCTTGTCGCGGGGCGCCCAGTCCTCCACCCGGATCATGAACTTACCGAACCCGCCGCTGATTTCCTGCAGCCGCTCGATGCCGGCGATGGCGTCGTCGGGGGTGCCGACGATCCACTGGTTGTTGTCCACCATGAAGTCGACTATCTGGTCCCGGGGGACCTCCGGCACCGGGTTGCCCAGGGTGCGGCCGAAATATTCGGTGACAACCCGCGCGCTGCCCTCGCGAATGTCCTCCAAGGCCTGCTTTTTGGTGTCGGCCAGGTGCATACCCATCACGATGCCCCAGTCTTCCCGGTGCACTGTCTTGTCGTGCTCGGCGGCGGTTTCCTCGCAGATGTCCCAGAGCTCCATCAGCGAGGTGCGGCGGATGGTGTCCCGAGGTACGCTCAGGGAGAGCACCGACGCGCCGTACTTGCCCGCAACGGTGACGCCAGCCGGCGATTCCACCGAGGCCACGGCCACCGGGACGTGGGGTTGCTGGTAGGGCCGCAACTGGATCACGGCCTCGTTCAGCTCGAACCAATCACTCTTGTAAGAGATGGGGTCGGTCTCGGTCATCAGCCGCATGATGACGCCCAACGACTCGTCCATCATTGCCCGCTGGTTCTCCGGCTTAATGCCCAGCATAAGGGCGTCGGAGGCCAACGCCCCCGGACCGACGCCCAGGATCACCCGGCCGCGGGTCAGGTGGTCCAGTTGGACGAAGCGATTGGCCACCATGTAAGGGTGATGGTAGGGAAGGCTGACCACGCCCGACCCGAGCTTGATGTTTCTGGTGCGCTCGGCGGCGGTGGCCATGAACAGCTCGGGAGAGGAGATCGTCTCCCAACCGGCGCTGTGGTGTTCGCCGATGTATGCTTCGTCGAAGCCCAGGGTGTCCAGCCACTGGATCAACTCCAGATCGCGCTCCAAAGCCAACGTCGGGTTCTCACCGACACGGTGGAACGGCGCCATAAACACGCCGAATTTCATCTTGGAAGGGACGCTCATTACACTCATCCTCCGCGAGAATTGCGTTTCGAGTATACACCAAAAGCAACCAAGCCAATTTCGCGCCCTCTGCGTGAACGGTAAGTGTTCAGTCCCGGTGAGGAGCCCCCGCCCCACCCCCGTGGATACCGGCTTTCGCCGGTATGACGGTGGACTGCGCTTATTAGCGGATCGTCGCGAAGTCTGAACAGTGAAGTCTGAACACTTACGTGAACCTGTTGCGCTGGCGGCGTTCGGGGAAACGTGGTATCTTTGCCGGGCTATCAACAGGCTTTCATTTTACTCCAAGGAGGCAGCGAAATGCCCCAAATCAAGCACATCGCTATCGCCACCAACGACGCCGCCAAGACCGCCAAGTTCTACTCTGAGGTGTTTGGCTTACGCGAGGTTGCCCAGTTGGACGGCGAGAACGCCAAGGGTTTCATGCTGAGCGACGGCAACATCAACATGGCCATCCTGGACTTCCAGAGCGACGCCGTGGCCGGAGAGCGGGGCAAGGACTGGGAGGGCATCCACCACATCGGCTTCGAAGTGGAAAGCCTCGAGGATATCGAGGCGCGGTTGGTCAACGCCCATTCCCAGCCGATGGAAGAAGTAAACGCCGCCCTTCACGCCGGCCACACCGGTCCCCGTCACGAGAACGTCGAGACCAAGTACGAGGGCCCCAACGGCGAAATGATCGATGTCTCCCAAGTAGGCTGGATCGGGACCCGCGGCTTCGACTAGGCCGCGCCGCCGATAATCAGTACCGCGGCCAGGACCGCAACCAGAACCGCAACAAAGAAGCCCGGCGTACCTCACGCCGGGCCTCGTTGCATTTGAGCCAATTCGAAGGGAACATAACCGGGGCCGGGACAACCCCTACATAAACAGGCTGTAGTGGCCTACGATTATCTCTCTTTGCAGTTGGTCCCAAGCTACTCTTTTCTCGGTGATCATTCTTTCCATTATTCCGGTGTCGCCGAGGAATTGGTCGTTCCAGAGGCCGTCGCCGAATTGCATTGCGTCCAGTGCGTGCTCGAAGCCGTTGAGGACCATTCCGTTGGTCCGCCGTGGGTCGATGATCGATAGGCAGACGCCTTCATCCTCGGCGCCTTCGGGCGGCCGGGAATAATACGCGCGCATTTCTATTCCGCTGGATTCCGGCGCGGCGTTCTTGTACAGGACGTCTCCTTCGGTATCGATTGCGGCCTCACTAGGTGTCGGAATTCTTTCCCACTCGCAGTTTTCGCCTTTCAGGTACCGGGCCAGGGCGGCCGCTTCCTTCCGTCTCGTCAGGTAGCTAATCCCGAAGAACGCTCCAACCATGAGCACGGCAAACGCGACGATTATTACCACTATGTAGATTATCAGCATAGACATTGCGACTGGTGTCCTTTCTATTTCCCTACTATGCCGGCTTGACTATGCTGGCTTGAACGAGAGGGACGGATGGTCCGGGTCGAAGTCTTCCATGTCCAGCACCACCGGCATGCCGGTCCGGATATTCTGGGGCTGGCTGCCGTCGACACCGGTGATGCGGGCGCTGATCCGGGGGCCCTCTTCCAGAGTGACGATGCCGGTACAGTAGGGGTTGTCCCGCCCGTATCCCTTCCGGCCCATGTATTCGGGGACTATCGAGATGCAGGTGAAGGTGGCGAGGCTGGCCCTCCCGCTGAAGGCGTGCCACTCGACCTCGAAACGGTGGCAAACGGGGCACATCGGCCGCGCTTCGGGAGCAGTGTGCCCGCAATTCTTGCAGCGGATGCCGGTGAGTTGCCCGGCTTCTTGCAGCTTCTTGTAGAAGTTGGCGGCGTTGAATTCACTGGTCATTAGAGCCCTTACCCCCGCCGCAGCACGTTCACGACACAGGTGCCGCCCGTGCCGCCTACGTTGTGGGTCAATCCCACCTCGACGTTTGGCTTTTTGACCTGGCGCTCGCCGGCTTCCCCTCGCAGTTGGTGGTAGATCTCAACCACCTGGCCGATGCCCGACGCCCCCACCGGATGGCCCTTGGCCTTCAGTCCGCCGGAGGTGTTTATGGGGCGGTCGCCGTGCAAGGCGGTGCGGCCTTCGTCTACGGCCCGGGGGCCCTCCCCAGGCGCGAAGAAGCCCAGGTCCTCGCTGGCCACGATCTCGGCGATGGTGAAGCAATCGTGGACTTCCGCCAAGTCGACGTCGTCGGCGGTAATTCCGGCCATCTCGTAGGCTTGGCGGGCGGCTTCCTTGGCGGCCGAGAGGGATGTCAGTTCCTCGGCGTCGTGCAGGGGTTTGCCCGAGGCCTGACCGATGCCGGCCAGGGACACCGGACGGTCGGTGAAGTTGTGGGCGATGTCGGCCGAGACCAATAGAACGCATGATGCCCCGTCTGTGATGGGAGCGCAGTCGTACAGCCGCAAGGGCCAAGCGATCCAGGGGTTGGCCTGTTCGTCATTCAGGAAGTCCAATTCTGACTGCCAATCGGGGACGGGCTGGCCGCGCTGCTCGGCCCGTGCCTTGCGGCGCTCCATGAGGTCGTTGATGGTCACGTTGAACTGGGCCTTGGGGTTCAGGGCCCCGTTCTGATGGTTTTTGATGCCCACTTTGAGCAGGTGGTCCAGGTTGGTCTCGTACCGGTCCATATGGGCCTTGGCGATAGCGCCGAAGATGCCGGGGAAGGTGAGGCCGGCGGGCACTTCGTAGAGGCCGTCGGCGGCCGACGCCAGCACGTCGGTCACGCCCTCGGTGGGCAGGTTGGTCATCTTCTCCATGCCGCCCACCAGCACCACGTCGTACATTCCGCTGGCGATGGCCATCACGCCCTCCCGGAGGGCGCTGCCGCTGGAGGCGCAGGCGTTCTCGATACGGGTGATGGGAATGGGGGTTATGCCCAGCCAGTCAGCCACGATCGGGGCCGTATGGCCCTGGGTCTCGAACAGGTCGGAGGAATAGTTGCCGACGTAGGCGCACTCGATGTCCTCGATGTCGAAGCGCTGGTCCATGGTCTCCATCATGTCCTGGAAGGCTTCCACGAACAGGTCGCGGCTGTCCTTCTCGGGGAAGGCCCCGAACTCGGACAGTCCCGCGCCGACAATGGCGACCTGGCGGGCCAGTTGGCGTTTCTTGGTTATTGCTGCCATGTTGCTGCTCCTTTAGGGTTTGGTTTTCGATCAGGCGAGCATGAGTCGTCGGCCTTTTGGTACAGGGATAGGCCAACCATCTTCCTTTGCGGTGTCAATCCAAATCTGAATGACCTCTTGCGCCATTGCCAAGGCGGCTTCTGGGGTGTCGCCGTCGGCGATGCAGCCGGGCAGTTCCGGCGCCTCGGCAATGTAATGGCCGTATTGGTTGCTCCAGTATATGATGATTTCGTATTTATTCATCGAGCCACTCCCAAGCGGGATATTCCTCAGCAACAGGCCACAGAGGGAATGAATCGGATATTGACGTCGGATTGTCCGGAGAATATGCGTCTCAACAGTCTTTCGTAGTTGGGCATGTCGCATTATCGTCGGCCCGGTGTGGAGCGTCAACGGGACTCAAACCAACCGGAACCTTCATCCAGGTAAACCGTGCCGCCGACCGTTGACACGATAACCCGCTGCCGGTACCGCCCATTCGGTGTCTCTCGCCCTGCCTCGTGTTTCGTAGTCTGCCAGGCTACTGAGTCCGGCCCGCCCAAGAGGGCTTCGTGAAGGATGCGTCCGTGCATCGCTTCGCCGCCCGGCAGGCCCAGCAGGTGGAGGATGGTGGGTGCGAGGTCCACGTTGCCCGTGGGACTGGCGACGGCTGCGGACTGCTTGAAGGCTGGCCCCTTGGCGAAGAGCACGTTGCGGGTCTCGTGGGGGCTCATGGAGCCGTGCTGGCCGAGTCCTGGGGCAAGGCTGGTGGACGAGGCATGGCCGG
The DNA here is from genome assembly GCA_034428795.1 of Dehalococcoidia bacterium. Classification (GTDB taxonomy): domain Bacteria; phylum Chloroflexota; class Dehalococcoidia; order Lucifugimonadales; family UBA3495; genus VXOI01. The sequence goes on from DAOUHF010000205.1 coordinate 17,204, forward strand.
CGAGTCCGGCGTCGTTGGGCGTGGAGTCCCAGCGGAAGGACATGGTCAGGCATGGGGCGCGGGGCCCCTCCAGACCGATCAGGCTCGCGGGCAGAGTTCCCTCGATGGCTCCGGCGGCATCGGACGCCACCAGTGCGCCGCACCACGGCTGGGCGGTCAGCCACTCCGCGAGCCGATCAATCGTCGAGCCTGGGCGGCCCTTGGCCTCGGAGGTGTAGAACAGCGCCGAGCCCCCGTTGGGAGCGATGGTTACGCCGCCCGGTCCGCCTTCCGGCGGGAACCCCGCCTCACGCAACAGCGCCTCTACTTCGATGACCTCGGATACGGTCGAGTAGCCGTGGTCCGAAGCTACAATCACGTTGGTCTCCCCGGACAGACCTTGCTCGTCCAACCAGCTCAGCACTCTGCCAAATTGCCGGTCGGCTTCCATAATGGCGTCGCCGGCGGCTTGAGAGCCGACGCCGTGGGCATGCTGAGAGGAATCGGGCTCGGAAAACCACAGCAATGAAACGGCGGGTTGCCGTTCCGGTAAAACGTACCGGGTGAGGATGTCCACCGCTCTAGCCAGCTTGTGGGGAGCCGGCGCCTCACGGCCCGGCCAAGGGCCGAATCTGGCGATGATATGCTCGTGCAACGACCGCGGCAGGCAGAAGTCGGGGTGGACGGTCGCCCCGCCGTGGGTCTCGGCGTTGGGGTTCTGCAGGTAGGCGTTGCCCGATGTCCCGGTGCCGACTGCGACGAACTCCTGGCCGTGCCGGTGCAGAATGTCGCCCAGTGCCGGCCGCAGCAACACCGGTGTATTGGTTGCGACTTGGGACAGGGCGGGCTCCATTGCGCCGATGGCGCGATGGGGATCGAATTCCGGTATCACCAGCGTGTTCGCGGTCAAACCGTGGGCCCCGGGGTAGTGTCCGGTGACAATTGTTGCGACGTTGGCCCTGGTGACGGTCGGGAAGGCGGCGTGGCTGTTGCTGAAGGTCACTCCCGCAGCAGCCAGTGTAGAGAGATAGGGCGTCAGCTCCGGCGTTACCTGGGCTGGCTGGAGACCGTCGAATACGATTATTAGGACGCGTTGCATCGGCCTGTATCCTACTCGCCGAGAATGGCGGCCTCGCACATTTGCGCGCCCTGCAGCACTTCCGGCAGGACGGCGGTCTCCCAAGTGGTGTGGAACGACCGCACGCCGATGCCCACCGGCACCGCTGTTATTCCCCGCTCCACGAATACGTTGGCGTCGGACCCGCCGCCGGAGGCCTCCAATACCGGCTCCAAGCCCAGACGGGCAAGGGCGCGTTCGACCAGTTTGATTGCGGGGTTGTCTTTGACGACGTGGTAGGCTTGGTAGGTGTTCACGATTTCCAGCGCTATCCCCGCTTCGGGGTAGCGGGCTGCGGCTTCGTCGAACACCTTGCGAAACTGTTGCTCCATCCAGGCCAGCTTTTCGTTGCTGCGGCTTCGGAACTCTCCGTCCAGCATGGCCTGTTCCGGGATGATGTTCCGCTTCAGTCCGGACTCCATACGGCCGATGTTGGCGGTGGTCTCGAAATCGATGCGGCCCAAGGGCAGGCGGTTGAGTATGTCCGCGGCCACCAGCATGGCGGACAGACCTTTCTCGGGCTCCAGACCGGCGTGGGCGGCCCGTCCCGTAATGTGTGCGGTCACCACGTTCTGGACGGCGCGGCCACTGTCACCCGGTTGGGCGGCCCCTCCCCGTCGAAGACGATGCCGGACTTGGCCGACAACAGCCCGAAGTCCAGGTGGCGGGCGCCCACCAAGCCTCCTTCTTCGTGGCGGGTGAAGACCACCTCCACCGCCCGTCTGTCGCCGCCCGACTCCTTGGCTGCGGTCAGCGCTTCCAAAACGATGGCCAACCCCGCCTTGCAGTCGCCTCCCAGGATGGTCGAGCCGTCAGACCGTAGCACGTCGCCGTCGATTATCGGCTTGATGCCTCGGCCGGGCTCCACCGTGTCCAGGTGGGCCGACAACAGCACCGGCTCTCTGTTGCCCGGCAGATAGGCGATGATGTTGTTGTAACCGTCGTGGGTGACTTCCAAGCCCAGCCGAGAGAGCCTTGCGCTGACCTCGTGGTCAATAGCGTCTTCTTCGCCGCTGGGGCTGTCTATTTTGATGAGTTCGATAAGGGTATCGGTCAGTCTGTCCTTGTCGGCCAAGACTCCTCCTTAGATGGGCTACGGTCCTATCGCGTCCCCGGAGGGCCGACGCGGACCGTAATGATGTCGGCGTCTCGATATTGCTGGTGCCGCACGGACGAGGCGTAGCTGCGCAGCAACCGCAGCGAGAGTTCGTTCTCTACCGGGGTTTCAGAGTCGTACTGCTGGAGTTGGCGGAGCCTGTCTTCCATGTTCTCGTCGTTGCCTCCGCCGATGAACTCCAGGTCCGCCACCGGGCCGTCGCCCGACGCCAGAACGACCAAGCGGCGGTCGTCGCCGGTATCGTCGTTCCCTTCCAAGTCCAGCGGCGCCAGCGTCAGGAGGGTTTCTTCCGCTACCGCGCTCAGCCGCTCCTGCATCGCGGTATCCCAGCCCCTGCGGCCGGCGAACTTTGCGATGAACTCGTTGAGCTCCGGCAAAGCGTCGACGTGGAGTTGCGACTGGAAGCGCATACGCCGCGGGTTGGTAAATTCGAGATACAGGACCATAACCACTACGGCCAGCCCCCCGGTGGTTATGCCGCTTTCGAGCAGCGTTCCCCATACCGGCCCGATACCCGGCAGTGAGAATAGCCCAAACTGGAAAGCCGCGCCGATCCAGAAGCAGACCCCCGCCACCAGGATCTTTTGCCGGTTTTGTTCGGACTGGATAACCGTACGCGCTCCGTCAACAAACAGAGTTCCCGACAGCACGATGAGGTATCCTGCCATTACCGGCCCCGGTATGGTGCTGAGGAGCCCGGAAACCTTGGGCAGAAAGGCGGCCAGGATGAAAATGCAGCCGATGCAGTACCCGACTCTGAGGGAAGCGACGCCGGTGGTCTGGGTATAGGAAACGGCGCCCGGATTGATGATATTGGGGACCGTGCCGGCGACGCCGGCCAGAAGATTGGTCGCGCCCGCGCCGGCCAGGGCCCCCTGCACTTGCCGGAAATCAACGGCCCGCTCCCGCCGCCAAGCGACCCGCTGCTGGGTAATGGATTCTCCGTTGGCTTGAATGGAGATAACCACGCCGAGAAACAGAAAGGCCGGAAGCAGTGTCCAGAACGGGATGCCGAAGTCGAGTCCCAGCCCCGGCCACTCGCTCGGCAGCCCAACCCAAGGGGCCTGTATCATCCTCTCGGTGTCGTAGAAGCCGAAGGCCCCGGCGACCGCGCAACCAACGATTATGCCCATGATCGGCCCCCAGAGACGCAATACCGCCGAGCCGCGGAGGATGAGCGCGGCAATGACGCCCAAGGTGGCGAGCGCGGTCAAGGGCGCCCCCACCGGCTCGGCCAACGATACCTTCTCCAACAGACGAGGCACCACCGAAGCGAGGGTGATGGAGAGGATCATCATCACCGTGCCGCCAACGGTCGGCGTTACGAGTCGCCTCAGGATGAACAGCCATCTGGAGATAACCAGTTGGGCCGCCGCCGAGACCAGGACCAGGGTCGTCAGCGTCGCCGGCCCTCCGTCCACCACCGCATTGATGCAGAACGGTATGGAAAAGGCGGCCGTAAACATGGGTAGAACGGCCCCGGCCCCGACCGGCCCCAACCGCCGCGTCTGCAACAGCGTGGACGCGCCGCAGACCACCAGAGAGGCGAAGACCATCCATGACAGATAGGAGTCGCCCCTTCCCGACGCATTGGCCACTACAACCGGCGTCACCAGCATGGTGGCGGAAGCAATGAGGCTGAACTGTGCGCCGAAACCCAGAGAGGCCAGAAAGGGTGGATTTTCGTGCGCTTCGTAACGGGGGTTTTGAGAAACTGCTGCCGCCAAATTGTCTCCGGACTCGCCGCCCAGTGGGCTGCTTGCGAACCTGCACACAATACCACACAAGGGCTTGTGGTTGGCCGCCGAACGCCGGGGCTCGCGCTCCCCCTTCATCCGGCTCCTTCCCGAAGGGAGGAGCGGCCGGTATCAGCGGCTTGTTATCACTCGTAGAGCATAGGAGCGCCGGTGGGGTCCGGGAAGCTATCGTCGCCGTTGAACGCCCAATAAAAGGCCTTGACCAAGGCCTGGCTGTTTACCGCCCCGCTGAACCGGTGGTCGCAGTTGGGGACCTGGCGGGCCTCAAACGAGGAGGCCATAAGCTGGCCCATTCCGACGATTTGACATAAGAAGCCAGCCATTGGGTCTTGGCTGCCGAAGGCCATGTAGATGTCCCCCGTGAACCGGGAGATGCCTTCGTAAAACCAGTCGCCCACGCTGTCATAGGCCGATAGCAGCAGTATGCGCTTGACTTCGGAGTAGTTGAACGCCACCGCGCCGACCGCCGAGCCTCCCGATGAAAAGCCGGCCAGGTATACGTCAGGGGACTCGTCCCCGCACAGCTCGGGAGCGCGTTCCAGCGACCAGTCCACCACGTGGCAGAGGCTCTCGACCAGCAGCCGGTTCCAACTGGCCCCCTCGTAGGAATAAGGCTCCCACTCCAGTTGCACCTTGAAGTCTGGGCGGGGGGCGTTGTAGGTGACCATGGTGGCGATGCCCAGCTCCTGCAGATGCCGGGCCATGCCGTCCCACCGGTCGTGACGCCCGTCCTTCAACTCTCCTGAGCCGGGGGAGTTCACCAGCAGTTTTCCGGAGGCGGTGGGATACGCGGAGACCGGTATCTGATAAGGCACGCGGTCGTTGGGGGCGCGTTCGGTTTCCCGCTCCAACGTGGCGTCGGTCCGACGGTTGCCCTTCATAATCCCCGACAAAGGCGCTCTTGAATGCCTGACGACGCAGGCGAGTCTCTATGTTTCGATATTTGGCACGCTGTCAATCCGGTTTCGGTCTCCGCTTCGACGCCTGCGCCTAGTTCGAGCAGTTTGCTTGTTACCCTCCAGTGACCGAAAAGGACAGCAATATGCAAAGGCGTCAGACCGTCGCTGCCACGGGCGTTGATGTCCGCGCCGAAGTCAAGCAGTTTCCTTGTCACCGGCCAATGACCGTACTGCGCAGCAATATGCAAAGGCGTCAGACCGTTGCTGCCACGGGCGTTGATGTCCGCGCCGAAGTCAAGCAGTTTCCTTGTCACCGGCCAATGACCGTACTGCGCAGCAATATGCAAGGGCGTCACGCCGTCGCCGTCGCGGGCGTTGATGTGGGCGCCGCGCTTGAGAAGGAACTCTGCTACCGCCGGTGATGCGAGGTTCGCGACAGCAACATGCAAAGGCGACCAGCCATTATCAGCACGTGCGTCAATGTCGGCGCCTCGGTTTAGCAGTATCTCAATCGGTTCCGTGTACGGATCAGAGTGCGTATCAGGATGTTCGTCGTTTAAGGAAGCGAAATGCAGCGGCGTCCAGCCATTTCCGGCGCGCGCCTCAATGTTTACGCCGTGGTCGAGAAAAAGCTCTATCGACCCTGGGTACCTCGATATCACGGCTGTATGCAGAGGCATTAGACCATTATCGTCCCGTGCATAGACATCTGCGCCGTTGTCGAGAAGATCTGCGATCCTGTCGCTGCGCCAAGGTCGCTGGTGTAGACGAGTCTGCCCATTGTTGCCCTTCGCATTGATGTCTGCGCCATGATCGAGCAGCATCTTGATGACAGACGGGTCGAGAGCCTTACGCAGAGGCGTATTGCCATTATTGTCGCGCGTATTGACCTCTGCTCCCTGGTTAAGCAATAGTTCGACAGTAGCAAGATCGCCGAAAAAGACGGCCGTGGACAGCGGAGTTGCTCCACTACCACGACCCGCGTTAATGTCCGGGCCTAGATCCAAGAGTAGCTCCACCACAGTCACGTTGACGTGCCACATAACTGCTGAGTGTAGAGGCGTCAAGCCATACTCCGTCGTTTCGTTGATGTCCCCTCCCCGTTCGATCAGCAGCCGCAATACCGCCGCGTTATTTGTGTGTATGGCTTTTCGCAAGGGTGTATCGTCAGATTGATCGCGTAAATCGATAACTGCGCCACGATCGAGCAACGCTATCAGCACCGCCGGGTTGCTATTGTGGGCTGCGGCGGCGTGCAGAGGCGACGAACCGACGGACAACGGCCACAGGTCGGCCTCGGTCTTGTTTATGGGCGCATTGGCATCGGCGCCGCGGTCGGCCAAAGCCTCTATGACCGCCGTCTTTTCGCTTGATATGGCGGCCCAATGAAGCGCAGTTAGGCCTTTTCCGTCATACGCATTGATCTCAACCCCTGCTTCCAAGTAGGCGCCGATCTGGTCGCCATTGATGTTGCGCCAGAATTCCGCGCTGCACGACGGCCATTTCAGGCATACGTGTTCGGAAGCGCAGGCTATACCCGCCCACGCAATGACTACTACCATGACCGAGGCCGTAATGATGGGCTTCGTTGCCAATCTCCTGGTTACTCCCAATACAAGAGTCCGGCCTGTAGGGAAAACATCATGCTTGAGAGGACATCTGGGCCATCTGGAAATGCCCCTACGCCTTACGGCAGGGCGCCGACGGCCTTGATTTCCACCAGGAACTCCTCTCGCACCAGCCCGTCCACCACCAGCAGCGTGTTGGGAGGATCGTCTCCGTCGGGGAATATCTCGGGATAGACCGCACTGCGTCCGGCGATGAATTGCTGGACGGAATCGCGTCCCTCGCCGGAGCCGGGCGAGTTTGCCAGCAGCTTCCCGGAAGAGGTTGGATACGCGGAGACCGGGATCTCGTAGGAAACGGGACTGCCGTCGGGCCGCCCGGTTTCGCGGGATAGCACGGTATCTACAATGGCTAGGGGCGCCTCAGTGCTAGGAAGACTTGCCGGGTTCGTCGCCCAGCAGTTCTTTGGGTTTTCCCTTTTGGGCGTCTTCATAGCCCCGTTCGTAGCCCTCCCGGCGCCCTTCCTGGCGCCCTTCCTGGCGCCATCTTTCCTCTCTCCTTGCGGCAGACCGTCTGATCCAATCTGCGATTGCCATTAACAACTCCTTGGCTTGCAACAGCCCCCAAGAGATGAATCCGGATGCAACGAAGCTTGCCCCAATGCCCAAAAGGATATTTCGCGCCACTTCGTTTGGCGTCGCGTTGCCGGACTGGTGAGCGATTTCTAGTTGAGTGAGTATGATTGAACCGGCGATACCACCAATCAAGGTCAGCAATTGGAACCATTGCCGGTCTTCCGGATTTATCCCCCAGATTGTTTCACGATAGCCAGCATCATCAGGCCCTCTCATTATAGTGTGCTAGGGCAGGGCGGCCACGGCCTTGATTTCCACCAGGAACTCCTCCCGCACCAGCCCGTCGACCACCAGCAGCGTGTTGGGAGGATAGTCTCCGTCGGGGAATATCTCCGGATAGACCGCGTTGCGCCCGGCGATGAATTGCTGGACGGAATCGCGGCCCACCACGTAGGTGGTGAACTCGACGACGTTGCTGAAACCCGCTCCCGCAGCGGCGAGGATGTGGCCGATGTTGGCCAGGACCTGCCGGGTCTGGGCGGCCGCGTCTCCGGGGCCGACAAGGTTGCTGTCGGCGTCCAAAGCCACCTGGCCGGCCACGTACACCAACCGGCCGGCGTTGACCGACATCCCGACCGAGTAGGCCCCGATGGGACGGGGGGCCTGGTCGCTGGTAATCACGGTCCTTTGAATGTCTGCCACAGGCTTCACCTCGCTGCGCTGAAAGTATGCGACTATGCTCCGAATAATTATAACCGGTCTCCTACTACAACCGGTCCCCTACTATAACCGGTCTCCTACGCACTCTTCTTCAGGCCGCTCTTCTTCGAGGGGCCGTAGGTCCGACCTTTCCACGCACCACCCTCGCCCGACCAGTGGCGGCGCGCCGAATCAATCGTCATCAGGGTATAGACCAGCCCCGCCAGCGGCAGCAACAACCCGAACGAGGGAGGGGTCTCATACCAGCGCAGCATGGGCAAATAGCTGGTGGATGCCAGGGTGCAGGCTCCCAGTCCTGCCGCCAACAGCCAGTACCACCGGTCGTCTCCGGTCAGGCCAAGGGCCAGTGCGCCACCCAACACCGCCGCTACGGGAACTCCGTAAATAACGAGCATAGCAATCACGGTCGCGGCCAGCCGCACGATGGAATAGCAAAGCTGGGTGTAGGCGGTGCGGGCGACCATACGCCAGACTTCCGGCAGGCCGTTATAGGCCCGGACGCTCCGGACGTCGCGGCCGAGTCCCAACCAGATGCGGGTCGTGCCAACGCCTCCGTTTTTGATCAGCCGGGCCAAGGCGCAGTCGTCGATGATAGCGCCGGCTACGGCGGCCAGCCCGCCCCGCCGAGCCAGTGGCTGCCTTCGCACCAGCAGGCATCCACCCGCTGCCGCGGCGGTGCGGTTGCCGACGTCGTTTACCCAGCGGAACGGGAAGAGCTTGGTGAAGAAATAGACGAAGGCGGGCACGAGGAACTGCTCCCAAATGCCGCGGCAGTGGAGGTGGGCGATCAGGGAGACCAATTCGGACCCGGAAGTCGCCGCCTTGGATACCAATCCTTGGAGAACGTAGGGACCGGGGGCGATGTCGGCGTCGGAGAACCAAAAGTATTCCGGGTCCCACGCCTCCGCCGCCCGGACTCCCTGGTCCATAGCCCATACCTTGCCGGCCCATCCGTCGGGGAGGGCTTCGCCGCGGACTATCGTTACCGGTTTCCCCGATACGTGACTCGAGGCGATGTCTTCGGCCACCGTGCCGGTGCCGTCGTTGCTGCGGTCGTCGACCAGGAACACCCGCAGCTCCCCCGGGTAGTCTTGGGACAGCAGGGCCGGCAGCGTTTCGGGCAGCACCGCCGCTTCGTTTCGGGCAGGGACGATCGCCGCTACCGGAGGCCAAGGGCCGGGGAAGCCGTCGCAGGGACCGCTCGCGTCCAAGTACACGTCGGTCCTCCAAAAGAAGCCCCGCGCCAGCAACAGGTATAGCCACGATACCAAGGATATTGCGGCAACGGCGACGGACACGTATAGCAAAATCGACATGGCAGGCAAGCAATTATAGCGTGATATACTCGGAGCCATGGCGTCTGCGGAGTCCAGGCCTCAGGTGGGGGTGGGCGTGGTGTTTGTCAGGGATGGCCTGGTCTTTTTGGGCCAACGCAAGGGCGCGTTGGGCGGCGAGACCTGGGGTGCGGCCGGCGGGCACCTGGAGTTGGGGGAGTCCCTGGAAGACTGTGCCCGGCGGGAAGCGCTGGAAGAGTTGGGTGTGGTGGTTGGCGGGCTTCGGTTCCTCTGCGTCAGCAACATCATCGCTTACGGTAGACACTACGTCGACGTGGAGTTTTTGGGCGATATCGGTACTCAGGAGCCGGTCTTGGCCGAACCCGACGCTTTTTCCCGGTCCGGATGGTTTCCCGTAGACCAGCCGCCCGAGCCCCTGTTTCAAGCTATGCGTTATGCGTTGGCCGGCCTGCGCACCGGACGGCAGTATTTCCCCGGCACGCCCTCTCGCTGACCCGATTCTGGGATAGACCGCCGACCAACTGGACTTTAACCGGCAATTTCGGACCGCGTATCTACGGATCAGCCTATCTTCGGACCAACGGAGGACGGACATGGCGGCAAAGAAAGGCGACGGCTTGTTATTGGTGTTCAGCGACGTGGCGCCGGAGAACGACGCCGAATACAACCGCTGGTATAACGAAGAGCATATCCCCGAACGGCTTTCCATCCCCGGCGTGCTGGACGCCGCCCGTTACGAGGCGGTCCAGGGAGGGCCCAAGTACCTGGCCTGCTACGAGTTGGACTCCCACGAGGCCTGGTACTCGGACGGGTGGCAGAAGTGGCTGAAAAACCCCACCGAATGGTCCCAGAGAATGTCCCCCGGCGTCATCGGCACCGAGTACGTCCGAAACCTCTACCGCAGGGTCCACCCCGAATCGCTACCGGAGGAGACGGCGCAAGCGGGCATGTCGCCGGTGGTGCTGGTCGGCAGGATGTCGGTGCCCGACGAGTTGGACGCCAAGTTCAACGAAGCCTACAACAACGAACGCCTGCCCCTGTGTCTCAGCATCCCCGGATACATCAGGGCGCGAAGGTTCGAGGCCATTATGGGCGCCCCCAAGTGCGCGACCGTCCACGAAATGGAGTCGCTATCGGTGGTGGAGAGCGAGGGCTGGGCCAACTGGCGGACGGCTGTTACGCCCGTATGGACCAACGAAGTGCGGCCCGCGATGGTGCATGAGGACGGTTCGCCCGGGGTGTACCGGCGGATCTTCCCCTAGCCAACATCTGAACAAGTCCCTCCCCCCCGATGGGGGAAGGTTAGGATGGGGGTGCCGGCGCCTCGGAACCACCGGAATAGCCGCCTTCGGCCAGCCGCTTACCAAACCGCTGCTCTGCCACTGAGCTACACCGGCTTTAGGGAACATCTGAGCAAGTCCCTTCCCCCCGATGGGGGAAGGTTAGGATGGGGGTGCCGGCGCCCATTTGATAGCTAATACCGTTAAGCCCTCCTCCGAGATTTCGGCTTTCGCCTCAATGACCATAACTTGTTCAGAGGTTCCTTAGCTACAATATTGAGGGTTTTCAGTCAGGTGGAGCTAAGTTTGCCATTCCCGCTTCGCCGCGCGGACTCAAAACGTCTCACTGCTTCTACAATCACAGTCCATTGCCACGGCAAGGCGATGTGCGTCACACGCCTGCGATATGAGGGAGCACCGCCAACCCGCGATGCAATTGAATATCAGCTAGCGAGATTTCCCGAAATTTCGCGGACAGGCGTTCTTTACTTGGCTGGGGCCCTGATAAGACCGAGGTCGTTGGTTCGAGTCCAGTCCGGCCCGCCAGAACGTACTGTACTGCGAACTCGCCCGTTCAGTGTTATCTCTGCGGCGTCCGCTCCCCCTATGGGAGAGTCCTCCGGCGTGGGTATGGAGTAGACGATAGCCGCCTTGCCGGGCTTGACCACAATCTCCTTGACGAAGGAGCCGACGAAGGCTTTGGTCTCAGTCAGTTCGCTGGTCTTGAGGAACTCGCTCATCTCGGCGGCGAAGGCGGCGATGGTGTCGGCGCTGTCGAGGAACTGCCGCCGTTCCGAGAGCAGCCCTCTCGCCTCCTCTGCGGCGACCTCCAGCTTCTCCTTGCGCTCCCGGTGCTCCCTGATGCGCTCTGAGGCGTCGGCCATCTCGACGTCAGTGGTCTCGATGACCTGCCAGATGCGGGCCAGCCTCCGCTTCACGTCCTCTAGCTCCTCCTCGATGGTCTGAAGCCGCTCACGCTGCTCGCGGGCCACGCCGTCCATCTCCTTGTCCAGCAGCTTCACGAGGTCTCGGATGTTGGACTCGGTGAGGGCGTTGGCCCGAATCTCATCGACGATGAGCTTCTCGAAGGACTTGGCGTTGAGCTTGGGGGTCTTGCAGGTCCCGCTGCCCCGCTTCAGGAGGGAGTGGCAGATGTAGTAGGTGTACCTCCCGCTCTTGGCTTCGGCTGCGGTCATGGCCTTGCCGCAGGTCTCGCACCTGAGCAGGCCGCTGAGCAGGTAGGGGCTGGCGGCGCGCCTGGGGTGTACTCTCCTGGGAGCGCGGGACCCCAGCAGCTTCTTGGCCCTCTGGAAGAAGTCCCGCTTGGATACGATGGCGGGGTGTGCGTCCTCGACGCGCATCGGCGGCGCTCCGTCCTTGCCGGTGACCCCCAGACCAGCGTGCCCATGTAGGCTTCGTTGAGCAGCACGCTGTGGACGGTGGTCTTGAGCCACTTCTTTCCCCTGTGGCTGGCCACGCCCTCGGCGTTGAGGGTCTTGGTCACGTCGAGGAGGCTCCTGCCCTGTAGGATCATGTCGAAGATGCGGCGGACCACGGCGTCGGCGGGCGGGTTAAGCTCCAGCTTGGGGCGCTTCTTGGCTCCGTCTTGGACGTAGACCTTCCGGTAACCGTAGGGGGCGACGGTGGTGACCCAGAAGCCCCTGGAAGCGGCCTCCCGCATCTCCCGCGTGACCTCTTGGACCAGATTTTCGCTGTAGAACTCGTCCACGCTCTCGATGATGGCCTCCATCAGCTTGCCGGTGGGGGAGTCGTCGGCCTGCTCTGTGATGGAGACGACGCGGATGCCGCGCCTGCGGAGCATGGACTTGAAAGCGACGGCGTGCTCGCGCTTGCGGGTGAAGCGGGAAAACTTCCAGACGAGGATCTCCTTGAAGGGGGATTCGGGCTTGCTGGCCTCGTCCAGTATCCTTTGAAACTGGGGTCTGTCGGCGATGCGTCCGCTCTCGGCCTCGTCCACGTACTCGCGAGCGACGAGGTAGCCGTTCTTCTCAGCGTAGTCGCGCAAAGCCGCCCTCAACTGGGCTGCGACGGACAGGTCCACGTCCTGCCGGTCACTGGAGCCCCTGGCGTAGAGGGCCGCGGGCGTCATATCAAATCGGTCGCTCATCGGTCTGTCCTCCTTGCGTTTCGCTCTGTACTGTCCGGCGGGATCGCAACCGTTCCAGCCGCTCCCGTCTGCGCCACTCCCGTTCCTCCATGTACAGGCGGATGGCCTCGCGGAGCAGTTCGCTCACCGTGCGGGCCTCTTCCTTCACCACCTGTCGCAGATGTTGGGCCATCTCCGGCGGCAGAGAGAAGGTGATGGTGTCGGTGTTTCTGGACTTGGCGGGCATGGTCTCTCTTTTTGCATATTTACGATAATACTTCGTCTTACTCTTTATCTTCGAACACCCGACCTTCAACCGCTACCAGGGATCCGCCATCGCTGCCACCGGCTGCCGCCTGCGTCCCGCCATGTCAGAGGCGAATGTCTGAGGTCCAGCCTGCGGGGTCGCCTTCGTCGTCCCGCTCGTACAGGACGGCCATGAGGGAAAACGGGACACCATGCCCTATAGGGGAGGACACACGCGTCCTCCCCTATAGGGCATGGGAAGAGATGGGCCGGGTGTGGTGTCATACCCGTGTGCAGGGATTTGCGTCAGTTGTAGAAGTGCAAGTCGGGAGCCGTTTTCAACGTGAAACAGGCCGAAATAGAGGGGATTGGGGCCGTTGTTGCAAGCACTTTGGCGAAAGGACTGGTTCCGGAGAGGCGGGCCGAGTTCCCAAAAGGGAAGTCGGCCCGCCTGCTGCATATCGGAGCAAGCGATTGTGGCGAGAGGCTGCGGTGGGGGGCGGGAACCCCCTACAGAACGTGACGGCAAAGAGGTTGACCATGAACGAGCGGCAGGTGAGCGAGCACGGCTACGGGATCCAGGACGCCGAGAGGCTCCAGACCCTCAGGCTGAGCGAGTTCCTGCGGGAAACCTGGTTCGGCAGGAGGGCAAGACGGAGACGCAGCCTTTGCGGGGCTTCGGGCGCAGGGGGCAGACCAACTGGCGCAGGACGGCGTTGAACGACACGCGGGTGGTATTGAGAAAGCGGGAGGCGCTGCGCTGGGTGCGGCGGGTCTGCACCCTGGGGCTGTGGTGGCAGTAGACGCAGGTTGCAGCCAGCAAGCCTCCCAATGTTCAAGTGGGCGCTCACGTTGGAGCAGGAGAGTGAGCCCGAGTCGGTGGGCGCGGGGTGCTAGACCGCAAGGGACGGGTGGGGGGGCCGCATGAATACGGTGGGTCCCCCTGCACGGCTATGTATGGGGGCCTTTTTGTTGCCCAAAGGGATTACCAAGAACAGATGCTCCTGAATGGTGGGATCAGCGGATGCCAACTCGGGCAGTACGCCGATGCCAGCCGAATGCACGGCATGACGCAGCCGGCGGACTCGGAGGTCACTCAGGATCAATGCGAGCCTCGATATAACGTTATAGCATTTGTTATAAACGGATTGACACGTATGAAGGCGAACCCTAGAATTAGTTGCGGAAGTATCCTAAAGAAGGTAGCGCAATGTCGTCCCTTACCCCGGTTGACACGCCACCCGATTACCCCCAGCGTGTAAAAAGCGTCCGAGACGCCCGGGGGCTGACTCAAGCACGGCTCGCCGAACTCATAGGCGTCTCTTTCGCCTCGGTCAATCGTTGGGAGAATGGGCAATCTCGTCCCAATAGGCTATCGTGGCGGCGCATCCTTGAGATCGAGGGCTCGCTTGCCGGGGACTATGGAACCGCGCTCCCCGGCGCTGATGAAGGACTGTCTACATCACAGGAGTTGGACTTCTCCGCCAACCCGGACGCTGTCTGGGCTCTCGCCGAAGCTCATCGTCTCGCCTATGGTCACCTGTTCAATCCGGCGTTCGCCAGTGAAACGTCTCTGATCGATCCCCTGCCCCATCAACGGTTGGCCGTCTACAAGCGAATGCTTCAGCAGTCGCCACTCCGCTTCCTATTGGCCGATGACGCGGGCGCCGGCAAGACGATCATGACCGGGCTCTACGTGCGTGAAATGCTGTCCCGCCGGTTAATCCGGCGCGTCCTCATCGTTCCTCCGGCCGGCCTGGTCGGCAACTGGGAGCGGGAAATGCGAGACCTGTTTCGTATGCGCTTTCGAGTCGTTGGCAGCGCGGATGCGCGGTTGGGCAACCCATTCCTTGGTACGGAGAGCGACTTGGTCATAGTCAGCGTCGATACCTTGGCCGGGGAGCGCATGTTCAGCCATGTCGGCGACGGGGCGACCGAAGCGTATGACCTCGTAGTCTTCGACGAGGCCCACAAGCTCTCGGCGGACCGTCAGCCCGACTTCAGGGTACGCAAGACTGACCGCTACCGGCTGGCGGAAGCGATGGCCGGGGCGGGCGCAGACAGCGAACGCTGGGCGCTTCCCTGGGCGGCACAGCACCTCCTATTGCTCACCGCAACGCCACATATGGGAAAGGATTTTCCTTACTACTTCCTGTGGCGCCTGCTGCTTCCCGACACACTCTCGACCTACGAGGCTTTCACCAAGTTCCCTGACGAATCGAGGAAACGGCATTTCATCCGCCGCACCAAGGAGGAGATGGTCCACTTCGACGAATCTCCGCTCTACCCCGAACGAAGATGCGACACGTTGAGCTACGAATTGACCCAGGGTCCGCGAAGCGAGCAGGAGCTATACGCCGAGACCACGGACTATATCCTGAGCTACTACAACCGGGCCCGCCTGTTGAATCGGTCTGCTGCCAGGTTGGCGATGAGCGTCTTTCAACGACGCTTGGCCAGTTCGACCTACGCCCTGATGCGCTCGTTTGAACGCCGGATGGAAAAGCTCGAGGACTTGATCCAGCGCATTCGGGAAGGGCGGCTCAGCGAAGGCGAACTCGCCCAGCAGCAGAGGCAGCTTGACAGCATCGACGACGTGTTCGAAACCCAAACTGCCGATGAGCAGTCCGCAGCCGAGGGCGATATCGAGCAGCAGGAGGGATTCGAGGACAGGGCCTTGGGAGGGACAGTCGGGATTAACCTAGCCGAGTTGGAGGCCGAACGCCGCAAGGTGGAGGAATTGCTGGGCAAAGCTCGGAACCTCTTGGCTCAAGGCGAGGAATCGAAGTTCGAGAAGCTGCGCGAGGTCTTGCGGGATCCGGAGTACGCCGGCGAAAAGTTCATCGTATTCACGGAGCACCGGGACACCGCCTATTTTCTGGTCCGCAGGCTCGAAGGCTTGGGATTCACCGGCCGGGTGGCCTTGATACACGGTGGGTTGCCATATCGGGAGCGGGAACGGCAGGTTGAGTTCTTCCGGAGACCGGCATCTGAAGGGGGAGCGGACTTCCTGGTGGCGACCGACGCTGCCGGAGAGGGTATCAACCTCCAGTTCTGCTGGCTGATGGTGAATTACGATATCCCATGGAACCCGGCGCGTCTAGAACAGCGTATGGGCCGCATTCACCGGTACGGCCAAACTCACGATCCGGTGGTGGTCGTCAACCTAGTCGCGCCCTCCACGCGCGAGGGCCGGGTCCTCAAGACCCTGCTGGACAAGCTCGAGGCGATTCGCAAACAACTCCACTCGGACAAGGTGTTTGACGTCATTGGACGGATGTTCGAGGGCATATCCATCAAGGAATATCTCGAACAGGCGCTCTCCGACAAAGAGCCCGACGCGGCGATTGCGCGCTTGGATGGAACCCTTACCGAAGGCCAGGTGCGTGCTATCCAGGAGAGAGAGCGGGTCCTCTTCGGGCCGGGCGGCGACGTCAAGCGGGAGCTTGCCGAACTCAACGATGAAGTTGACCGGGAAGGCTACCGGAGACTGCTTCCCGGCTACGTTCATCGCTTTGTCGAGAAGGCGGCGCCGTTGCTCGACCTCCGGATAGACGGAGACATGGAAACCACGTTTAGCCTGATTCCTACGCAACCTCGCGCACTAGACATCCTGCTGCCCACCCTCGAAGCGTATCCGGTCGAAGCGTATCCGGTCGAAGCGCATCCGGGCGAGGCGCGAGACCACTTGACGGTGTACAGGCCGGACCACGGTAGCGGGAGCGTCTGGGTGCATCCGGGGGAGCCCATATTCGACCGAATCTCCGCCTCAGTGGTGGGCCGTTTCGGGCGGGACGGACTGAAGGGCTCGGTTTTCGTCGATCCCTATGCAACCGAGCCATACCTGTTTCACATCGCCCTGATCACCGTGGAACAGGGGCAAGAGGAAGAAGAGTGGAGGAAGGCCGCCTTGCTGTCTGAGTCGCCCGAAGGCGCGGGGTCGCGGGTCAGGCTGCGGGACTCGAAGCTGGTGGGGTTGCGTCAGACGAGCGACGGCGCAGTCGAGGAATGGCCGGTCGAACATCTGCTTTTGCTCAAAGGGGCAAAGGGCTTCGCGCCAGGCGGAGAACCCCTCGCGGTGATTGCGAAAAACCTTGTCGCAGATGCCGAAAGATTCGCCAAAGACGCCGTGATTGGCAGTCTCGTTCAGCGCCATCGGGAGGACCTCCTCCAAACCATGGCCGAGCGCCTAGAGTTCGTCGCCCGCGGATTCGACTATCAAGCTGCGGAGCTGGCGGCGGCTCGTTCTCGTTTTAGCGAACGAGTCCAGGTGGGTGACCAGCGCACGACGGAGGAACTCTCCAGAGTCAAAGAGCGGCAGCGCGGCCTAGCCGCGATTCGCAAAGACCACCTTGATAGAATCCGGGCCGAGCCCGGCAGCATAAGGCCCGGCGAGGTGGAGTTCCTCGTCCACGCCCTCGTCACGCCCTCTCAGGATTCCGGGGAGATGGAGACATATGACGCTGAGGTGGAGTCCATCGCCGTCAGAGTCGCCACCGCGTACGAGGAACGCTTCAACGCCGTGGTGAAAGACGTTTCGAGTCGGGGCCTCGCGCGCCGCGCCGGTTTGACCGACTGGCCCGGTTTCGACCTGCTGTCGCTGCGTCCCGCCAGTCCTCATGCTCCCGCCGAGAAACTGGCTATTGAGGTGAAGGGCCGCAGGGGATACGGCAGCGTCGAGGTGAGTGACAACGAATGGGCGAAGGCTTGCAACCTTCGCGGCGGGTACTGGCTCTACGTCGTCTTCGACTGTGCCACACCCCACCCTCGTCTGGTGCGGGTGCGCGACCCCTTCGGCAGGCTGCTGGCCAAGAGCCGCGAGTCTTCCGCCTACACCATTACCGCGAAGGCACTGGACGAGGCGGCAGAGTCATGACCGACTCCAAGAAGATACTATTGGAAGAGGGCGTCAGCTATGACTACACGGAGGCAGGGGAATAAAGATACGGCTGAGAAATCGCGAGATCCTGACCTCTCCGGGGCCGAGGCGGCCCTGCGCCGGGCCGTAGAAAGCTCGCGCCGCCGTGCCATGGAGACCATAGGCGCGGTGGCTGTTCTCAAGGACGGACGGGTCGTCTGGGAGAAGGCCGATGGAACATCCGTTAACGAACCGGAGCAGGTAGCCCGAAATGATTGAAGGACTCGATCCACGAAAGCTGACCTTCTCGCAGGCTCAGGGCTATGAAGAGCTTCCCCAGCCGTTGAAGCTTGAGGAGTTATCATCAGAGGCGAGGACTCACATATGGAATGTCCTCTACGCTTCCATTGATTCGTCCATGGACTTTGACCGCCTCAAGCGGGTCCGTACCGTCGGTGGTGTTTGGGAAGAGATACTGTTTGAAATGTACTCAAGGCATTACAATCTCCCAATCGACGAATGGAATAATTCATTCGAGGTGCACCGCGGAAGCCTTCGCAATTCCATTAAATTACAACCGTTCAATAAGGTTTTCGATCTCGTTCAGTTCATCCTCCGCCATCCCTCGTGCTCATATGAGGTGAGAAAGGGGCTGAAGGAGGTGTTTGTAAGCTGCAGATTGGCTTACACGATTGATGAAGAGGACCAGCCGACCATATTTCCAGCCGTTACAGAGGCGGAAGGGAATACGATCATCGAATCGTTGCGCACACTTAGACGGGCAGGTTTGAACGGCAGTGCGTCCCACCTGAGAAAGGCATCCGACTGCATCAATGCAAAAGACTGGGCGGGAAGTATCAGAGAGAGCATCCACGCCGTAGAGTCAGTGGCCCGCCAGCTAGACCCCGAGGCCTCCGCAACCTTGGGGGCAGCCCTGGCGTCTATCGAGAAGCGCAATGCGCTGCATCCGGCGCTCAAGGAAGCATTCAGCAAGCTCTATGGATACACGTCGAACGAGCAGGGCATCCGCCATGCACTGCTGGACCGCCACAGCGCCGACGTTGGTATGAACGAGGCGCTGTTCATGCTGGGCGCGTGCGCATCCTTTGCCAGCTACCTGTGGCGCAAGTATGCGACGGGAGAGGCTTAATGACCCCCACTGACGACAAACGCCTAATCGAAGTGGCCTTCCCCCTGAAGCAGGTGTCGCTGGACTCGGTGCATGAGAAGAATGTGCGGCATGGGCACATCTCCACGCTGCACATCTGGCCGGCCCGGCGGCCCTTGGCGGCGGCGCCGGCGGCGCTGATTGCTACGCTGCTGCCGGACCCCGGCGATGCAGAGGAACGCCGGGACATTCTTGAGCGCATGGCGGGCCGGGTCATCGAGAAGACTGAGCGCAAGCGCGTCAACGGTCGTATGGTCGAGAAGGTAAAGGAAGAGACCGCGGGCGGCATCCTCCATTGGGGCCGCGAGAACGGCCCAGACTTGGACTGGTTCCGCAACAAAATCCGAGAAGCATACGGCGGGCGCGCGCCCAGGGTGCTGGACCCCTTCGCCGGCGGCGGCGCCATCCCCTTGGAGGCCATGCGGCTGGGCTGCGAAGTAACCGCCATGGACATCAACCCGGTCGCCTGGTTCATTCTCAAGTGCACTCTCGAATATCCTCAGAAGCTGGCGGGCCAGAGCCGCCCTTTGCCATCTTTCGCTCTGGAGGATCGGGACTTCATGGAGTCGTTCCTGAAGTCCAAGGGCTTCAAGGGGGCCAGCCTGCTGACTTTCCTGAAACGCTTCGGCCACTGCGACGGCAGCGGACTCCAAATCGGGGCTTTGTCCCAGGGCGACTCGGTAACCGAGGCAGATCTCGCCTGGCACGTGCGGGCTTGGGGACGGTGGACGCTGGCCCGCGCTCGCCGGGAGTTGGCTTCCTTCTACCCCACCTATGCGGAGTTCCAGCCGTTGACTCCGACCGAAGACGATGCCCCGCGCCCCATGCGGCTCCTGGAGTTGGACGACAACGGCATAGCGCAGCTTGGACCGCTGAACGCAGACCTCAACGTATCCTATCTTCAGGACCCGCGCAACCCGCGATGGGTCGCCAAGTCCACGGTGGCCTACCTGTGGGCGCGTACCGTCGCCTGCAAGCAGTGCCGGGCCACGCTCCCCCTGCTCAAGACTCGCTGGCTGTGCAAGAAGGACAACAAACGCGTCATTCTGACAATGGAGGCGAATAGCGAGCAGACCGGCGTCGTATTCGACGTGCAGCCGGACGCGCCGCAGAACGGCGGCAACGCCGCGCAGCGGCGGGAACACGACAAACGCATCGGCGCCGGAACCATGTCGCGCACCGGCGCAACCTGCCCCTGCTGCGGCGCCATTATGACCATGAGCGACATCCGCCTCGAGGGCCGCGCCGGGCGGCTGGCCGCGGTAATGACCGCGGTCGTAGTGGATGGAGTGAAGGGTAAGGAATACCGCCTGCCAACGGACCACGAACGCGCCGCAGCGGAGGTGACCGAAGCGCAGCTTCAGTCCCTCTATGCCGACATACCGTTCGGGTTGCCGGAAGAGCAAACGCCCAAGGCAGGAAGCGGGGCGTCCCGTGCCTTTTCAGTGGACGGCTACGGGTTCGACACATGGCGGAAGCTGTTCACGAACCGGCAATTGTTGGCGCTTGGTTTTTTTGTAAGATCGCTTCGCCAACTGCCAGAACAACTGTCCGATTACCCCAATAAGTGGCAGGAGTCTATCGTTGCGATGTGCCTGCCAATCATTAGCCGCATGGCAGACCGTGGCAGCACCTTGGCGACATGGACCAATAACCCCGAAAAGATCCGGAGCACGTTCGCCAGGTTCGCCTTGCCAATCACTTGGGACTTTTCCGAGTCCGCCCCACTTTCCGACACGACTGGCGGATTTGTGCAGTCGGTCGATTGGGTTTTCAAGGTATGCGATCATCTGCAAAGAAGTGTAGGGTCATCGACAGAGGGCGAGGCCTTTCGTGGTTCAGCAATTACTTGTCAAGCGGATTCTTGGGACGTCATCATCACTGACCCCCCTTATTACGATGCTATCCCCTACTCCGACCTAATGGACTTCTTCTATGTATGGGTGAGGAGGGCTGCCTTCGGACTAACTGCCAATGTGGACGCCGTTTTTCAACACACCCTAGGGCCAAAATGGGACCATGATGCACAGGACGGGGAGTTAATCGACGATGCCAGCCGATTCGACGGAGACTCCGCCCGCTCCAAGGAGAATTACGAAGACGGCATGGCCCGCTCATTTCAGGCTTGCTTCGTTGCCTTGAATACCGAAGGCCGACTTGTAGTCGTGTTCGCCAACAAGCAACCCGATGCGTGGGAGACGCTTGTCGCCGCGCTAATCCGAGCCGGTTTCGTGGTCGATGGCTCCTGGCCGATACAGACCGAGATGAGCAACCGCAACCGGGCCATCGGATCCGCCGCCTTGGCTTCATCCGTCTGGCTGGTCTGCAAGAAGCGGCAGCCCGGCCGCCCAGGCTGGGACAACATCGTCTTGGAGGAAATGCGGGAGAACATCACCCAGAAACTCCGGGACTTCTGGGACGCCGGAATTCGCGGGCCGGACTTTGTGTGGGCGGCCACCGGGCCCGCCCTGGAAGCCTTCAGCAAGCACCCCGTGGTCAAGAAGGCCAACGCCCCCGACGAAATTATGACCGTCTCGGAGTTTCTGCGCGAGGTGCGGCGAATGGTGGTCGATTTCGTGGTGGGCCGGGTGCTGACCCACGACGACGGCCAGGAAGCCGTGGCCGGACTCGATGACGTGACGACCTACTACTTGCTGCATCGCCACGACTTCGGTCTTGCGGACGCTCCGGTGGGCGGCTGCATCCTCTACGCCCTGTCGTGTAATCTCTCTGACTCGGCCCTGGTGAACCAGCACGACCTCCTGGCCCAATCCCGAAACGGGTCGACAACCGGCGAGGTTGAGGGCGACGAAGCTGAGGGCGAAACCCTTGAGGACGAGGATGATGGGGAAAGTGGGGGCGGCGCGAAGGTAAAGCTGAAGGCATGGAGCCAGCGACGCGGGAAGAATCTCGGGCTGGAGACGCCGGGCGGGCGGCCTGCGCCGCTCATCGACCAAGTGCATAAGCTGATGCACCTCTGGCGCGCCGGCGACCAGGTCAAGGTGGACGATTACCTGGACACCCGGGGCCTCCAGCGCAACACTCTCTTCCACCAAATACTCCAAGCCCTTATCGAGCTGGCCGCTGCCGGCTCAGACGAGCGGGCCATCCTTGAAGCATTGAGCAACCACGCGGCGGCGCACGGCGACGTGCGAGCGCCGCGCTATGGGCAACTCCAGATGGGGGGAGTCACATGATTAAATCGCTCCGCTTGGTCAACTTCAAGAACTTCGCCGACGAAACGCTGAAGGTAGGCCCGTTCACCGTAATCGTGGGGGCCAACGCCAGCGGCAAGAGCAACATCCGCGACGCCTTCCGCTTTCTTCATGGCATCGGCCGGGGCTACAACTTGGCGGAGATTCTGGGCGGGAAGTACGGCGCGGGGGGGCAGCTCGAATGGGAGCCGATTCGGGGCGCTCCAAATGAGATTGTTCGCTTCCAAAAGACCTATCCGAATGAATCGTCCACCTTCACCCTGTGCTCGGAACTAGATTTCGGGGAGGAAAGGGCATCTTCGCTGATCAAGGTGGAATTCGACCCAACCATTGGGTTCGTTGTTTCTCAAGAAGAGTTAAATACCGAGTCGGGCACAAACTATAAGACTGTGGACCATAGGAAAGTGCGCGCTCCCAAGGCCGATCAAGATCACTGGGTGTGGCGGGCGCATCCGCCTACCTCTAATGCAGAGACTGGTGGCTTTAGCCGGTTTAAACCAGCCCTGACACAATTCATTCCTGATGATCTGCAATCAAGCCTTCTGGCCGCCTTTGGGCGTATGCGCTTTCTGGAGTTCTCACCGGAACGAATGCGCGAACCATCAATACCCGGGGCAACCATGCTGGGCGACAGCGGCGAAAACCTGCCGTCGGTTCTGGAAGCAATCTGCGCCGACTCCCAGCGCGGAAGAGATCTGATGTCCTGGTTTGAGGAACTCACTCCCATGGACATCAAGGACTTCGACTTCCCCCGCGACCCCAGCGGGCGAGTCCATCTCCACATTGTGGAGCGCAACGGGCGCAAGGTCTCGGCCTACAACGCCTCCGACGGCACCCTGCGCTTCCTGGGCATATTAGCCGCGCTGTTCAGCCCCAACGAAGGCGGCCTCTACTTCTTCGAGGAGATTGATAGCGGCATACACCCCGCCCGCCTTTGGCTGCTGCTCGACTTTATTGAACGGAAGACCGCCAAGAGTGGCGTCCAAGTGATAACAACGACACACTCGCCCGCCCTGTTGGCGTGGATTCGCGATGAGGCTTTTGAGAACACTTCCGTCGTCTACCGCGACGAATACTGGGCCGACAGCGTTATACGGCCCATAGCCGGGCTGTACAACCTGCGGGAGTTGCGTACGTCTCAAGGCTTGGGACGGCTTTTCACCGGCGGCTGGTTTGAGACTGCAATGAAGTGTTCTGAAGGAGACCCCGATACGGACCACTTGGACGATGATGAGGATGATTGGGAGCAGGGGATACTTGAATGAGGGTCATGATTATTCCCGAAGACTTCCGAAATGACCAGTACATTCTAAGACCGCTCTTTGACCGGCTGTTCAAACGCATCGGCGCCGCGTCCGTAGAGGTTTTGATTTGCCTAGACCCCTTGCTGGGCGGCGTTGAAGAAGCCTTGAAGTTGGAACGCTTAACGGAAATAGTCGAACAGAATCGGGGGAAGATAGACATATTCATACTCTGCGTAGACCGCGACGGCCGAGAGGGGCGGCGACGCAGGCTTGACCAGCTTGAAGCCGAGTTCCAAGGCAGGTTTGTTTTCTTCGCGGAGAATGCTTGGGAAGAAATTGAGACTTGGGTGTTGGCCGGTCTTAACCTGCCCAGTAGCTGGAGGTGGGCGGACATTCGCGCAGAAGTCCAGGTCAAGGAACGATATTTCGAGCCGCTGGTTGCCCGGCGCGGCTTGGCTGGGACACTCGGCGGCGGCAGGAAGGCTTTGGGCGAAGAAGCATCCCGGAGGATTGGCGCCATCCGTCAAAAGTGCCCAGAGGACTTTGACTCCCTCGCTCAGAGGCTTCAAGCCGCCGTCTAACCGCCCAAGGGAGGCTATTATGGCACAGAGGACCGCATTGAAACCTTGGCATGAGGTGGTGGAACTCCGGGACGACCTGCAGACCGGGGAGCTGTCCCTGTCCATATTCGCCGCCGACTTATACGACGTGGTGATGCAGAAGGGGCGGCGTCCGGTGTATGAAGACCCCGCCGAGTTCTTCGCCCTCACCTATCCCACCTACAACCTCCGGGAGTTGGTCAAGGACGTTTGCCTGCGCCTGGCTGGCCGGACCGACAAGGCGTACCGGAAGCTATCCGTCAACTACGGTGGCGGCAAGACCCATACTCTCATCGCTCTCCGGCATCTGGTCCACGACCCGGACGGCCTGCCCGATCTGCCCGCTATACGGGAGTTCGAGGCGCACATAGGATTCAAGGCGCCCCCGGCCAGGGTTGCCGCGTTGTGCTTCGACAAGATCGACTTGGAGAAGGGCATCGAAACCCTCGGGCCCAATGGGGAGGCGAGGATGCTCAAGCACCCGTGGAGCGTTCTGGCGTTTCAGCTAGCCGGAGCGGACGGGCTCAAATTGGTCCATGCCGAAGGCAAGGACGAGGAGCGGGAGACGCCTCCAGCGGAACCGCTGATGGCTGAACTGTTGTCCAAACCTCAGGAGCACGGCCTTTCGACGCTGGTGCTGCTCGACGAGGTGCTGATGTACCTCCGAGGCCAAGGCGAAGGCGACCCATCCTCGCGAGGGCGTCTGGTGAGCTTCTTCCAATACCTCACGCAAGCGGTGGTCAAGGTGGACCGATGCGCCATGGTGGCTTCGCTT
Organism: Dehalococcoidia bacterium; assembly: GCA_034428795.1. GTDB lineage: Bacteria > Chloroflexota > Dehalococcoidia > Lucifugimonadales > UBA3495 > VXOI01. The sequence goes on from DAOUHF010000205.1 coordinate 41,721, forward strand.
CTGGCATCGGACCCCAAGAAGTACGACGACTACGGCAGGGAGATTCTCCGGGACGTGTCCGAGGTATTCGGCCGTCAGATGGAAGAAGAGGTCAGTCCGGTGAGCAAAGAGGACGTTGCGGAAGTCCTCCGGCGCCGCTTCTTCAAACCGGAGTCGATTCGCGACCCTGGCGCCTTCCGGCCTCACGTTACTTCGATTGTCGGCAACATCGCCGAACTCGACGAGCAGACCCGAAAGGAGCGTCAGTCCGCCGAAGACCGCTATCTGAGCAGCTATCCCTTCCACCCCGATCTGACCGAAACCTTCTACACCCGCTGGACCCAACTCGAAGGATTTCAGAGGACTCGGGGCATACTGCGGACTTTCGCTGTCGCCCTTCGAGATGCCGCGAAATGGGACGCTAGCCCGTTGATCGGGCCCAACGTGTTCCTGAACGAACCTGGCACGGACGACTTGGTAGAGTCCGCGAGCGAGCTGGCATCGTTCGCCAGCGTGGATGCCGGCACCGGAGGCCACCAGGAATGGCGGCCCATCTTGGAAGGAGAGCTTGCCAAGGCCCGCGCTATCCAGTCGGAAACGACCGGGCTTCGACACCGGGAGGTGGAGCAGGCGGTGGTTTCGGTATTCCTGAACTCCCAGCCAATCGGTCAGAAGGCGCTCACTCGTGAGATCACCGTGTTGGTGGGAGCCACGAGCCCCGACAAGATCGAGTTGGAAAAGGCGTTACGCCGCTGGACGGAGTTGTCCTGGTTCCTGGACGAAGTGGAGGTCGGCGCAATTGAAGTATATCCCGACGGCACGAGGCAGTTGCCCAAGGCCTGGCGGCTGGGCAACCGTCCCAATCTGCGCCAGATGCACGACGACGCGTGCGCGAACCGCGTGCAACCCGCTCTGGTCGAAGCCCAGCTAATCGACCATATCGAGAAACAACGATCCCTGACATCCGGCGCGTCGGGCCTTGGGGCAAGAGTCCACAATCTTCCAGATAGGCCCCGTGACATAGAGGACGACGGTCAGTTTCATTACGCGGTACTGGGGCCCAAAGCGGCTTCGGAGTCCGGAAAGCCGAGTTCGGAAGCAAAGCGCTACCTCAATGAGACCACAGCACCGGACCGGCCCAGGGTAAATCGCAACGCGGTCGTCCTCGCCGTTCCCTCCAGGGACGGTCTGGATTTAGCCAGGAATCGGATTCGGGAGCATTTGGGCTGGGGCGAGGTCGGCGTACTCCTAAAGGGCCAGCCGGTTGATCCGATCCGCGAGCAGATGCTTGCTGGTGAGAGCGAGTCGGCCAGGAGACGCATCCCGGATGCCATCAGGCAGGCCTACTCGGTCGTGGTCACGGTCAACGAAAGTAACGACGTTCACGCATTCAGGGTCGCAGTGAGCGATGACCCCCTGTTCGTCACTATCAAGGCTGACAAACGTGCCCGCATTCAGGAGACCGCGATCAGCTCGGAGGCGATGATGCCGGGAGGTCCTTACGATCTCTGGCGGGAAGGGGAAGACTCGCGCCGGGTCAAGGACTTGGTCGGAGCCTTTGCGCAGTTTGCGAAGTTGCCCAAAATGCTGCGCCACAAGGAGATCATGGACACCGTCGTTCAGGGAGTGCGGGAGGGAATATGGGTGGCTCTGCTAATGCGCCCGGACCGCACGACGAAGACCTTTTGGCGCACCAACATAGATTTTCAGATTCTCAGCGACCCGGCTCTTGAAGTGTTTCTCCCTGAGTCTGCGACTCTCAGCGACATCGACCCTGACCTCCTTGGCCACCAGAGGCTCCCGGGCCTTTGGCCTGCAGATGAAATCACAGTGAAGGACGTAATCGACTACTTTGCCGGCGGCCACTCGGTTACGGTGCCAAAGGAAGGTTATGACGATACTGTCTTCATTCCAAAATGCCAACCGGCTATCGTGGAACAGGCGATTGCGGAGGCCGTACAGCGGGGGCAGATTTGGTTGATCAACGGCCCGGCTTCCATCTTCAACGAGCCAGTGCCCGACGGGGTCCTCGGCTCTTCCGCGACCCTGCACGCGCCACCTAAGGCTATCGCCGTGCAGGAGTTAATGGAAGCGGCCATCCCCGAAGCTTGGAGAGATGGCAAGGCCAACGCCCTAGCCATTATCACGGCTCTATCGTCCCGAATGGGGAAGGCGTTGCCCTGGCCTACGGTGCAGTTGGCCATCGACTCGGGGATTCGGGCGCGATGGATCGAGCTAAGCCCTGAGAGCAGTGCGTGGCCGTGCGAGTTTGCCAGCGCCAAGTATGTGATGGTTCAGCCCCCGAAGGCGCGGACGATTGCCGATGGCAACGGACTTTACACTCAGAAACAACTGGGAACTCTCACAGCCGAGGCGACCCTGGAAGCTCATGGGATTCAGGACTTGGCCGACCAGATTCCCGGAATTACGGGCGCTGCGGTCGGCAAGGACCTGAAGTTCAACATACGTATTGAGCTTGGCGGGGACGACTCCCCCGACCCGGCGGTAGTAGAGACTATCAACGCGCTGTTGGCTGAAGTGTCTGAGGACCTGAAGCTGCAATGAGAAACCAATGAGGCGAATCGTTTGGTCCAGGTGCGATGTGTCCTAGCCCAACACTACTTCGAGTCGGCGCACTACGTCGCTTCAACCCAGCACGCCTAACCGCAGCCGAGGCCGGCAGATACCTCGACAACCGGCTTTTGTATACGCTCGCCGGAAAGATCTCAAGCGTTTGGCGGCCCATGTCGACAGCCGTGCCGCTCAAGGCCAGGATGACAATGAGTCGGGGCTCGGCGCGAGGCTCGACGATGTTATTGGCGGCTGGCAGGTTGGGACAACCAAGACCGACGGCGACCGTGCAACTGAGCTGCAGCACTGGCTCGACTCGGTCATCGAGTTCGTCGACGAGAATGATTCGACCGAAGACGCACGTCACACTCGCATCCTCGGGTACACACGGATAGCCGAGGAGTGCGACGCAGCCCTCCAGAAGCTCGAGCACCGGCTACCGGTATTCGTCTATTTCAACAACTATTTCCGCGTTCGTCCCAATCTAAACCTGCGCCGCTTCGCGGACCGCGTCGAGCAGGACATCCTTGACGATGACCGCTATGACTATGGGAACCTGTGCCTGCTCAAGTTGCTCGGCTTCGACGCCCGGGAACTCGCGGATCTCGGAGACGCTCCTGATCCGGGGGACGATCAAGAAGCATTCGGCCGTTACCGCAGCCAACTCGACGAGCGCGGTATCAAGCTCAACGCCGCAAGCGTTCGCCTCACCGGCGAAATCTGCTCCATCTGGAACCCCGACCTAACTCGCGCGGAAGCCGATACCGTGCTGATACAAGCCGACGACCAGTACCTTAAGGTGGTGATCCAGGACGAGCTTGGCGTCCAGATCGAGGTCGACCAGCGCTCCGCAGGATTTCAGTGGCTTGTGTCATTTTTCGTCGTCTTCTTCGCCGAAGCCGAAGATGCTCATGCCAACGCCATCCTGCTGCTGGACGAGCCGGGACTGAGTCTCCATGGCCTCAAGCAGCGTGAGTTCCGCCAAACCATCTCGCGGCTCGCCGAAGGCACCCAGATTATCTATACGACGCATTCGCCCTTCCTAGTCGGACCCGAGGAACTGGATCTGGTACGCGTTGTGGAGATGACCGACCGGGACGAAGGCACCAAGGTGCACACCAGCGTCTCTGCAAGCGACCCGGCCGCCCTTCTGCCCCTACAGGAAGCTCTTGGGTACGATCTAGCTCAGAGCCTGTTCGCCCAGCAACGCAACCTCGTTCTGGAGGGTCTGACTGACTACTGGTACGTTGAGGCGACTGCTGCCCTTCTCAAGGCGGCGGGACAGGCGGGACTCAACGACAAGATTTCGCTAGTCCCAGCAAGTGGCGCGGGCAAGGTAGTCTATTTCGCTACTATCCTTCATTCGAACAACCTCAAAGTGGCAGCCCTGCTGGACTCAGACGCAGCTGGCGACGTTGCCGCCCAAGTCGATACGCTGGTCCACACCTTGGGGAACAAGAACATCCTCCGAACAGCGGACGCCTACACAGGTGCTGTCAACCACCCAGAGATCGAAGACCTCCTCAGGGATACATTGATCAATGTAGCAAGGACCGATCTGGGTTGGGATATTGCGGAGATTGCTAGTCAGCAACCAGCACGCAGGGCAATCGCGTCTTAACTAAGCAAAACTTTGAGGAGGTAGTCCTCGCGCCAGCCGGCTTGGAGGCGTTTGCCCTGTAAGCCTACTTTCAGGCTGGTCTCCTTCTTGAGCAGGTTGTGAGAAATCTG
>DAOUHF010000206.1:0-2120 GCA_034428795.1 Dehalococcoidia bacterium
CTCCAGAGCAAAGAGCACGGTTGCATCGTCTCGCGATGCACGCATGATTGGACATGACTCGTGGGGCGACGTGCCGCCAATCGACTAATCGCAACCCCAGATCGGCCAAGTCGTGATTCGCCGCCGCTCTCAATCGCACGGGGATGTCACCATTGAAAGAGTGACCGCTGAGATGTAGTACAGCGAGACGGCAAGGCACCCCAAGGCGCCAGGGAGGCCGTTCACGAGTCCGTTGTTGTTGAGACGCAGGAACCGAGGCGATGCAGGGATGCCAAGGTCGGAGGAACCCGCTGGATATCCCGTTCGCTACCGGGTCCAACCAGACCAAGTTTGTCGAGTTTCCCAACCTGGTGGGGTTCTGCTCGGCCAGACCGTTATCAGCGAGGCTCAGGTAGGTGACGCGACATTCGTCATCAACAGGTCACTACATACCAATCCCCCAGAGGGAAATGGTGCGTCCAGTCGTCGGGTCTTATCCAACCGAGATCGCCCATGACTTGGTACGGCGCCCTCAGATACTCATACTCGGGTGTACGGTCCTCGGCAGTCGTGGTTTCAGCCCCGGTACGGCCGGGCCCGCCTCAAGCGCGTCCGTCCACGGGGCTCCGTTCGCAGATTGCCACCAATGCACCCGGGAGATGAAGCGACCGGTCAGCACAAATAGACCCGGCATTCCGGCCCGGTCAGGACCATGGGCAACTCCGGCTCAGGCGCCGCCACTCGCATGGCCGCCAGCGGCTGGAAATGGCCCCTCCATAACGATCCAGGTAGCCAGTCCGGCCAAAACACGATGATCGCAGGATGCTTTGCCAATCCGGTTGCCGCCCTTTTCAGTGCTCGCATACGTTGCCTTCTCCACGCCGTCATTGGCGCAAATAGGACTACGCACCTGTCTACCGGAGGAATGGGATCGGACTAAGCCCGGACCGAAAACACCATAATATCGGTAATCTTCAGCGTGGGGTTATGAGACATGACGAGCCTGTTCGATTTCGCCAAAAACACCGTAGCGACCCCGACTTTCATGGCACCGAAGGATTCCCCTGTCACCGAGCAGTCTCCAGATGAAGAGCCGTTTGGTGTGACTGCTATGACGGCCCCGGCCAACCATGCCAGGGCGAGTAGGCGACCTGCGGATGCGACAGATGGGCACCTCAGCGATGCCGATCAGGATGTCGGACCGGACCATCGGATACGCATTCAATATGGCCCACACATTGATTACCACGACTTGCGTCGGGAGACTTGGGACGCGTTGATCGGCGCCAACGGGCAGGGCGAAATCGCGCCGGTGTTCTACCGACGGGGCGGCGTGATGGTAACCGTCCAAGAGGCGGACAACGGCTCACCGCTGATCCAACGGGTGTCGTCGCACCTGATGGAGAATTGGTTGGCGGAGATCATCGCATGGCGGACGCTGACCGGGGACGGTACGGAAAAACCGGTACCGCCGCCTGGCCGGCTCTCGCGTTCCATGCCCACCACTCCCGACTCCCGGCTGCCGGTACTGGCCGGCGTCTTCAGCCGGCCCTTTTTGGCCGCCGACCGATCGGCGGTCCGCGCCCACGATGGTTATCACGCCCCTGAGCGAGTCCTCATGCGGTGTGACGTGGCGGTTGACACTGGCATGGACGTGACCCAAGCCCTGGGGCATCTGATCGAGCAATATAAGGGTTTCCCGTTCGCTGGTCCGTCCGACTGGGCGAATTTCTTGGCGTGCTTGATCGCCCCGCTATTGGGAATGGCGGTAGACAAAACTCCACTTTTCCTGGTGGACAAGCCGAAGCCCCGCACGGGAGCCACGTTGCTGGCCAATACCGTGGCCGCCATCCACACCGGCCAACGGCAGGCTACCCTGTGCCGTTTGGGCAGGGACGCCGACGAGACCGCCAAGGAATTGAGCTCCGCCGGCGGTTTGTCCCGCGGGATTGTTCTATTTGACAATCTAAGCGGGCGTGTCGACAACCCGCAGCTCGCGGCATATCTGACCTCGGAGATCTTCATGCAGCGGCGGCTGGGCACCAACTACAGCCAGCATGTGGTGGACCGACATCCCCTGACCGAAATCGGGACCGCCAACAATCTGAGCCTCAGCGACGAACTGGCGCAGCGTTGCGTCG
>DAOUHF010000207.1:0-1903 GCA_034428795.1 Dehalococcoidia bacterium
ACTTGCGTGGTCTGGGTGTCGAGACTGGCGAGGTGAAGACTGCTGAAGTCGATGTTCCGGCTTATGTGGATGTTTTGAAGGACTATAAATCACGACTTGAATAGAGACTTGACATCCTCCCCGCCCTGAAGGACGGGGATTCCGGCTATTGAGGGCGATGGCCCGCCCCGGCGGCGGCGATGCTGATAGCGGCGTTGAGATCTCTGTCGTGCAGAGTGCCGCAGGTGCAACACGTCCACTGCCTTACGCCGAGGTCTGCTCTACCTTTCGGACTCGTTGGGGAATTGTCCCCGCACGTCGAGCAGACCTGGGTTGAGAATGCCTCGGGTATTTACTGATAGTCGATGCCTGCGTGCTCGCACTTGTATTTGAGCATTGACTTGAGGCTGTAGATACCGGCGTCGTAGCCGGACTTGGCGGTTTTGCCTTTTGTAAGCAGCTTGACGGGTACGTTGCCGACGTAGACTTGAGAGGACATCTTAAAATGCCGTTTATGGGACTTTTACCACTGCCGTTGACACTCAACGCAAGACCTCGCAATCAAAGACCCGTCTCGACTCCGCCTGACCATTCTCGGAACTGGAAACATCGAAGTGGTACCCGCCACCGTCTGGCTCGATCACAAACGCATGCGGAAGCTCCCGCCAGGGACCCCTGCCGAAATCCCAGCGAAGCGCCGGCCCCAAAGCCCTGACTACCGCAGGATGCGACAACCCGAAAGCAAACACCTCTCCAATTCCAAAGGCTCCACCGGCTTCACTCAGCCAGCCCAGCATCACCTCCGACTCGCTGTTCCTGCCTTCCCCACGGGGGAAACACCGCCAGGTTTCCGACCGCACCTCCCCGCCAGAGGCCATAAGCACCGAAAACATCCAGCCGGTCCACGCCTTTGCACCCCCTCTTTCAGCACGGCGTTCAAGGTCGCCTCGCTGGGCCGCTAGTCCCTGAACCATCTCCAGCGCTTGTTCGTCACCCTGCTCCGCACGGCTGCGAAAATTCCACAAGACCCGCCGGAAAGCCCCCGTCCTCCACAACACCGACGTCGCCTGGCCCTCGTCTCCTTCCGAAGCAACCTTTCCCTGGCACCGATAGAGCCGCACCCTCTCCAAGGGCACATTTCCCGCCGCCTCTTCGTAGCCCCAGGCGCGGCATCTCTTCCGCGCCTCCGCATCAGCGGACCGCCAGGCTCCTCGAGCAGCGCCTTCTCCCTCAAGCACAATTTCGATGACGCCCAGGTCGGAAAACGAAAGTATCACCCGGTAATCCTCAGCCCCCACTTCCGGTCCTCCAGCTTCCCCCGGCGTCTCCGGCGCCTCGCCCCTCAGCCCCCGCCCCGCACGGGGACTTACAGCAGCTGCCGCATCTGCGGGCGGCCCGCTCCCCGCTTCACGGCCTTTCGCCGGCTCGCCCTCTACCCGGCCGTTCTTTCCGCCAAACCACTCGCCTAGCCAGCTCAGCGAACAACCCGTCACCGCCGCGCACAATCCCGCGCTCAGAAGCACCACCAGAACCTTTCCGGCCACACCCCTCGACATCACCGCCAACCCCTTTTCCTGAAAGCCCTCATCCAATGCCCAGAACACCACCTCGAAGCCACGCCCCCAAGGGTTACCCCGGCGCCGGGCTGAGGTTAATGTCGGGGGCTGTAAGCTTCTCGACCAGCCTGCCCAGAGCGTCGGCCCGGGACAGGCGCGGGATCTGGTTGCGGAACTCGAAGTTGTCGAGGATGTCTTGGACGTTGGGCGAGAAGCCGTCTAGTGGTCTGTCACGTCTCGATTTTCGGGTAAAGACGTTTAAGCTTCGTGCGAGCGTCCTGCGTGGTGAATTGCCAGTCGACGCCGATTTGCTTCCTGTTGCGTTCTTGTGTCCAAGGCATTACCCGGTCTTCGACGGCGGACTCGCT
>DAOUHF010000208.1:0-15850 GCA_034428795.1 Dehalococcoidia bacterium
TCCAAAGAAGCAAAACAGGCCATAATCGATGCGCCCTCCCCTTTCATCATCACCACCACCCCGTACTTAACCGATTTCCTCCATTTTATACAATTCTAAGGTTCTGATTAAGACGCGATTGCCCTGCCCCATCCTAACCTTCCCCCATCGGGGGGAAGGGACTTGTTCAGATGTTCATTAGATGACACTCTCTACGCGGCATTGTAAAATGGCTCAAGCCAGCGATATTCCGGCAAGGGGGCCGTTTTATGGCCGACATTCCTGTCGTTTACACACTCACCGTCTGCCCCGCCTGCGACGCCCTGCGCGCCGCCTGGAAACGCGAGGGCATAGAGTACGAGGAGCGCCGGGTGGACCAGAGCCAGGACACCCTGGACGAAGCCCTGGACCTGGCCGACACCGTGCCCATCATCGTCTATCCCGACGGCAAGGTGGCCGTGGGCTTTCAAGGGATGACCGGTTGAGAAATCGGCTGACGGGCCGTGGGCCCGCGTCGAGGAACACCCTCACCGTAACCCCAGCGCATTGGGACCCCAGCGCATCGGGACCCCAGCGCATCGGGACCCCAGCCCGAGGGGTCAGGACCATCTCTCTGAAGGGAGACCGGAATATCAAGTCAAAATTTGGGGGGCAACATGGCAAGAGAGACCAGCGTAGTCACGCCGCAGCGGTTCTCGGAAGGCTTCGGCTACAGTTCATACCTCGGCCAGATCAATGTGAATAAGGCCCGCATCGAAGGGTTCTACGACGGCTGCCGGATTTCAGAAGAGGACGCGCGGGCTTTCAAGGAGTTGACCGCCCGTGACGACGGGCCGAAGAAGATGCTGGTGCTTGGCGAGGACTGGTGCGGCGACGTGGTGCGGGGGCTGCCCGTTCTGGCCCGCATCGGTGAGGCGGCCGGCATGGAGATGAGCGTCTTCCCCCGGGACCAGCACCACGACATCATGAACGAGTTCCTGAAGAACGGGGAGTACATGTCGATCCCGGTGGCGGTCTTTTACACCGGAGACCACCGCTACATCTGCCACTGGATCGAGCGGCCCGTCGCGGCCGAAAATGAAATGCACCAGATCGAAGTGGACATCCGCGCCGAGAACCCAGGCATCGACGACCAGGCTTTTGGTCGAGAGCGACGGGCCCGGACGGCGGCCCGCGCCGATTATTGGATCGAGGAAACGGTCCGGGAGATCAAGGAGCTGCTCACCAACAGCGTGAGCTAGGCCGGGTTCCGGGTCTCCCCGGTTTCCGCTGCCTCGATACTCGCAGGCCGGCCTTCCAGCCTAACGGCGTCGCCGGCCGTTGCCGGTTGCCCCGGAGCCCCCACGACAGCAGGCGCCGATCGCTCCGTGTCGGCCGCCGGGCTGGTGTAACCACCCTTACCCGGGGGGCCCAGGAATACGAACAGGCTGGACCCGAAGAGGTTCACGGCAGCAATCGTGGCCATCGGAATCATATAGCTGTCCGTTTTGTCGAACATGTAGCCGGCAAACGGCGGCGCCGCCAGCAACAGAATATTCATCGGTATCATCGAAACCCCGGTGATACTGGCAAAGGCCTTCCGTCCGAAGTAGACACCCCGGATCGCCGTGGTCAGAGAGGTGCGTCCCCCGAAGCCGATCCCCAACAGCACCGCGAATACGAAGACCATCGCGAAGTCATCGCTCAACAGCAGCAACGCGATTGCGCCCGATTGGATCGACGAAAAGACGAATATCGGCCACCGGATCGGCACCCGGTCCCCTATGTAACCACCGACCAGAGTGAACACCGCCCCCACCCCGATATAGGTCGACAACACCCAACTGACCGTTTGCAACGAAATGCCCCGGTCGTGGAGCATAGGACCCAGGTGGACCATCATCGTGACGATTACGATGGACGAGCAGGCGTGGCCGATGGTCATCAGCCAGAAGGTCTTGGTGCGGACGGCTTCCTGCCAAGTGTAGCTGAAGTCCTCCGCGCCTGCCGCGACGGGCCCGGTCTCAGCCCGGGGCGGGAGTCCGTCGCGGTGCTGGCCGTACTCCTCGGGCGTGTTGCGCACCATTCTGGACACCGGCCAAGCGACGACCAGGATGAAGATACCGATGACCGAGGCTGTAGTTCGCCAGCCCAACCGCCCTGGGATATCCGGGTCGATGGCCCAGGCCAGCGCCGGCACCAACAACACCCCGCCGATCAGAAACCCCTCCATGGCCAAGGCCATGGCCAGCGACCGGTTGCGGTTGAACCAGTTGTTCAGCACGGTCATCATCGGCATCCATGTACCCAGGCCTACACCGACGCTGATCACAACGAAGGACGCGTAGAAGTGCCAGAGTTCCTGCATCCGGCCCATCAACAGGAATCCGCCGCCGGCTATGAGCAGCCCCACCATTACCAACCGGCGCGGTCCCAGCCGGTCGATGAGGTAACCGCTGATGGGGCCCATGATGGACCCCTCGACTCTGGTGAGGGAAAAGGCGAGGGATAGTTGGGTCCGGGTCCAACCGAACTGGCCCTCCAGCACTATGAACCAGACCGACATGCCTTGGAACAACGGCACGGTGCCGACGGCCATGATGAAGGCCGACACTCCCACCAGCACCCAGCCGTAGAAGAGCCGTCGGGCTATCGCCATGGCAAACTAGCGGAACGGAAAAAAGGCAAGCAGCCCTCACCGAATTATTTTCGGGGTCCCACCACGATCAAGCCGCAGCAGACGCCACCGGTCCGGGGTAGCAGGCCCGGAGTGTGCGAATAAGATATCTCGTAAGTTGGTGTGCCGGAAGCCGTGCCGGAAAACGGAACAGGCAGATAATCCCGTCTTGCAACAATGCGCCGGACCAGGGCGCCGGACCAGGGCGCCGGACCAGGGCGCCGGACTAGGGCGGCGGACCGGGCTGCCATCTGCGAAAACGCCAGTCAACAGCCCAAATAGCCATACTGCCAAACGCAGTCGATCATAGTAGATAATAAGCTGACTGACAAGTGTGGCGTCACGGCGGCTCGCCACGGCCGCCCTGTTTAATACCGATGCCTGATCGCCACGTTTACCGGAACGCCGGGTTTCGCAACAGGCCGATTACGTGATAGATTATGGACGCTGCGAAGCATAATCAGATGGCGATTTTGCCGCTGGTATAGCACCACGCCCCCGCAGTTGCGGGGAGCCCGCCCAACGGAGGAACGATGCAATACGGAATTTTCATGATGCCCTCCCATCCGCCAGAACGCGAGGTATTCACGGCCCACCAGTGGGACTTGGACTGTTTGGTCTTGGCCGACGAGCTGGGTTTCTCCGAGGCCTGGATCGGCGAACACTACACGTCGCCCTGGGAGCCCGTGCCCGCCCCTGACCTGATGATCGCCCAAGCGTTGATGCGGACCAAGAACATCAAGCTCTGCACCGGGGTGCATCTGCTGCCCTACCACCATCCTGCCGAGCTGGCCTGTCGTGTGGCCTACCTCGACCACATGGCCCAAGGACGGTTCATGTTCGGCATAGGCTCCAGTGGTCTGCCCACCGACTTCCGGCTGTTCGACGTGGACGGCATGAACGGCCAGCACCGCCGCATGACCCGAGAGGCCATAGACATCATCCTCAAACTTTGGGAGAGCGAAGAGCCATTCGAGTACAAGGGCGACTTCTGGGACGTGAACTACCCGGAACCCATGCTCGACAGCCTGCGCTTCTTCATCAAGCCCTACCAGAAACCCCACCCGCCCATTGGCGTCGCCTCCGTGAGCATCGCCTCCGAAACGCTGAAAATCGCCGGCGAGCGCGGCTTCATCCCCATGAGCCTAGCCTTCAACCAAGACTACGTCATCAGCCATTGGGACGCCATCGCGGAGGGCGCGGCCCGCGGCGGTCGTACGCCCAAACGCTCCGACTGGCGCATCACCCGAGACGTGTGGGTGGCGGACTCTGACGACGAAGCCATGGACGGCGCAATCAACGGGATGCTCGGCCGCGTCTGGGGCGACTACCTGCTGCCTCTTTTCAGCGCCTTCGGCCTGACCCACGTAATCAAGCACGACTCCAGCGTGCCGGACTCGGCGGTCACCCCGGAATACATGGCCGAACACGTCTGGCTGGTCGGCTCGCCCGACACCGTGGAAAAACGGTTGCTCAGCCTCTACGAAATGTGCGGCGGCTTCGGGACCCTGCTGTCCCTCATCTACGACAACATCGACAACCAGCAGGCCTGGGAAAAGTCCATGCACCTGTGGGCTAACGAGGTCATGCCCCGGTTCGCCAACCTGGTGCCGGACTAGCGGCCTTTGGCCATTACCGCGCCCCCGCCGGTCCTGCCAAGCATTGAAGCTTGGCAGGACCGGCCGTCGCCATTAGAACGGTTACGCTGGAGACGGTTACGCCGGTTTGCGCCGTAGGGCAGCACTTACCTCGTGCATGTAGCCGAGGATCTCTTTATTGGACTGCCAGACCCCGGTCTCGTGGTAGGGAAGTCCCCGGTTACGGCAGAATTCTTTCACCACCGCTTTGGCCTCCTTGAGGCGGTTGGAGGGCATGTTGGGGAACAGGTGGTGTTCGATCTGGTAATTCAATGCACCGTACATGTAGTCGACTAACGGGCTGGGCCGGACGTCCCTCGCCGTAAGTATCTGCCGTTGCATGTAGTCGAGTTCGTCGTCTTTGTCCAATATGGGCATGCCCTTGTGGTTGGGCGCAAACACCGCCCCCATGTGAAAGCCCGCCAGAGCGCGGTGCACTACTATGAACAACCCGGCCTGCCAGGGTGGGAGAAACGCGAATATCAGCCCCAGGTACAACGCGACGCCGCCGAGGACCAAGACCGGTTCGATCAGCGGGTACTTGACGTGTTCCCGGCGCATCAGGTAGGCGATTCCACCGAAGAACAGGCTCAGCGAGGTGAGCAACAGTACCGGGTAGAAGAGAAACGCCTGGTATTTCACCATGAACCGCAGGAAGCCCCTGGATGCAAGGGCCTGCTCCTCGGTATACACGAAGGTCGAAACTTCGATGTCCCCGTCCCGGCCCATTTGGTTCGGGCTGACATGATGAGCGTTGTGCTTGTCCTGCCACCAACTTGGGGTCAATCCGGTCACAAAGCCGCACAACAACAGGACGGCGTCATTGCGCTTGGCCGAGCGAAATATCTGCCGGTGACCGGCGTCGTGACCGAGGAACCCATATTGGGTGAACACCAAGGCTAGGAACACCGCGTTCAATAGTTGGGCCCACCAGGAGTTGACCAGCACCAACACGGCGATGCTGGCGCCCAGCATGGCCAGTTGCAAACCTACTCTTACGCCGTAATAAACGTACTGGCGGTCCAGCAACCCCCTTTCGGTCACCATTTGCCGAAGCTGAAGGTATTCTTTGTCTTCCTCCCGTTGGGCCGAAGACGCGGTTGCTGCATTGAGCAGTTCGCTGTTTGGACCGAGCCTGACAGATCGAGGGCTCAATGTTTCAGTAGCTATGGTGTTATCTCCATATCCGCTGCCCGGCCAGCGCCGGACTCAGCCGCCGGTGGACTCATGCAGTCTCCGGCGAAGCGTCGATACATCTTAATGGCCCGCTCCCGGAAATGCCAACGGCCTGTCCTGCCGGGTTATGACGGGTCTTTCGCAGGAGTCTCACGAGTCTCACGAGTCTACTGATGGCTCGGCCCGTGATGGCTCGGCCGGCTTTCAAATGTCACGGGGCCAGGTTAGGGGTTACCGGTGCGGCGGCGGCACGGTAACTTCCACCTGGTCTCCCACCGATACGGCTCCGGTCGATTCCACAGTGGCGTAGACTCCGAAGTGCGGAGCCCGGGCGCCCGGCCGGTAGGAGAGCAACAATCGGGGAGTATCGAAGTCCCTTTGGCCGGTATCCGGGTCGAACGTCGTGATGGCGCATCGGGGGTCCGGGGCAACCATCCGCAACAGGAGTTCCGGTCCTATTTGAATGACGCCGCCCAGCCAGAAGTCCTCTTCGTGGGGAGAACAACCGTCTATGAGGAAATTGGGACGAAACCTCCGGCCTTCGAAGCTCACCGCGCCGCCTGCCTTGCTTCCCAAGAAATCGACGGACGCTTGGGAAAGCAACGAAATCGGGTACTCGTCGAACACCTCGCAGGTCCCCTCGCTTCGAACCAGCCGCACGCCGGTACCGAAAAACTCGGATAAGACGCCGTTCCAATCGCCGGCCGCCACTGAGCCGGTCACCCAGCGGCCAAACACATCGGTCCGCAACCGTTTGGCGGGCTCCACCGGGCCTTCCAGGCAGGTGGAATCAGGAAAGGCAAGTCTGAGAACGCCCGCCTCGACATCGTAACTGGCCGATATAGTGGCCATCGTCCCCAGCTGTCTCTGGGTTAGCAGACGCCCCTCGTCATTGATGAGGTGGAACCGCCGGTCTTCGGCGATGCCGGAAAATCCGACCTGTACCGAGTCCCGCGACTCCAAAGCGAATGACTTGACCGGTGAGGTATAGATAGCCGCAACGGTCCTCAATTTCCCTCCACTCGGCGGTCCGCTATGTTCCGGGCAACCGCGAAGGGGTACCCGTGGTCGAGAGCGCCGGACGTTGGTTATGGCGGCCCGGGCTTCACACTCACCTGACCGGTCGGAACGAGTTCCAGTGGGACGACTATCTAGGGTCGAGCCGCCAATGTTACCTCGACCTCGACGACTTTGCCGTCACGGAGCACTTCGAGGGTAACGGAATCACCGGGCCCCGTGGAATCGGATAGGTAGAAGATCAAATCAGTCATGCCGGTCATGGGCTCGCCGTCGACTCCCACTATGATGTCCCCGCCGCTGGGATATTCTACACCGTCCGATGTCCCGGCGCCGTCGCTTCCCCGCAGGCCGGCCTTGTCGGCGGGGCTGCCGTCTTGCACTGCGATCACGTGGGCGCCTCGGGAGTCTGTTGGAAGGTCCATCGACTCCAACAAAGCCGGGTGGACGTCCTGCCCGGAAATGCCCAACCAGGAGTGCTCGTATTTACCGTCTTCGATAAGGGCGGGCACCACGCGCCGGGCGGTGTTGACCGGTACCGCCAGCGCTACGCCGGCGTTGCTGCCGCTGCGGCTGATAATCTGAGTGTTGATGGCGATGACACGCCCGTGGCGGTCAAGAAGGGGACCTCCGGAGTTGCCCGGGTTAATGGCGGCGTCAGTCTGGATCACACCGGGCATGCTGAACGGGCTCGCCCCGCTGCGGATAGTGCGGCCCACCGCGCTGACGATACCGCTGGTCATGGTGAACTCTTGACTGAACGGAGCGCCGATGGCGATGACCGTCTGCCCCACCCGCACCTCATCGCTGTCTCCCAAGCTGATGGGCACCGCGTGTTCCACCTCCTCGTCCAACCTGAGCACCGCCAGGTCCGAGTCCGGGTCACCGCCCAATACAGTCGCGCTCACCCGGGTCCCGTCGGCGAAGTTGACCGTCACCGAAGCGGCGCCTTCGACTACGTGATTGTTGGTTACCACGTGACCGCCGTCGTCCCAGACGAACCCGGATCCTTCCCCTTGCCTCATGAAGTCTTGGGGCAGCAGAGGGTTTGTGTCGCCGCCGTCACTCAACCCTTGAACGATATTGATGTGGACCACCGAAGGAAGCGTCCTCTCGTAGATGCCGATCATGACCGATTCGAGGGCGGCCACCACTTCCTGGGGAGACAGCTCCGTATCCCCGTCACTGGCCGGGGCGGCAGCGGGCGCGGTCGCGGCCCTGGTGGGTACCATTGTCTGCTGGACCACGCCCTGCTGGACCACGCCGTGCTGGCTCGAGTCCTCTTGGGCGGTTTCCGGCTCGGTCAGGTGCACCGCGTCGGTTGCGGCCGTTTCGGGAACGTCGGTGGCTTCCCGGGACATCGTCCTTTCCGCGCTGGTTTCCGCGGCGGCCGTGGGAGCGGCAGTTCCGGAATTACCGCAACCCGACATCACGACCGTCAGAAGAACGACCAATATTCCACCAATTCCTGGCAAAAGCCTTGACCGGGCTGTCGGGAGCCGAGTGCGCCGTATTTGCATCACGCGCGTGATAACCTCCGAGGGAATGAACAATCCCTCTTTATGATCACTGCAATTATGGTACTACTATGGTAGTACGATGCGGGTAGTACGCTGCGGGTTAGCCGTTGGATTCGGTTGAGACCGGCGGCGGATGCCGTGGAGAAGCAGCCGAGCCCTAGGCTCGACGTTTCTTGCCGGTCTTGGCTTCAAACAGGTCCCAGGTGCGGTCGTTAAACGGATAGTACTTGCCGGGGGAGCACCGTTCGACTTCCAACTGGGCTTTGATCACCTCTTCGACCTCTTCCCGCTCGTGGGCGATTCGAATCACATCTTCCACCGCGGCGCTGGGCACCACAACGGAGCCGTCGTCGTCCCCAACCACCGCATCCCCCGGACGCACCAGTACGCCGCCGCATTGAATAGCGTCGTTGACCTGCCAAGGCCAGAACTCAGCCGGCCCCTGCTTCGCGGTGGTGTTGGCCGAATAAACCGGGAATCCATAGTCCTTCAGGGCGTTGCTATCCCGGACCGCTCCGTCGGTAACCAGTCCGCCCGCCTGTCGTTGCATGAGGCGCATGAACTTGATGTCGCCGCCGATGGAGCTGTATTCCCACCCCATGGCATCGATGACCAGCACCTCTCCCGGCCCGCAAAGCTCGATGGCAACGTATTCGGCAGACTGGTCCGCCTTTGGTTTGTCAGCGGCCAAGTCGGGACGGTGAGGGACGAACCGCAGCGTCACTGCCCTTCCGGCCATTCGTTGGCCCGGCTGAAGCGGCTTGGCCCCGTGGACGAAGCTCATGGGCCAGCCCATAACCCAAAGACCGTCGATGAGCGTCTGGGTCGGTATATTCCGGAGGACCTCCAGGGTTTCCGCGGTGATCTCAGTGACAGCCATACCCGCACCTCGCATGGAACGCTTTTGGTGGGAGTGCACCCATTGTGCGACTCAATTGTGATGATCCTGTGATGATCCGATAAAGAGTGTGATGATCCGATCGTGATGGTCCGGTTGTGACGATCCGGTGAGGAGACGGATAGCGGCGGAAGTCATGCGTCCCGTCCCATGACCGAAGAGGCGCTCCAACCGGTGAGTTATCCGCCGGACTATTGGGGGGCGCACGCCCGGATGGTCGCCAGCGCCTTTTCCTTGGCTCCTCCCTTGTCTGCCTCAATGGAGAACCGCGGCGAAATTATCGGAAGGTTGATGCCGGCGCGCCGGTACTCCGCCAATCTTTCACGGCACTCGTCGGCCGTGCCCACCAAGGCGATCTCGTCGATCAATCCGGTGGGAACGAGGTCCAGCGCCTCTTGGGTACGGCCCTGTCGCCAGACCGCCCTGACGTCTTCCACCTCCTTGGCGAACCCGGCTTCGGCCATAAGCCGGCGGTAGCGGGGAAAGTAAGCGGCATAGGAGGCGATGGGTTGGCGCATCAAGTCGCGGGCCTCGTCACGGTCCTCGTCCACAGCGCAGGGTATGAGGGTGGAGACGTCCACGTCGGAGGCCTTCCGCCCGGCTTGCTCCGCCCCCAGGCCCACGTGCCGGGCCGCCGTCGCGGCGTGATCGAGGGTGCACCAAGTCAACATCGCGCCGTCGGCGACCTCACCGCAAATCTCCAGCATCCTGGGGAAAACGGCGGCGACGTAAATCGGCATCTCCCGGCGCAGCGGTTCAAACCAGAGCTCGAAGCTGTCGATGTCATAGACCTCGCCGTGGTACGACACGTTGGAATCGCGTAATATGGCGCGTACGATGTCGATGCACTCTCGCATCCTGGTCACCGGCCGCGAAAAGGTCAGTCCGTGCTCGGGCTCAACCTGCACCTTGTGACTGGTCCCCAGTCCAAGGATAAACCGCCCCCCGGAAAAGTGGTCCACGGATGCCGCCGCCATCGCAATGGTGGGGGCCGTCCGGACGAACACGCTGGTGATGCAGGTCCCAAGCTTGATCCTGCTGGTGTTCAACGCGCAGGCGGTCAGGATGGAGAACTGGTCTCCTCCGTGGCCCTCGGCCACCCAGGCCGATTCATACCCCAGTTCCTCGGCCAATTGAACGCACTCCACGATATCCGTGGGCGGCATGCCGCCGGCAAACCCGACACCGATTCGTTCCATCGGTCAACCTCCATAAATCCAGACGCTAAACCCAGACGCTAAACCCAGACGCTAAAGTTAGGCGCTCGCCACATTGGCGGACACCGGTTCCCAGGGTCTATGATATTCCATAGCTGGCGGCCCGCCTAGACAACGCCGGCCAAAAAGCTGGGACTCGCCGTTTGCAACAAACTCCCTCGATCCCGGTGACCGGGTACCCCGCCTATCGGTGGGTGGTAGTCTCCGTTTACATGCTCGCCATCGTCTCTTCCCAGATGGTGATGATCACCCTGGGTATTTTGTTGCCGGCGATCTCCACCGACCTTTCGCTGTCGCCGGGGCAACAAGGGCTGCTGGGTTCCATCTCTTACTGGGCGCCCATCGTCTTGGCCGTTCCGATTGGATGGGCGGGCTCTCGAATGTCACCCAAGTGGTTGACGTTCGGGACCCTCGCCGGAGGGACTCTCTGCCTTTTCATTCAGAGTTGGGCTCCGGTATTCGCCGTATTGCTGGCGGGACGGCTGTTGTTCGGCATCACCACCGTCGCCCAGCAACCCGCGCGGGCCTTGCTCACCCGCCAGTGGTTCCCGCTCCGCGAAATCATTGTCGTCAACGGCCTGTCCAACGTGTTTTTCGGAATTATCGTCGGTGGCGGGCTGGCTGTTGCGCCGGTGATTCTGGCTCTGGTCGGCGACGATTGGCGAACGACTATCCAGGTCTTCGGTCTCTATTACGGCGCGGTCGGTTTGGCCTGGCTGTTGCTGGGCCGGGACCGGGTAACCGGTGAAACGATTGCCACAGCGAATCAAAAGGCCCTGGATATGTTGCGGGGGGCCATCCGATACAAAGACCTATGGATCGGCGGGATAGGATTCTGCGGCGCCACAATGGCCTTCGGAACATTCCTCGCGTTCTATCCCACACTGATGCTCGAGGACTACGGCGTCTCGCTGCAACTGAGCGGCGGGGTCTTGGCCTTGGACGTGATTCTGGGAGGAATCGTCGGCATCGTGGTCGGATATGTCGCCGCCGCAACGCAAACGGAGGGCCGGTTCCTCCAAGTGCTGGGAATACTGATGATCGGCTCCTTCGTGGGTATGATCAGTACCGGTTGGGTACCGGCCATGTTCCTTTTCGGCGCCGTCAACGGCCTCGCTTGGGCATTCTTCCCCATCCTCATCACGGTCCCGTTCACCCTTCGCGGCATCCCGACCAGGGAACTGGCCGTCGCATTCTCCATCACCATGATGTGGGTCTCCATGGGTATCGCCCTTGGCCCCTTGATCACCGGGTACCTCCAGGAATTGACTGGAAACTTGAAGTTGTCGATGTTCCTCATAAGCTTCGCGCCGGTCACGTTGCTCCTGGCGGGGTCCACGCTGGGTTTCGGCCGGGACCCCGTTCCGATCTCGGCCGTCTCGTCAGACTAGACGCCGCTCAACCATGCACCTTCCGCGCCGCCGGTCACCAGCCGTCCGTGCCTGTATTGCGCGTCCAAGAACCGCAGGATTGGCGCGGGGTTGGTAACGGCGGCTGCGCCGGGAGTGAAGCGCGCCAACTTGTTTACGAGACTACGCCCCTGTACGATGGGGACAGCCTGGGAAACCGCTATTTGAAAGAGCCGTGGTATGTCGACCCGCACAAACTGGTACAGTGAGCATCCTCCGGCCTGCACCTGCGCGTGGTGCTCCGAGAAGAGGGGGATCAAGGGCGAGGGCCGGAAGATCGGCCGGAATGAGAAGTGCCCGTGCGGCAGCGGCAAGAAGTACAAACGCTGCCACGGAACTTAGGGAACCTCTGAACAAGTCCCTTCCCCCCGATGGGGGAAGGTTAGGATGGGGGCGCCATGAGCTCGAACAAAACAGCCAGAGAGTCGGCATCCGCCGACGCCATCGACTCGGCGCGAGACGAATTGGCCGAACTCGCCCTGGACATCCACGCCCACCCGGAGTTGAACTATCAGGAATTCTATTCGTCCGCCCTGCTGACCGGCACTCTGGAACAGCACGGTTTCGCCGTGGAGCGCGGCGTCGGCGGTGTGGAGACCGCCTTTCGCGCTTCCCTTTCCGGAGGAGCGGGCGCCGGCCCGACCGTGGCCATCCTGGCCGAATACGACGCCTTGCCGGAAATCGGACACGGCTGCGGGCACAATCTCATCGCCATGGCCGCCGTCGGCGCGGGACTGGGCCTCCAGGCCAACATCCAGTCGCTGCCGGGGCGGGTGGTGGTGCTGGGGACGCCGGCCGAAGAAGGCGGCGGCGGCAAAATCCGGTTGCTCGATGCCGGAGTGTTCGATGGCATCGACGTGGTCCTATCCTCACACCCGTCGTCCAACCGCACGGTTATCCCCGTAGACACACCCCAAGGCGAGAGCTGGAGCCTGGCCATGGTGGGGTACCGGTACGAATTCCACGGCAAGGCGGCCCATGCCGCCGCCGCTCCGGAGGCCGGGGTCAATGCGCTGAACGCCGTAATCCACTTCTTCACCGGAATCGACGCCATGCGCCAACACCTGCGGGAGGACGTGCGGATACATGGAATCATCACCGACGGTGGGAAAGCGCCCAACGTCGTCCCCGAATACGCCGCCGCCAACTTCATGCTGCGGTGCCGCGATCGCAACTATTTGAGCGACGTGGTGGTGGACCGTGTCCGGTTTGTGGCCGAAGGGGCCGCCACGATGACCGAGGCCCGGTTGGAAGTCAGCGAGTTCTATCCCTTTTACGAAAACGTCCGGCCTAACTCGGTGGTCGCCCGGACGCTGCGAGCCAATGCCGAGCGGGTCGGACTATACCTAGACCAGCAACTCCCCGGCCGTCAGGGCAGCGCCGCGTCCACCGACTTCGGCAACGTCAGCCAGGCGCTTCCGGCCTTCGAGTTGCGCTACGCCGTGAGCGAGCAGCCGGTGCCGTCCCACACCCGGGAGATGGCCGAGGTAGCCACCACTGACTTCGCCTGCTCCAAAGCAATCTCGGTCGCCAAAGCCCTGAGCCTCACGGCCTGCGACTTCCTGGAAGACGCAGAGGCCGTGGCCGCCGCGCGAAAGGACTTCGCCGCGCGGGGGCCTCAGACCTCGTAAGGCCAATGGCCCCCGGAACAATTCGCCCTGTCGGGACGGACAAAACTTGCGGCACGGACAAACTTGTTTCAGGGTTTCACCAAGACCCGGATAGAGACCAGCCAGTCCAGCATCAACCTGGTATACGGCCGCTCTGGTGTACGGCCCCTAATTCGTATGTTTCTGGACGAACTGCCCGCAGTGTTCGAGGGCCTGCCGGGCTTCCGGAAGGAACGATGCGAAAGCCTGCCAGACGTGAGGCATGTCGTCCCACACTTCCAGCTCTACCTCTACCCCGGCCTCCTTGGCCTTTTCGGCAAACCGGAGCGAGTCGTCCAGCAGGACTTCCGCGCCGCCGACCTGGACCAGTATCGGCGGCAGCCCCCGCAGGTCGGCATAGTAGGGTGACGCCAAGGGTGTGGTGCGGCTCCGGTCACCCAGGTAGGTTGCCGCCATGTTCTCGACCATTTCCTTGTCGATGAGCGGGTCGGATTCGGCCTTGGTTACGAACGTGTCGCCGGTGTTGGCCAGATCGGTCCAACCGGAATGGGATATCGCCCCGGCCGGAAGCGGATCGCCAAAGTACCTCAAGGCAACCAGAGTCGCGATAGCCAGGCCGCCGCCGCAGGAGTCTCCCCCGATGACGATACGGCGCGGCGAGACGCCTTCCGCCAGCAGCCACCGGTAAGCGGCCAACGAGTCTTCGACAGCGGCGGGGAACGGGTGTTCCGGCGCCAGCCGATAGTTCAGCCCCAGCACCCGGGCGTCGGACACCCGGGACAGGTAAGACAACGGCGACCGGTGGGTCCGCATCGAACCGATCATGTAACCGCCGCCGTGGAGGTAAATGATCACGCGGTCGTCGGACACTCCGGGAGTGGAAATCCATTCCGCTGAAACGCCGCCGGCGCCCACCTGCTCAAAGACCGCGTCATCGGGCAGTTCAAACTGCTCGGTAAACCGCTCGTACCACACCCTGAACTCCTCGACGGTGGTATACGCCTGAGTCTCCGCCTTGCCGGCCCGGAACATGTTGATCGCTTGATCCAATTCTGCTGAAGCCATATTCTGTCCCCTTGGTGCCGAAGGTCGGATACATATTAGCTGTGAAATAGACACCGTTGGGCCGATTTTACCACATCTTTTCCCACTTTTGGTGTAGCTTTTACTGCCCGGAGGCTGCCACCGGGCTTCTCAACATGGCCGAGACAAGCTTCCGGCTGCCCAACGAGACTCTGTACCTGCACCTGGCCAGGTTCCTGGAGACGACCCCGCCCACCGCGTACGCCGGCCTCCAGGACGACGAGAACGACGACCCGTTCACCAAGCAACGGGGGATGACCCTGTGCAGCATCCACGGGGCCAAGGGCTTCCAGTGGAAGGCGGTTTGGTTCGTGGACGCCAGCGAGCACGTCATACCCGGAAGGACCAGGCCCGACAGGCCGCAGGAGCTCGAAGAGGAAGCAGAGAGCCTTCTACGTTGCCACCACCCGGGCCACCGACCGCCTTTTCTATTGCAACACCGAGGGCGGGAACAGGGGTTTTCAAGCCCAACCCACCACCTTCTTGGAAGTCCTGGGTGAAGTCACCCGTTACCACACGATATAAGTCCGGAGGTTACCCACAAATGACCGCCACCCGGACGGAGCGTGTCACGCTCCTTAGAATCATCGACGGCGATACCGTCGAGGTCCAACGCCGCGGCGACTTCCTCTCCACCGGCGCCAAGGAACGCATCCGGCTCTACGGCATAGACGCTCCGGAGAGCGCTCAGAAAGGAGGCGACGACGCTACGAAATACCTGGGCAAGATCATCGACGGACGCACCAAGATCTGGTTGGAAGCCGTCGCCACCGACCAGTACGGTCGTACTGTGGGCGTCATTTCGAAGAGCCGCGGCGACCGCCTCAAAAGCTACAATTACGAGATGGTCAGAGGCGGTCAAGCCCACTGCTACATGGTCGACCCGGCCGACCGGGAAGCATACACCGCAGCTGAGGCCCACGCCAAGGACAAACGCAAAGGCCTCTGGCGCGCGCGAACGGTCCAAGTCCCCAGGGACTTCCGCGTCCAGGAGGAACGGGCCCAAAAGCGTAACGCCAAGCTCAAGCTGGTCCTGTTCACCGTGGCGGGCATCGCGGTGGCCATCGCCCTCTACCTCTTCAGCTCCGGCCAAATCCTGGGCTGAACCCCAGCCTCGGAGCTGCCCCACTTGCGACCAGCAGGCCGCGCCCCGAAAAAACACGCCCACCGGCTACCCAACCTCTCACCACAATCCCCGGCCGCCATCCACTGTTAGTAGCAAGCATCGTTAAGCCCGTGTCCGGCCCGTGCAGAGGCGACTAACTGGTGCGGGCGTGCCGGGGTGCGTATGCTCATGGCGAGACGTGTTGCCTGGACGAAGACCGAATAAACGTTGGTGCAGATTGCCCGTTAGCAAGCATGGTCCGGGAGTCTTGCGACTGCATCATTGGTGACGCCCGACCAGAGGCGATCCCGTTCGGGAGACTGTACGTTGTCAGTGACTCCCTCCGGCGACACGCCTACACGGTAATCGTGGAGGGAATGATGAGCAGAGGCCAGAGCAGCGCAAAACCGGCGGGGCTGTCCCAGCTGAACCTAAACGCGGCGGGTAGCGATGTGGGCGCCACCAGCCATTTCGAGCGGTTCCTGCCGACCGGGCGGAGCAGCCGGTGCAGGAGTTTGAGGCTTTCACGGCGGACCTGTACCG
>DAOUHF010000209.1:0-2319 GCA_034428795.1 Dehalococcoidia bacterium
TCCAGCAGCATCTCCCGGTGCAGCACCTGGGGGTCGGAGAATACGTCGGCCAGGTCGTTAATCGGGCCGGCGGGGACGTTATGCTGCTGTAGGTCGGCCACCCAATCATCGGCGGCCCGGGTAAGGAAATACTCCTGGAGCAGGGGTACCAGGGTCGCCCGGTTCTCCACCCGGACGCCGTTAGTGGCAAACTCCGGGCGGTCTTTCAGGTCTTCCCGCTTGACCGCCTGGCAAAACCGGTCCCAGAGCCGTTCCGAACCTACCGCCACGTTCAGATACTTGCCGTCCTGGCACATAAAGGCCTGGTAGGGCACCAGGGTGGGATGGGCCGCTCCCAGACGCTGAGGCGGACGGTCGTAAGCGAAGTAGTAGGCGGCCTGGTAGGTAAGCCAGGCTATTTGAGCGTCGAGCATCGATATGTCAATATACTGGCCTTCCCCATGTTGGTTGCGGTGGTGCAGGGCGGACATAACGGCGAAGGCCGCCCACATTCCGGAGCCGATGTCGGTTACTGCCACCCCCACCTTTTGCGGTTCGCCGCCCAATTCTCCGGTAATGCTCATCAGGCCGCTGATGCCCTGCATAATCTGGTCGTAGGCCGGGCGGCTCTGGTAAGGCCCATCCTGGCCGAAACCGGAAATGGAGCAGTAGATGATATTGGGGTTGGCCTTTTTGACCGTCTCATACTCCAGGCCGAGGCGGCCCATGACGCCGGGGGTGAAGTTTTCCACCACCACGTCGGACTGGGCCACCAGCTTGAGGAAGATCTCGCGGGCCTGCTCCTCCTTGAAGTTCAGGGTCAGGCTGCGCTTGTTGCGGTTGATGGACAGGAAGTAGGCGCTCTCTTCGCCGATGAAGGGCGGCCCCCAATGGCGGGTGTCGTCGCCGGCGCCGGGCAGCTCGATTTTTATAACGTCGGCGCCGTAATCTCCCAGCATCAGCGTACAGAACGGGCCGGCCAGGGCCCGGGTCAAGTCCAGCACTCGCACTCCTTCAAGCGCCTTCATTCCAACAATACCTCCGTATAATTCCGCCCGATTCGGTTAACAGGCCCATATTAACACAAGCGGCGTCCCTCCGGTCATATCCGGCTCGCCGCCAAACTTGCCCGAAAGCCGCCGAAGGGTTAGAATTGGTGGAATTGTACGGCGCTCAAACCTGATGCTTGACGAAAAGGAGCCGAGATGACTACCAGCCAAACTCCCGCCCAGGCTGCTTACCCCATCACCAGCGACAACCGTTTCACCGCCGTTTTTGGCGCCCCCGACCCGACCGGCCGGGCGGTTACCAAGGTGGTTGACCAGATGAGTACATTTGTCAAGGAGTTTATCGCCAAGTCTCCCTTTATGGTGATGGCTACCAGCGACGCCGCAGGCAATTGCGACGCTTCGCCCAAGGGGGGCATGCCGGGGTTCGTAAAGGTGCTGGACGACCAGCATTTGCTGGTTCCCGACGTTGCGGGCAACCGGCTGTTCCAGTCCTACGTGAACATGGACGCCAACCCCCACGTGGGGCTTATCTTCCTCATCCCCGGGGTTAACGACACGGTGCGGGTCAACGGCCGGGTGACCATCGTGGACCAGGAGGAGCTGAACCGGAAGGACATCGAGGTTTCCCTCTACGAGCCGGACGAGCGGGGCTATCACCTGCAAGGGATAATTGTCGAGGTGGATGAAGCCTACGGCCACTGCCCGCGGGCGCTGCACTTCTCCCAATTCTGGAACACCGAAACGATTGAAGAGCATACGGCCAACCGGCCCGTGCCCATTCGCTAACCACACCACGGTCACTGTCACCGACGGGGGGTGATGTCGCTGCCAACGGGAGTCTGGAACCGGCAACCCGCAGCGTCAAAGACTACGTAAACCCGCCCGGACCACGCACTAAGCCGCCACGGCAATGCAACGATTGCGCCGGGGCGGCTTGGTGTGTCTGAAACCCTTCTTTCCGCTAACGGCCTTCTTCTTACTGCCATACCGGAGTTGCCGGACGGTCAGTTGCCGAACGGTACAGTTCCAGATGGCCGAGGCGAGGTTAGTCCATCACGTCCTTGTAGCCGGTGTTAGTAGGGTCGAAGCCCGAGGGGAACCGGGTAGTATCGTCATACTTAGCCATGTTCAGGTCGGAGCGGTGGAGGCTGGCCCGGTCAAAGTTGGCCCCCCTCATATCCGCCATAATCCACAGCGAATCCCGTATCTTGGTCAGGGTAAAGTCGGCCCCCTCCATCACGCAGCGGCTCAGGTCGGCCCCGTTCATATTGGCCCCCTGAAAGTTGACGCCGGACAGGTTGGCGCTGCGCAAGTCCGACTCAATCATGGT
>DAOUHF010000210.1:0-10645 GCA_034428795.1 Dehalococcoidia bacterium
AGCGTAGACCGGTCTATTCCCGCGTCTGCGGGGAAACCTTGACCAAGGAGGCCAAGGACATAGCCGAGAAAGGTCTATCCCCGCGTCTGCGGGGAAACCTCCCTAATTCCATTGCGGTGGTGGACGTTCTCCGGTCTATCCCCGCGTCTGCGGGGAAACCCCTGCGCTCCAACGTCGCCCCCGATGCGGGGTAGGTCTATCCCCGCGTCTGCGGGGAAACCCCCATTTTGAGAATATCAGCAGGGTCTAATTATCTCTCTAGATGGTTAATGATATTTGACTAGATAAACCCCGTCGGCGTCCACTATCTCCTTCGGCGATTCTCCCAGCGTTTTTATCTCTTGCTCGCTCACCGCCCCCGGGTCCCGCCACGTCATCACTATCGACCCCTGTCCAAGCTGGTAGTACCATTCGGACAGGACCTCCCAAATCCGCTCCCGAATGCCGCTGGTCATGTTGGGCGAGGTGTATACTCCCGGCGCGATCTCCAACATGGCCGAAGCCAGGAATCCACGGTATCGCCCCTCTACGTTTATCGTCACTATCACCGTCACGGCGCATCTCCTTGTCCCTGACTTGCTTCTCCCCCGCTGCCCTGGTAAGTTCCCTCCTCGACTGCTGCTTGGTAAATGTCCGCTTCATCCAGGTCCCGGGCTGCCTGCCAGTCGCCGGCCGGTCCATCGGGACCCATCTCCAGCGGTGGCACGTCCTGAAATAGCGTCTTGATGCGGTCAATCATCTTCGAGATTACCCGCTCCTTCCGCAGTATATCCCCCGTGGTTCTGCGGGTGTGCCGCTCTATGTCAAGGTGGGGTTGGTCCATGACCGCCCTGGCCGATTGGAACGCCGCGGGCAGCAGGATGGTGTCCCGGAACAGGTCGGCGATGTCCAGGGGGAAGGCTTCCCCGCTGTGCTCGTGGATGAATCCCAGTTGGGGAATGGCGCCGATGGCCGTGACCGCCACCACCGCCGCTGACGTTACGGCCACCGAGGCGTGGTTGATAGCCTGGTTGGGCAGGTCCGCCCACAGGGGGTCGGTGCGGTCGTAACTCCGGCGCCGCCAGTTGATGCCGTACCGTTGGGCGACCAGGCGGTAGGTCTGCCTCATGCGGGCCCCTTCCACGCCCCGCAGCGCCGAAATGTCCTGCTGGGGCAGCACCTCGCCCAACCGCAAAGCGTACATCTTGCGGGCAATGGTGATGCGGCCCCCGGCCGGGTCCGCCCACGCCCGCATCTGCCGCCGCGCCACGTCCGAAGTGTCGGGCATCAGCGGTGGGGCGGTGTAACAGCGGACCCCATCCTCGCCCACGGCGACCAATGCCGTGCCGTGGCGGGCCATCAGCCGCAGGGCGTCGTGGCTCACCGTCGAGCCGGGCCCCAGCAATATCATTGATAGAGACTGGAAAGGGATGCCGTATTCCCCGCTCTCCAACGCGGTACCGTCGCCTGGCGGCCCCTGGCGTTCAAACCGGAGGGTGCCATCGCGCACGGTAAGCGCTCCCCGGGACAGCCACAGCAGGCCGTGCCGGTCGGCGTGGGGAATTCTGGCTGTTTCCAGTCCGAGGCGTCCCCTCAACATTGTTCTCTTCCTTTCGCTTGTTTTCCGCCAGCCCCGGCCGGACCCCTTGTGGCCGGGGCCGGCAACGCATACGGGTATTTTCGGTTGTTAAGGTGCTTGACCCCAACACCCGCGGATCATGGTCCGGTGGGTTTGCCCGGTGGCCGGAGCAGCAGCATCCCGTAGCCGTAGGACCGGTGCCGGCCCACTCCCCTGGCCAGCAGCTGGGCGAAAGCATCCGGGTCGGTTATGGTGAGGACGCCGCGCATCACCACGTCCGGCCCCTCGACATAGCGAGAATGCAATTTGCGAATCGACCGGGTACGCTGGAAGGACACCAGCTTGGTCCGGGACAATTCCAAGCTGACCCCTTGATTGCCGTTGAGCTTGCCGGACAGCCAATCGGCGTAAACTTCCTCCCGGCTGTGGGGCATTTCTCTTGGGGGAAACGTTTCGGCCTTGACCTGAAAAACATCCTGCTCGGAGCCGGGCCGGGCAGACCCGCCGGATTTCCTGAGCACCGGGCGGACCCGCAGCTCGAAGCCCAAACGCTTCCCGGATTGCCATTCTGACGGCATCGGCTTGCTGTCTATGCTCGACGGCGGCAGCGCCCGCAACTGCTGCGGGTCGGCGAAGGTGTGGGCCGCATCCCGCAAGCCGTCGGCCAGCGCCCGCCCGTAGCCGTACAGGCACCCTCGGCTGCCGGCCCGAGGGGCAATCAGGCGAAATGGTTTCGGCGCCAGTTCGCCGAAAGTCTCTTTGAGCAGGCAGTGCATCGCGTGGTCCGGGTCTTGCAAACGCCGCAGGCCCGCCCATCGGTGAAACTCCTGCACGTTGACTTCGGCGCGCAGCATTTGCAGCGGGGCCGGCGTCGTGGTGTCGGATTGAGGTAAAACGTCGGTCATCATGGACCATCCTCCGCCGGGGCCGATTTGTCCTGGGACCCGGCGAACCCGGCCCTGAGATGGTTCCCTTCGTGGACCAGGCGCCCGCCCCCGTGCAGGCCCGAGCTCCAATTGCGCTCGTCGGTCAGCATATAGGTGTTGTGGGGTTGGATTGCGTCGTCCCCCTCGCCGTCGGACCACACCACCCGGACCGTTCCCTGCGGGTCTCCATCAGACCCAATGGAAACAGCTACAAGAGCGGCCAAGGCGGAGCCGGCGTCGACAGTTTCCCGGTACAGCGGGGTTGAGGGGAGACACGGCTTGCGCCCGATGAACAGGGGGCGGGCCGGCTCCTGCAGGGCTTGGGCCAAGTCGTCCAGCGTTGGCTCCTCGCCGTCCGGTTCCAGGCGTAGGGCGACGGTTACGCGCATGTCGGCGAAGTAGTCCCGGTAACGTAGGTGATTTTGGTAGGTGCCACCACCCCGGCCTTCGGGACGGCCCTGCGTGGTCCAGCTTTGCTCGGTATTGTTTATGGCGGCCGTCTGAAAGTCGGTCATCCGCACCCCGCCCGCCGGCTCCCGGTCAATGCGGGCGGCGAACACCAGCCGGTCTTGCAGCCGTTGATGCCGCTCGCGCTCGATGCGCCGCCAGCCGAGGGCGTTGGCCAGCAGGCCGGTCAGCATGGACGCCGACGGGAACCGGCGGATGACGCCCAGGTTGTCAATGGTCTCCCCGCCAAAGGCCATCAGCGGCGATTCCAGGCGCATTATCAGGTGTCGCATAATCTACCCTGCCTTATCGGACTGCCTGCGCCGCCCAGGACGCCAGATCGTCCAGGCACAGCCGCTCGGCGCCGGGGATAGCGCAGTCCTCCACTGACACGAACCGGCGGACTTCTTTCCCGCCATAGGCGTTGTCCAGCTTCTCCAGGTGATCGGACAGCTTCCTGGCGGCCTCCTCGACTTGTGGGCGCGCCGGGTCCCGATAGGCATTGGCCAGGCTGCGGGGTTGCCGGTTGCCCGCTTCAACCAGAACCAGATCGGCGCAGGCGTAGGGCGCGGTGGAACCCAGCTTGGCGCCGGGGGTGACGGTGGCAATCAGATGCAGCAAGTGTTCGACCACCCTGGTGGCCAACTCCCGGTCGGCGCTTTGCCATTCCCCGGGAGGGCATCCTTCCAGGTTGGAAACCAAAGCTGGAACGTCCACGACCACGTAGCCGTAGAACAGCCCGGCGGTCAGCTCCATGTCGCCGATGTGGGCCGCCCCGGCGTCTTCATCGTCCCGCTGCAAGTCGTCCACCACAGAGAAGTAGTCGCTCTCGCTTTCCTCCCGGTGAACGGTGAAGGCGTGGGCGACGTGAATGGCGGCGTCGATGTTGGCCCCCGGGTCCGAAGTGACCATGCGGCCGAACAGCGCGCTCTCCAGTCCGGCGGGAAGGCGAGCCGTGTCAAGAAGCGCGCGGAAGTTGCTGCCCTCGCCCCGGCGGGCGTTGAAAAGCGCGGTGGCGGCCTCTCCAGCGGCTTTGGCGTCACCGGAATGTTCAGTGCAGATGGCGGCGGCCCTCTGGTGTAGGTGTTCCACTTCCGGCAAGCCGAGGAGCAGGGGCTGCCGTCCAGCTTTCGACGTGCCGCTCTTGCCGTACACGCCGATGTTGAAGGCGTCTTCGACCGACTTCAGGACTTCCTCGCTGAAGTTGCCCGTGTCTTTCAGGGGGGCGATCACTTTCCGTTCAACGAGGTTCCGCGAGCGCAGGGCCGAGGTGCTGCCGGCGATGTTGCCCAGCGAAAACTCATCCTGGGCAACCCGCCAGTGACGCTTGAGGCACTGGGATGAAATGCGGGTGCGGACCGCCGCGCCGAAGGGAAGCCGCTTGGCAAGGCCGCTGTCGTCCCGGTTCAGCAGCGCCGCCGGGTAGGAGTGCAGGGTATGGATTTGCAGAAACTTGGGGGTGGTCATGGGCAAGACTCCTTTTGTGCGTGATTCTCCGTCACTCCGATGGTTGGGCATTGCGCCGCTCCGCCCCGTAATACTCCCGGGCCATACGGCGGCGGGACTGCTCGGCGGCTTCATCATCGTAGCCGTCGTTCAAGATGAACGAGGCCATTTCCCGCCAGTTGAAGGACACGTCGGCGGAGGCCAGCATCCGGAACATCCGGGCCAGCAATATCCGCAGCATCGGACCCCGGGACGTCATCAGACGGTTGAACCGGGTCTCGCTGTAAAAGCCCTGTTCACGGCGGGATTCGCTTCCCAGGAACAAGGCCCGGCCCACCGGGTTATAGCCGTCGTGGGCGGTGCGGGGGGTTCCATCCCCGTTGTTGGTGGGGGTCATCAGGGCGATGCCGTGCATGATGAGCGCCCATTTGGACTCGATTTCGAGACCTCTGAACAGTCCCTGCCGGGCCATCAGCCGCCAGAATGCTGCTGGGTCGGGATTGTCCGGGTCCATCCGGCGCAGCTGGGCCAGGTCGCCCCGGGGGAAGTTCTCCGAGGCAATTAGGCCGGCCAGCGTCACGGCATTGGAGGGCCAGGAAGTATTAGGGTCGGCAATGTCCGCAACGTTGGGGTTGAGCGGGGTTTCGCTCGCTTGGGTAGTTGTCATGCTGTTGCTTCTCCGGCGCCTGCGGTGGCGAATATCTCCGGTAGGCCGTTGTTGCCCCTTATCCGCCCCTCGAACAGGCCGTCGGCGCGGACCCGGGCCTTGTAGCGGTGGATGGTAGGGCAGGGCAGCGAGTCCTCGGCATCGTGCAGAACATTCCGGGCCTCATTCACTAGCCACCCCTGCCACTCTAGACTTTTCTCGCGGCGTTCGCTTTGGTCATCAATCACGAACTCGTCCTGCAGACTCTCGAAAAAGCGTGCGTCGACGATTTCATCCAACCGGCCCAGCCAAGGCCGGGCCAGTCTGCGGCCTTCCGGGCTAAGGTTGTCGTCTTCGCCCCGGGCGATGAAAACCTGGATGGCATGGCTGAGGATGCGTTGGACCGTCCGAATCTTCTCAATCCGGTCCCGGGCTAGGTCTCCCAATTCCTGGGTCCCGCCAGCGCGGCCAAAGGCTTGCACCGTGCGTTGACGAAGCGGGATTATGCGTTCGTAGTAACCCTCGGTCTTTCCCGACCCGCGTACCATGGCACGGGCAACCAATTGGGTTTCCTGTTCCTGTTGCGTGGCTTGAAGCAAAAGAGGTTGCTGCCAGTCGCCGGGGGTGAGGTAATCCACCACCCTCTGATAGGTGAACCCGCCGCTGGCCAGGGTAAGGGATTTGTTTTCCTTGGTGTTGATGGGAGTCCACGGGTCGCCGGTTTGGCCGTTCAACGCCTTGGACTCTATGCGGGCCGCTTTGGAGCTCGCTTTGAGAGCGATCAGATTGTTGCCCTCATTGCAACCCAAGCGCACACGGCGGCACACTTCGATGTACCAAGGGGCCAGTTGATTCGGAAGGAGCGCTTCGGATTTTTCACCATTCCAAGGCATAACCCAAAGCAGGCCGATACTGTCCGGCCGCATAGGGTACTGGTCGAGAAGCGAGTCCTGACGCTCCAGCAGTATGAGAATGTCATGCCGCAGATGGGCGCCGGGGCCTTCTGATGGGGCTAGGGTAATTGCCGGACGGTTGCCGAAACCGCTATTCATCCGGGAAATGCCGAAGTTCCCCGCCCCACCGAATCCCTCCATCGTTTGTAGCGTAACCAAGGCGAAAAGCCAGTCATCGACCCGGGCTTGCGCGGCTACGGAGGATTTGAGGTCGTGGTTCTTGGACGTGACCAGCATATCCAGTTCGTCGGGCGTGTTGACGACGCCCTTGTAGTCCTTCTCCCGCTCGGCGGAGCGGGCAGGGGGCTGCATGAAGGCGGGTTTGGTGATGTCGTCCACCACCAATTGCCAGGGTTCGTCGTCCGGGAATTCCGGCGTCAGGCCGCGGAGCAGCGTCAGCCACTCCCCGCCGGTGGTCGGCGGTGTGGCGACATCCGCCCGGTGCATCGCCATCGCGCCCAACTGCACCAGGAAGGCGTGCCAGGCGTGGCGTTGGTGTGGCCGCAGGGCGGGGAAGGTACTCACCGGATTGTCCTTATCCATCAGCGCGGCGTACACTCCTGGCAAGGAAGCCTGTGCGTGGGTGCTGCCGGTCCAGTCGAAGCGTATGCCCGGTTCGGTTAGTACATTGAACATGGTGTTATGTTCCCCCATCTGTGGATCGCGCCGTGCAGGGTAAACACTTGGCACTTTAAGAACAGGCTCTTTCAGTTCTCCCTCTGGGAGAGGGGACTTTCTCTGAAAACTGAAATGCCATGGCTCTAAGAGCAATTGCCTCACTTGCGCAATGGGCAACTGTCATTGATTTGACTCCGGATCCTACTCAGTAATGAATGAAATCGTGGATTCCAATGCGTTACGCTTATGTCGTAGGTCTGCACAATGTCTTTCCGCCGAGTCGAGCTCTTTCATCATGGAAGACAGTTTAATTTTAAGGGATCGTACCGTTTCCTCGGGATTTTCCTTGGGGTATTCCATCATTCCTTCAAGAAATAGGGATTGATAATGCTAACATAGCAACCAATGGTTTAGATTCATCATAGGGGCATAAACTCGCCCCGTCAATAGCTCAGTAGAAGAGGATCCAGATTGGGTATAACATTATCGGCGTCCAGTTGCCGACCTAGTTTCCACATCGACCGTGTGGATAGACCACCATTGGTTGCGATGTTTTATCGCGAGTCGCAAATTCCCCCGCACACGCGGGGATATGCCGGATGCCGTGGGCATCTGGTACATTAAGGCGATGGCCCCCCTCGGACACGGGGATAGGAATTGGCTGGCGCCGGGTCACCCTTCCCGCCGCAGGCCCAGCCGGTCGTAGCGGAAGTGGGCGTCGGCCAGGGTGAACTCGAAGCCATCGCCGGTTGGCGTGGTTGCCACCGGGTCTTCCGGGGTCAGGCCCCGAGACAGGTGGTAGGGGATGGACACCTGTGGAATCGGCAGGCCGTCGTCGAAGGGGCTGGCCGGTGGTGGCTCGAAAGTCACCGTCACCCCCTCGTCGCCCAGCCGGGTGCGGATACGCTCTTCCACCGATCCGAAGGCGACCTCCCGGTCCAGGAATGAGCAGTCGCGTCGGATGATTGCGTTGCGCGCGGTCAGGCCCTCCGCGATGGTCTCCCCGGCCACGTCATTGGCGTGGGCGACCCAATCTTCGCCCATAGCGTTCACTAGGTCTTGCAGCTTGGCCGGGTGGGTGGCCCGCTCCACCAGCATCCGGTTCATCGCCGGGATTTGCCACGGTTCCCCGGTGTCCGAAAAGTCCTGCACCAACCGGCGGGTGGCCTCCAGAATCCGCAGGTCTTCGTAGACGAAAGCACCCGGACCAAGGCCATTGCGGTTGGGGCCGCGCGTCAGGAAAGACGACAGGTCTTCACCATCCAGGGTCAGTACCACGCAGGCGGCGGTCTCGAAGCCGGGGGGGCGTCCCTCGGGGCGGTCGTGGCGATGGAGACGCCCGATGCGCTGGAGCAGCACGTCCACGGGGCAAAGGTCGGTGATGAGCAGATCGGCGTCGATGTCCAACGACTGCTCCAAGGTCTGCGTTCCAACCACCACCCGGCCTCCCTCGTCCCGATGCCGGCCCACCTGCCCCTCCACGGCGGCGTCCAGCAGCTTCCGGTCCTCGGCGGCGAACCTGCCGTGATGCAGCGTGGGGAAGCCCCGGCAGGCAAACAGCAGGGCACGATCTCCGGCGTCGGCCTCTTCCAGCAGTGCCTGCTGGGTCTCAATAGCGAAGTTGACGGTGTTGCGAATCACCAGCACCTTGGCGCCATCGCGGGCTGCCGCCAGCGCCCGGCGGGCAACGTCCGCGAAGTCGCGCATGGCGGAGATGGCGTATACGGTGACGTTCTTGCCGCCGGCGCTACCCGCGACCCCGGTCACCACCTCGCCCATTGGGCCGCCGGTCACAATGGCCGGGTAGAGGATGGCCTCGGCCTCGTCGGGCGTGGGCAGGTCGGCGGCTATCCTCCGCGGGCCGCGGGACAGCAGGCTGTGCCGCGCCGCCGACCCCAGGGTGGCCGACATCAGCAAGGCGTACCCGCCGCCGGCGGTGTGGGCGTCGAGTAAGGCTTCGATGATGGCCCGCATATAGGTGTCCGAAGCGTGTACCTCGTCCACCACCAGCAGGTTGCGGGCCAAGCAGGCGGCCCTCATGTGGCCGTGCCGGACTTTCAGCGCGCCCATCATCGCCTGGTCCACGGTGCCAACGGCTATCTGGGAGGCCAGGAACCTCTTGGACGACTCGGCCGCCCAGAACTTGCGGTGGGCGTCGTGGCCCGCGTGGTCTTCCCACCAGACTTCGTACTGGCCCAGGTGATTGCTGGTGAAGTCGCCGGCACGTAGGTAGCCCGGCACGGCCAGCACCGGTTCAGGCTTGTGGTCTGCCTGGAACAGGTTGGAAATATTGACCCGTTCGTGCAGTTGGCTGGCAGCGGATCGGGTGGGCAACGCGAAGTACATCCCATCCACCAACCCCGCCTCGTACATCCGGGCGAACCGCCATAGGGCGGCCTCGGTCTTGCCGGAACCCGTTTCGGACTCTATGATTGTCACGGGTTCATCCAGGGGCGTCTCCCACGCGGCATGATGCTGGATGGCGTTGGGCGGGGGGCTGTCGGGGATGTCGAACAAATCGCCAAAATCGGGGACGGAGCCGGAAGCGGCCCGCTGCTCGGTTAGGTCCAACCCGACCGCGTTGACCGCCTTTCCGGCTTGCCGCCGGGCGTGGTCCATGTAACCGTCGTCGGGGACAGACACGAAATTGAACCACTCCTCGTCGGAGCCAATCCAGTCCGCCAGGGTACATATGCCCAAAAACATGTGCTGGAAGGGGGGATTCGACGGCAGCGGCGGCGCGGCGGCGTCAAAGGCTTGGGAGAACCACCCGCGCACCAGTTGGCTGATGTTCCGGACGCTCTGCTGTGGGTCGAGACCGGCGAAGGGCCCCCAGACGGCCGGGTTGGGCTGTTTCGGCTCATAGAGGTTCAGGGGTTCGCCGTGGTGGGAAAAGGCGGCGGCGAACAGGGCTGACACCGTATTGCCACCATCTGAGTCCCAGCCCAAGAAATCACTCCACCCCAAGGCATCCAGGAACCAATCGGTGGTGCTGCTGTCCGTACCGCACAGGACTGGCACCAAGTCCGATGTGTGGCTGGCCCATCGCGGCTTTTGTCGTCCTTGCAGGTCGGCGGCCGTCCAGATTTGGGCCTGGAATCCCATGTTCACCTTGCCGATGTCGTGGAGGGCGGCGAACACACATAGCCGCGCCGCGGTTGCATCGTCTAGGTAGTCCCGCTCGGCGGCGCGGGCGATCCGCTTACGGATGGTTGGCTGTTGCAGCAGCGCCTCGAAACAGGCGCCGACGTCGGCTAGGTGATGTTCTAGCAGGTGTATCCGTCCGGGTTGCCTTCTATCCGATTTCGCCCAATGGCGCCGGGTGTAAGCTGGAGCTATTTCTGGAACTGGCATCAATTCAACCTCTCCTGCAAAATCCATGAGGCCGCACTCGGTCGAGCAGGTCGGCCCTAGATTACCGCCGGATTATAGAAAACACTGGGTTAGGAAAGTCAACGGGCTGTTGTCAGTTTTCGGAGGGAAGGTGATGGGAAACTTGACCTTCAACGCCATTAATGTGGAAACGGCCAATGAGCGCCCCGCCAGCATCTGCCAGATTGGGATAGTACAGGTCCGCGCCGGCCGGATTGGAGAAAGCCTGTCCGTCCTGGTTAATCCGGAAGAGCACTTCAGCGCTTTCAACGTCAGGCTGCATGGCATCGTGCCCGATGCGGTGCAGGATTGTGCAACGCTACCAGATTTGTGCGCCCAGTTGCGCCGCCTATTGGAGGGGACGGTTTTGGTGAGCCACACCTCGTTCGACCGTGTGGCATTCGACGGTGCTGCGGGCAAGTATCGCCTGATGCCCATACGTACAACGTGGCTGGATAGCGCGATGGTAGCTCGTCGAGCCTGGCCGGATAAGTATGGACGGAGCGGCTATAACCTGGCAAATGTCGCCGCGGATTTAGGAATATCTTTCAATCATCACGATGCTCTGGAGGACGCCAGGGCAGCGGCAGAGATTGTGCTGCACGCTTGCCTGGACACCGGGTTGGACATTGACGGGTGGCTGGAGCAGGCAAGAAAGTAATCAATTCCGTAGCTAAGC
>DAOUHF010000211.1:0-2451 GCA_034428795.1 Dehalococcoidia bacterium
ATTTCGCTACTCCAGATTGAGTTGAGCAGCAACCGAAACCGGTCAACACGTTGACGAATATCGTTTTGGCATTTGACTCGAAACCGCTGCCCGTGCCACGGTGCACAGCAATGCTGCAATCCCACGCACGCGGAGGAGCCTGATGCCGGCCTCTTCGCGGACGGCGTGACCGCCGTATGACCCTATGCCTCGGAGGAAACCCCTCACTTCTTGTTCCGAGATGTGGGATACCCGGCTGGTCTCGGCACCGGTAACGGCTGTGGACCGGACGCGGAAGCTAGGCCGCCAATTGTCGTATTGGGCCACGAAGCCATAGTCGGCGGCGGTTCCTCCCACGAATGCCTCATCCCAGAAGGCCAACGTGGGCGGTATACCGCGGGGCGTTTTACCGTCGGTGGATACGAGACGCCATGCGGTGCCCGTCAGGTCCTCGGCTACCCCGACCAGCGGGGACTTGTTGACCATCACCAGACGCACCTTCTCCGACCCGTCTCGGATTTCCAGGCGATGGTCCTGGACTTGGTACCGTTTCGCGTCCGCCAAGGCCGCCTGGTAGCTTTCGCTTTGGCGTTCCGTGCCCCAAGGGCATCCAGCGAATGTCTGCACGAAGCCGGGGAACGAGATGGTCCCGTCGGGCCTGGCTACAAGGGAGCCGTCCTCGTGGGACCCCCAGAAGCGGTTACACCCATCGTGGCCTCCGGCAGAGTCCTCGGAAGTGGAAAGTGTCAGCGTGGTTCCCCATATCCCTATCACTGGTTTTCCGTTCAGTCTCTCAGCCACCCAGATGGGGCCATCCGTGGACATGGGGCCTGGGGCTGAAGTGGGAACGTTCCGTGGCGGCATCTGCATGTTGCCGGAGCTTCCGCAGGCCAGGGACAAAGCGAACAGGAGGACTGACAGGTACGTCATCAGCTCGAGTTTCATCGGCGAGTAAAGTCCCGGGAGGTGGAGCATGAGGAAACGGGCGGCATGACGACAACCACGGCGTCAGGCTCCTCGGAAAGGGCGCCTCCATCGCATGACGACGAAGGACTCCATGGGCGTGCGCCCAACCAAACCTCGGGCATCACCTTAGCACCTCCAACTCTTGGGGTGGCGTCGCCAGTATGCCGGCTGGTTCCATTACGAGCATCCCTCTGATCAAGTAAGTTCCGGCAGATACGGGTTCTCCCCAGTTGTTCATCTGCTCCCACTCGCCGACGAGCACGAACTCCTCACCGGGTTCCAGGTTGATCTGTCTCAAATTCGCCGGAAAGATCTTTCCGCACTTCCAATGCCAGACCTCTTGGCCATAGACCGTTGCGACCACAAAGTCATGGGGAGGGCTGCCGGTGTAAAACTGCACTGGTCCATCGCTGCTGTTCTTGAGCGTCAATTTCATCGACACCGTCTCCCCGTAATCAGCCTGGGAAACCACCTCCAGCGAGTAGTCGATGGCGCGGCGCAATTCCTCGCTCGGAACTGTTCCGAATTCGATGCGCCAGAGCGCGCCACCTTGGCATCCAACTTCAATCTCAAAAGCTTCCCTTGGGACCTTCGCCCGCGCTATCGCCGCCTCCAACTGCTCGCGTGCTCCGCGCAACGGTATCAAACCGAATTCAATGCGCTTGTTCCGCTCGTCCACGCCGGCCCAGACGATGCCGCGAACTTGTCCGGCGGCCTCTTCCTTCACTGCTCTGTGCCACGCCTTCAGTTGAGCGACGCTGGGGTCTTCCTCGGTGGACCTGTCCCGGGCTGTCCCGGTGGGCGGATGTGTTGCTTCCACGGCGCTAAGCGGTCGGGGACTCGGCACGGGAGACACAACCTGCGGTGTTTCGGTTGTACACCCAGTGATCGCGAGGACACAGAGGGCCAACACGACGGCCGTGAGCGGCAGCGCACTACACAAACGGGCACGGGAAACGGAGCGCGTCAATTCGCCGGTTGTCGGTGATCCGCGGCGGTTTGCCTGGTGCAATTCGGATGGTTTCATCGATGCAAGATCCGTCCCTTCAAGAGTCTATCGTAAGTCCCGTAGTTGGTTGCCAAAGTTCGTGCAACGCGCTTTCCGGCGTCGCCGCCCGGCAGGGAGTCGCGTGTACCAGCAACAACCTTCTTCAATAGGGCTTGGTGAACTCCCCTACCGCCAGGGCAAGGGGCAGACACGCGGCGCTGATCGTCATTCGGCGCGGACAGCTACTGTCCAGTTAGTCGCTGTTGATGGAAATCCCGGCATGCGTGTTGTGGTTGAATGCTGCTGGAAAGCGTTTTACCGATTGGGGCTGACGTAGTCGGAAGCCACCAGTTCTCTCACGTCGTTTGTCGTCAGCTCAAACGGGGCGCCGGACCCGGGAACCGGCTTGAAACCCAGGTCCTTCAACGCTGCCCGGTAGTAGCTATTGACCTGGAAAGAGAGGCGGCCCTGAGCGTCCACCAGCGCGACTTCCAACCCTGGTGGCGTTTGCCAGACGC
>DAOUHF010000212.1:0-2550 GCA_034428795.1 Dehalococcoidia bacterium
CCAGTTAGGAAGAGGGGAGTCGGTGAGACAGGACACCCGCCCCGAGCCGCCAGGCGCCGTCTCCGTCTGGCTGCTGGCGGCAAGACCCAAGACTCTCTGGGCATCCATCGCTCCGGTGGTGATCGGCACCGCCATGGCATTCGGCGACGGCGGTTTTCATGGACCCTCGGCGCTGACGGCGCTGGCGTGCTCGGTGCTGATCCAGATCGCTACCAACTTCGCCAACGATCTCTTCGACTTCGAGAAGGGCGCGGACACCGAGTCCCGCCAGGGCCCGTTACGGGTCACGCAAGCAGGATTGGTGACCCCCGGGATGATGAAATGCGGCATCGTCGTGGTGCTGCTGCTCACGTTGCTGGGGGGCCTTTACCTGATCTGGCGCGGCGGATGGCCGGCGGTCTTCATCGGCGTCTTTTCGGTGACCGCCGGGATGCTCTACACCGGCGGACCCCGTCCCCTGGGCTACATGGGCCTCGGCGACCTTTTTGTGTTGATATTCTTCGGACCGGTGGCGGTGGCCGGGACCTACTACGTGCAGGCCCTGACCGTCAACGCCACTGTGGTGGTCGCCGGGCTGGCGCCGGGCCTCCTGTCGGTGGCCATCCTCGCGGTCAACAACCTCCGCGACGTGGATGAAGACCGCCGGACCGGCAAGCGGACGCTGGCGGTGCGCTTCGGCCCGGGCTTCGCCCGCGGTGAGTACATCGCCGCCGTGGTTGTGGCCTGCCTGCTGCCGCTCGTGCTCTATCTCACTTCGGGCCGGCACCTTTACTCGGTCGCGACCGTCGCCGTCCTCGTCGTGGCGCTGCCCGCGTTCCGGCGTCTGTTCGCTTCCGAAGGCCCGCTCCTGAACCCCGTCCTCGCCTACACCGCCCGGCTGCTCTTGCTGTACAGCGCCGTGTTTTCCGTTGGTTGGGTTCTGTGAGACGTGCTGGCGGCCATCGCGTTTCGGAGATCACCTTACCAACGCGCGGGTTTCCGGATGTTGGTGCCGGGAATCGGATCGGGCAACTGCGAACGCTGCAGGGCGTTGTCCCTGATATGCCTTGAGAAGTCCGCATGTGCCATCAGTTGACGGGACGGCCGGCCGGTTCCCGGTGTTATCAGGCCAACCCTTTTGGCATGATGCTGCTTCACCAAGCGCATCGCTTCGGCGATGTCGCTGTCGTTGGTGACGACCACCGCACAGTCGTAGGCGTCCAGCCAGGCGTCGTTCAGCAGATGCACGGCGAGATTGACGTCGGAGCCTTTTTCCTCGGTCCTGATGACCCCCACCATGCGCTGTAGCCCAAGCGGTTGCGCAAGGGGTGCTCGGACTGTGTGACTGAGGAAATGGCCGAGATAGATTTCGACTACGGGTCGATAGCGCTGGAGGGCGTGTAGATATACGTCTTGTCGCTGGGGCTTCGACGGATCGCTGGACGTGCCCGACACTCTTGCCGTGAAGTACTTGATTGCAAGAATGTCGTGATGGGGCTGCAGCACTTTCTCGAATAGTGCCACCAAGTCCAACCACTTCCAGGAAGATCCTTTGAGCGCTCCGTAGTAGAGATTGAACCCATCGACATAGACAACGGTGCGCATCGACTCCTGCGGATAAAGCAAGGGCCTCCGAAGAGGCCCCGCGCCCTGCGGTCGAAACCGCAAGGGGTATTGGCGACAATCTAGCTCCGGCCGCGATGAAGGTCAAACACCTCGTAGTACTGTCCTGGCCTACACCGCCCGGCTGCTCCTGCTCTACAGTGCCGTGTTCTCGGAGGGTTGGTTCCTCTGGCAAGCCTGTGTGCTCTTAGCTCTCTATCAGCCATTCAAGCCACTTGCCGTGGTTCTGGCAGTTTGCCAAAAGGGCCTCGCTCCGGACCCCGTTCCTGTAGGACACCAGTGCCAGTTTGGACTGACCGTCGGCGGCTCCCCTTCTCGTGGAGACAACCGACAAATCCCGTCGCGCCCCATGGTTTGCGATCGAAGCGTTGAATTGTTCACGGGCCGTAGGCGGGAGGTTGGTGAAGACACGAAAAATGCACAAGGCTGCTTCCTTGGGAACATCGGCCAGCATGTCAGGAAGCAGCGCAACTCCATCTCCGCCGACGATCTCGGGTGTTTCTTCTTGTGCCACCGCCACGGCGTTGTCCAGCACCCGTGCCCGCTCCTCGTCCCCCGGCCAAACCAGCGAACGAAGCCACAGCGTCTCCTCAGGGTCGCTGACGTCAATGGGGTTCAGGTCTACGCCCCCTGCGACGACCCACCTTGGGCAGCGTTGCCGGGACGGGTGGAGTCAATGCTCCCCGCAGGGAACAACTGATTTGAACGGGCGAGCTCATATCTCCCGACCGCAGGCCGTTCCCATAGTGGTAACCGTAGCGGTCCCAAAGAAGGTTCAAACCGGCAGCCGCGCCTATCTCCAGAAGGTAGAGCGGCCGGCCCTGTGCTTCGCGGGACACAAGGACAAAGGCTGGGAGCAGCAACGCGGATCGCCTGACCTCATTGGTCTGGACCGTGCGGGTCGCAATGAGTTCCACGATCTATTCCCACGAAAGTGGGAATCCAGGA
>DAOUHF010000213.1:0-1535 GCA_034428795.1 Dehalococcoidia bacterium
CTGGAGGATCTCCTTCCCAAACTCCCCGGCATGATCGAAAGGGCCAACTCCCGCTGGGCCGAAAGCCCCATGAGGCCCAGCTACAAGCCGGCGAAGGCCCCAAGGAAGAAGGCCCGAGCAAAGAGCCAAACGGGCGCTACTCAACCCGGCGCCACTCAAGCGGCCAACACGCAGCAGGCCCCGGAGTCCAGCAGCACTCAACGGGCGAACCCGCAACCGGAGCCCACTCAGACCAGCATGCCCAGACTGTTCTGACGCCGGAAAGTCCCGCCCCTCCCGGTTGGACGGAGATCGGGGCGGGACAACAGGGCGAAATGGAATTCGAGCCGGGCTGAGGCCGGACCCAAGATCACCACAGCATCGGAAACCCCATGAAAAGGGGCCGGCAGGGCCAGAGAGGCCGCAACCGCCGGCCCCTGCGGATAACCCCGGACGAAGCGGCAAACACCCCCCCTGAAGCCCCCACGCGGGAAACCAGAAAACCAAAGAGGGATAGGAAATCCCTGTTGGGAGGAGAAAACCATGACCGAAAATCCCCCGGCCGGAAGGGATGAAGAGGCGAAGAACGAGCCGGAACTCTGGACGATCAGCGCCGGAGGCTTCAGCGCCACCGTGGACGCCTTCGCCGTGGAGCCTCCGGCCGAGCCACACCGCTTTCACGGCATCTGGCTTCTGTCGATGGTGGGACCCCAGGCATCCCTAAAGGCCATCTGGGCATCCCTGCTGAACATGCCGCCCAAGCCGGCCCACCTCACCCCCGGAGCGGACGGCTTGCTCCTGAACGAGCAGCTGGTCACCTGCCAGGTGCCAACGACGAGCCTA
Source organism: Dehalococcoidia bacterium (assembly GCA_034428795.1). GTDB lineage: Bacteria > Chloroflexota > Dehalococcoidia > Lucifugimonadales > UBA3495 > VXOI01. The sequence continues at coordinate 823 of DAOUHF010000213.1, forward strand.
GGCACCTGGACCGTCCGGATGACCCGGATGGCCAACCAGATGGGCTGGCACGCCATGACCTACACCAGAATGGCCGAGTATTCCTTCGAGCGGGACGACTTCCTCCTGGTCGCCAGGCCCGGAGAGGACGAGGTGGAGCGGCACCACCGCTTCCTGGACCGGCGAGTCTCCCTGCCACTGCACGTCTCCTGGGCCGGATGGCTCTGGGAACGAGGGCTGGACAACGGAGAAATCCAACCGCTGGACTGCCTGGGCGTCAGAGCCTGGAAATGCGTCCCGGTCCCCAGGCAACTGGAATCGGACCTGTCCCGGGACATAGCCACCGGGATCCTGACGCTGGAGGAGCCCCGCGCCGATGAAACGGAGATGAACACCAATGGATAAGACACTCAAACCGCTGAAGGGGACCAAGCGCGGCGGCACCCGCAACGGGAAGGCCTGGCTACTCTTCTCCCCGGACGGGACATATTGCCGTTTCTGCCCCCACGCAGCCACGGACCACCTCTGCTCGTCCGCCCAACCCCATTTCTACCAACTCGCCACGGAGCAGGAGCGCCGAGACCCCTTCGAGAAGCTCTATCACTACAACCTGGCCGACGGGGTATCCGTGCTGGTCAAGCGCATCATCGTCTCCAAGCGCGTCGAGCTGCTCACCGCCTTCTGCGCCGCCTGCGCACAGGAAAAGGAGACATCTCAGGTGCTGTGCTTCCAGC
>DAOUHF010000214.1:0-16294 GCA_034428795.1 Dehalococcoidia bacterium
GTTTGAGGCCGTGTTCCGGTGGCCAGTCAAGGTTTATGACTGGCAAGGCAGCACCGCATACCACGCCATCGCCAGCCACAGCGTTGTGGGATTTTGGGTCCACCTGTCGGCCTTCCACGGCTGGGAGGGGGGATGGGACTGGGCGTCGGAGGAGAAACCCGGTCGACTGGGACGACCTGATGCCCAGTAGGGAACAGAACGGGCCGGCAGTTCTCACGATCCCTCTGGCCCCCGTCAGGACACATCCTTCTTGGCCCGCTGCCCGATTGCCGGCGACAAGCTCAGCGGGCGATGGTATAATGGGTTGAGGACAAGGGGACAGTTGCAGAGCCCGAATAGCACAGCGGCAAGACCGCCGCATAGCTGAAGCTAGGCTAAGGCAGGAAAGCGCCCCGGTCCTCCAAGAACCCCCAGCAACGGTGCTAACCCCACCCGCTGGGGGTTCTTTTTTGCGTCCCTGAGCCTGTTTTAGGCGGTTGTTGCCGTCTGGCTGGTCTCTACGTCGGGTGGGCCCAGAAACCACCGGCAAAACTTGGCAAAAAGAAAACCCCCCGGCCTCAACAACAGCCGGGGGGGTTCGATGCGCCCGCAGCGAGAAGAATAAGCCCGCTACAGGCTTGGAGCATACCAAAGTCGCTAGTCGGCGTACACCGCCGGCCTCTCCGACTCCGCCCCCTCAACGCTTGGCTCATTCGTGAGGAAGTTGGCCCACTCCTGCATCAACACCCGGCGTTGTTCAAACAGGTCTGAGCGCATGTAGCTGAGCTCAACGCTATTGCCGACGCGATGCGCCAGGGCGCTTTCGCAGACCGCCCAGCTTGCGCCCGACTTTTCGGCGCACCAGTCCCTGAATGAGCTTCTGAATCCGTGAGGGACTGCCGCAATCCCCAGCCGCCTGAACACCAGCGACAGGCCGGAATCAGACAACACCTTGCCACGCTGCGACGGGAACAGCAACACGGCACTATATCCACCCGCCCAATGCCAGGCCCGACCCAGTAGTTTCATCGCCTGGTCGGACAGTGGAACGCGGTGTTCACGGCCCGCCTTCATCCGGGTGGCCGGGATGGTCCATGTTTTGCCCTTCCAATCGATCTCATCCCACGTTGCGCCCCGGACTTCACCGGACCGGGCCGCGGTCAGGATCATTAACTCGATGGCCGTGATCGTCGTGAGGAAGCATGACGACCGCCGCACCTTCTCCACGGCGGCCCGAACATCGGCATAAGGCAAGGCCAGACGGTGTTCCTTGACCTGTGCGCCCTGTTTTGGAAGAACCTGTACCACCTCCCTGCTCGCTGCGTTGTCGCCCGACCTGTAGCCACGCGCCCGGGCATAACTCAGCACGGTCTCCATCCGCTGCCGTACCCGGCTGGCAGTCGCCGGCTTCAGCGTCCATATCGGCTCCAGGATGGTCATCACGTCTGCAGTGGTGATTGAGTCTACGGGCTTGTGGCCGACTACGGGGAAGGCGTAGTCCTCAAGCGTGGTCATCCATTGCTGGCCGTGCTTGGCGGATCGCCATGTGGGTCGATGCGTCGCCCAACAGGTCTGGGCGGTTTCGGCGAATGTGGGGGTGGCCTTGCGCTTCTCCAACTCGGCTTTTGCCCGCTTCTCCGCTACCGGGTCCCGGCCGTCCCTGATTGAGGCTTGGTGGTCTGCTGCCCTTTTGCGGGCGGCGGCGAGAGAGACGGTAGGATACGACCCCAGGCCGATGTTTCGGGCCTTGCCGTCAACCGTCGCCCTCAGCACCCAGCGTTTCGCGCCGCTTTCGGAAACACGGAGCGTCAGGCCTTCGCCGTCGGTGTGAGTCCCAACGGCAAGGCTCCTGCTGATTTTGGCCTCCGTCAATGCGCGGTGTTTCAACCGAGGCATTAGATCCTCCAGTCCCGGTGTACCCGGTCTCTGTGTACCATCACAGTGTACGTTAGGGATTGTACACAAGCGAGCCACCGACATACTATCACGACTGGCAGGGGGCTAGCAACCGCCTAATTGGGGGAGTTGCAGGAAGCCGGGGCCGCCGCGGCCTGGTATCCGTCCCTCACCACGATGGCGGGGCTTCAGGCATCTTGGGACTTCCTCCACGATTTTCAGGAACGCGGCACCGGCGCCATCGACGACTTCCTGGCGGGAGCGGCGCAAAGCAGGTGGGGCGTGGCCAGCAACGGTGGCATCCTGGGGGCGGATCGCATCCGGGAGATGGAAGACAAGTACCTGCCTTGAGGCAGGGGAAGAGGTGCACGCTGGCGGCGTTTGGCGTCAAGGTGTTTGCGACGCCGGTCTAGTTGTCGGTGACCGTCTCCGTAGACACCGACGTAACTACCGCTGAACGAACTAACGCTGAACGAACTACCACTGAACGAACATGGGCATGACTACATGCACGTATTCGTCGGAGTCGGTGGGTTTGAATACTCCGGGGCTGGAGGAAGTGGATGTTTCCAACGCCACCTGCCCCCGTTCCAACACCGACAGGACGTCCAGAAGGTAGCGGCTGTTGAAGGCAATCTTCCCTTCTTCGCCCTCTATCTCCGCTACGTCCACCTCGACCTGGTTGTCACCCACTTCTTCCGACCGGGCGGAGATCACGACTTTGCCTACCCCGCCATCGCCATTGGCCGGAATCACGTGCATACGGATAATGTTGGAGCCGTCGCGGGCGAAAATGGCGGCGGTCCGGGTGGCCCGCAACATGGCCGGCAGGTCCAGTATCGCCCGGGTGGTGTAGTTCTGAGGAATCAGCTGCTCGTAGTTGGGGAAGGAACCCTGCAACAACTGCGATACCATCTCCACCGTGTCGTTGCTCCTGATCCGGAACATGATTTGGCCCTTGGCCGGTGTCATCATTATCTCCACAGGTTCCTCCTGGTCTCCCAGGAGCCGGTTCAACTCGTTGAGAGTGCGGGCCGGAATGATGACTTTCGTCTCGTCTGCCACCGGTCCGATCAGCACGCCCTGGTGGACCGCCAGCCGGAACCCGTCGGCGGCCGCCATGGTGAATTCCGACTCACGCAGTTTGACCTCGACGCCCGTCAACACCGGCCGGGACTCCTCAGTCGCCGCTGCAAACGCGACCCGACCGATGGCCGACTTCAGCACCACGGGGTCTATCTGGGCGGGAACGCCGTCCTCAACTGTCGGGATCGGCGGGAACTCGGAGGCATCCGTGCCGTTGATGTGGGCCTCGGACCGGCCCGACGTAATATGCAATAACGACGATTGGGGGTCGACCTCCAGGTCAATTCTGTCGTTGGGCAGGGAATTGACAAACTCCGTCAGCAACCGGGCCGGAATGGTGACGGCCCCTTCTTCTTCGACCATCGCCCCAATCCAGGTCGTCATGGCGACCTCCAGGTTGGTGGCCGACAGCTTCAGCATGGACTGTTCCGCGCTAAGCAGCACGTTTTGGGTCACGGGCAAGGTCGCCCGGCTGGCAACTGCCCGGCCCACAACCCCCAACCCCCGGCTGAGGTTCTCTTGCAAACACGAAATCTTCATCGTCCGCCCCTCTCCGTTTAAGCCCCGACATTATGTCATTGACGCACAATTACAACAAGCCCCAAGCTCTCTGCCTCCAGGGCCACTCAATTGTCGGACCCCCCGCCATTCCGGCGAAAGCCGGAAACCACGCCCCCGGGGGTTGGAGGGCGGGGCACCTTTAACGCAGAGGACGCAGAGAGGGCGCAGAGATTACGATTTAAACACAGAGATCGCAGAGAACACAGAGAAAAAATAAAAAATCTCTGCGTACTCTGCGTAACCTCTGCGCCCTCTGCGTGAAAAGTCCCCCACTATCCAAACACCCAATGAAACAATCATATAAATCAAACGAATCACAGTTCAGACAATAGCCCGCGGCGAAGAATGAAAAGCCCCAAGCTCTCTGCCTCGCAGCGGCAAAACCGCTGGCCGGGGCCAAATTCCCGCCGGAGAACGCGGGGAACACACGGAACACAGAGAGCGCGGGATTTTGTTGCTATAATGGCGGCGCGTTATGACCGATCTGCTGTTCCACGCCGATAGCTATCTGAAGGAATTCGACGCCATAGTCACCCACGCCGCCGACGGCGGGGTGGCGTTGGACCGCACCGCATTCTACGCGGGCGGCGGCGGCCAGCCCAGCGACGCCGGCGTCCTGGAAGCGGACGGGCGGGAATACCAGGTGACAGGACTCAAGAGGAGTGACGGCCGGCTGCTTCACCTCATCGAAGGCCCGGTCCCCGGTGAGAGCACGCCCGTAACCGGGCGTATCGATTGGGACCGGCGCTACCGGCTGATGCGCACCCACACCGCCCTGCATATCCTCTGCGGCGTGGTGTGGCGCGACTACGGCGCCTTGGTCACGGGCGGCGACATGAGACCCGGGGAAGCCCGGATGGACTTCGAGTTGGAGCAGATGTCCTCGGAGTTCGCCCAGGAAATCGAAGAGAAGATCAACGCCGAAGTCGCCGCCGGGCGTGACGTTCTGGTGGACAACCTGACCCGGCAAAAGGCCGAACAGGCTCCCGACCTGATACGCACCAAGATTAACCTGCTGCCGCCCAACATCCGGGAAGTCCGTACCATCGATATTCACGGCCTCGACCTGCAGGCCGACGGCGGCACCCACGTGGCCAACACCGTTGAGGTGGGGCGCATCCGCGTGGTCGGCCACGAAAGCAAAGGCCGGATTAACAAAAGACTCCGTATCGCCCTGGAGGACTGACGGTCCCAGGGCGTCGCCATCATCGCCCCGGCCGACAGCCCGGGGCGCTCCGGAGTCCCGCCCTTGCGGGACTCAAACTTGCAGGACTTAACCTATCGGGGACCAATCTGACCGGGGAGGACAGGGTTTCCTATGGCCGGTACCGTAGTGGGAATAGACGTCGGCGGCACCTTTACCGACATCGCCGTATTGGAGCAGGGACAGCTCACCGTTCACAAGCTGCCCTCGACTCCCGGCGACCCGTCCCAAGGAATACTTCAAGGGGTGAAGGAGACGGGAGTCACCCAAGCCGACTTCGTCCACGGCTCAACCGTGGCCACCAACGCCCTTCTTGAAGGGAAGGGCGCGAGGACCGCCTTGGTCACGACCATGGGATTCGAAGACGTGCTGGAGATCGGCCGGCAGAGCCGGGCCGAGCTCTACAATCTGGAAATCGACCGGACCGAACCACTGGCGCCGTGGGAGCTCAGGTTCGGGCTGCCGGAACGAGTCGATTTCACTGGCAACATCATCGAAGACCTCACCCCAGAGGCGCTGGAAGCCTTGGTGGCGTTGCTCGAAGAGTCCGGCGTCGACTCCGTGGCGGTGTCTTTCCTCTTTTCATTCTTGAATCCGGCCCATGAGGAGATGGTCCGAAACGCTTTGGAGCGGATGGAGCGTCCGCCGTTCATCTCCCTTTCATCGCGGGTGCTTCCCGAGTTCCGCGAATACGAACGCACCAGCACGGTGGTGGTGAACTCCTACGTGGGCCGGGTGATGAGCCGGTACTTGGGGGAGTTGGAAGCGTCCTTGGGACAAGGCGTCCGGGTAATGCAGTCCTCGGGGGGCAGCATAACCGCCCGGCTGGCCTCGGAGCAGCCGGTGCGGACGATACTCAGCGGGCCGGCCGGAGGTGTGGTCGGGGCATTCTATACGGCGGTCGAGGCGGGGTACCCGGACATTATCACCCTCGACATGGGCGGCACGTCCACCGACGTTTCCCTCTGCCCCGGGCGGATCAAAGAGACCAACACTTCCAATGTCGGCGGCTATCCCATCGGCGTACCGATGATAGAAATACACACAGTCGGAGCGGGCGGCGGCTCCATCGCCCGGATTGACGCGGGAGGCGCACTGGTGGTGGGCCCCCAATCGGCCGGCGCCGACCCCGGGCCGGCCTGCTACGGAAAGGGCGGCCCGCTTACGGTCACCGACGCCGACCTGCTGTTGGGCCGGCTGCTTCCGGACCGTTTTCTGGGAGGCCGCCTTGCCCTTGACCTGGAAAGGGCCGAAGGCCTGATGGGGACTCTGGCGGGACAGGTGGGCTTGGGCGTTCAGGAGACCGCACTGGGAATCAACCGGGTCGTCAACGCCAACATGGAGCGGGCGATCCGGGCTATTTCGCTGGAGCGGGGCTACGACCCAAGACGGTTCACCCTGGTGCCCTTCGGCGGCGCGGGACCGGTGCACGGCTGCGAATTGGCCCAGGAACTGGGGATTCCCCGGGTGCTGGTGCCCGCTCATCCCGGCATCCTTTCGGCCTTGGGCGTGGCCATAGCGGACATTGTGAAGGACTACTCTCGTACCGTAATGTTGCGGGGAGCGGACTTGGACCGTTCCCGTCTGGAAGAGGAGTTCAACGGCATGGAAGTGCTGGCCCGGAGGGAGTTGGTCGAAGAGGGCCTGCCGGCGGATGGGATGTCGTCACGCCGCTTCCTGGACGTTCGTTACGTCGGCCAGTCCTTCGAACTGACAGTGGACTACCCGGCGCCCCGTTCCGGCACCCGGCCTAACACCCGGAGGCCCAACGACAATCTGGCGCGCGCCATCGGTGAAAGCTTCTACCGGGCCCACCTGCAACGGTTTGGGTACGCCGACCGGAAAGAGTCGGTGGAGATAGTGAACCTCCGCTTGAAGATGGACTTCGAGGTGGAGAAACCTCGGTTGGAAGGTCAGCTCCCCAGCCCCGGCAAAGGCCCCGCCGCTCCGGTTGGGGAATCGTGGGTGGTCTACCGGGACGGTCCAATGGCCACGCCGCTATACCTACGGGAGACTCTGGCGGCGGACTGCCGTCTGGCCGGGCCCGCGCTGGTCATCCAGATGGACACGACCATCGTGGTTCCGCCCGGCTGGGCCGGTACGGTCGACTCGCTGGGCAACCTGGTGCTGGAACCGGAGCAGCGCAGCAAAGGGTGAAAACCACGGGTCATTTTGAACGCCGCATGCCGGATCGTCCATTGGATCGCCCGGAAGTCCGCCGCAAATGGTGCGAACGGGCGCTGGCCGAGCCCTGGCTGAGCTATTGAGAGTGCAAGTCCAGACTGATGGCAGAATCCCCAAGTCCCGGCAGGCCGGTACAAGCTATTGGACCCGATCGGTTAGGAGCAGGCTGCATGGCCCTTGACGTTTTGGCCCTGTTCGCCCATCCCGACGACGAGGGATTCGGCGCGGGCGGCACTCTCGCAATGTTGGTCGCCGGCGGGCACCGGGTCACCCTGGTCTGCGCCACCAACGGCGACGTCGGCGAAATCAGCGATCCAGCCTTGGCCACCCCGGAAACGCTGGCCGGCGTTCGCCAAGGGGAGCTCCGGACGGCGATGACCGTTACCGGCATCGACGACGTGCGTTTCCTGGAATACCGGGACTCCGGCATGGCGGGGACCGAGAACAACCGGCACCCCGACTGCCTGTTTCAGGCCGAGGCGCCGGTGGTGACCGGACGAATCGAAGCCATGATCGCCGAGTTGGACCCCGACCTCGTGATCACTCACGATCTCACCGGCGGTTACGGCCACCCCGACCACATAACCATCAGCCGGCACGCCACCGACGCAGTGGAAGCCTGCTGGGAGTCCGGGGCCTCACGGCCAATGCTTTACTACGTCTGTTTTCCCCGGGAGAGCTTCCGCCGGATGTGGCAGAAGATGTACGACGAAGGACTTAAGCCGCCCTTCGGAGGCGACGACCTGGAAAAAATGGGCACTTCGGACCAGTACGTCACCACGGTGAAGAACGTTGACGGCTACCTCGCCACCAAGAAAGAGTCCCTGAACTGCCACCGCACCCAGATCGACCCTGAGGGACCGTTTACCAAGTTGCCCGTGGAATTCATCGACGAGATTATGTCGACCGAGTATTTCTATCTGGTCCAGCCCGACCCCGCTCACCCCCAACCGGACATTCTGGCCGGACTGGACTAGCGGGCCCAAGCCGCCGGCCTGGGAATGGCCGCTGGACTCATTTCTGGACTTATATTGCTGAACTTATCGAAAGAGGCGAACGATGCCGGTAGACCCCATCAGCCTGGAAGTGTTCAAGAACCTGTTCGAGTCGGTGGCCGAAGAGATGGGGTTGGCCCTGCAACGGACAGCCTACTCTCCCAACATCAAAGAACGCCGCGATTTCTCCTGCGCCATCTTCGACCCTGAAGCCAACATGATTGCACAGGCCGCCCACGTGCCGGTACACCTGGGGGCGATGCCAGCTTCGGTGCTGGCCGCGTTGGAGGTCTTCCCCGGCGCGCTGCGTCCGGGGGATATCGTCATCCTGAACGACCCATACCTGGGCGGCACCCACCTGCCGGACATCACAATGGTAGCCCCGGTGTACGCCGAGGCCGATGGCGGGAAACGGTTGACCGGATTCGTGTCGGCCCGCGGCCATCACTCCGACGTAGGCGGAATGACCCCCGGGTCGCTGCCCCTTTCCACGGAGTTGTACCAGGAGGGCACCATCATCCCGCCCCTGAAGCTGGCAAAGGGGGGACGCCTCAACCAGGAGGTAATTCAACTCATTTGCCGGAACTCCCGCACCCCGGACGAACGGAAAGGGGACCTTGCCGCCCAGACCGCCGCGATAAGGGTCGGCGAACAGCGCCTGACGGAGGTGATTGAGCGGTACGGCATTCCGGACACCATGGAACACATGGCGGCGCTGCTCGATTATTCCGAACGGGTGACCCGGCAGGCGATCCGGGGCATTCCGAACGGCAGCTACCATGTGATCGACTACATGGACGACGACGGCCTGACCCAGGAGTTGGTCCCCATCGAGGTCACCATCACCGTCGAAGACGATGCTATGTCTATCGACTTCACCGGCACCTCACCCCAACGCCCCGGCTGCATCAACGCGCCGCAGGCGGTGACTGTCTCGGCCTGCCTCTACGTGATTCGCTGCCTGTTGGGAGAGCAGGCGCCAGCCAACCAGGGCTGCCTCCGTCCCCTGCGCATCAACGCGCCTCTGGGCAGCCTGCTCAACCCTCAACCGCAACGGGGAGTGGCGGGAGGAAACGTGGAGACCTCCCAGCGCATCACCGACGTCCTGTTCAGCGCATTGGCCCAGGCTCTGCCCGAGATCATCCCGGCCGCCAGCCAGGGGACGATGAATAACATGATCATCGGCGGCCACGATCCCGTCCGGGAGAAGCCCTACGTTTACTACGAGACCATCGGCGGCGGAATGGGGGCCCGCCCCGATAAGGACGGAATATCCGGGATTCAGACCCACATGACCAACACCTTGAATACCCCTATCGAAGCCCTGGAGTTCGCTTTCCCGTTGCGCCTCCGGCGGTACGCCCTTCGCCGCGGCTCTGGCGGCGACGGGAAATACAAAGGCGGAGACGGGTTGGTGCGGGAGGTGGAGTTCCTGGCTCCGGCCCGTGTCACACTCATGTCGGAGCGCCGCAAACTGCCCCCGCCCGGGTACCACGGGGGCCACCACGGCGAGCCGGGCGAAAACATCCTGCTGCGCGGCGGATACGAGGAGGTCACCCTGGCCGGAAAGGAGCTGATCGACGTCGAACCCGGCGACGTGCTGAGTGTCCGTACGCCGGGCGGCGGGGGCTGGGGAGCGCCTGAGCCCGACCACGACCACGACCACGAACATGGCCGGGGCCGGCCCGCCGGCTGAAAGGATTGCCGCTCTCACCGTTGATTCCCCGGTCATCCGCCTGGTTGCTGCCGGCGATCGCGTTTTCCGCCATCTGGCTGGCCCTGGCCTGTTCGGGCGGCCCAAAACCCGCAGCCGGTCTGCTGCTGGGGCCGGAGGACTTTCCCGGCATGGCGGTAACGGCCACGGCGCCGGAAACCGCCGAGACCACTGGACTGGAGCCGTCGGTCCAAGTGGTTCTGACCGGACCGGGCTTCGAATTGCTTCAAACCGTGGTGCTCTTCGAGTCGGAGGAGCGCGCTTTGGAGCTAATCGCGGGTATCAAAAATGACATGGCGGCGATGGGAATTTCGCGGGAGCCCATCGACGGCTTTCGAGACATTTCCGGCATTGACGAGAAAGCCGCCCTGAACGGGCAACCGGCCGCTACGCTGTTCTTCGTCGAGGGCGCGGCGCTGGTACGCCTCACGGTAACCGGGGCGGACCGCCGGTCTCGAATTATGGAGCTGGCGGAGTCCGGCCGTAAGAAAGCCAGCAGGCAATAGCACGCAAGTCACACCGTATCTGGTCCTGATATTTGCCCGGTAGTGGTAAACTGTCTCGAATCGGAGCCGGCTTGGCGGCCCTATTTTGACCGGTCAAACGCCGAAGAACCCGCCGGATGCCAACCCGCAAGCGATGTCGTATAATTGGGCGGCACCAAAACCAGTTGGGTCGGGAACAAAAACCCGCTTTGTCCAGCGATTAGGAGGAGATTGGAATGGTCAAGTTCGCGCGTTGCAACGCCCTTTTGTCCCTGGCTCTGGACTCCACAGGCCGGGGCTGCCGCTATGTCGCCAAAGGCGACACCGATGATGAGGTTATTACCGACATGTCCAGTCACATGACCTCAGTGCATCAGGTCGCGGGCTCGGATATGGTGGAAAACATTCGCGGCGCAATGAAGCAGACCCGCACCTAGACTGACGGGCGGAAGGCCCCGATATTCCCAGCCAACAATCCCAGCCAATAATCCCAGCCAAAGCTCCGGCAATAAAGAAAAGCCCAGGCCGTGCCTGGGCTTTTCGCGTCTTGCGGCTCGGACTCCCTACTTGCCGTCGTCGAAGCTAACTATGACGACGGCATTGGCGATTACGATGGCGTCGTCCCCGGCCTCGTTGGGCACTTCCAATCCGCCGGCAACCGCGTTGCAGAATGCGCTGCCGTGAGGCAAGACCGCAGCCACCTCGGCGGTATCGACGGCTGCCGGGTTGGGAACCCCCACGGTCACGTCTACGCGCATGTCGTCGGCGGTTTTGCCCAGCATTCTCTGGAACCCCAGGCTGCTGTGATGAATGGCGTCGAACACCGCCCGCTTGGCCGCCGTAGTGTAGTCCTTGCCGTGAACGTCAACCCCCATTCCCATCTCCGTGATACATCGCACCAATGCCATCGCTGCCTCCGTTCGCGGACTTGGTCCGCCGTCTCATTTAGTTGCTCGCCTAAGGTTCTTCCGGTGAGGTTCTTCCGGTGAGGTTGTTCCGGTGAGGTTCTTCCGGCCTTTCCTATTGACGGGCTGGGACCGGAGGGCTCCATTACAACGCAGCCGCCGTACGCCGTCAAGGGACTCGCGCCGTCAAGGGCCTCGCGCCGTCAGGGGACTCGCGCCGTGAATGGGCGGGCTGCCGCCGACGAAGTTCAGGCGGCGGCGGGCAGGCCCATTTCGGAAGCGTCGTAGCCACCGAGGCTTTCGACCCGGCGATGGACCTGGTCCCGCCGCAGGATGTCCAACAGCGCTTGTACCACTGGGTCGTTCAGCAGGTGGTCGGGCACCACCAGGTCGTAGCGTTCAGCTTCCAATGGAATGAAATCCAGGCCGGTAGCCAGGGCAGCGGCTTTCACCCCCACGCCGACGTCGGCCCCGCCGTACGCCACCGCGGCGGCCACCGCCAAATGTCCATACTCCTCCCGCTGGTAACCGGCTACTGTCTCAGCTGGAACTCCATAACTCAGCAACGCCCGGTCCAACAGGGCGCGGCTTCCCGAACCGCTCTGGCGATTCACCATCGCCACGCCCGGATTTGCGAGACTTTCGATGCCGCGAATGTTCTTGGGGTTGCCGGGCGCGACCATCAAGCCCTGCTCCCAAGAGGCGAAAGTCACCAGGGTGCACGGGAACGGCACCAATCGTTCGACCCAGGCGCGGTTGAAAGACCCGGTGGCGTCATCCCTCAGATGGCACCCGGCAACGTGGGCCTCGCCCCGCGCCAGGCCCAGCAACGCCTCCCGGCTGCTTTCTTCAGCCGCCACCAGACGGACGCCCCGGCGGCGAAGTTCGGGCTCCAGCAAGCCCACCGCCGGATCGCAGCCCAGCATCCCCAGGCTGGGGGTGTCTACGTCGTCGTCATCAAAGGGTTGGACCAAGACTGAGTTGCCGACTGCCGCCACATTGATGACGGTCCCCTCCGCAGGTATGACCGACTGCCTGGCGTTGCCGGGCCCCGTCAACGTCCGGGCGAACAGCCGCGGTCCCACGCGGTACAGCCGGGCCCGCCGGGGAGGTCCGAGAGCCGGGCCCGGCGGCAGGGCGCCGCCGGCCAGTTCCGCCTCTACCGGTCCGGGCGAGTCCGGCGGCAGGAAGAATATCGATTCGACCCCCCTTCCCAGCACCCGGGCCAGTCGGAGGGCCAGTTCCGTTGAGGGGTTGGCCGTTCCCGCTTCCAGTGCGGCGTAGGCCTGACGGCTCACGTTAGCCCGGTTAGCCAAGGCCTGCTGGCTGAGACCGGCCTCCAACCGGAGCTTACGGAGATTGTTTTGCAGGCCCGCCACGACAGCCGACGCATCCTCTCTTAGCATCTCTGCTTGATAATGAGACAAGTATACTTTACAATCTGGCAATTGCAAATTACTTATCATCTTCCAGTTGTATTTTCAGGCGTGATTGGGGCCCTGTTATTCGCGGCGTTGCTACTGCCCGCATGTTCCGGCGGGGGTGGTCCCGGCGCCAGCCGGACGACCGTGTTCGCGGCCGCGTCATTGGCGGAGGTCTTCGCCGAAATTGCCGATGAATTCGAGGCCCATAACCCCGGAGTGACGGTGAAACTAAACTTCGCCGGCAGCCAGCTACTGCGATCTCAATTGGAGCTGGGAGCGACGGCGGACGTGTTCGCTCCGGCGGACGTCGTGCAAATGGGAATGGCTATGGATGGCGGGCTGGTCGATGGCGAGCCGGTGATCTTCGCCAAGGCCCCACTGGCGGTCATAGCCGCTGGCAAAGAGTCCGGGCGCGTACACAATCTGGCCGACTTGGCCCGCCCGGGGGCGCGGCTGGTGCTGGCCCACCCAGGGGTGCCGGTCGGCGGATATTCGAGGCAACTACTGGATTCGCTGTCGGTGGCCGGTGGGTTGGGGTCGGACTTCAGCGCCAGGGTCTATCAAAACGTGGTATCCGAGGAACCCAACGTCCGAAACGTCGAACAGAAGGTGGCGTTGGGCGAGGCTGACGCCGGAATCGTCTACCGTCCGTTAGCCTTGGCGGCTGCGGCTTCCGGGAGCGTGAGAATCATCCCGGTCCCGGAAGCCCACAACGTCGTTGCCAGCTTCCCGATCGCAGTGTTGCAGGGGTCCAAGCGCCAGGAAACGGCGGCCGGTTTCGTGGAGTTCGTCCTATCGGCGCCGGGGCAGGAGATTCTGCGGAGTCACGGCTTCGACTCACCGTGATATCGGGCCGACCGGGCCGACCTTGATATCCGGGAAACCGTGACAGCTATATCGGAGAGATTCCAATAACATGGCCAACGTCATTGCCGGCAGGCGGCAGGTACGATACTGGGGAGGGATCCGCATGCTCAGCGGCGGAGTCGCCTTCCTTTACGTCGTCTTCATTGGTCTGCCGGTACTGGCTTTGCTGGTGCGGGCCGGGCAACAGGGCGGGTTCTGGGACGCGGTGACCGGCGAAACCGCCCTTTCCGCGATGCGGTTGTCGTTGCTAACCAGCTTTGTCAGCATGGTGGTGGTCGTGCTGGCCGGCACACCATTCGCCTATCTGCTGGCCCGCAGCCAAAGCCCATTCGCCCGGACTGTCGACACCCTGGTAGAGCTGCCCATCATCCTGCCGCCCGTTGTGGCCGGCGTTGCGATGTTGATGGCCTTCGGCCGGGGGGGCTTGCTGGGGCCGGCGTTGGAGGGAGCGGGAGTCGTTATTCCCTTCACGACCGTTGCGGTGGTTTTTGCCCAGGTGTTCGTCGCCGCCCCGTTCTACGTCCGTTCCGCCAAGTTGGGGTTTCAGTCCGTGGCCAGGGACTACGAAGAAGTTTCGCAAACCCTGGGAGTGTCGCCGTGGGCGACTTTTTGGCGCACCACGTTGCCGCTGGCCGGTCCTTCCGTAATCACCGGGTTGGGTCTCGCCTGGGCCCGGGCTTTATCCGAGTTCGGCGCCACTCTGATGTTCGCCGGGAACCTGATGGGCGAAACCCAGACCATGCCCCTGGCGATAATGACGGCGATGGAAACCGATCTTGACAACGCCCTGGCGTTGTCGGTGTTGCTGCTGGCCGGGTCAGCGGCCGCGCTGGCGGCCATCGGAGTAGCGGGGCGAAGGCGCTGGACGGGAAGGGCCTGATGGCGTCCGGCACCGGGTTCACCGCTTCCGGCTGGCTCAATTGCCGTATCGGGTCCTTCGAACTGGACACCCATTGGGAAGTCGGTCCGGGATCCGTGATGGTGCTTTTCGGGCCTTCCGGCGCTGGCAAGTCCACCACCCTCCGGGCTATCGCCGGGTTGGTGCGGCCGGTGCGGGGCCGGGTGGAGGCCGGGGGCAGACTGCTGTACGACAGCGAAAGCGGAGTCTGGATGCCGGCCCATCGGAGGAGGGTTGGCTATCTCACGCAGCAGTATCATCTGTTTCCTCACCTGCGAGTGTTGGACAACATCAAGTACGGGCTTGGGAGGCGGCGGGTTGCCGAAAATTCACCAACGACGGGGACTCGGGTCGAGGAATTGATGGAGGCTTTCCGGTTGGAAGGCTTGGAACAACGGTATCCCTGGGAGCTGTCGGGCGGTCAGCAACAGCGGGTGGCGCTGGCCCGGGCTCTCGCGCCGGCGCCGGACCTGTTGCTGCTGGACGAGCCCTTCGCCGCGTTGGACGGCGAGTTGAGGCGTACCGTCCGCCGGGAATTGCGCTCGGTGTTGTCTCGTGCTCCCGTCCCGGCCATTCTGGTCACCCACGACCGGGAGGAGGCGTTGGCGCTGGGCGACGCCGTGCAGGTCATCGACGGCGGCCGACCGGTGTCGTACGGGCCGCCGCTGGAGGTGCTGGGCCAGCCGGGCCAAGCTCGGGTGGCGCGGCTGGTTGGCGTGGAGAACCTGTTCCGGCTAAATGTCGATTCCCGCAATCACCGCGACGGCACGATGAGCTGCAGCGGCGGCGGGATACGCCTGGAGGCGCCCTTGGACGATACTCCCCGACACGAGGCAACGGTGCCCTCGGCCGTCATGGTGGGAGTCCGGGCGTCCGACATTATCCTGGCGTCCGCCGAACCGGTTGGGTCTTCGGCCCGCAACCGCCTGCGGGGCGTGGTCACCGCCGTCGAGTCCCGCCCTCCCGGCTACGCGGTTATGCTGGCCCTTCTCAATTTTGAGGGCGCCCCCCTGGTCTGCCACGTCACCGGGGCCGCGTTAGACGAGATGGGGATCGTGGCGGGACAAGACCTGTGGGCGGTTTTCAAGGCATCCTCCTGTTTTCTGGTGGACCCGGACGGGAGAGCCGAATGAGCAAGGCCATATAGAGGACGCCAATTGGCCGCGGGCGATTGACTATTCACGATTCGCAAACGGGCCGTGGGCGGTTGCCGGTTTACGAAATCAAGAACAAAATGAAGCCAACATACGCTGAGACACGCATTAGTTGAATCTCCGGCCTTGATTATTCTTCCGTAATGAGCAAAGATTTATTGCATATCGGATTTTAGCCGGTATAATGGCAAAATCAGGCAGAAAGCAGGTTCTCCGAACGGAATCGTGCTGCTCCAGGCGACCTGCTGGGCCGTTGGGTTATCGTTCTGCCGCAAAGCTAAGGAGGCCTCCCGTGGCATTGTCCGATAAGACCTTGGTGTGTGTGGAGTGCGGCAGCGAGTTCATCTTTACGGTCGGCGAACAAGAATTCTTCCAGGCCAGGGGCTTCGGCAATGAACCGAAGCGCTGCCGTAGTTGCCGCGCGGTCCGCCGGACTGAGCAACGGGGCGGCAGCACGTACCAAGACGCGCCCCGCGAGATGTATCCAATCAATTGCGCCGAGTGCGGAACAGATGCCATGGTGCCCTTCCGGCCGCGGGGGGACCGGCCGGTTTATTGCAGCGACTGCTTCAGCAAAATGCGCGCGGAGTCTTCTTCCGGCTTTTAATTCGATATCCTGTTTGGTGATCAGGGGCTGAGAAATCGGCCCCTGAACCGATTCAGAGCCCCCTCGCGTCCACCCCGAACCCCTTTTGGACGGTCCTCGCCCCGCCCGCGCGTTGCCGTCCGCCTGTACGCTGCCCAACCGGCATACCCCATTCGTCGATGCGCCCCGGCACAATCTCCCCTGGCGTCCCCGGCGGCTCAATTGGACCAGGGCCTTTTCATTTTCTGAAACAAGTATTCGGATTTACGCAAGGAAGTGGGGAGGTGCGGGGATGATAAGGTTAAGAGAAGCTTTGGATGCGGTGCCGGACCACCGTAGTAGCCAGGGCAGACGCC
>DAOUHF010000215.1:0-7987 GCA_034428795.1 Dehalococcoidia bacterium
TGGACCCCGGCTTTCGCCGGGGAGACGGAGAGACGGAGTAGGGCCGGGGCCGTGGACCCCGGCTTTCGCCGGGGAGACGGGGGGGCCATCCGCCGCCTACGCTCCACCCGCCACGCCGGCCCCCCCACCCGTCATTCCGGCGAAAGCCGGAAACCACGCACCCCCCTTCCAGTGGTCAGTGGTCAGTGGACAGTGGTTAGTGGCCGCCCCGCCGTCTTTCCCGCGAAAGCGGGAATCCACGCGCCCCCCAACCCCCCGGGGACGTAGACCCCGGCTTTCGCCGGGGAGACGGGGGGGGGCGGGGGGAAGGGATTTGTTCAGCTACACTTGGCAGTTTACTTCTAGTTCGGCGCACATGTCTCGGATGGACTGGGCTACGTCGGGGTGGAGGGGGATGCCTTCGGCGCGGCGGACGGCCTCGACTTCGGCTTCCGGCTGGCCCGCCACGAAGACCCGGTCGTGGCCGGGCGCCGGCCGGGTGTTGTTCATCATGCGGACCCATTCGTCCATTTCCTGCTTGAACTGGGTGGCGTCGGTGAAGGCGTCGATGCTGTAGGCGGCGACGTAGTGGCCGAAGTTGGGGCGGCCCGGCACGGCGCCGTAGCCGAAGCCGGTCAGCACTCCGGCCAGGATGTCGACCACACAGGCCAGGCCATAGCCCTTGTGGGAGCCTCCCTCGCGGGTGCCCCCCATGGGCAGCAGCCAATAGTCGTCGGGCGCGAGCCCTTCCTCCATGACGGGCGCGCCGTCCGGCCCGGCCAGCCAGCCGCCGGGGATGTCCGCGCCCAGGCGCTGCGCGATGCGTATTTTGTTGACGGCGACCGAGCTGGTGGCGGCGTCGAACACGAATGGGGCCTCGTTGAGGGTTGGCACGGCCACTGCGATGGGATTGGTGCCCAACCGGGGCTCCGCGCCGAAGGTCGGCAGTACCGACGGGGGGCAACTGGTCATGCAGACGCCGATCATGTCGTGGGCCAGGGCCCGAATCGAGTGATACGACGCCATTCCCAGGTGGCGGGCGTTGCCGATGGCCACCATGCCCACGCCCACGGCGGCGGCCTTCCGGATGGCGATATCCATGGCCTTGGGGGTAATGATAGTGCCCAGGCCGCGGTCTGAGTCGATGGTTGCGGTGCTGGGGGTCTCGCGGACCACCTTCCAGTCGGGCCGGGGGTTTATCGAGCCGTCCTGGTAGCCGTTGATGTAGCTGCGGAGCATGTTCGACACGCCGTGGGAATCCACTCCCCTCAGGTCGGCCAACACCAGCACGTCGGCACCGAGCTCGGCGTCGTCCGGGGGAACGCCCAGCTTCTCGAAAACCGCCGCCACCGTGGCCTTCAGGGCGTCGCCGTGAACGAATTCCGCCTCGTCGTGACCGACTTTAAACCGCTCAAGCACTGGTTATCCCCCTCGCGCCTCGTATGATTCTATCCAAAGTATAGCACCGGCGCCCGAGCCAGTGGATAGTGGATAGTGGACAGTGGTACGCCCCCCTCCGTCATTCCGGCGGATGCCGGAAACCACGCGCCCCCCAAGCCCCGGGGACGTGGACCCCGGCTTTCGCCGGGGAGACGGGGTGGGGGCCGGGAAGACGGAAGGGGCCAATGGCGGATAGCCAATTGAAGGGGGGATTTCCGGTGATAGGCATTCTCGGAGCATCCAGGTATGAGGCAATTGTGGAAGGCCCTCTGGCTAGATTGACTGTTTCCACTCGTTATGGTGATGTGCCGGTGCTCACCGGCAGCGTGGGCAGCCGTCCAGTGGTGTACGTGCGCCGGTTTGGCTGGGGAGGCGACATGGCCTCTGATCTGGTTTCCCACGCATCCCACGCCCTGGCCTTCTTGCAGTTGGGGGTACGCCGGGCCATCACCATCAACGGATTTGGCGGGGTGAACCCTGACCTGGAAGTGGGCGACTTGGTGACCTATCATGATTACATCAAGTTGTGCGAGAGAACGCCCACGACAATATTCGCCGGCGAACCGAGCTGGCCCCGGGCCAAAATGGATGTCCCGTTTTGTCCCGAGGTGCGCCAGGCGCTGGCTGATGCCGCACGCCGCAACAGCCAACGCCGGGTGATTGACCGGGCCGTAAACATCTGCGTTCAGGGACCCCACAATGAGACCCCGGCGGAAATAGAGGCCTACCGCCGTTGGGGCGCCGATATCGTTTGTACGACGATTTACCCGGAGGTCGTCTACTTCCGGGAACTGGAAATCTGCTTTGCGGGTCTATGCTGGATTTCAGATTCGGCCGGGGTTAGCGCCCAGAAGGACTGGGTCAGGATCACGCCCGAAGAGTTGACCCCCATCGTCAGAGATGCTATAGCCTCCATACCGGAGCCGGCTAACTGCGAGTGCCAGCGGACTTGGGCCGGCAGTGAAATCCAGTTGCCGCAGTGGTACCTGGACAGGCGGTAACGGGGCCCGGCTGAAGCCTGGTTTTCACGGCGGAATCAGATTTGGCGCGTCATAGGTTGGAGAGGTGTCATGGCGACTTTGGTCACCGGCGGCGCCGGGTTCGTGGGCAGCAACATCGTTAAGGCCGTGGCTGCAGAGGGCCACCGGGTGGTCTGCTTCGATTTGGCCCCAGCCGACGCACTGCTTAGAGATTACCTGGAGCCCTGGTCGGACAGTGTGACGTATGTCCAAGGGGACATCTTAAATGTCGACGACTTGCGACAAACGGCAGCCCAACATCCCATCGACAAAATCGTCCACGCCGCGGTGTTCACGCCCAGCCAGTCCGGCGGCATGGAGGCCGAACGCAGCCGTGACATCGTGAATATCAATCTCCAGGGGACCGCGAACCTATTGGATCTGGCGGCCGGCTCCGCCACTCTCGGCCGGTTTGTCTACGTGAGTTCCGAGGCGGTCTACGGAGAAGCGGCTCCGGGCGTGGCGCTGCTGAAAGAAGACGCGCCGCTCCAGCCCCGCAACCTCTACGCCGTGAGCAAACACGCCAGCGAGCTGCTCACCCGAAGGTATGGCGAGCTGCACGGGTTCGAGACCGCCAGCGTCAGGCTTAGCTACCCCTATGGACCAATGGAGCGCATCACCGGCCACCGAGCCCGAATGTCGTTGATTTACCAGTGGACGGGGAAGGTGGTCCGCGGCGAACCCATAGTCGTCCATGACCGCAGCATAGCCCGGGACTATACATTCGTGGTCGACGTGGCCGCTGGCATCCAAACCGTCTTGGACGCCCCTGCCCTGCCCCATGACGTGTACAACATTTCCGCAGGCCGCCCAATCGCCTTGGAAGAGGTTATCGCGGCCCTCAGAGCGCTGCGTCCATCAATCGAAGTAATAGACGCCCCTTCCGGCGAACCGCAGGGCGTTGAGCCTCAGCCGGTGCGGGATGCCGCCCGAATCAAGGCGGATCTGGGGTTCGCGCCGCGCCACGACATGGCCTCGGGGCTGAGGGCCTATTTGGAATGGCGAGAGAACTCCCGCTTTATAGACTGAGGGGGTGCCTTGAGCACGTCCGAACAATCGCGGACGTCGCCGGCCCAAGCCTCATTCGGCCCATGGCATCTTGGTCGCCCAGCCCGGCGGAAGACCAGTAGACGGTGGAAGCTATGATCATCTCCACTCAGCCGTTCGGGCGCCCTCTTCCTGATTAGCATCACCACTGGTGTACAATCGCGATAGAACTCAGGGAGGGGCACATGCTCGTCTATAAGGCAATGTTCAAATACTTGGACGAAGGAGTGCACGGGGAGACGCTGGACTTCCCCGGAGCCATCACCTTCGGCTCCAATCTGGCCGAGGCGCGGGTCTTGCTTACCAGCGCACTGAAAGACTTGGCGGAACTACACTTGGAACGCGGAGAGCCCTTGCCTCAACCTAACCCCGAACTCTCAGACCCGGACGCCGACCACGAAGAGCCGATCTATCTTTTGATAACGGCCGCGTCGAGGGTGGCCCAAATTCCACAGGACGCTATCACGTGAGGCGTCGCGACCTGCTCTCCCATCTCCGTGAGCACGGTTGCCGGGTCGTTCATCGTGAGCGCCAGCACACCCTCCCGATTTTCGGTCTTAATTTTCGGTTTTAATGAAAGCGTAGGCCATCTTGTTACCGCCTGCTCCCGGGCCCCATGGGTATTTAAGTCTGGTGGCGCTGTCAATGCCGGGAGAATATAATTCCATCCGCCAGGGGAGCGGCAAACCGCCCAGTGGGGTGGCCGCGTCCCAGATTAGCATACGGTTGATTCCAACAACAAACGGAGGGCCCGCCATGCAACAGGGCAGCATCACCAATCTGCACATAGCCCGAGTCAAAGAGACGCCGTCGGACCCGGTACAGGACGCGACAGCCATCACCGGGAGGGGTCTGGAGGGGGACCGCAGTTGCCGGGAGGGCAACATGCGGCAGGTCCTGATCATGGACAACGAGACCCTCGGCGATTTCGGCCTCGCGCCCGGTCAGATCAAAGAGAACATCACCACCACCGGCCTCGACCTTTCCCAGACCCAGGCCGGGCAGGTGGTGTTCATCGGTGACGAAGTCACCATGGAGATCGTGGGCGAGTGCGAGCCCTGTGGCAAGATGGACGCCATCCGCCAAGGGCTTCAGTCTGAGCTCGACCATCGGCGGGGGATGCTGGCCACCGTGATTAACGGCGGCGCGATCAAGGTCGGCGACTCAATCCGGGTGGAGCCTTAAACCGACTCTCCCTGCCAAGGAGCCGAGGGTGAAAACTTATATGTTCCAAGTGGAATTAGAGCCCGATGGTGAGGGATGGCATGTTTTTTTCCCGGATTGGGAAGTGATAGGGGCTTCGACTTGGGGTCATACCCAAGAGCAGGCGCTGAATCATATCCAAGAAGTACTCTTGCTGATCATCGAAGAGTTCGACGAGGAAGGTTCTTCCCTCCCCGCCACGAATGGCATGACGGTTTCCGAAGGGCCGACGGTAGCGATTACAGTTTGAGTAGCATCGACTACTCTCGCTTCCGGAACGCCAAGCCAAATGGACTGCCGAGGACCTGAGACGCCTGGGCCTGATCAAGTGAAGAGGTTTGCCGGCACCCCCATCCTAACCTTCCCCCAACGGGGGGAAGGGACTTGTTCAGATGTTTCCTAAGGTTGGCGGCCGGTGAGCGCCAACAACCGGTCCTGAATGCTGGCAGTGGAAGTGACCGTAACTTCCAGTCCGAAGGCGCCGTTTTCCCGCCCACCCGGCACGGCCGGGGTCAAAGTCTGGAAGCATATCTCTGCCAGGCCGCTGTCGATATCGGTATTTTGACCGGTGGCCTTGGCCAAGTCCCACTTGTGGACCACCAGGTCCGCAATGGGGAACATGACGAAGCGCCCGGCCGCGATAGGCCCGAAGGGCGACTCCACGAGCTCCTCCAAGTCCACCGCCTGAAGAGCCGCGAGCACCTGGGCGGTAATCGCCCGAAACGGCGCTTCGGCCCCCTCGGGCAAGGCGGCGGTCAGGTCTGGCGGGCTGCCTCCTCCAGACTTGGTCAACAGTCCGTGGGTCATCCTTTGTACCGCCAGATTATGGTTGATCAAGGCTTGGACCGTCCATTCCGAGCATGGAGTGTCCAGCCCGAAGTGGTTCTCGTCGATTCCCGCCACCGCCGGCAAAATCAACTCAACCGCCCCTTGGTATACCTCGATTGGATTCGGACCTTGTGCTGCCATTTCACTCCTCCTTGAGCGCGACGTCTCTTGAGACCCACTTTCCGGGAGACCCGCTTTCCGGTGTTTACGCCTTGGTGGCCACCAGGGTGGTGCGCACCAGTTCGGCGACGTTGGTGACTTCCGGGATATCCGACCAGGCTTGGACGGCCTGATACACGCCCTCGTCGTTCAGCACCAAGGCAACGTTCTCCTCGAACTTAGCCTTGATGCTATCGAACCCCCAAGGGTTCTTCTGACTGCCCAGAATGTCGGCCCGGGCGGTGGTGTGCTCGAACACCCGGCCGTCCTTCAGGGTGATCGTTACCTTCAGGCCGTTCTCGGAGTTGGTCAGGAGTTCCTCCGACTTGGCCATCACCCGGGTCCGCACCTTGTCCATCGTCTCATTTATGGCCGTGTCGGCGATCTTGTCTTCGGTGAAGGTGTCAATCTTCACCTCGCCGTCCACCAACGCGGCGGCGACGTTGTACTTGGCGCTGAACTTGCCCTTGAGCTCGTCGTCCGGCTCCGGATAGAGCATTACCACGGAGTAATACGACTGGTCGACTTCGGCGTTGGCCACGTCGTCGAAGGTGAACTCGTTGTCGCGCATCAGGCTGAAGAGGCTGTCCAGCATAGCGTGGTTGCCGCCGCAGCAGGGGTACTTCTTGATAATCAAGGCGTCCTGAGTGCGGAAGGGCTTGCCCAGGTTGCCGGCCATCTCGTTCAGGTCGTAGATTCCCTCGCCCAACACCGTCGCGGCGAAGCCGAAGGGGTGCTCGACAACCTGGTCGCCTGCAGTGAGACCCATCTGGGCCAACTGGACCGCAGTCACCCCGTCGCGGCCGGTGAGACCGGCGTGGAGCGGCTTGGTCATGGTGCCGAAGTTGTGGATCAGGCCGGAAGCCATGGAGCCGGCCATGCCCAAGGCCATGATGGTCTGGCGTTCGTCCAGCTTCATCAATTTGGCGCAGGCGGCAGTGCAGGCGAGGCGGCCAATGACCGCAGTGCTGTGGAACCCCTTGTCCATCTGCTTGTACTTGGTCGTATGCTGCAGGGCCAGGCCCACCTCGCAACCGACCACGTAGGCCTCCAGAAGGTCGCGGCCCGTGGCGCCGGTATGTTCTCCGATCGCCAGCAATGCCGGGAAGATGGCGACGGTAGGATGGCCGAAGCCTCCGAAATCGTCGTAGTCGAGAGCATGGCCCATGGTGCCGTTGGCCAAGGCCGCGTTGGCCATCGTGCTCCGGGCGCCCCCGGACAGGACCGTCGCCTCGGCGACGGCGCCCTGGTTGGTGACGTACTCCTGGATGATTTGCCCCACCGGCTGCGCCGATCCGGCCAGGATAACCCCCAAGAGATCGAAGCAGGACTCGTTGGCCACGCGTATCGCATCCGGCGGAATGTCTTCGTAGTTGGTGTCGACGATCCACTTAGCGATGACTTCGGTAGCGCCCATTATTGACCTCCCAAAACATATTGAAACGGTTTCTTGTTGCTTTGTTGACCATTATATGCCGCGGGCTGATTGGGAGGGGGTTGGCCGGTCTACACCCTGGGGCGCAGCGACAGGTCCAACGGCGCAGAATCGCGGGCGGCTGCCAACTCGTAGCCAGGGCTGGATGGTTGCAAGTAAGTAACTGAGTGGTAGAAATCATCCAGTGCTACAAAAGTCCCGTTTTCCTCGGCCCATCGGCGCATCCGCTGGTTGCAGGAATGCGCCCATGACAGAATTTCTATACGCCAGCCGCGATGGTGCATTCGTTCCAAGGTCCGGTGGAAGCCGACACCTTCCTGATACCCTGCGCCGTCGCCAGTTAGCAGCACCACTATGCCGGGGTCGCCATTATAATCCAGGGCATCCTCCAGCATCCGCAATTGCAGGATACGGTCGGGCATCTCCTGCTCCCCGGACCCGGAGTTGCCACGGTCGAATAACTGGACTTCGACCCCCTGGCTTTCCACCCGATTCCACAACTGGCGCATCTCGGGAGGCACCGAACCGGCGGCGAACGCTTTCTCCAATGGGCGGTCGGCGTGGGCCAAACGCAGCATATTGTCGAAGTTAATTCGAACACGCCAACGCCCGCCGGGCCCTTCGTCCACTTCCTCTGCGAATCGCTGCGCTTCGTGAAAAATATTGGAATTGTCCCAATAGATAAATACTTGGTCCACGCGGAAAATCCCCCGTTCGTCTAGCTTGAATCTCTGGACTTGGTGAGCCACCCAGGGCAATCGCGTCTTAATCAGAACCTTAGAATTGTATAAAATGGAGGAAATCGGTTAAGTACGGGGTGGTGGTGATGATGAAAGGGGAGGGCGCATCGATTATGGCCTGTTTTGCTTCTTTGGAG
>DAOUHF010000216.1:0-1935 GCA_034428795.1 Dehalococcoidia bacterium
CAGCCGGTCCGCTTCCCAAAGTCCCCTCTGGTCCGATCGCTCTCCCAGCATTCTCAGCCCTCGCTATGCTTGTTGACTCCAAGTATAGCCACTGGCCCGGCTGCCGCCACTTTCCGGCCAGATTTCTAGTATTACAACGACGGTTTAGGGAGGTATACTGGTGGCCGCGCGACCGGCGGCGCGGCGCTTCTCATGGGAGCGCCTGGCCCGCTCGTTGCGCCGCTGAACACCCTCCAGCCATAGCAGCAGTTCCTCCGGCCCAAACCGCTCCCGGGGCAGCAGTTCGCGCACCACCCGGTAAACCTGGGGCCGGGTGATCAGGGGCATCTTTTTCCCCCCAATCCTGTTGCAGGGTCAGCAGGAATGCCCCGGCCAGCAGGCACATGGCAATGTGATGATGCCAGCCGGCCCAGGTGCGCGTCTCGTACTCGTCCAGCCCCACGTCGCTCTTTTCAGTCTCGAATTCGGTCTCAATCCGCCACCTGGAACCGCCCACGCAGGCCAGGGTCTCCAAGGGAGTGTCTTCAGGAGCGTTGGACAGATAGTAGCGGGGCTCGCTGCCGTCCAGATTCCGGCGGTAAACTGCCCAGAGGATTTCGCCGGGCTTCCGTCGGCGCGTTACCCGCACCCGCTGGGCACTGAACCGGTAGGTTCGGGGCCCTTGGGTTCCTTGGGCCACCGTTATCTCCCGCCAGGCTTCCGCCGGTAGCGCCAGGCTGCGCTCTTCGACGGCGCGACGCTCCTCCTTCCGCAATTTCGGTTTGCGGGGACGCCCGAACCCCTGATAGGCCGGTTTGCTCCATGTGGGTTCCAGCGGCCAGACCGTCATGTCCGGCCGCACGTCCAACACGTACCACATCCCCAGCGCCGTCAGATCCTCCCGCAGCGTGGGCGACATCCCGAAAGCCGAGTCTCCAGCCACCCACTGCGCCTCGAGATGTCCCCTGGCCTGAGCCTGCTCCAGCATCTCCAAAGCCAAGTCCGTCTTGCCCCGATACTCCCGTCGCGCCTCCGGCACCCCCGCCGCCACGCACCGCTCCACATCCCCAGTCCATTCCTCCGGCAGGTACAGCCGCTTGTCCACCAATACCCGTCCCTTGGGCCCCACATGGGCCAGAAACACCCCAGCCTGGCAGTTGGCAATCTTGCCCAACGAGCCACAGTACTGCCGGGCCACTCCCGCCGACTTCCCGCCCTGCTTGGGAAAATCGCTGCCGTCCAGCACCCACACCGCTTCCGGGTGCTCCAACCGGGGACCCAGATACTCCTGCAACCGGCCAATCACCCGGTCATCATCCCAGGGCGATTCGGTGAGAAAACGCTGTAGCGCCCTTGGCGACGCCGGAACCGCCTCGGCCAGATTCTCGGCGTTGCGCCGCTCCCCGCATTGCACCAGCAAGCCTTGCAAATAATGACGGCTCAGTTCCCGGGGCTGCTTGCGGCCAAAGGCCGGCGCAAAATAGGCCTGGAATTCCTGAAAGGCATCGTGGACCCGCTCCAACGCCGCCGCATCCATCACCCTGTACCACCTCCAGAAGCCTTCGCTATCTCGCCGCTTATCCTACCATTCAAACCGTCGTTGTAATACTAGGCGGCGGTGTGGGCTGCCGCGCCGAAGGAGACCTTGACGGGAATGTCCTCATCGTCGGTTACGGTCACGTGCACGTCGCTCACCGTGAGGGTGTTGTACGTGGTGTCTGTTGCGGCGGCGGTGTGGGTGACGGTGGCTGTGTCGTCCGTGTAGTCCATGTCCTGGGCGGCCTTCGACCGTGACCGTCTGGGCGGTGTTCCAGTTGTCCTTGGTGAAGGTCGGGGACGTTGGGGAGGTGGTCACGTCCGTGTTGTCCGTCGGGTCCACTATCGGGTCGGGGACGTCCTGGCTGGGCTGGGTCTGGAGGACGACGGTGTAGGTGTTGGAATCTCCCTCATCCACGG
>DAOUHF010000217.1:0-12249 GCA_034428795.1 Dehalococcoidia bacterium
CGCCGAAGACTCGCGCCATCATAGTCGCCCGTCCCGTATACAGTCCTAACCTCTATTTCCAGATGATCGGCAGGGGCCTGCGTGGCGTCAGAAACGGCGGCCACGACCGGTGCCTGATTCTCAACGTTAGAGACAACATTGAGAATTTCGAAAGGAAGCTAGCGTTTTCCGACCTTGACTGGCTTTGGGCTTGAGCGGCAGGCCTATCCAAGTTGGGTTTTCAGTCCTGGATCGAGCGGCCGCGCCAGGTCGTCCCCTACGGCTTTTACGCGGACCAGGGTGGCGCTGCTGGGGACGTAGGTCAGCGGTATCTCGTCGACTTCCACGATTCCACTGACGACCGGTCGGCGCCAGCGGCTGCCGCCCTGTTGACGGCCTCGGCGGAGCAGTCGGCTATGGCTTGCTCTCGGCCGGTGTGGCCGAAGGAGTAGACCCGCCCGACTTGACCGCCTGCTTGGGCGATGGCGGCGCCGATGGCGTTGGCTACCCCGGCGTGTTCGGGGCGTAGGCCTTGGGAAGCTCCAATCCGGCGGCCTGCCGTTGGCAGTGAACGGATATGTTATCCTGCCAGCATATCGCCCTCGATATAACCGGCCCTTATAATCGGCCCTTGAAATCCCCGGGAGAGAATTCCACGCCACAGGAGTCTTCGAGATGGTCAGCTATTCTTACGACCACATTCACCTGCGCAGCCTGGAGCCGATTGAAACGGCCCGCTACTTCGAGCAAATGTTCGGGGCGAAGATATTGGAGACGGTCCAGTCCGACGGGCAGCCCCGGGTCGACATCGATATCAATGGGCTGATTGTCTTCATCGCCCGCGCCACCTCGGACACCCCGGCGGGGCCGGTCGACCCCCATTTGGGGCTGGACCATTTCGGCCTGCGGGTCGACGACCTGGAGGCGGCCGCCGCCGACCTCAAGTCCAAGGGCGCCGTGTTTTCCATAGAGCCCCACCAACTCCGCCCAGGGGTGAAGATCGCCTTCGTTCGGGCCCCGGGAGACGTTCGCATCGAGCTTTTGGAGCGTGCCGGTCCAGGATAGATTTCGGCTTACTCTGGGAAAACCCATATCCGGTCAGCATCACATGCATCCCCTCCGCCATTCCGGCTTCCCCTCCGTCATTC
This sequence comes from Dehalococcoidia bacterium, assembly GCA_034428795.1. Lineage (GTDB taxonomy): Bacteria > Chloroflexota > Dehalococcoidia > Lucifugimonadales > UBA3495 > VXOI01. The sequence goes on from DAOUHF010000217.1 coordinate 1,128, forward strand.
CGGCTTCCTCTCCGCCATTCCGGCTCCCCCTCCGCCATTCCGGCTTCCCCTCCCCCCGTCTTTCCGGCGAAAGCCGGAATCCACGTCGCCTCCCCGGCGTCTGTATGCCCGCGAGTTGGCATAAAGACACACTGTAAGGCGGGATATGTTCGGTGGATTGGCGTAAATGGGCTTCAGCTACATCAGGAGTTGCCCGTAGGCTGGAGTCAACCTGTTGTCCCTGAAGGTTGAGGTTACGTGGATTCCGGCTTTCGCCGGAAAGACGACGTTTCTGTAACGGTCGTCGAATACGGCGCCAGCGCAGTTTGACAGCCTCAGTAGCAGATGGTAGCGTCCCGGATGGTAGCATTCCGGATGGTAGCATTCCTTGAGGTGTTCGGAGGGGTTCGTCTGACTATGGTTGGACCATCGGTCTTGGACCATCCCGGCAGCGGCCTCCTGGCCGGAATTCGGGTGCTGGAAATCGGCGGCGGGGTATCCGCTCCGTTCTGCGCCAAGCTGCTGGCCGACTACGGGGCCGACGTCGTCAAGATAGAACCGCCGGCCTCCGGAGACTCGGTGCGCAGCTCCGGCCCTTTCGCGGGCGACGATCCCCACCTCGAAAAGTCTATTCCGTTCCTCTACCTGAACACCAACAAACGGGGCATCAGCCTCGACGTAACGTCCACGTCGGGCCGCCTCGCCTTTCATGCCCTGTTGCAAACCGCAGACGTCTTGGTGGAGAGTTGCGCCCCCGCCGAGGGGCACGCTCTCGGGACCGGCCATGAGACCATTGGCGGCGTCAATCCGTCCTTGGTCCACACTTCCATTACGCCATTCGGGCAGTCAGGGCCCTACCGGGACTTCGAAGCGACTGACATAGTCGCCTGCGCCATGAGCGGTCTGATGTACCACTCGGGCGACTCCGACCGGGAACCGTTGCGAAACGCTTTGGACCAGTCGTTCTACGTTGCCGGCGCCAACGCCGCGGCGGCTACCCTGGCCGCGTTGTTCCAAAGACTCCGCACCGGCCGGGGCCAACACGTCGACGTCTCCGTGGTGGAGTGCCTGGCCTGCCATCTGGTGCAGGCCGTTCCCTACTTCAGCTACATGGGCGCCATCAAGGGTCGCCGCCCCGTCCGCGGCTCGGGGTTCGAGGAGCTGATGCCCGCCCGGGACGGTTACGTGGTCCCCTCGGTACAGGGCTCGCAACCGTGGCCGGTGGTGGCGGAACTCATCGGCCTCCCGGAGCTCCTGGAGGAACGATTCGCCACCGGCGCCGGACGCATCGAACACGGGGAAGAATTGAAACAGCTACTGACCAAGGGCCTTTCTCTCTGGGACCGCAAGCCATTGTTCCTGGCCTCCGGCGACCGCAGGTTGGTGTTTGGCATGGCCCAGGATGCCCAGGACCTGGCCGAATGTCCGCACCTTCAAGAGCGCGGCTTCTACGTTGAAGTTGAACACCCGGTGGCCGGGCCGGCTCAATACCCCGGTATGGGGCCCCGGCTGTCGGGCCACGACTTCGGGATCAGCCGGCCCGCCCCCACGTTGGGCCAGCACAATCAAGAACTTCTGTCCGGCGAGCTAGGCTACTCTCCAGAGGACCTGGCGGCGCTTCGGGCCGCTTCAGTAACCTGATCCGAACCTGATCGGAACCTGATCGGAAGCCCCATCTGAATCGCATGGGGAAATTACAGGCCAAAGGAAGAAATGAGCGAGCTCCCACTGAATAACATCCGGGTGCTGGACCTGAGCCGGGTCTTCGCCATGCCTTACGTGGGAGCGTACTTGGCGGACCTGGGCGCAGAGGTCGTCAAGTTGGATACCCATCACATTGAATTCATGGACTCAACCCGGGCCAGCGGATTCACCGGCGGTCCCTTCCCCGAGAACAATCCGGGAGATGCGTACTGGGAGCGGGGCGGCACGTTCCAGACCCTGAACCGGGGGAAACGCAGCCTGACCCTCGACCTACGGGCCGGCTCGGCCCAGTCCATCGTTAAAGACCTGGTCCGCGTCAGCGACGTTGTGCTGGAGAATTTCACTCCCAGGGTGATGACCCGCTTCGGCCTGGAATACGCCAGCTTGAGGGCGGAGCGGCCCGATCTGGTCATGGTCTCCAACACCGGTTATGGCCACAGCGGGCCTTGGTCCAACTTCGGCGCCATGGCCTCTGCCCTGGAGCCGACCCATGGCACCGGCGCTTTCATGGGATACCTGATGAAAGCGCCAGAGGGGCCCGACGGCGTTTCTATCCCGGAGGAGACGCCCAAGAAAATGGGCAACTCCTATACCGACTTTTTGGCTACCTGGACGGCCCTGGGCGCGATCATGGCCTCGTTGTTCCACCGGGCCCGCACGGGGCGAGGCATGTGGATCGACGTCGCCATGTACCAGGTGGGGGCGTCTTTCGTCGGCGAGGGAATCCTGGACTTCGCCTACAACGGGCGCGGCACCCGCCGGATGGGCAACCGGCACCTGTCGGCCGCGCCCCACGGTTGCTACCCCTGCCGAGGACGCGACGAGTGGGCGGTCATTGCGGTACGGGACGACGCAGATTGGAAATCGTTTTGCGACGTGGCGGCCGGCGAAATCCCGGAACTGCTGGATAAACGGTTCGAAACGTCCCGAGACCGGTTGGCCCGGCAGGACGAGTTGGACTCCCTGGTTGGCAAATGGACTGCCTCCCGGAGCCAATACCAAGTGATGGAGGAGCTTCAGTCGGCAGGCGTACCCGCCGGCCCGGTCTTGAACGCGCGTTCCCTCTTGGCGGACCCCCATTTCCGCGACAGGGGTTTCTTCGAGCAGGTGGACCACCCGCCGGGAACGGGACTGGGACGCAGGGAATACATCGGCCGGGGCTGGAAGATGTCGGGCAACCCCCTTCACATACGACACCCGGCGCCCGTCTTGGGGGAAGCCAACCAGTACATCCTAAAGGACGTGCTGGGCCTGAGCGACCCGGAAATCGAGGCGCTGGTACGAGAGCAGGTAGTAGCCGACCAGCCCGAAGGGGCTTCGGTCCCGCCGACGGTGCCCTTGGACCAACAGGCCGAACTGGGTTGGATCGTGGAGTGGGACCGGGAGCACCCTGGGAGCTGAAGACGCTAGAGGCCGGCGTTCTCCAAAAACGCCGCGAGCAATTCTCCCATCTGGGCCTCGTGGGCCCGGGCGAACTTGGTGAACTCCCTCTCGTTGCGGGCTGCCTCTTCCCGGGGGTCGAAACGGTCGCCCATCAGAGCGTAGTCGCCGTAGAAGACCTCGTTCCAGACCAGGAACTCATCCAACGTAAGCTGTGGCTCGAACTGGAACCCGTAGGAGTTCCCGTACCTGAAGGCCATGTTAATGCGCCGGTAGAGGCCGTCGCGGCAGAGTACGTCGCCCTCGGCCAGCTTTATCGCCCCTTTGGGTATGGTGAAGCACTCCCCATGCAGGGTCGGTACCAGCGGGGTCCGTATTTTGGAGAATACCGGGTCGGCGTCGCCCTCGGCCGTGACGTGTATCTTCCGCAGGCCGAACTGGTAGCCGCCGGTGGGCTCCACCGTCCCCCCCAGGGCTGCGGACATCATCTGAGCCCCCAGGCACACCCCAAACACGGGCAAGTCCCCATCCATGGCCTCCCGGAGAAACTGACGCTCCCGGTGGAAAGCAGGGAAGTCGTCGTTGGCGGACATGGGCCCGCCGAAGGCCATGACTACCACCGGCCTGTCCAGCGAGGGCGGCTGCCAGTCGTCATGCAGGCGGTCGAACAAGTCCACCGGGACCGGCTCGAACCCCCGGGCGGCGAGTATTCCTCGAAAGTTGGCGGCGAGGGTCTCTTTCGGATGGTGGCGGATGATCAAGGCCCGTTTCATGCTGGCAGTATATCGCCAATCGCCGTTCCGGCGGGGCTGCCCAGGATTCACGCCGGTTGAGTCCCTCACCCTCGCCCCATATAATCGACCCCGTTGCCCGACAATTCCCGGAGCTATAATTCCGGGAGCGATAAATCCCGGAGCGACAATTCCCGGAGCGATAAATCCGGGAGAGGAACGTGTTATGACTAAAATGACCGGCGGTCAGGCGTTGATGAAATCCTTGTACCGGGAGGGCGTCCGGGTGATTTTCGGACTGCCTGGGGTGCAGCTCTATCACGCCATGAACGCACTTTACGACGAACCGGGCATCCGGTTCATCTCGACCCGCCACGAACAGGCCACCGCCTACATGGCAGACGGCTACTCCCGGGCCGGCGGCGGCATTGGCACCGCCCTGGTGGTCCCCGGCCCCGGACTGCTGAACGCTGCCGCCGCGATCTCCACCGCCTACTCGGCATCGTCCCCCATTATGGTGGTTTCGGGCCAAGTGGAACGGGACCTCATCGGCGTCAACCGCGGTATGCTGCACGAGGTGAACGACCAGTTGGAAGCCATCAGGCCCATCACCAAGTTCGCCCGGCGCATCCTGGACCCCGCCGAAGTCCCGGAGGCGGTCCACGAGGCTTTCCACCACCTGAAAAACGGCCGCCCCCGCCCCGTGGAGATCGAGATACCGCCGGAAACCCTGGGAGAGGTGGCCGACGTCGAATTGCTGGAGCCGGAAGCTCCCCGGCCGTTGCCGCCGGATGCTGCAAGAACGGCCACCGCGGCGCAAATGATCGCCGCGGCGAAAAACCCGTTAATATGGGTTGGCGGCGGCGCGATATCGTCCGGGGCGTCCGGCGCTCTGCGCCAACTGGCGGAGCACCTGCAAGCTCCGGTCGTCACCACTGCCGAGGGAAAGGGCGCCATCTCTGACCGGCACCCCCTGTCCCTGGGCTCTCTGTGGCTTCGGGACGACACAATCGCCAGGGAGTCCCACGGCCACGACCTCGTTCTGGCCGTGGGGACCCGGTTGGCGTTCCCCGCATGGCTGGGCGGCCAGCAGGTGGTGCAGATCGACGTCGACGACGAAGAGTTGGGGCGCAACTACGCCAACACTTTCGGAATCCACGGGGACGCCCGCCTGACGTTGGAGTCTCTCTACGCGGCCATTGCCGCCCAATCCCCGCCTCGGCCCGACCGGAGCGAGGCGGTGGCCGTCGAACGGGCAAGCCGGAAGGAAGAAAGGATCTCGGTCGAGCCTCAGGAGTCGTTCATGGCGGCAGTGCGGTCGGCCATGCCCGACGACGGCATCCTGATTGCCGGAATGACCCAGTTGGGTTACTACAGCCGGGCCCACTTTCCCACCTACGAACCCCGGACGTTCATAACGTCCTCATACTCCGGGAACCTCGGGTATGCCTTCCCGACCGCTTTGGGGGCCAAGGTGGCCCAACCGGACCGGGCGGTGGTGGCCCTGTCGGGAGATGGCGGGTTCCTGTTCAACTCTCAGGAGCTGGCCTCCGCGGTACAGCACGGCATCAACGCCGTGGTGGTCGTCTTCAACGACAATGCCTACGGCAACGTGGTCCGGGACCAAATCAACCGGTTCGAAGGACGCACCATCGGGGGTGAACTGCACAATCCTGATTTCGTCAAGCTGGCCGAAGCATACGGCGCGACGGGCATCAGGGCGTCGACCCCGGAGGAGTTGGAAGCGAGCCTCAAGTCGTCCCTGACCCACGACGGACCGACGCTCATCGAAGTCCCCGTCGGGCCCATGCCCACGCCCTTCGAGCGGCCCTGAAGCCGGTGTCGACCGCGCCGCGCCCAGACCCGAGAGGGCCAAACGGCCCTGGTCTCCGGCTTTTATGGAACATCTGAACAAGTCCCTTCCCCCCGATGGGGGAAGGTTAGGATGGGGGTCGTTAAGCTCTCCTCCGAGATTTCGGCTTTCGCCTCAATGACCATAACTTGTTCAGAGGTTCCCTATGTATAATTGGGCTGGCGCATTCCATAAACAAACGGGCGGCCTGAGCCGCCGTAATTCGGAGGTGAGAAAATGCCGGACCGTCAACCAATCATCCCGGCGGGGGTTTCCCCGAATCCGAATCTTTCACCCGGCGTAAGGGTGGGAGATTTCCTGTTCGTGTCGGGACACGTGGGCGTCGACGCCGACGGCAACGTCGTGGGCGACTGCGAGGCCCAGTCCCGTCAAGTGATGGCCAGCATCCGCGGCGTGATCGAAGCCGCCGGGGGCCGCATGGAGGACGTCGCGAAAATCACTTGCTTCCTGACCAATATGGACGACTATCCGGCCTACGCCAAGGTGCGTCTGGAAACCTGGCCCAGCAATCCGCCGGCCAGCTCCACCGTCGGCGTTTCCGCCTTGGTGCGCCCGGAATTGGTGGTCGAGGTGGAAGCCATCGTAAGGATGCCCGACTAAACGGGAGGGATAATGGCAGCCGAAGAGAAGCTGAGAGAAATGGGGCTGGAACTGAGCGAGCCGAACCCGCCCGTCGCCAATTTCGTGTCCGCCGTCCGCACCGGGAACCTGCTCTACGTCGCGGGCCACATTCCCAGAATGCCCGACGGCTCGGTCTTGAACCAAGGCAAGGTGGGACGGGACGTGACCCCGGAGCAGGGCTATGAAGCGGCGAAGCAGGCCATGCTGAACTGCCTGGCCGCTGTCAAGGCCGCCACTGGCGATCTGGACAAGGTGACGCGGGTCGTGAAGCTGCTGGTGATGGTGAACGCCGACCCGGAGTTCGACAGCCACTTCGTCGTCGGCAACGGCGCTTCAGACCTCCTGGTGGAGCTCTACGGCGACCAGGGCCGGCACGCCCGCTCGGCCGTGGGCATGTCCGGACTGCCGTTACGGGCCCCGGTGGAAGTGGAAATGATCGTCGAAGTGGCCGACTAGCCGTGGCCGGCTAGCCGCGCCCGCTCAGACCTGCCGGTAGCGGTTTACGCCTGCCGGTAGCGGTTTACGATGGGCAACCGCCAGTCCCGCCCAAAGGCGCGGGGGGTTATCTTCACTCCCGGCGGGGCTTGGCGGCGTTTGTATTCGTTGCGGTCCACCGCCCTCATAACCTGCCGGACCACCGCCGGATCGAAGCCGGAGTCGACCATCTCCACGTAGCTGCGGTCGTCTTCCACGTAGGCCTTGATCACGGGGTCCAGCACCTCGTACGGCGGCAGGGTGTCTTGGTCAAGCTGGTCGTCTTTCAATTCAGCGCTGGGCGGTTTGTCGATGATGGCCTGGGGTATGACGCCGTCGCCCGTTCCGAAGGACGCTCCGTTCCGGTTCCTCCACCGGCACAGGTCATAAACGGTGGTCTTCGGCACGTCTTTCAACACGGCGAACCCGCCGGCCATGTCCCCGTAGAGGGTGGCGTAACCCATGGCCATCTCCGACTTGTTGCCGGTGGTCAGGACGATCCAACCGTACTTGTTGGAAATGGTCATCAACACATTGCCGCGAATGCGCGCCTGAACGTTTTCCTCGGCCACGTTCGGCTCAGACTCTCGGAAGCGCTCTTCCAACATGCTGGTGAAGGCCTCGTGGGCTGGTTCTATGGGCACCTCCCAGAGTTCGATCCCCAGGTTTCCGGCCAATTCCTTAGAGTCGTCGATGCTGCCGGCGGAAGAATAACGGGAGGGCATGGTGATGCCAAGGACGTTACCGCCGCCCAGGGCGTCGGCCGCCACTGTGGCCGTGAGCGCCGAATCTATGCCGCCGGATAACCCCACCATGGCCCGTTGGAAGCCGGTTTTGCCCAGATAGTCCCGCGTGCCGACGACCAGGGCATTGTAGACCTCTTCCACCGCACTCATGTCGGCCGCGCCGATGTCGGCCCCTTCGTCGGAGCCGCTGGGCGGAGGCGCCAGCGCCGGCCGCTCCTTAGCCGGCCGCTCCTTCGCCCGGCAGCCCGGTACGTGGACGGTTTTGGAGCTCCCAATGCCGGCCAGAATTTCGTGGGACTCCCAAGCGGGCCGGCGCGGGCTGCTCCGGTCTACCTGGTCCAGGTCGAGGTCGGCGACGATCAGCATCTCCCGGAACGCCGGGCCACGGGCCACCGTGCCGCCGTCAGGGCCGCAGATGATGCTGTTGCCGTCGAAGACCAACTCGTCCTGTCCGCCGACGGTGTTGAGGTAGGCAACGAACAACCGGTTGTCCGCGGCACGGGAGGCGATCATGCTCCTGCGGGACTCGCTCTTCCCGGTGTGGAAGGGCGACGCGTTGATGTTCACGATCAGCTCCGCGCCGTTCTCCCTCTGGACCGACGTCGGCCCCGAATCGAACCAGATGTCCTCGCACACGTTCACGCCGATTCGCGCGCCGTCGATCTCGTAAACCGGGCAGACGGACCCCGGTGTAAAGTAGCGTTCCTCGTCGAAAACACCATAGTTGGGCAGATATATTTTGTGGTAGGTGTCCACCCACACGCCGTCACAGGCAACGGCGGCGGCGTTGGTGGTCCGCTCTCCCTGGTGCACGTAACCCACCACGATGGCGGTCCCGTGGGAACTCTCCACCAACCGGCGGGTGGCCGCCATGTTCTCTTCAATGAAGGCTTTCTTGAAGAGAAGGTCCTCCGGCGGGTAGCCGGTGACCGCCATCTCCGGGAAGGCCGCCAAGTCGGCTCCCAACCGGCGGGCCTCGTCCAGGTATTGCTGAATTTTCTCGCAGTTGCCCTGAATGTCCCCCACTGTGGGGTTAATCTGGGCCAAGGCGATGCGGAATTTTCTTGGCATGATTGGCAGTATAGGAGGGCCGGCAGATAATCAGGTTGAATCCGAGTATACAGAGTCGGTTCCGGCCGCGCCATCAGGCCCCCTCAGCCCAAATGTTAAACTGGTGCGGCCCTTCCGATGAGATTCCTTGACACCAGCCCCCGCCCCACCGCCGGCGGTCCTTGGGCGTTCCTTTGACCGGGTCCTCCTGGCGTGACCGCTTGGCCAATCGCCTCCCGTTCTACTACGGGTGGGTGATTTTCGCCATGGCTTCTGTTCCGAGCTTCGGCGCCCGTCCCGTGGCCTCGGTGTCCGTGCTGTCCGTGTTCGTTATCCCCATGACCCGGGAGTTCGACTGGTCCAGGGGGCTGTTCTCGGGGGCGGTCAGCCTCGGAGCGGTCTGCGGCCTGCTCCTGTCACCCTTCGCCGGACGGTTGATCGATCGTTACGGCTCCAGGCTCACCGTGGCTGGTTGCTCGTTGGTGGTGGGCGTCTGCGCCATTGGTCTTTCTCTGATCTCCCAAGCCTGGGTGTTCTACGCCGTCTACGTTCCGGGCAGGGCGGTTTTTTCGAGCCCCCTGGAACTTGGCACCTCGACGGCGATCTCCAATTGGTTCGTCCGGCGCCGGCCGCTGGCCTTGGCCCTGTTCGGCGCCCTCCAGGGTATTGGGCTGACCGTCCTGCCGATTATCGCCGCATTGCTGATCACTGGCTGGGGGTGGCGGACCGCTTGGGTGACGTTGGGGGTTTCTACGCTGGCCATCGGCATCGCCCCCGCCTTGCTGCTGATGGTCCGCCGCCCCGAGGATATGGGCATGGAGCCCGACACCGGCCGAAGAAAAGGTCCCGCCGAGGCTGGCGCCGGCCTCGCCGCCGCGGTCCGGTCCGAAGGCGTTCCAGGGACGCAGGCCTGGCAGGAGGTCAATTACACGGTCCGGGAAGCGCTGCGGACCAGGGCGTTCTGGATCCTGGCGTTGTTCTCAATGGGCGGGTTCATGGTGCAGTCCGGGGTCAGCCTCCACCAAGTGCCCCACTACATCGACGAAGGAGTCCCGGTCCACTTGGCCGCCTTCACGGCCGGCGCCTTCGCCTTTGGACAAATTCCCGGAGGTCTGGTCTGGTCCTCCCTGGGCCGGGCGGTGCCCGTCCGCGTGATGTTGTCCCTGTCGGCCTTGGTGATGGCTGCGGGGGCTTTTGGCGCCGGCTACAGCGGTACTCTGCCTTGGGGAACCGTCAGCGCGCTGGCCTTGGGGGCCGGAGTGGGCGGCCTGCACACACTGCTGCGACTGGCTTGGGCCGACTACTACGGCCGCCTGCACTTGGGCAGCATTCGCGGTCTCACCCTGCCGGCACAGATCGGGGGGCAGGCCATCGGGCCCGTGCTGGCCGGGTTCATGTTCGACGCCACCGGAAGCTACCGCGCACCCTTCGTCATCCTTGGCTTCGCCGCGGCAGCCTGTGCTTTGATGGTGCTTGCCGCCGTGCCTCCAAGGAGGAACTGAGAATTAAGGAACATCTGAACAAGTCCCTTCCCCCCGATGGGGGAAGGTTAGGATGGGGGCCGTTAAGCTCTCCTCCGAGATTTCGGCTTTCGCCTGAATGACAATAACTTGGACCATAACTTGTTCAGAGGTTCCCTAATTCTTCACTCCCAATTGGCTCTTCAGGCTGTAGACGGCGAACATCGGATCTCCGGGTGGGCTTTCCTTGGGATTCAGGAAGGTCCCCTGGATATCGTCAAAATTGCCGGCGGTCTCCATGTAGGTGCCCACCAGGTCAACCCGTCCGCGGTCGGTACTCAATTTCCAGGCCCGCACCGCCTTGGTGTGGAACATGCGGTTGGAGAAGCTGACAATGAAAACTCCTCCCGGCTTGAGCACTCGATTGACCTGTTCGAAGGTCTCTACGGGCCGGGTCAGATACTGGACCGAGACGGTGAGAAGGATGGCATCAAAGGTGTCATCCTCGAAAGGCAGCACGGGGTCGTAGTTGAGGTCGTGGACGACCGCCTCGTCAAGGTCCGGGTTGTCTTCCATCTCCTCCCGGTTGAGGCCCAGCCCCACCATGCGCAGCTTGGGATGTCCCTGCGGCCAGTGGGAGCGCCAACTGCTCATCAGGTCCAAGACCACCCCGCCCGCTGGCACGAGCTCCCGGAACAGCCCTCCCACGGCGGCGATTGCGCCCTCGTCGATGTGAACGACCTTCCTCGGCTGAAGGTAGAAGAACCGGTCGTCGTCTTCGTCATCGCGCTGGAAGTGATCGGGGGAGAATGACGTCAATCTGGGTCCCTCCCGGCTTGGCGATGGGTATGGGGAAACTTCGCAGAATTGTACCACGACACACGCCGGGCGCCGCCTGACCGGGCTGGATTCTCAGGGCAATCGCGTCTTAATCAGAACCTTAGAATTGTATAAAATGGAGGAAATCGGTTAAGTACGGGGTGGTGGTGATGATGAAAGGGGAGGGCGCATCGATTATGGCCTGTTTTGCTTCTTTGGAGGACCCCAGGATAGAGCGCAGCAAGCGGCACAAACTGCTGGACATCATTGCCATCGCCATCTGCG
>DAOUHF010000218.1:0-1504 GCA_034428795.1 Dehalococcoidia bacterium
CGAGGTCTTCAGCCAGCGCTACGAGCGGGGCTCCATCCTGGTCACCACCAACCTCCCCTTCGACGAGTGGACCGACGTCTTCGGCTCGGAGCGGCTCACCGGAGCGCTGCTGGACCGGCTCACCCACCAGGTCCATATCCTGGAAATGAACGGCGACAGCTACCGCCTCAAGGGCAGCCGGCAGGACGCCACCGCATCCTCTGCACCGGAGCAGGCTGGCGCATAGCACTCCCGAGGCCTTCTGCCCACGGGCCCCGTAGCCATGCCAACGCCCTAATCACAGCCGTCAGCCATTATCTCGGTGGTACACTTTCTCTCCGCCACAGTTGTATGTTTCGCTGCCGCCCTTGACAGAACTGGTTGACCGCCAGCCAGTCGTTGGCTTCCGGACGGTCGAAGTCTATCACCGTTGCCGGCTCGCCCCGGATGGCGCCATTGTCGGCCCGGTACTCCACCGTCACCCCGGCCACCAGCATCCGGTGAAAGGAACGGTTGCGGGCCTCGAGGGTCGCTCCCTCGGGTTGGGTCAGCCTGCGGATGCCGTCGTCGAGCGCCGAGACGGTCAGGGAGGGATTGAGCCGCGCCAGGGAATCACGCAAGCGACGTTCCAACACCACCGGCCGTAGTCGGCCCGCCCCGTCCCCGGCGTGTCTGGGGCAATGTCCGGGTCGTGGGCCACCTGCCAGCCGAGAGCGGCCAGCCAGTCAAGGGTGGCGGCTTCAACTTCCGCTTCGGTGATGGTGGTCATGGTGGGTTGCTACGCCAACATCAGGCGTTCGCCTTTGGGTTCCGGGATCGGGTCGCCGAACTCCCGCGCCGTTTCAAGCCACAGTTCCACGGCCTGGCCGACGTTCTTCAACGCCGCCTCCTGCGTGTCGCCGTGGGCGGCGCATCCGGGGAGCTCGGGCGCTTCGGCCACGAAGGCGCCATCTTCGTTGCTCCAGTAGATAATGACCTCATACTTGTGCATCAGTCCCCCCTTCAAGCTGGTGTTTCAGGATTACCTGCCGGACCTGCCGCACTTGGTAGGGCTTGGCGTGGCTCCCGTCACGCTGCAGGTTTATCCGTTCGCGGACGCCTTCCTTCCTGAAGATGTGATGACTTCCCCGTACCCGTTCAGCAAATCCCAGGCCCAACAGGAATAGCCGGAGTTCGTCGAAACGGATATTTGCATCCGACCGGCCACTCAAAATTCTCTGGCGCAATTCACCGTTCCGGTTCATAGAAGTGATTTCTTGCAACGGCGAGCCCTATATCGGTTATCCGCAGCCGCCCTTCCAGCACCACCTGCCCGTAGCCGGCCCGCTCCGGCCCCAGCATGTCAGGCGCAATGTCCGGCCCGTGCGCCACCTGCCAGCCGAGGGCGGAAAGCCACTCGATCGCCGCCTGTTCAACGTCGGCTTCGGTGATGGTGGTCATTAAGTGCAATTACTCACCATCCTACTTTGATTCGGGAAGCCGAATTGAATCTGATGTCAAGCACAGTCCGTGGGGTATATAGTCT
>DAOUHF010000219.1:0-26720 GCA_034428795.1 Dehalococcoidia bacterium
TCCAAAGAAGCAAAACAGGCCATAATCGATGCGCCCTCCCCTTTCATCATCACCACCACCCCGTACTTAACCGATTTCCTCCATTTTATACAATTCTAAGGTTCTGATTAAGACGCGATTGCCCTGGGCTCTTCGACGCTTGAATTCATTGGCCGCCCTCGATACAATCTCCGATAGTAGCCCCGTGATCGATAGTAGTCCCGTGACCGGGGCTCATCCAGTAACGGCAGGAGATGAAATGGCCGAAGCTGAGTTCATAACCTATTACGATTTTCGTTGACCCTTTGTATACAATGCCAACATGTGGTTGGCAAAAGTGCGGGAGCAAAGCGGCCAGGACATTGACGTCGACTGGCAGCCGTTCTCGTTGGCCCAAGTGAATAACAAGGAAGAGGGCGTCGTGGTCTGGGAACTTCCCGGCGCGGTCGACGGCTCCGACCCCACTCTATTGGCCCACAAGGCCGGTCTGGCCGCCAAGCGTCAAGGCAAAGAGGCCTTTGAGTCCTTCTTCATGGCCTTGCTGAAGGCCCGCCACGAAGACAAGGTCGACCTCAACGACCGGGACGCCATAGAGGCTGCCGCCGTCACCTCCGGCCTGGACGTAGGCCGGTTCTGGGAAGACGCGGCCGACCCGGACCTGCTGCGGGAGCTTGGCGAGAGCCATACCAAAGCGGTGGAAGAGTACGGGGCGTTCGGCGTACCCACCTTCGTCTTCGACGGCCAGAACCCCACCTTCCTGAAGATGTTCATTCCTCCGGACGAACAGGCGGTCGAGATCTACGACACCCTGATGAAAGCGATGAGCCAATTCGCTCACGTGGGCGAAATGAAGCGGCCGCAACCGCCGTGGCCTCATGGGGTCATCTAAGACCTCAACCGACCTGGGCCGTTTGGAATCACTGCTGGGGTTCCGTTTCAGGGACCCCAGCCTTTTTCAGACCGCCTTGACCCACCGGTCCTTCTGCAACGAACACGACCTGCCCGCCTCCGTCTCCTACGAACGGCTGGAGTTCTTGGGGGACGCCGTACTGGAGCTGACGGTTTCCGAGGAGTTATACAGGGTGCTCCCAGACTTCCCGGAGGGCCGTCTGACCGCTATTCGCTCCTCCATGGTACGCGGTTCGACCCTCGCCGGCGTGGCCTGCCGGATGGACTTGGGGGGGATGTTGCTGGTGGGCAAGGGCGTGGAAATGTCCGGCGGGCGACAACAGGAATCGATACTGGCGGCGGCCTTTGAGGCGTTGGCGGCAGCCGTTTACCTGGACCAGGGCTCTGACGTTACCAAGGAATTCTTGCTCCGGATGCTGGCGGGCGAGTTCGCCGAGTACGCCGGGGCCGGACCCAATGGGCGGCCGCCCGACAACCCCAAGGGCCGCCTCCAGGAACACGTTCAAGGGCTCGGGCTACAGACCCCCAGCTACCATCTGGTGGGTAGTGAAGGACCGGACCACGGACCGGTATTTACGGTGGAGGTTGTGTTGAACGGCGAGGTTATCGGTACAGGCCGAGGCGGAAGGAAATCCGACGCGGAGGTCGAGGCGGCACGCCACGCGTTGGCCGCGCTGGAGACCGGCGGCTGACGTCATGCTGCGACTCTTCCGGGGAAACCGCCAAGACGACATCAACAAGACCAAGGACGCGGTCAAACCCAGCCGCGATCGGTGGTTTGGCCGCATCCTGAGCATCCTCCGTTCTTCCAGGCTGGACGACTCTGTCTGGGAAGAATTGGAAGAGATTTTGATTTCTTCGGACGTGGGCGTCGAAGCCTCCTTACGCATTATCGAGGAGCTCCGCGACCGGGTGAAGCGGGAGGGCATCGAGTCGGCCGACGACGTGTTCGAGGTGCTGAAGCAGGCATTGATTGCCGGTCTGGAATCCGCCGATGGCGAACCCCCTGCCTCGCCTCTGTCGCCACCGGAAGGGGCCCACGAACCTCCCTACGTGATCCTGATGGTCGGAGTCAATGGCGTGGGCAAGACCACCAGCATCGGGAAGCTGGCCCAATACTTCACCCAGTCGGGCAAGAAGGTAGTCCTGGGCGCGGCCGACACCTTCCGGGCGGCGGCTTCAGAGCAGTTGGAAATCCTCGGACAACGGGTGGGGGTGGACGTAATCAGTCACGGGCCGGGCGCGGACCCAGGGGCCGTGGCATACGACGCCTACCGGGCCGGGCGGGCCCGCAACGCGGACATTCTCATCATCGACACCGCCGGCCGCCTGCACACCAAGTCCAACCTGATGGATGAGCTCCGCAAGGTCCACCGGGTGTTGGGCAGGTTGGACCCCCAGGCGCCCCATCAGGTGATACTGACCCTGGACGCCACCACCGGCCACAACGGGCTGGCCCAAGCCAAGTCGTTCAAGGAAACCGTGGACTGCTCCGGTATCTTCCTGGCCAAGCTGGACGGCACCGCCAGAGGCGGAATCGTCCTGGCCATCAACCAGGAGTTGCAGGTGCCCATTCTATTCATCGGGACCGGCGAAGGAATGGACGATCTGGCAATTTTCGATACCCGCGATTTTGTGGACTCTCTGCTGGCCCCGGTCTCTTAGGCCCTGGGCGAACCCGTTTCCCTTCGGTCATCGCCGCGCCGTGCGACCTCCGCCTGAGCGCTTATGATCGAAGCCCTGAGTTGGTTCCTGGCCGTCGAGTTTCTTGGGTTGGTGGCGTTTCCACCGGCTTTCCTCCTCTTTCGACACCTCCCCGACCGTGGTTACACCCTGGTCAAACCCGCCTCCTTGGTAGTTTTCTCCTACGTCCTCTGGATTCTTGGACTCACCCACGTCGTTCCCAACTCACAAGTAACCATCCTGGTCATATTGCTTGTGGGGACTGTGATCGCCGCCGGCATGATGTGGCGGCTATCCACCGAACTCAAAACCTTCCTCAAGGAGAACTGGCGGCTGGTGCTGGCCGCCGAGGCCATATTCGTTGCCTTCTTCCTGCTGTGGCTGGGAATCGTCTCCGAAGCGCCGGCTATAAACCACACCGAGAAGCCGATGGACTTCGGTTTCATGAACGCCGTACTGCAAAGCCGCTTCTTCCCTCCGGAGGACCACTGGCTGGCGGGGTTCTCCATCAGCTACTACTACTTCGGTCACTTTATTATGGCGTTCCTCACCCAGATTACCGGCGTGGCCTCCAGCGTGGGCTACAACCTGGGTGTCGCGCTGATTCCGGCCTTGACCGCCGTCGGCGCCTTCGGCCTGCTCTACAACCTGGTGCGAATAGCAGGCGGCAGGGCGAAGACAGGCATGGTCTTCGGGCTGGCCGCCGCCCTGCTGGTGGTCATGGCGGGGAACCTCGAAGGCTCCCTGGAGTTCGTCAAGCTGCGGGGGTGGGGAGGAGACGGTTTCTGGGACTGGGCGGCCATCAAGGGACTGGAAGCCGACGCGGCAACGGGTTCCGGGATTTTTCCCGACCAGTACTGGTGGTGGTTCCGGGCCAGCAGGGTCATCGATACCCTGGCCGACGGCGTGAGCCTGGACTACACCATCACCGAGTTTCCCATGTTCAGCTTCATACTTGGAGACCTCCACCCCCACGTGACCGGGCTGCCCTTCGTGCTCTTGGGCCTGGGGCTGGTATTGAACCTCTACCGGTCTCCCGCCCGCCTGGGCCTGCGGTGGCTTTGGAACAACCCCTGGCACGCCGGCGCCTTGGCGTTGTTCGTCGGGTCGCTGGCCTTTATCAACACCTGGGACCTGCCCACGGTGGCCGCCCTGATGGCCGCGGCCTTGCTGCTGAAAGCCTACACCGACTGCGGAGGCGAAATGCCTCAGGCGGCCTTGGCCGCCGCCAAGGTGTTCTTCCCCGTGATGGCGCTGGCGGTGGTCCTCTTCCTGCCCTTTTATCTCGACCTGAACAGCCAGGCCTCAGGAGTGCTGCCCCTGCTTGGCGTCGCCACCCGCCCATTTCCGCTCTTCCTGGTCATGGGGCTTTTCATACTGCTCGGTGCGGCGTTGGTTGTCCGGCAGGCCTTGGGGCTGGCGCGGCCCTCGCTTGCCGACGCTCCGATGGCCATCGTAATCGTGGTGGTGGTGTTGGCTCCGGCGGTGCTCTGGGCCGCGGCGGCGTTCCTGTTCACCTCCTTCAGCGACGGAATCGGGGCCGCGTTTGAGGAGATCGGGCGGCGGGCGGTGCTGGTTGTCCCCGGCATGCTGCTGGCAGGGTTGGCCGCGTTCGGCGCGGCCCAGAGGGCGCGAATGGGACTGGAACCTGCCGTCGTCTTCGTCCTGCTGCTGACCGGCCTCGGGTTTTACCTCTTGGTGGGCACGGAACTCTTCTACGTGGTGGACTCCTTCGGCGGGGGGTTCCGCCGCATGAACACGGTGTTCAAGACCTATTACCAAGTCTGGCTGCTCCTTGGGGTGGCGGGACCGTTCGCCCTCTACTATATTTGGTCACACCCGGTGGCTCTCGGGCGGAGGCGCGGCCGGACGCGCGGCCGGACGCGCGGTCGGAGACGCCGGCGGACGTCTCCGGTCTGGAGAAGGACGGCAAGCCGGGCCGGCGGCTACCTGGCGATTGGCGGACTGGCCATATTGCTGGCCGCGTCCTTTTACTACTCCGCAGGCGCGGCACTGGAGCGGACCGGTATAAGTCCGCGTGGCAATCACCGGCCGCCCAACACCCTCGACGGGCTGGGCTTTCTGAGGGATTCGGTCCCCGGCGAGTACGCCGCAATCGCCTGGCTGCGGGACGATGCGCCTTGGGGCCGGATCGTGGAAGCGGTGGGAGACGATTATACCGAGTTCGGACGAGTGTCCTCCAGCACCGGGCTGCCCGCCATCCTGGGCTGGAAGGGCCACGAGCTCCAATGGCGCGGGTCTCACGCCCCCTTCGCTGGCCGGGAGGAGGACGTCTTGACGATATACACGTCCCCGGACCCGGAGGAGGTGCGGGGCCTCTTACAGAAATACGGAGTGCGGTACGTCTACCTGGGTCACCGGGAAAGGAGCGCCTACGGTGTTACCGGGCTTTCCCATTTGGCAGACCCTTCCAATTCGAATAGTATCCTTGAAACTGTTTTCCGGGCAGGCAACGTAATAGTCTACGAATTGATGCCGGCGCCCGGAACAGCCACCCAACGGTGAAACGGCAGTGACGCCTGACCAGGCAATAATCCCCAGGATAGCCGCTCGCCTGCCCAACCCGTCAGCCGCCCTCAGGCGGTTCGGTTGGTACGAGGGAGCGTTCGTCGTGGTCGTGGCCTTGGCCTTTGGCATGCGCCTGTGGGAACTGGGCGAGCGCACCATGCACTACGACGAGGCGATCCACGTTCATTTCTCCTGGCAGCTTGCCAATAGCGCCGGAGCGGCCTTGGGCTGGCCTTGGGCCTTCGGCACCGATTACATCCACTCCCCCTGGATGCACGGCCCGTTTCAAATAGAGTTGACCGCGTTCATCTTCCGGGTGTTCGGCGACAGCGAGGTCACCGCCCGGCTGGCCTACGTTGTCTTCGGGGCGGGCTTGGTGGGACTACCCTATTTTCTGCGTCACCACTTGGGAAGGACCGGCGCCCTCCTGGCGGCGGTGATGCTGACCCTGTCGCCGTCTCTCCTCTATTTCAGCCGGTTCGGGCGAAACGATATCATCATGGCCTTTCTGGCCACGGCATTGCTGGTCCTGGTGTGGCGGTACCTGCAGGATGGACGGCGCGGCTACCTGTACCTGTCCTCGGCGTTGCTCGCTCTCATGTTCGCCACCAAGGAGACCGCCTACCTCGTGGTGGGAGTCTTCGGTCTCCTGCTGTTCGTTCTGGCGCTGCCGGAGATCGTGCCGTGGGCCCTGGGCCGGGTGAAGCTGGCACGCGAGGCAACGCCCACAGCGTTCTTCCTGCTGCTGGTCACTTTGACCCTGCCCCAATGGGTGGCCATCGTCGGGCTCGCTCAGGGAGCCCTTGGACTGACCTTGGCCAATCCCGACATTCTGACCGGAATGAACGTGCCCAACGTGGACGGCAGCGCCGGCGTGGCGGGAGCCCCGGCCTGGGCCGGCACGTCCCTGCTGCTGCCGGTGGCTTTCGTGCCGTGGGGAGTACACGTCGCCGTGGGCGCGGTGGGACTCGGTGTCCTCGCCTGGTTGTACCGCCGTGGACTGGGTCGCCGGGATACAGTATTGACTCTGCTCGCCCAGGCTTCAGCCGTCGCGGTGGTGGCGCTGTTGTTGTTTCGCCCGATCTCCCGGTACGTGTTTCAGGGCGGCGCTTCGATTGCAGACAATGGCGCAGACAATGGCGCGGAGATGGCCGCCGATATTGCCAGGTCGGCGGCCGGAGGCGGCGTTCCAGCCGCCGACCTGGCCGTGGCCGGATGTTTGGTGGCCGCCGCCGTCGGAGTGCTGGTCTTTCTCCGCTGTCCTTGGGCCCGGGGCTCCGCGTTATTGCTCACACCGGTCCTTGTCGCCATCGTCTATTCGGTGCTCTTCACCCCGTTGGTCAACATTCAAACCGTGGTGGATGCCGTCCTGCCCGGGGGCGTGAGGGTGGAAACGGTGAACAACAGCCTGCCCACCAACTACGTGGTGGCCTTGGCCCTGCTGGTGGGGTCGTTTATCGTATCCGTGGTGTTGGGAGTCAGGTGGTTGGGGGGCGCCTGGCTGGTTTGCGCGGGCATTTTCTACCTGGTCTGGACCGCCCTTTTCACCACGCTGTTCACCAACCTGGCGGGAATATTCACCGGGTCCTGGCAAGGTATGGGCTACTGGATCGCCCAGCAGGACGTGGCCCGGGGCGATCAGCCCTGGTACTACTACTTCGTGGGACTATCCGTTTACGAGCTGTTGCCCGTCGTCTTCGGACTAGCGGCCGCCGTATATTTCGTACGGAAGGGCGACGTTCTGGGCATACTGCTGGCCTTCTGGGCCGCGGTAACCCTTTTGGCGTACACGGTCGCCAGCGAAAAGATGCCGTGGCTGCTGGTAAACATGACACTGCCCTTGATCCTGCTGTCAGCCAAGTTCTTGGGCGAGCTGTCGGAACGGGTCCATTGGGCCCAGGTAATACGACGCGGCACGGCGCTGCTGCTCCTGGCAGCGCCCGTCGCGGCTTTGTGTGTCGTCTTCCTGCTGTTCGACTTCGTCGAAAAGGGAGATGGAATCGGGCTTCCGGGAGAGTCCTGGGGCATCCTCGGCGCGGCCATTCTCCTGCTGGTGGCTGCGGCGTTACTGGTCCGGACCGGACCGCGGGGAAGGTCCGCGCCTCTGGTTGGCCTCGGGTTGGCCGCCCTTCTCCTCGGTTTCGGGGCTTGGGGGGCGGTACGGGCGGCGTATACTTACGACGACTCAAACAAGGAATTCTTAGTCTACGCCCAAGGCGCGGCGGACCTGAAGGGCACCTACCAGACCCTGGCCGAAGACGTGTTCCCCGGCAACCCCTTGCCGGAAGGGGTGACGGAGCAGGTCCGGGTCGACTATGACCTCTGGTACCCATTCGTCTGGTACGTTCGCCACGACGACCGGGAAGGCCGGCTGAATTTCTCCTGCTTCAAGGAAGAAGATGACGACGGCTGGAACTCCAGTTGTCAGAGCGTCGAGGCGCTATCGGAGGCGGCGGCGACTGACCCCACCCAGGGTCCCTCGGTTTACGTAGTCGATGCCAGCCATAAAGCGGAGGGGGACGACATGCCGCAAGAATATCGGGTTTCGGGCCCGCACCGCAATCTGATCTGGTTTCCGGAGACCTACCGCAGGCCTGGCGAAAACCGCTCGGATGAGAAAATGGGTCACGAGATTCGGGAGGATTTCCGGTTCTTCGGAGAGGTCCTGGGAAACCGGGACTCCTGGCGCGCGGCATTGGACTACGTTGTGTTCCGGGACTTGGAAGACACCTGGTTCAACAGCAAGTACTATGTGTACCGGCGCTGAGCCGCATTTCCTCACAGGTTCCGCCGGCGCTGTCGTATGGCCGCCCCGGCCCTTGGGGTATACTGCCACCGCACCGAAATTCGTGGCCGCCCCTTTGGGACTCCGTGCCGAGAAGGCCCGAGCTGCCAGGGCAGGGCTGCCACCGGGACCGACCATTCGCTGAAGGACCGCCGATTGTTTTCCTCAAAATGGCAAATCTGGTTCGGGGTAGCCGTTAGCGTCGCCCTCCTGGTCGTCCTTCTCTACCAGATGGACCTGGGGGATTTGAAACAGGCGGTAGTCGAAGCGCGGTACGCCTACGTGGCGCCGGCGGTACTGATATATTTCGGAGCGGTGTTTTTCCGGGCGGTCCGGTGGCGGTACTTACTGATGCCCCTCAGGACCTTCCCGATAATGCGGCTTTACCCTGTGGTGATCATCGGCTACATGGCGAACAACCTGCTGCCGGTCCGGTTGGGAGAGGTGGTCCGGGCCTACTACCTGGGCCGCCAGGAAAACTTCAGCACCAGTTCGGCCCTTGGAAGCATCGCGGCCGAACGTCTCTTCGATGGCCTCACCCTGCTGGCGTTGACCGCGTTCTCCGCCCCTTGGCTGCTGTTGCTGGGAGAGTTTGACGGGGCCGCGGACATTTCTCGCACCACCGCCATCTGGTTGGCCGCCGGCCTGGTGGCCGTTTTCGGCGGGTTCCTCGTCTTCTTTACCCTGCTGGTAAGCCGGCCGGAATTCGCCAACCTTGTGGAGAAGTGCCTGGACCTGCTGCCGGGACGAACCCGCCCGGCCGCCGTCCATTTTTTTCGAACGTTCGTTTCCGGGATGGCGGTGCTCCGGGACCCCCGGAAACAGGCGGCGTTGGCGGCCTACTCGGTCCCGGTCTGGTTGATGGAAGGCGCCATGTACCTGCTTATCGCCTATTCCTTCAACCTGGACGCCTATTTCACCTCTACCGGCGCGCTGATCTTGGCCGCCCTGCTGCTGACGGCCATCTCCAACCTGGCCACCGCCATCCCCAGCGCCGTCGGTGGAATCGGCCCGTTCGAGTTGGGGGCCCAGCAGACGCTGGTGGCATTGGGCGTGGGGGCCTCCGTTGCCGGGGCCTACGCCGGGTTCGTCCACTTGGCGGCATTATGGCTGCCGGTGAACGTGGTGGGGATGGTCCTGCTGTGGAAGCAGAACCTGTCCCTCCGGAGCCTGGTGACCAACTGGCGCCAACAAGGCCCGGCCGAAGGGTTGGAGTCCGGCGGGGAGCTCCTCCCCGACCGGCCGACCGGTGAGCCCGCGCCATGAGGGTCGGCATTATCGGCGGTGGGGTCGCCGGGCTGGCCGCAGCCTACGAGTTGACCAAGAGAGGCCATTTCGCCGAGGTATTCGAGCAGGCCCCGTTTCTAGGCGGCCAAGCCTCCACCTTTCCCGTTTACGGCGGCCAACTGGAAAGAGGCTACCACCACCTGTTCGTCAGCGACACTTCCATTACCGAGCTGATTCACGAGCTGGGCTTGGGAGAGAAGCTGGCTTGGCTGGAATCCAAGGTCGGGCTCTATCACGCCGGGAAGGTCTGGGACTTTTCCACCCCGGCGGACCTCCTCAGGTTCACGCCGCTGTCTTTGCTGCAACGGCTCAGGGTCGGACTCTGGACCCTGCTGTTGCAACGGACTAGCGACTGGCAGAAATTCGAAGACGTAACCGCCCGCGAATGGCTCAGCAAACACATGGGCCCCCAAGCCTACCGGGTCATCTGGGAACCGCTGCTTCGCGGCAAATTCGGCGAATTCTACGACCAGGTGAGCATGACCTGGATTTGGGGGAAATTGCGGCTGCGGGTGGCCTCCCGAGGCAAGGGGTTCCAGAAGGAACGCTTGGGCTACCCGATGGGCAGTTTCGGGGAGGTCATCGAAGTTTTGGCCGAGACGATCCGCCGCCAGGGGGGCGAGGTCCACGTCTCATCCCGGGTGAGTGACGTCGCGGTGAATGAGGGCGCGGCCCACGGTCTGAACGTCCAGACCGCGCGCGACCAGCCCCCGGAGCTGCGTCCCTACGACGCCGTACTCGCCACCACGCCATCCTACGTGTTCACCCGGCTGGTCCCCCGCCTGCCTGACGACTATATGGACAAGCTGACAGGGGTGCATTACCTTTCGGCGGTGTTGCTGATAATGGTGCTGGACCGCCCCTTGACCGACAAGTATTGGATGAACATCGCCGACGAGGACATGCCCTTCGTGGCCCTCATCGAGCATACCAACATGATCGACCCGTCCCTCTACGGCGGGAAGCATATTCTCTACATCAGCAACTACCCGGACCGCGAGAGCGAGCTGTACCAAAAGAGCGGCGAAGAGCTTCTGGCCCTGTTCGTACCCCACCTGCGGAAAATCAACCCCGACTTCGACCTTTCCTGGGTGTTGGAACACCACCACCACCGGGTCGACGGCGCACAGCCGATTATCGGCACCAACTACAGCCAGCGAATCCCGGACCATCGCACCCCTCTTCGCAACCTCTATCTGGCCAACACCACCCAGATCTTCCCGGAGGACCGGGGCACCAACTACTCCATCCGCATGGGCCGCCAAGTGGCGCGCCTGATGTTGGAAGACGCCGGCGAAGCGGCTGAGTGACGGTCCCCTTCGGGACCGCGGGATACCGCTGTTGCAAAAACGCGGCCTTCAAGTAAAATCCCTGGCAGCAGGATATACGGCCGGTCTCCAGAGTCCGACAGGGCTGCGGAGAGGAAACCGGCACAGGAGCGGAACTTGGCGACACAACACTCCGGGAACGATATGGCAGAGCAACGAACGGGCGAGTCCCGGCGGGGCTTCCTGACAAAACTTGCCTTGGGCGCAGCCGCGCTGGCATTGGTTGGGGCATCCCTGGGTCGAATGGGCTGGCGCCGCGGCGAGCAGACGGCAGCCAGTCAAGAGTTCCCCGGGGAGGACTCGATTTTCCACCCGGCCAGCGACCCGCGCACCGACCCCCGCCGCTCCTGACCAATCCGTTTGAATCACGCTTCACCGGAGTTTTTCGGGCATTGCCGGACGGCGCCCGGTCACCGCGACCATCCTGGCAATCCGATAACCTTGAGAATCCTGATTCAAAATATTTACTGAGACGATTAGCGGAGATAGTGAGCAATGCCTGAATCCCGTTTGACCGTTGGCAACGTCGAGATTCTGTCCCTTAACGACGCCGAGCTGGCCTTGCCCTTGGCGGACGTTTTCCCCGCAGTACCCGCCGCCGACTGGGCGCCCTACATGGAACGGTACCCGGAAGGCTTCCTCGACGGCGTGAACCTCAACACCCATTTCGAGTGCTATCTGGTCCGTTCCGAGGGCGAGACCATCTTGGTAGACACCGGTTTGGGCGGAAATGTGAGCAATCCCCACGCCGTGAGGGACTTCGCCGGCGGGGTGGAAGGAAGGTTGATGGAGGAGCTCGCCGCAGCCGGAGTGGACCCAGCCGACATCAGCATCGCCTTCCTCACCCACTTGCACTTCGACCACGTCGGCTGGAACCTCAACCACGAAAGCGGCGCCGGCGCGAGGCCCACCTTCCCCAACGCGCGCTACATCGCCCACCAAGCGGACTGGGAGGCCTTCCAGCGGCCCGAGGTCCAAGCCAATTTCCCGCAGAACTGGAACGAGACCCTGGCCCCGCTGGAGGGGCTGGGCCTGCTGGACCTGCTGTCAGGGCAGCGGGCGTTGACCAGCGAGATAACCGCCATTCCCACACCGGGGCACACGCCGGGGTCCATGAGCCTGGAAGTGGTGTCCGGAGGGGAGCGGGCCTACATCATGGGCGACGTTTTCCACAGCCCGGCCCAGATCACCGAGACCGAATGGGTGTTCGCTTTCGACATGGATGCCGCCCAGGCGGTGGAGACCCGGCGGCGGATGATCGAGCGGGCCGAGACTGACGAAGCGTTCATGGCAATCTGCCACCACGGGGCCTTTGGCCGCGTCGTCCGCGCCGGAGGACGGCGTTACTGGCAAGTGGCCTGAATCGCCGGGGCCGGGAGCCGCTAACGCCGGCCGAACTCCCGCTCCACGTGGTTGGAGCTGAAGTGGACCATCGTGGGACGGCCGTGGGGACAGGTGTGGGGATTGGGGGTGGACTCCAGTTGCTCCAGGAGAGAACTCATTTCCTCTTCCGTTAGCGGCCGGCCCGCCCTGACCGCGCCGTGGCAGGCAATGGATGCCAGCACCACGTCCTCCTTCTGACGAAGCATGCCCTCGAAGGCCGTCTGGTCCAGAACGTCCACCAACGCCTCCCCGGGGCCCTTGCCGGCCAGGATGGCGGGGACGCTTCGCAGCAGGTAGTTCCGGTCGCCGAAGGGTTCTATGTCGAATCCGTAAGCGGCCACCGCTTCCTTGTTGGTATCGAGCACCTCCGCTTGGGAAGGCGTCAACTCCAGGTTGACCGGCGCGAGGAGTGCTTGCGCTTCCGTCTGTTTTTCTTGGGACCGCTGCAACAAGCGGTCGAACAGGACCCGCTCGTGGGCGGCGTGCTGGTCCACCAGATACATGCCACCCGAGTCCTCGGCCACGATATAGGTGAGCTTCAGTTGCCCTACCACCCGAAGCGGCGGGGCCGATTGCCGCGGAACCGCGGCGTCGGGCGGCGCGAAGTATCCGGACCCGGGGTTGCTTCCGTTGGGCGAAGAGGGACCTCCGCCGCCGAAGGGGTTCCGGGGAAAGAACGACGGGCCTCCCGCCATACGGGAAGGCTGAGACTGGGGCCCCGGCGGGGCCAGACGGGGAACCGGCGAGTCGGCCACCAACACCGACCGGACGGCCCGCTGCACCGTGGAGAACACCCGGTTCTCTTGATGGAAGCGCACCTCCCGCTTGGAAGGGTGGGAATTCACGTCGACGTCGCCGTAGGGGAGGGTGACGTTTAACGCCACGACCGGGTAACGCTTCACCTGAAGCAGGCCGAGGTAAGCCTCTTCCACGGCAAACGAGAGCATGCGGCTTTGTATCCAGCGCCGGTTGACGAAGAATGTCATGAAGCTCCGGTTGGCGCGGCTCAGGTCCGGGCTGCCGGCAAACCCGTCAACCGCATAGCCTGATTCCGGGTCCTCACCGTAAACCTCCAGCATGTTGCTGGCGGCCTGGGGACCGTAGACCGCCAACAGCGCCTCCCTTGGCCGGCCGTTGCCCGGCGTGGTGAAGGAGATGCGGCCCTCGTTCACCATCTGGAAGCGGATGTTCGGAAAGGCCAGGGCGTAGCGGCTCACCAGCTCCTGCACCCGGGCCGTCTCCGTCGAGGCGGCACGCAGAAACTTGCGGCGGGCCGGCTGGTTGCCGAAGAGGTCGTTCACCTCGATTCTGGTTCCGGAGGGGCAACCGTCGCTCCTTGATTCCACAACCTCGCCCCAACTGACCGTATGACGGTATCCGGCGGTTTCCAGGGGAGGGCGGGAGGCGATGGTGGTGCGGGAGACGGCGGCGATGCTGGGAAGGGCCTCGCCCCGGAAACCCAGGGTGCCGACGTGGTCCAGGTCCTCTTGGGAGACCAGCTTGCTGGTGGCGTGCCGTTGGAAGGCCAAGGCCACCTCGGCGGCAGGAATGCCGGCGCCGTCGTCAATTACCAGGACCTGGTCGACGCCGCCGGCCTTGATCTCCACGGTGACGTGGCTGGCGGAGGCGTCGATTGAGTTTTCCACCAACTCCTTGACCACCGCGGCCGGGCGTTCGATCACTTCGCCGGCGGCAATTTGGGATGCCACCTCGGCGGAGAGGAGCCTGATGGGCCTCACTGTGCCATCCCGCGGCCTAGAAGAGGGGTACTTTGGTGCCCTTGGCCCGGTACTGCTTGTCTTCCGACGTACCGGTGGCCGCGAAGTCGCAGACGATGCGGTAGATGCGTTCCATCTCCTTGTCGACGGCCCGCTTGAAGAAGTAGGGCGGCACCCAGACACCGCCGAAAGCCGCCACCACCTCCGGGTAGTCGTCGATGACGAAGTCCGGCTCGAAGGGGACCCCCAACTCGGCCAGGCGTTCGTGGAAGTGGTGAGTAGGTTTCTCGTAAACACCGCTCACCCACTGGTTGAGTTCGTGCTTGTTGATAACCTCCCACCGTTCTCCCATCCCCGACCAGATATAGATCTCGTGGTGTTCGTCTATCAGCGCCTGAAAAGTCTCTTTGGTTGATGGCCTCAGGCTGTTATCCAGCCCCAGTATGGTGTAATCGACGTCGAAGAAGATTTTCATTGACACAGAATGGACCTTAGCTCCATTGACAATAGGGATTTGCGGCTACAGTGGCTCACGGATAATAATTATACCTTACGCGGGACCCATTGCATGCCAGCTTCGGTTACCGGTCCCGGCACAAACGGAATCGGACCACAATACGCACGCGGCGCACGAGTTTTCTTGTTACCCACCCGCCGCTGCGATCGCCTCTTCGACCGCCGCGGCGCCGCCGCCCACCATCAATTTATCGCCAACGCGAATCAGGGGACGCCGCACCAGCTTGGGCTCCTCCAGCATCAGCCGGACCATCTCTTGGTCGCTGAGGTCCTGGCCCGCCAGGCCCATCTGCTTCAGGCTGGGACTCCGCCGGGCGAAGATCCGGGACGCATCCAATAGGGATGCCAGTTCCTCGACCTCCTCCTTGGTGAACCTGTCTTTGAAATAGTCCCGCTCCACCAACTCAGCCCCGCTTTGCAAGAGCAACTCCCTTGCTTTACGGCAGGTGGATCAACGGGACCACCAATAGAATTGGACCGGCTGGCTCATGTCTCCCTCGCATTGAACCCTGATTGTTGGCCCATTTTATAACGCCCCAAGCCGCGTTGGAAGGGCAGGGATATTTCGGGGCCGGAGGGGTATCGTTCAGACCCGCAGGCAGGCCGTCAGGGTTGGGAATCGGCCAGCCTCTGCAACTCGTACAGCTTGTTCAGCGCCTCCAGCGGAGTCAGGTTCGGGATGTCCAATTCCCTTATCCGCTCCGTCAAGGGCGAGTCCCCGGAGAACAACGATATCTGGGCGGCCGGAGGCCCCTTGGCACGGCCTACGCCGGGCCGGGGTGCGCCGTTGGCTGACTCCATTTCCGAAAGCACCTCCCAAGCACGGTTGATCACACCCTGGGGCAGGCCGGCCAGCCGCGCCACGTGGACACCGTAGCTCTTGTCAGCCCCTCCCGGCACGATCCGGTGGAGGAACGCGACCTCGTTGCCATCCTCGGTCACGGCCACACTGAAATTCCGCACGCCGGGCAGGCTGGCAGCCAGTTGGGTAAGCTCGTGGTAATGGGTGGCGAAAAGGGTCTTGCAACCCAACCGGGGGTCGTTGTGCAAGTGCTCGATAACCGACCTGGCGATGGACAGGCCATCGTAGGTGCTGGTGCCCCGGCCGATCTCATCCAGAATTATCAGAGACCGGGGGGTGGCCTGGTTCACGATGGCGGCCGTCTCGACCATCTCCACCATGAAGGTGGACTGGCCGGTGGCCAAGTCGTCCTGCAGCCCCACCCTAGTGAAGATGCGGTCCACCAACCCGATGGTAGCTTGGGACGCCGGAACGAAGCTGCCCACCTGGGCCATGAGCACGATGAGGGCTACCTGGCGGATGTAGGTTGACTTGCCCGCCATGTTGGGGCCCGTCAGGACGATGACCCGTGCGCCCCCAAGATTGTCACTGGCCAGGACGGCGTCGTTGGCCACGAACCGGCCGTGGCCCAGCACACGCTCGACCACCGGGTGACGCCCGTCCTTGATCTCGACGGCCGGCCCCGTGTTCAGCCGGGGCCGCACGTAATCATTTTCCACCGCCGCCTGGGCCAAGGCGGAGAAGACGTCCAGTTGGGCGACGGCGGCGGCCAGGCGGCTGATGTTGTCGGCCCAGCCGGCCAGTTGAGCGTTTACCCGCTGGTATACAGCCCGCTCCGCCTCCTCCAGGCGCTCTCTGGCGTTCAGCACCACCGACTCGAACTCCTTGAGTTCAGGCACGATGTATCGTTCCGCGTGGGTCAGGGTCTGACGCCTGATGTAGTCGTCGGGCAGGCTCGGAATGTTGCTCTTGCCGACCTCGATGTAATAGCCGAAAACATGGTTGTAACCGACTTTCAGGCTGCGGATGCCAGTGCGTTCCCGCTCCCGGCTCTCCAGGCCCGCGATGTAGCCCCGGGCGTTGGCTGAGGCCTCCTTGAGCTCGTCAATCTCCGGCGAG
This sequence comes from Dehalococcoidia bacterium, assembly GCA_034428795.1. Classification (GTDB taxonomy): domain Bacteria; phylum Chloroflexota; class Dehalococcoidia; order Lucifugimonadales; family UBA3495; genus VXOI01. Next base: position 16,039 of record DAOUHF010000219.1, read on the forward strand.
AACCCGGCCCGTATCACGTTTCCTTGCCCCACCTCGCCCGAGGGGTCCGGGTCGATGGCCTGCTCGATGAGGGCGGCGGCCTCGTTCACCGGCACAAGCCGGGCCTCCAGCCACTCCAACGGACCGGTAGGCACCGGCTCGACGTCCAGCCGGGTCCCAGCTAACAGGTTGCGCAGCTCGGGGACAGTTTCAAGGGCAGACTTCAGGGCCAACAGCTCCCGGGGGGCCGCCGTGCGGGCCACCACCCGTCCCACGATGCGCTCCAGGTCGGCCACTCCTCCCAAGACGGAAGCCACCCCGCTCCGGGTGAGGCCGTCCTGGAAGAACCACTCGACCGCGTCCAGCCGCTGCTCCAGGCTGGCCAGGTCGAGCAGAGGGCGTCCCAGCCACTGGCGCAGCAACCGCCCGCCCATCGCGGTGCGGGTGCGGTCCAGGGCGGCCAGCAGCGAGAGCCCTTTGTCGTCGCCCCGGCCTCCCTCGAACAGCTCCAGGTTGCGGCGGGTCCGGGCGTCCAAGGCCATGTGGCCGGTGGTCGAATAGATCGCCAGGTTCTGCAACCGCAGCGGCGCCGATTTCCGTTCTTTAATAACGGTACGGGACAGGTAACTCACGATTGCCCCCGCAGCCTGGACCGCCAAGGGCCGCCCTTCCGCGCCGAAGGATTCCAGGGTAAGGACACGGTAGTGGGAAAGGAGGGCCTCCCGGGCGGTCTCGTGGTCGAAGGAGCCGGGGTTTACCGGCGATATAACCGCCGAAACCCCTGTTGCCCACGGCGGAGGAGCCCAACCGGACGGGTCGCCGCCCGGCGCCAGCACCTCGGCGGGGGCGATGCGTTCCAGTTCCAGGGGGACTTGTTCCAAGTCCATCTGGGCCGCGGCGAACTCCCCGGTGGTGATGTCCACGTAGGCCAGCCCGGCCAAGCGTCCGTCTTCGGCCACTGCGGCCAGGTAGTTGTTGACCTTGTGCTCCAAGAGGGAGCTTTCCAGCACCGTGCCGGGGGTGACCACCCGTACCACGTCCCGGTCAATCAAGCCTTTGGATACGGATGGATCGGTGAGCTGCTCACATATGGCGACCTGGTGCCCCTTCTGGATGAGGCGGGCCAGATACGATTCCACGGAGTGGGCGGGGACCCCGGCCATGGGCACCTTGAGGCCCTTGCCCATGCTCCGGGAGGTGAGGGTTATCTCCAGTTCCCGGGAGGCCAGCCGGGCGTCGTCATCAAAGGTCTCGTAGAAGTCGCCCAAGCGAAAGAGGACGATGGCGTCCGGGTAGGAGTCTTTGATCTTCAGATATTGGCGGCGTATCGGCGTCACAACCCAACCACTCCATCCCCGGCTACTGGCCCCCGGCTACCGGCCGCCGGCTATTGGCCCCTAGCTACTTGCCCCTGGCCCGCCCGGTACGCCAATCATTTTACCCCAACGCCGGAGAGCTGCGGGACCGGCCCAGGTCATTGCCTGGCCGACCGGACGGGACGAATCCGCCTTCTATTCCTTCCAGAACCGCTCTTCCTTGAACTTCCAGCCTTGAGGAGGCAGCTTTTCTTTCATCTCTTCGATCATCCCAGGGTGGCCGCAGGCGTAGATCATGGTGTCGTCTTGGGGCAAGTCAAATTTCCGAAGGTATTCTGCGGCGACGGCGTTGACCCGGCCTTTAGCGCCCTGCCAACCGAAGTTGCGCTCCTCGTTGGGCCGGCTGACAGTGGGGACGAACTTGACGCATTCCGGGTGTTCTTGGGCAAGGTGGGAGAACTCGGCATCGTAGGTGAGCTCGTCAACGTAACTGGCGCCCAGAAGGATGTAGAACACATGGCCTTCGCCGCCTTCGTGGAGATAGCTGCGCAACATACTCACCGAGGGGGCCACCCCGGTGACGGTGGAGAGCATGAAGTGGTGGTGCACCCGCTGGTCGAAGGTGAAAATTCCTTTGGGCCTGGGGCGGACGGACATCCAGTCGCCGAGGCGGAGCTCCCACATGAGCGGGGTCAGCTCCCCGTCGGGGACCAACTCGACGAAAATCTCCAGGAAATTTTCATGCGGGGCCGAGGCGATAGAGTAGGCGCGTTCGATGGGACCCAAGCCCAGAGTGCAATACTGGCCCGGCTTGAAGGCGAACTTCCCATCGCCTTCCGGCTCCAGCTTGATCACCATCAGGTCGTCGGTTATGTCAACCCTCTCGACGAGCTTTGCCTTGGGGAAGGCGGGATTGGGGGCAAGGTCCAAGCCCTCGTGCCTTCCGGTGGCGGTTATCTTAGCCATCGTTGCTCCCTCCACGTTTTCGCCGGGCTTCCCATTTCCTTGAGGCTTCCCCGAAATAGGTTACCGGTGAAACGCGATTTAAGCCGTTCCCGGTCCGGCCGGCACTTCCGGTCGGGCCGGAAGCTCGGCTCCGGTCACATTTTCAGGTTGGACCATGCGGGCCCGCTTGATATGCAGCCCGCGGACCATCGCCGCAGGGTCGAAGTCGCCGCTGGCCTCCATCTCGATAGCCAGTTGCCCGAACAGTCCCGTAGTGGCCGCGACGCCCCGGGGCACCCTGTCAGTGTACCGTACCACGCCCGGTATCTGCTCATCCCCGGTATCCACCACCACTTTGGCCCCCTCTTCCAGGGACCATTCGACGCCGTCGGCGGGGTTGATTTCGATCCACTCCTCTCTCTGGAGGCGGTTGCGCTTGCCTTTGATGATCTCCAAGGGACGTTCCTGCTGCAGGAGCACCCGGCCCGGCACAAACCAGATGAGATGGTCCGTCTCATCCTCCGGTCCGGCGACGGTGAAGACCGGAGTTGCCGTGTCGGCCTTGGTCTCGCCGAAGCCGCCGTGGTACAACGTGGGCGTGCCCTTATCGTCGACACCCGGGCAGGGCCACTGAATGCCGCGGTCTTCCTTGCTGGCGTATAGGACCTGTGTGGGCTGGGGACTCTCCAGCTGGGTCCTGAGCACCAGGGAGCCCTGGGCTTTGAGCTTATGGTAGGAAATACCGGCGTATATCGGCGAAACCCGGGCGATCTCAGCCATCGTCCCGGCGGGTGTGGCCGGCCCGAATCCATCCGCGCCGAGTCTTTGGGCCAACTGACCGATGAGCCAGCTTTCCGGCTGGGCCTCTCCTTCTTTCGAAAGCCTGCCCGGCTTCACCCGTTGGACCCGGCGTTCCAGGTTGGTAAAGGTGCCTTCTTTCTCGGCGAAGGTCACCCTGGGGAACACCACGTCGGCCCGCTGGGCCAAGGGTGTGAGGAAACTGTCGTGGACGACCAGCAACTCCAGATTCTCCAGGGCGAACAGGGCGTCGCCCAGATGCCCGTTGGTGAAATTGGGGCTGTCGCCTATCACCAACGCCGCTTTGATTACACCGGTCCGGGCAGATTCGATTATCCGGGCCAATCCCAAACCCGGTTCGTCTGAAATAGGGAACAGCCCCGCGCCCCAGACTTCTTCCACCGCCTGCCGGTCGGTCTCGCTGGATACGCGCCGGTAACCGGGGAGCCGGTCGGGGATACACCCGCAGTCCCAAGCCCCTTGCTCGTTGGCGCCCTTTCTCATCGGCATGAGTCCGGTACCCGGCCGGCCCAGGTTGCCGGTCAGCAGCGCCAAGTTCACCAAGGCCTGAACGCAGCCGCGTTGCAGGTCCGCAGGTACATTGTCCAGCCCGTAGACGATGGAGCCGGACGCGGCCTCGCCGTAAGCCCGGGCGGCATCGGCGATGGCCTCGAGGGGCACCCCGGTAATCCGGGACACTTCGTCCATATCCAGGGAACGAAGAGCGTAGAGCAGGGCGGCGGGGCTCTCGCAGTTCTCGGCCAGCCACTCCTCATCCTCCAGCCCCTCCTCGATCAACGTGCTCAGCAACCCGCCCAAAAGGAGCAACTCGGTACCCGGGACGGGGCGCAGCCAGACGTGGGCGTACCGGGTGAGCTCGACCTCCCGCGAGTCGATGACCACCAGCTTCGTTTCCTTGCGGGCGGCCTGCTTGATGGGGATGCCCACCACGTTCTGCTCTTCGGTCACATTGGAGTTGAACACCAGGATGGACCCGGCCTGCGCCAGATCCCAGATGGAATTGGTGGCGGCTGGAATGCCCAGGGAGTGTTCCAGCTCCAACACCAACTCCGGGTGGGTGTTGGAGGTATGGTCCACATTGTTGGAACCCATCACGGACCGGGCGAACTTTTGGGCCAGGTAATGTTCCTCGTTGGTGCTGGTGGGGGACGTGAGGAGCGCGAAGGGCTTTCCGGTGTACTCGACCAGCCGGGCCGCGACGTAGTCCAACGCCTCGTCCCAGGAGGCTTCCTGGAGCAGACCGTCCCGGCGCAGCAGGGGAGCGGTCAGCCTGGCGGGATCGTTCACGTATTCCAACCCGAATTTTCCCTTGAAACAGGCCTGCCCGCGGTTCGCCGGGGAATTGATTTCGGGAATTGCGCGGATCAACTGATCGCGGTCATTGAACTCCAGATTCAACTGGCAGCCCACGGGACAGTGGGGGCAGACGGAGCGCTCGACCCGCCTCGCTTTCTCCCACTTGTGGTCCCGTTCCACCAAAGCGCCCACCGGGCATACGTCAATGCAGGCGCCGCAGAACTCGCATCCCGATTCCAACAGGGAGGTGCCGAAAGATGCGCCCACCAGGGCCTGGCCGCTTCGTTCCGTGAACGCTATCGCGCTGTCGCCCCGGATCTCGTCGCAGGCCCGCACGCAACGGCCGCAAACGATGCAGAGGTTGTAGTCGCGGTCGTAGAACGGGTCGGCCACCTCCAATGGAATCTGGCGGTACTTGTAGTCCAGCGGGGATTCCAGGTTCATCCCCAGGTAGCGGACCGTATCCTTGAGCTCACATCTCTCGTTCTTGGGACAGGTGACGCACCGGTCGTTTACGGCCACGTGGCGCAGGCAGACATCGCCGGGTCCGCAGATGTCTATGCGGTGACAGGTCAGGCAGCCGTTGGGGTGCTCGGCGATGAGCATCTCCATCACCGAGTGGCGCAACTGATCGACGTCGGAGGCCGCGTTGCGCACCCTCATACCGTCCTGTACCGGCAGGGTGCAGGAGGCGGGAAAGCCCCGCTGTCCCTCCACCGCCACCACGCACATGCGGCAGGCGGCAAAGGGCTTCATGCCGGGGTGATAGCACAGATACGGGACGTAGATCCCGGCGTCGATGGCCGCTTCCAGGACCATCTTACCCGGCTGTGTCGTCACCGCTACACCATCGAAACTGATTGTTATTTCATCGGCCATTTGTCTCCGGTTTACGCCGTCGGGTTTCCGTGCGTTTGTCAGATAAGAACGGGCCGGCAACTCAGTCCCTGCCAGTCCGGATTGGGAATCAGCGCCTGGAGCGAGCAGGGGAGTAGCGGGGGCCGAGGCAGGCGCCCGCCGGGCACTTCCGGTCCAGAATATGGGCCTCGAACTCCTTGTCGAAATAACGGAGGGCCGAAGCCACGGGGTTGAAACCCAGTTGGCCATGGCCGCAGAGGGAGCCAGCCTGCATGTTCTCTCCGATCCTGCGCATCAGGGCAAGGTCGTCGGGCACGCCTTGAAGGTCGCAGATCCGCTCCAAGACCTCCAGCAGGTGGCTCATGCCCATGCGGCAGGGGAAACACTTGCCGCATGATTCGTACTGGCAAAAGGCGATGAGGGCCCGGGTCAGGTCGACGACGCAAGCCGTGTCGTCGGCGGCAATGATGCCGCCGGAACCGAGGATCGCGCCGGCGTTCCGGAGCTCCTCGAAGTCCAATACCAAGTCCAGGTCGTCGCCGCCCAGCACGCCGCCCAGTGGGCCGCCCGTTTGGACGAACTTGAGCGGCCGTCCTTCGGGGACCCCGCCGGCCGCCTTGAACAGCACGTCCTTCAGGTTGACGCCCATCGGGACTTCCATCATTCCGGTGTACCTCAAGGCGCCGGAAAGACAGAGAATCGCGGTGCCGGTACTCCGTTCGTGACCGATCCCGGCGAACCATTCCCCGCCCCGGGACACGATCTCCGGCACGTAGGCCAGGGTTTTCACGTTGTTTATGTTGGTGGGCTTACCGAAGAGCCCCACCTGAGCGGGGAAAGGAGGACGATAACGGGGCATGGCGCGTTTGCCCTCGATGGCTTCCATCAGCGCGGTCTCCTCCCCGGCCACATAGGAATCGCCCGTGAGGGCGACCTCGATGTCGAAATCGAACCCGGAACCCAGGATGTCTTCTCCCAGCAGGCCCGACTCCTGGGCTTGGCGCACGGCGGTCCGGCAGCGGTCTATGGGGCCGTCGTGGCCGTGCCTGATGAAGATGTAGCCGCGGCTGGCCCCGGTGGCGTAACCGGCGATGATCACCCCCTCCACCAGGGTGTGAGGGTCGCTCTCCAAGATCGCCTTGTCGTTGAAGGCGCCGGGGTCCCCCTCTTCGCAGTTGCAGAGCACATACTTGACTGGCGAGGGGTTGCCCGCCAGAAAGCGCCACTTGGTGGCCGTGGGGAAGGCGGCGCCTCCTCTTCCCCGCAGGCCCGAGGCGTTCACCTGCTCCAGGGTATCTCCGGGGGTCATTTCGTGAAGGGCTTTCCGGAGGGCCCCGTACCCGCCCTTGGCGAGATAATGGTAGATGTCGAGGGGGTCGATGTCCCCGGCGTTTCGCAGGGCGATGCGGTTTTCCCAAGCCTTCATCGGGTGATTGGACAGGTCCAGGAGACCGGCGGGGGGAGATGAACCGAGTCCGGCCTCTGGGGGCAGGTACCCCATGGCCAGATGAGTCACCGGGTTGCCGCTGACCACATGAGAATCGACTATCTCTTCAACCGATTCCGGGGTAACGTTCCCATAAAATATTCGCGGACCGCCGGGAAACTGCACGTCCAACAGGGGCTCGGCGAAGCAGAGTCCAAAACAGCCCACCTGGGTGACGGTGGCCCGGGCCCTTTGACGTTCCAGCCTGGCCTCCAGGGCGTCGATGACCTCGTCGCACCCGGCGGCCTTGCCGCAGATGGCGGTCCCGATTCGCAGCCAAGGCCGGTCCCCTTCGGCGGTGGCCCGCCAGCGGCGTTCCGCCTCTTCGACCAACCGGGCGAATCCTTCGGTTTCCAACTCAGCCGCCATGTACGGGCTCGGGGTTGGAATCCAAAAGGGCGAGGAAAACCCGGCTGGCGGCCGATGTTGGGGTCAAGCGGCCGTGCAGGCGATGGTCCACGGACATTACGGGGGCTTGGGCGCAGGCGCCCAGACAGGTGCTGTAACGCACCGAAAGCCGATGGTCGCTGGTGTCGCCCTCGCCCTCGAGGCCGGCGGTATCGAGGACCGCTTTCACGATGGCCATGGCGCCGACCAGGTGGCAGGAAGTGCCCCAACAGACTTCAATCCGGTGTGTCGGAGGGGGATCGAAACGGAAATTGGGGTAGAAAGAGGCCACGGCCCAGACGTCGTTTATAGTCGACCGGGTGAACTCCGCGATTCTTTCCACCGCCTCCCTCGGAATGTAAGATAACTCATCTTCAACAGCGAGCAGGGAAGAGAGAACCGTAACCGTCGGCTGGGTCTGACCGCGGACCGCTCGGTCAATCCGCCGTTCCAGCCCATCCATCGGTTGGTCTCCTAGAAGAGGATTTGATGAAGAGGGTTCGAGGGGGGAATAAGGCAACGCCGGCAGTTCGTGAAAGACGTAACAAACTGCCCGGATGTTACCACAAGGCCAATGGTGATTCAACGCCGCTTTGAACCCTGGCAACACCAGCCATAAGCTTCGAAAGAGGAACCCGCAACTCAATAGTCGACCAACCGGCTCATAACCCGCGCTGGCCGTCGGTTCGAATCCCGCCGGGCCCACCAGACTACCCAAAATCAAGAACCCTTACGTTGCGGTTCAGGCTGGGGGTGTAGCATGGTGTCGATGGGTCTGGGCCGCATGACGCTTGGTCACGAAGCATGAAGAGGTTAGCATACCAGTGAAGATGGAAGATGCATTGGCCAGTGACAGCCTTCTGATTGGGCGTGCAGAAGAAGCCGCCGAACGCCTGTTTGACGCGCGGAACGGCGATGCCGCTACCACTTATGAGCCGGCCAGCTTCCTTGAAGCCCAGGCTGCGGTCCGGCGCTTGGGCGAACGCTTCGAGGGACTCCCCGGAGCCATTTTGGAGGCACTGGACGGCGCCCGAGAAAGCGCCAACCTCATTTCCAGCGATAGATTTCAGGGCATAGCCGAGATTATCCAGAACGCCGACGACGTGGACGCCTCACAGGTCCGGCTCCTACTTGGACCAACAGACCTCTGGATAGGCCACGACGGGAGCCCGGTGCGGCTCCGCCACGTGCTAGGGTTGGCTACCCCGTGGCTAAGCACCAAGGGCAGTGAAGCTGGCGCCACCGGGCGGTTTGGGATAGGACTAATGACCCTCCGGTCACTGTCGAATTTGCTAGAGGTTCATTGTCACCCGTACCAGGTGCAACTCGGCGAGCCCACCCTGTCTCCAATTGACCCACCCACCCCACCGCCGGGTTTTGAGAAAGCGGGTTGGACCACGCTTCGTGTCCCCCTTAAACGGGGAGTGGTGAGTTCAGAGGAACTAGAAGAATGGCTGGATCGCTGGGACGACGCTGCCCTTTTGTTCCTCCGAAGTATCTCAAAAGTCTCTCTGCTAGACCGGGAGGGACCTCCGATTCGCCAGTTGGCGATTTCTCGCTCCGACGCCGCAGACGTGCTTTTGGACGAGGGGAACCCAAGCCGGAGAGTGTCACGGCAGCGGGTGGAAGCCGCCGATGGGCGGTCGTAGACTGTATATGGCGAGGACGTCTCGACCCCTGCGGGGGTTTTGCGGGCCCGCAAAGCGACCAAATCGACTACGCCGATTGCCATAGCCCTTCCCCAATACCCCATCGATCATGGTCAGCTTCACGCGGGGCTTCCTGTCACCCGGACGCGCTTGCCCATATTCGCCAATGCCCAGTTCGATCCGCTAACGAACCGTGGGGACTTCGCCGACAACGAGTGGAACAAGGCGTTGGTCCCGCTTGTAGGTGACCTTTGGTCGCGGGCGGCCCTTGACCTCTTTTCTCGCGACCCCAGGGCGGCTTGGTCGGCAATGCCCCTGCCCGACGCCACCGAAGGCGATGCCCCGTCCTCTTTCACCGACGGGTTTGAAGAGGCGATCATCGTCAAGGCAAGACAATGGGTTGCATCACAACTGTCTTTCTCCGTGTCGGGGCAGGGCGAACTTCGGCTGTCTCAGCTTGCTGTAGAGGCACAACCGCTGGAGCAAATCCTGACCGAAACCGAGACATCTGCCCTTGCCGGCCTGCCCGCTACCCTCCCGTTCGAGGTCCGCGACCAAGCCGGTAGATGGAGGGTTGTTCTGGACGACTGGCGAAGGTCTGGCGCTGACATTCCTGATGAGGTGAGCGTCGAGCAAGCACTGGAGATTGTCGGTGACGAAAAAAGGCCTGCCAGTTCCACGGTAGCACTCGTCGCAGCCGGCCTAGAGGAGGGCCTGGATAGCCGCTTGCTCGACCTGCCGTGCATAGTATCCCAAGACGGCCGACACATTATTCCTCCGAGTGGCGATTCACCGTCGGCGGTTGCTGCAGAAACCACCCCGCTAGCGGAACAACTCGGTATCATCACGCTACTTCACGCTGCACATCTCGATGGTGGAAAAGCCGCGGACACCGTCCTCAAATGGCTCAGATCCTGTGGAGCGCTCCTAGATGTATCTGACAACAGTGACGTCGTCCGCCGAATGGCCGCAGCCGGTAAGACCAAACCTCGGATCGCGACGCTGCTAACGGACCAGCAAGTGCAGGCGCTTCGGGACGCATTCGAGGGAATGGACCTCGAGGAATTGCGAGACCTTGCCCCCAACATCGGCCGAGGCATCGCACTTGAGGCATACGAGTACGTGGCGAAGGGCCGTAAGACGCAGCGCAAGACCACCAGTGCGCGCCCTGTAGACGCATATCTGCCACGGGCGATTGATCGGGAGCCAGACAGCTTTCTCATCGCAGCCGATAATGCCTTAGGAATCCCATGGCTAAGTGATCGATACGCCAAGATACTTCGTTCTCCCTCAGGTCGAGAAAGGATTGGGGCACAGCGATTCCTGCAACTTCTCGGAGCCGAGATTGCACCACGCTTACGACTGCACCCTTTGCTTGAGCGACGTTACTCTAGTGACCATTGCCGTGGACTACGTATCTCGAATACCCCTCGTGTCCGCATGCAAGCGATGCAAAATCTGGGTGCCACGTATACGCTTCAAGACCGCGATTGCCCCGCCTGGGCGGTTGTAATCCAAGATATCTCACGGGTGCGCCCAAAGAAAAAGAGACGAAAGCGCGCCGGCGCGCTTCTTGCCACGTTGGGCAGAGCGTGGGATCGACTCTATGGTGATTTCTCTGAAGTAGACTCCGCGCTCGACAACTACGCCTGGCAAGACAAAGGACGGATGCCCGCCTATTGGCGCTTGGAGGCAGGCGACGTCGCCTGGCTTGACGACGAAAGTGGAACTCCACGACGACCTTATGATTTGCGCCTCAGAACCCACGGTAACGTAGCAATCTACGGCCAAGACTCACCCGACTATCTCCACCCGGACCTAGGAATCCTCTGAACAAGACCCGGACAGGCCGGTCTTGTGTTTAATGGCACGGGTTCGCGGGTCTGGCCCGCCTTCCGGCAGTGTTGGCGAGTGTCGATGGCCTCTGATTTCGTCCCGCCAGGCCCC
>DAOUHF010000220.1:0-1540 GCA_034428795.1 Dehalococcoidia bacterium
CTCCGTCGGAATTCGCCCGTTGCCCGGAACGAGCAAAACTTCCGACGGCGGCCCAAGTTCAGCCGGCGGAGCCGATGCGGTATTTGCCTGTGCCACACACAGAGCAGACAGCACGCAGGGCGGGGCGTCCGTTCTTCATTGTGACCTGTTCAACATCCCTTGAGCCGGTCTTGGCCCGGCACTTCATGCAGTAGATTTCAACGGATTTGGGGGGCGTGGCCATAATCGAAGGCTCCTGTTCTGGAGGCTGTCGCGATTATAGTCAAAAGAAACCTTCCTGTCGTATGCGGTGACAAGACCGCCCATACAGGTCGGTTATTGCACCCGGGACCACATCGTCGCTGTCTGCATGCGCCCGGAATTCGTGATAGCCGTTCTCCACTGGGATGATGGGTGTTCGGCGCCATTGACACCAGTTCCGGCCGGGTGCGGCCGGGCCAGAGTCGGCGTTGCAGACTCGGCGACAATGCGGCAGGGACGGTGGTCCGGGAGCGCCGTTGGCATCTGGCCGTAGCGCGGAAGTATCCACCGCTGGCATGATTGAGCTGTCGCTGGCCAACGGCGACGCCGGCCCGACCAACCGGCCGGTCGTCTTTTTTGCCATGAGCCTTTGAGGACTTGCCGTCGACTCTGGAACATGTGGCTGAACCAAGGTGCATCAGCCTAATTGACGGCGAAGACCCCGGTCCGGAGAAACACACTGGTCCGGAGAAACACACTGGGCCGGAGAAACACACTGGGCCTCCCCGCTTAAGGGAGGGCCAAAGCGTAGAATTGCCAACATACCCAACGCCGGACCCCAGCCAAGACATTGTTCGCTCGAGCACGCCGAGGACGAAGCAACCATGACCGCCCAGAACGACATCGAAACCCGACTGGCCGAACTCCTCAAGGAAATCAAGGACGGGGACCAATGGCAGGTGGGCTACCCCGGCAACCAGAACTTCGACTACTCCCCTCTCATCCCATTCCTCAGCCACTGCCTCAACAACATAGGAGACCCCTTCCACAAGACCCACTACCGGGGCAACACCCACCAGTTCGAACGAGAGGTCATACTCCACTTCGCCCAACTCACCGGACTGGATCCCGACGACGCCTGGGGCTACGTCACATCGGGCGGCACCGAGGGCAACATGTACGGCCTCTACCTGGCCCGGGAACTCCATCCCGAGGGCATGCTGTACTTCTCCGAGGAAGCCCACTATTCGATCCTCAAGATTGCCCGCGTCCTCAATATGCCCCACACCACCGTCAAGAGGAGGACCGACGGCGAGATCGACTATGACGACCTCAGGGACATGCTGATCGTCCATCGGGGGCGGCCCGCCATCATCCTGGCCACCATCGGCACCACCATGCGCGGCGCCGTGGACGACATCCCCGCGATCCGGCAGATCATTGACGAACTGAACATCGGAGAACACTACATTCACGCGGACGCAGCGCTCAGCGGCATGATCCTGCCCTACGTGGATGACCCGCAGCCTTTCGGGTTCGACGCCGGCATCGACAGCATCTCCATCAGCGGCCACAAACT
>DAOUHF010000221.1:0-32261 GCA_034428795.1 Dehalococcoidia bacterium
CGGGACCTACCTGGAAAACTGGCGGCAGGACCGTGAGGCGCGGGCGGCTGGCGAAGACAGAATACGTCAGCTTGAGGCGGAGTTGCGCCGCCTGCGGGAAGGTTAGGCAGGAGCGTCTCGTGAACCGAAAAGGAATTGCTCGTTCACCAGTTGGGCGACCAGTCTAACTGCCAGAGGATTGCGGGGGAACGAGGTGTTCGAGTTTGTTGCGAAGCATTTGCTCAAACGCGTCGCGCCTAACGGTCTCAGCCGCTAGCAGCTTGTTGTTGGAATCCTCTAAAGTCAATACTTCCCAATGGCCACGACTCAGTTGAAATGGCTCCCGTCCGGCGCGAAACATTTCAGGAATCATCCAGATAATGTCCCCGTCGTTAAGATCGTGGCTGGGTTCGGGACTGAGGCCTCCGATTGAATCAAAGAATGGGCGGTCTACGGCGACGGCTATTTTGGATCCCCACCGGCGCAAAGTCGGGACTTTGATCTGCAATTGGGGCATCAAGCGTTTGGCGCTGGAAGACCGCCAGTCGGGACGGCGGATGGAGTCTGGAAAAGGTGGCACAGGTTCTTGATCGTCTTTCAGTGCCACAAACTCTGTTTGCATGCCACGGCCCGAAAAGTATACGGCCTGTATTTCGAGACCATACCACTCCAGCGTTCCATCCCGGTTTCGGGCGACCATCAAGTCGATTTTGCCTGCTGCTCTGTCGGTGCCGGTGCCGCGCATGAAGGGCACCTCACGGGCAACCATAGCCTCATTGGCAGGAAAGCCAACAATTTCGGCAAGCCAGTGAAGCACGACCCTATCTTCCTCAAACCTCTTCGGGCATACGATGACCGGCCTGCCTTGCGATGGGCCAATCCGGTCACTGTCGCCCGGCTGGTACCGGATTAAGGAACATACACCGCCTCGCTTGTGGCACGGCGGACTCCCTTGTTGAAATCGGCAGGCCGGGGATTCTTCATTTCCGCCCCCCGCAATTTGCGCTAACTCTCGTCTGCGTTCGACGGAAAGGCCCTCGTAAGGCTCCCCGTACCACTCGGCGATTCCGTAACGCGAAGAACCCGCTGACGTCACTTAGAACATCCGCCGTCGGCTGATTACTAGTTCCGGGATCTGGGCATGGTGGGTGTTTGTCATAGTGACCTGGACTGCATGGAACCCGTGCTGGTGCGTTAGGCCTATTATTTCCGGCGATTTATCGTAGGTGATTAAGAAGTCGGAGGCGGACTCGGCAAGCGCGTTAAAAACCCGGGAATGGTCTATTTCATTGTGAGCATACAGCCGTTTGCCGGCTTGTTTTCCCTCGGCTGTGTAGGGCGGGTCAGCGAACACCGCTACCCCATCGTTGAGGTTGTTGGTCAAAGACTCCAGGAGCCTCACGCCGTCCGTTTCGCAAAAGGTAATTCGGCTGGCGAACTTCGTGATCTTCCGCAGGCGGCTCACTATTGTTGTCGGGTACCAGCGCGAGGCTATGCCTCTGCCATTTTCTCCTACTTTGGCCAACGAAGCGCCAGGCGCCAGAATCCCGCCACGCCGCGTTCGATTCAAGACCAAGGTTCGGAAACCATGCTCCAGCACACTATTCGGGCAACTAGCTTCCAGGTCCTTCACGGCTTCTCGAGTGGCCCGAAACGCCATGACCAAATCGCACAGTTCATCCCCGTGCCTAAGGGCGGCGTGCCAGAACGCACTTACGTCGTGGTCGATTTCGGCCACCAAGCACCGGTCCGCTAAGCCCTCCATCACAGCGGTTAAGGATACGATTCCGCCGCCGGCAAACGGCTCTATAAGGAGACGCACCGGTGGCGCGGAACTACCCAACCACTGCCGGATGTGCGGGATCAGCCAAGTTTTGCCACCAGGGTACCTTAGTGGACTCCTCTGGGGTACCGTCGCGACGTTCACTGCCGGGACCGACGATACTCGAATCTCGCCCTCACCTACCGGTCCCGCCAACATTGTGCTCAACGAAGCAGTCATTGGACGGATGATAAGACCACGAAACAACAAGGTCAACTGACAATAGTCATTGGCGCGGCCCCGCCTTCTATTTCAACCGTTCCCTCGCTACAATGCTCCACAATCAGGCCCCGGGCTGGATGAAGCTCCGGAGGAAATCCACTCAGGCGATGGGAGTGTCTAATGGCTAACCGAAGAAGCTTTTGGGCTTGGGGTCTGGAGTCGGATGAGCCGACTCCGCAACAGATGTCGGATGCCGCTGCCGCGGTCTCCCGGCGCTACGGTGTGAATGTGGCGCCCCGGCCGGCCCCAAGTTTGGCCGACCTCCAGCTCCGTCCCCCTCGCGTGTCCGCCCCGCCAGCCCTAGCCGCCATCTGTTCTACCGACGACCACGACCGGGCCGTCCATACTTACGGGCGCGGTTTCCGGGACCGCGTGCGCGCTTTCAACCTCCAGTTTCCCAACCCGCCCGACATAGTGGCCCGCCCGACCAACGAAAACGAGGTGGAGGCCCTGCTGGACTGGTGTTCTTCCTCGGGTTACGCCGCAATCCCCTACGGCGGCGGCAGCTCCACCGTCGGCGGGTTCGAACCTCCCGAAGGCTACGACGGTATCGTCACCATCGACCTTTCCGGCCTTGACCGGGTGCTGGAAGTGGACGACGTTTCGCGCGCGGCTCGAATCGAGGCCGGGGCTTACGGGCCGGGACTGGAAGCGCAGTTGCGACCCCACGGATTCACCCTGCGCCACTACCCTCAGAGCTTCGAGTTCTCTTCGTTGGGCGGCTGGATTGCGACCCGCTCCGGCGGGCACTACGCCACCAACCATACCCACATCGATGACTTCGTCGAATCCGTGCGCATGCTTACCCCCGCCGGCGTCTGGGAGTCGCGCCGGTTGCCGGGCAGCGGCGCCGGCCCGAGCCCCGACCGATTGGCCATCGGCAGCGAGGGTATTCTGGGCATCATCACCGAAGCCTGGATGCGAATCCAGGCCCGCCCCCAATACCGTGCCTCCGCCGGAGTCACCTTCCCGAGTTTCGTCGCCGGGGCGGAGGCAGCGCGGCGGATAGTCCAGGCCAAGCTATGGCCGGCCAATTGCCGGTTGTTGGATCCTGGAGAGGCCGCGGCCGCCGCCGGCTTGGACGGCGCCCTTTCCCTGCTGGTTCTGGGTTTCGAGTCCAACGAACTCCCCCAAGACGATTTCATACGGCCCGCCGTAGCCATCGCCCGGGAAGCCGGGGGCACAATCGACGAGGCCGACATCAAGATTTCCACCCCTTCCGACCGGGCGGATGGAGAGACGGGCCGGCAGGGCGCGGTGGGAGCTTGGCGCAGTGCCTTCTTGGGTGCGCCTTACCAGCGAAACATGACCACCGGTTTGGGGCTGGTTGCCGAGACCCTGGAAACGGCCATCACTTGGGACCGTTGGCCAGCCATGGACGAGATGGTGCGCGGCGCGCTGCAGGAGACCCTGGACCGTGTATGCGGGGGCGGTTCGGTCACCTGCCGCTTCACCCACGTTTACCCGGACGGCCCGGCGCCCTACTACACCTGGGAGGGCATGGGACGCCGGGGTGCGGAACTGGAAATGTACGACGAGGTGAAGACGGCCGCCTCGGACGCCATCATGGCCGCCGGGGGCACCATCACCCATCACCACGCGGTGGGACGCCTGCATCGGCAGTGGTACGACCAGCAGCGCCCCGAGCCATTCGCCCAGGCCCTGAGGGCTGCCAAGCGGGCCGTGGACCCTAACGGAGTGCTCAACCCAGGGTTGCTCATCGACGTATAGCCTGGCCGCACCGTGAAACCCGGCCTCATGCGACCGGGAAGATCCAAGCGATATTTGACGTCGGTGTCTCCTTGGCGTCCCGGGTCCCGGGCGAAGACCTCCTCCACTGTGGTCGGCTTCCTGTATCGAGCTTCCTGTATCCCGGTTTTTGTATCCCGGTTTTTGTATCCCGGTTTTTGTATCCCAATGTAACGAATGTGTAAAATGGAGCATCCTCTCAGAAGCAAGACGGGTGTTTAACTTCAGCCTTCGTCCACAAGGGCCGGCGATTGGAAACCGGCGGTTCCATTACGCTTGGGTGATCGTGGGCGTGGCATCCGTTATGTGGATGACCAGTTCGTCCCTGCGCTTCGCCGTCGCCCTGCTGGTCCCGGAGTTCAACAAACCGGAGC
This sequence comes from Dehalococcoidia bacterium, assembly GCA_034428795.1. GTDB lineage: Bacteria > Chloroflexota > Dehalococcoidia > Lucifugimonadales > UBA3495 > VXOI01. Next base: position 4,147 of record DAOUHF010000221.1, read on the forward strand.
ACTTTGGATGGAGCATCGGCGCGATTACCGTCGGCTTCACCATCCAATGGGTCGTCTCCGGCGCCTTGGGCCCGGTGTGCGGGTGGCTGGGGGACCGCTACGGGGTGCGCCGGGTGATGTGGATTGGCGGACTGTTCTTTATCGCCGGAATGGTCTTGACTGGCGCCATGACCCAGCTCTGGGAGTTCTACCTCTACTTCGGCGTTCTCCTTGCCGCGGGTATGGCGGCTTTCCAGGTCACCCTGGTGTCGGGCGTCACCCTCTGGTTCCGCAAGGGGTTGGGGCTCGCCATGGGAATACTGCAAGCGTTGCAGGGGCTGGGCACAGTAGCCGCAATCCTGATGATTTACCTCATCTTCGATGCGCTCGGTCTGCGCTGGACCTTCTGGATTCCCGGAATTGCCGGGGGAGCGGTCCTCCTCTATCTCGTGCGATGGTTCTATAATGAACCGGCGGACGTGGGGCAGCGTCAATGGGGGGCCCCGCCGGATGAGCCCATCAGGACCCTTCAAAACAGCCCCCTGGCCAAACTGCGCACCAACGTATTCCTGAAACAAGCCCAGGAAACCCATACCTTCTGGAACTTGGTGGGCATCCATTTTTGGGGATGCGCGGGACACAACATCGTCCTGATCCTTCTGGTGGCTATCGCGATCGACTCCGGAATGTCCGCTGCCCTCGCTACAGGCGTATTGATAGTCCTGAACGTGGTTAGCACTCTAACTCGTTTCGCCACCCCGGTCCTGGCCGACCGGTGGGGGAGCAAGGTGGTGATGGGAGTCTGTTTCAGCCTGCAGACGTTCCCGGTGTTGATGCTCCTGGTATCGCAAGATACGGCTTCGTTCTACGTGTTCGCCGTGCTGTTCGGCATTGGTATGGGTGGCGAGATGACCGCCTTTCCAATCATCAACCGGCAGTATTATGGCGACGCCCCGACAGGCACCACCTACGGCTGGCAGATGGCCGGAGCCGGAATCGGGATGGCCATCGGTCCGGTCATGGCCGGGTACCTCAGGGATTTCACCGGGGACTACACCTGGTCTTTGCTGCTGGCGTTCGCCCTTAGCGTGGTGGGAGTGATCTGTATCTTGGGATTGCCCGACACGCGAATCCGCCAACTACCCAAATGGGAAGACGCCCTTCCGCCGGAGGCCCGCACCGGAGCGCCTCCCTTGATGTTATGAGAGCAGAATCCGCCCTTGGGCGTTGCGGGCAGTGGGGGTAACGCAAACGATGACGGAAACCAACCCTCGTAGCCCCGCTGACGAGAGCGCCGAGTTCCAGGGCGGGGAACCCCTTGCCGACGATCCGCCCGCCGGGCTGACGATTGCCGCCACAGAGCTCGGCTATTATGCCAGCTTCCGTTTTTGTTCACGTTGCGCTTGGGTCCGGCTCCACGTCAAAGACCTGCCTTTCCAAGGTTTCCCCGGCATATTCAGCAGCATCGACCGCTATAACAAGCTGCTGGTGCAAAATCACTTCCTCCGGGAAGACCGGCCCCCGGAGTGGCTGGCGGCCATCGGCGACGTGAGGGAGTTTGTCCGACCGCCCCACTGGTCAGCATTCAAGGCCGTCGACTCTCAGACGGGAGTAACGGTACGGGGAGAAGCCGATGCAATCTTCCGGTGTACCGACGGCTCTTACGCCATCGTCGACTACAAGACCAGTCGCTACAATCCGGCCTACCGCAGCATGTTCCGGGCCTACCGGGCGCAACTGAACGTCTACGCCTACATCGCGGAGCGGGTTGGGCTTTCGCCGGTATCGCGCCTGTCCCTGGTATACATGGAGCCAGCCACCGGGGAAGAAACGGCCGAAGAACCGAAGTTGGTCCACGGCCAAGGCTTTTCCATGGACTTTCATGCCCGCGTGGTCCCGGTGGACCTGGAGCCGGAACGGCTTGTCACCCCACTGCTCCGACAAGCTGCCCGGATCTACGACATGCCGGCGCCGCCTCCGGGCCGTAACAACTGCCGGGACTGCGAGGCTATGGGCCGGTTGCTGAAGGCGCTGGGGTGAAGGACCGTTTGCTCAAGCAGGAATCTTCCTGGTGACCACGTCTGGGACGGCGGCGATGCACTGCCGGAGTTCAGTTGCCCGGTCCGGGATATTTTCGACCTCTACCCCAAGGCTCCGCGCTGTGGGCTAGTCTCGCTTTCCCCGGCGTAACGACCGGCCGGGAAGCGCTCCGGTGTTCTCTCCGTTGTCGACCACCACTTGCCCGTTGACTATTACGTAGTCGATCCCCACCGGGTACTGTTTCGGGTCATCCTTGGTTGCCAGCGCTTTCACGGTATTGGGGTTGAAGACCACGATGTCGGCCTTGAACCCGTCACGCAGGATGCCCCGGTCCGGCAGGCCCAGGCGCTGGGCCGGGAACGAAGTCATCTTCCTGATGGCCTCCGGCAGCTTCAGGTGCTGCTCGGCGCGGACGAACTCGGCCAGCACGACTGGGAAGCAGCCATAGCTCCTGGGATTGGGATATTCCCCGAACAGGATGGAGTCCGAGGCGATCATTCCGGCGGGGTGGGAAACAAAGGCATAGAGCGTTTGGGCGTTGGTTCCCAGACCAACCGTCGAAATCCCCAGGTTCTCCTCCAGCAGCAGGTCGAACAGTGCGTCCTCCGGGTCTTGGCCGCGCATCTCGGCAATGTCGGTAATCAGCCGGCCGTCGTATATTCGGTTCTGGGGCTGGGTGAAATTGGTGAGCCAGTTGTCCTCCAACCGGTCGCGCGAGAGTTCTCTCTTCATGCGCACCCGGTCATCGGCGTCGCTGAGGGCGGCCATCAGGCGCTCGGGGCCGCCGTCCTTGGCCCAGTGGGGCAGACCGATCGTTACAGTCGTGCCTGAGTAAGGGTAGGTGTAGCAGTCGAAGGTAACGTCCATGCCTTCGTCGCGCCCCTTCTCCACCAAGCCAAGATAGTCCAGGTGGCTGCCCACCCCGGAAGCGCCCTGCCGGTAGTGGGTAAGGTGGACGGGACAGTTCCCCAGCCGTCCGATTTCCAGCGCCTCCTCCCACGGGGCCAGCAGGCCTTGGGAGCGAAGGCTGGCGCGGGTATGGGTGTGGTAGTGGCCGCCCATACGGGCGGTGACGTCGGCCAGCGCGCCCAACTCTTCCGTGGAGGCGTAAGAACCGGGCGGGTAGTCCAGGCCTGTTGAAAGGCCCCAGGCGCCTTCCTCCATCGCCTCCCGGACAACCGCCTTCATGTCTTCTAATTCGGCGGCCGTGGCGGGCCGGTCGTTCCACCCGACGCTCCAGATGCGGACCGGTGAGTTGCCGAGGATGTAGGCCATGTTGATGGCGACCGAGTCATCGTACTTGTCCAGAAGGTCGGCCACAGTCAGCCAGTCGGCGGGCAGGGGCGGGTAGCCATTGAGGCCGGAATCCAGCCAGATGTAACGCTCCAGCTCCTCCCGGGTCTTGAAGGGAGCGTGGGAGATGCCGTCGATGCCCACCAGCTCGGTGGTGACGCCCTGGCGCACCTTCGGGTCATGGTGCGGTTCCCCCAGGATGGTCAACCCCGCGTGGGAGTGCAGGTCTACGAACCCGGGACAGACAACGTAACCGGCCGCATCGATGGTGCGGGTCGCCTCCAGCCCGGACACGTCGCCCCGTTGGATGGCCACCCGGTCTCCCTCCACCAAGACTGCCGCAAAGAAGCCGGGGCTGCCGGTACCGTCGATAACCAGGCCGTTTGTGATGAGCAAGTCAAGCATGAATCCCTCTGCCGGGTAGAGTACCCTTCAAATCGCAAAGTATTTCGGAGCAGCGGTATGCGATGATTATGCACGGCGGAGTCACGCCGAAACAATGGCCGGACGCCGCAATAACAGTTCCGGCGATTAAGAGTATGCTAAACTTAGTCGACTTAGCTAACTGATGGGTGCAGATATGCAAGTGAACATGCACGAGGCCAAATCCCAGCTTTCCAAACTAGGTCAGTTGGCGTGGGAGGGGGAAGAGGTGATTATTGCCAGGGCTGGCAAGCCGTTTTTGAAACTGGTTCCCTACCGGGAGGAGCAGGAACGGCGGCCCTTGGGTATTTGGAAGGGGAAAATCCAAATGGCTCCCGACTTCGATGAGACGTCCCTGGAAATCATCGAGGCTTTCGAAGGCAAATGGTCCAACGACTCCTTTTAGACACCCACGTACTCATCTGGGCACTCGAGGAGAATGAGAGGTTGGGGCGGTCCCTTACGGATACTATTACAGACCGTCGCAACGATGTATTTGTCAGCGTGGTTAGCGCTTGGGAGATCGCCATCAAGCGATCGACAGGTAAGATCCAATCACCGGATAACCTAGCGGGTGCGGTAGAAGGATTGGGATTTGCCCAACTCCCGGTCACGTTTTATCACGCCGAACAAGCCGGTAGCCTGCCACTGATCCATCGTGACCCGTTCGACCGTATGCTGATTGCGCGAGCTCAGGCCGAGGGGCTGGTGTTGGTTACTAACGACGCCAAAATTGGGCGCTACGGAGTTCGGACCATGGCTGCCCAAGCCTAACTCCCGGCAACTCATCGGCCGATAGCCGCGGGCGCCTCTGCGGTGGGCCCTACGGCAGGATTCCGCCGGTCCCTCTGGGCAGGCCCCACGACTCTTCCTGCAAGCCGCGCAGGTAGTCAATCTGCCCGTGGTGATGGTTCTTGTGGGTAATCATGTGGCGAAGGGAACCGGCAACCGTTTGACACGGCTCCACCGGCCCCACCGGCCGGTCCAGGTCCTCCGCGGGGAGCTGTTGAAGGAAATCGAGCGTCCTTTGGTGGACCGCGTCTGAATAGCCCAGCAGAGTTTCCAGAGAGGGGATGGCCAGGCTGCGGTACCCAAGGCGGTCGCCCGGGTCGGGCGATTGCACGGGTTGGTCGAAGGCAACGTGCCACCGGTCTGTCACCCACAGGTCCGGAAGACCGCCGGTCTGGGCGATCCGGGCGTCCTCATTGCGGCTCAGGTGCCACATGATAAAACCGATGTTGTTGGCTGCCGGTGCGGGCCGCCACGTCAATTGGTCGTAAGTCAGGCCTCCGCAGGTCCCCGCCAAGCGGATTTGGACCTGGTTCAGGCAGTCGACAATGAACTCGATGGCTTCCATTATTGCGCTCCGGTCATTGCGCTCCGGTTATTGCGGCCGCCCTTCTTCAGTCTAGAAAGCGGGTGAACACCTGGTTGGCCACCAGGTAGGAATCCTTGGCCAGCCGCAAGGTTTCATTCTCCTGTTCCAACAGCCCCATCGCCAGCAGGTCCCGGACCTGTTCGGCGTAACGCTGGCGAAGGTCTATGCCCGCTCGTTCGGAAGCTTGGGTGAGGTCGAGGCCGTCCAGCAGGCGCAGCCCCAGGAACATCGTCTCGGCGGCGAATATAGTCGGCGACAGATGCTCCCAACCGTCGATTGTTACCGCTTTTTCCAAGGCGGTCTCGTCAAAACCTGCCAACGGAGATTGTCCTTGCCGCAGCCATTCCGCAGCCTTGGAGCCGTATTCTCGGGGGGAACGCACGGTCCAGAACCGGTACTCCCCCAAACGGGAATGGGCGCCCGGCCCCACACCCAGGTACGGCCCGTTCAACCAGTAGACGAGGTTGTGCCGGCATTCCCGGCCGGGGCGCGACCAGTTGGATATTTCGTAATGATGGTAACCTTTGCCGTCCAACAACTCTTGGGCGTGGAGGTACATGTCGGCGGCCAGGTCAGGGTCGGGTTCGGGAATCTTGCCCTCCGCAGCCCACCGGTGCATCGGAGTACCCTCCTCCAGGGTGAGAGCGTAGAGCGAGATGTGTTCGGGTGACAAGTCTCCAAGGCGGGATACCGTGTCCCTCCACTGCTCCAGGGTCTGGTGGGGCAGGCCGTACATGAAGTCGAGGTTCACGTTGCGGAACCCCGCCGATCGGGCCGTCTGTAATGCCGCCACCGCTTCCGACGCGTCGTGACGCCGTCCCAGCAGCCGGAGCGATTCGTTATTCAGACTTTGGACGCCGATGCTCAAGCGGTTCACTCCCTGGCGCAGCAGGGATTCGCAGGCGTGGATGTCCAAGTCCCCCGGGTTGGCTTCGATGGTTATCTCCGCGCCGGGGTCGACGTTGAACGCGTTGCGGGCGGCAGACAGAATGTCGCCGATTGCCCCCTCCGGAAGGTAGGAAGGTGTGCCGCCGCCGAAGAACACTGTCCCGACCGCCGGGCGGCCAAGGCCCTGCCCCCAAAGGGTCAGCTCAGCGGCCAGGGCTTGCTGGAACTCCCCCATAAGCCCCTCGATCCCCTGGTATGTGTTGAAATCGCAGTAGGGGCATTTCGTCTTGCAGAAGGGCACGTGGATATAGAGTCCCATACCGTCATGGGGAAGTATTGAGGTGATGGAAGACAAGGCCGCAAAGGTTGAGATGGGAGTCACTCCCAGGCAATCGTGTAGCAGTCAGCGCGTTAGTCGTCTATCAATCGGCTCGACCCGTCGACCACCTTGGAGGGGTCCTTGTCTTCCGGACGGTCGCTGGCCTTGATCTTGCCGTTGTGTTCATCCACAACTTCCTTGGGAGAGAGGGTGACCAGGAAGAGCATCGCCAGCCCCGCCACGATCAGGTCATCGAACCGGCCGACTATCGGAATCGTGTCTTTGAGAAAGTCCACGGGTGAAATAACGTAAACAATCGCCAGGGGCAGAAGCAATCGGAGTACTATCGGGACCCGCTTGTCGAAGCTGAGCCGCCATACAAGCCGTGCGAACCGCAACGCCCGCGGCAGGCAGCGCGGGGCGAGGAAGAGAATCAGTGGAATCGCTACTCGGGTGAACACGTCTTCTCCGGCTACCGTGGAGCCAAGTTCAATTATAGACCAAGGTGTGGTAAGTTGAAACCTGCCGCCCGTGTGCGCCGGGCGTACGGGTGGGCGCCGGCAAGAGTTGGCCTCCGTCCGGTGTGAATCGACCTTGGAGCGGTGATTATGCCTGTTGCCGAGCACCCCCAGAATCTCGGAGATCTCCGCCAGAGCGGCTACCAGGCGCTTCCGGTCCGCGAAGAGATGCGGAATAACCTGATGGACAAGATTCGGGCTGAGGAGATCGTCTTTCCCGGAATCATTGGATTCGAAAACACGGTGATTCCACAATTGGAAAACGCCATTCTGGCCGGGCAGGACGTGATACTGCTGGGGGAACGCGGCCAGGCTAAATCACGTTTGATCCGCGCCATGGTCAGCCTGCTGGACGAGTGGATCCCCAAGACCGCCGGCTGCGAGATCAACTGCAATCCCTACGCTCCAATATGCCAGCCGTGCCGGGACCAACTGTCGAAATACGGTGACGAGACGCCCGTCGAGTGGGTCGCCAGGGATGACCGGTATTCGGAGAAACTGGCGACTCCGGATATCTCTATCGCCGATCTGATAGGGGAGATCGACCCCATCAAGGTGGCCGAGGGACACTACCTGTCCGACGAATTGGTGATCCACTACGGCTTGGTGCCCCGCACCAATCGGGGCATATTTTGCATCAACGAACTGCCCGACTTGGCCGAGCGGATACAGGTGGGACTCTTCAACCTGATGGAAGAGCGGGACGTTCAGATCAAGGGTTACCGGGTCCGGCTGCCCTTGGACGTGTTCGTCGTTGCCACGGCCAACCCCGAGGACTACACGAACCGGGGTCGGATCGTTACGCCTCTCAAGGACCGGTACGGGTCCCAGATACACACCCACTACCCCCAGGACCCGCGCGATGAGATCGCCATCATGGACCAGGAACGGAACCGTTTCCCCAATGAAGAAAAGCTGGTCGTCCCCGGTTACATTAAGGAGATTCTGGCGGAGATCACCACCCAGGCCCGCCAGAGCAGCGAGATCAACCAGCGTTCGGGTGTCAGCGTTCGGGTGTCCATTGCCAACTTCGAAACGCTGCTGGGGAACGCGGTGCGCCGCAGCCTGATCAACGGCGAAGAATGGGTGTGTCCCAGGGTGAGTGATCTCACCTACATCGTTGCGTCCTTTGCCGGCAAGATCGAACTGGAAACCTTCGAGGAAGGCCGTGAATCGCGGGTGACCGACGACCTCACCCGGCGGGCAGTACTGCGGGTGTTCGGCGGTTACTTCGACCTGGAGGACCTGGAACCGGTGGTGACGGCCTTCGATCTCGGTGGAATGGCGGTGACCGGCAGCGACCACCCGGCAGCCGGTTACCCGGCGATGGTGGAATCCATTGACGGTCTCGGGGACGCCGTGAAGAAGTTGACGGACGACGCACGGCCCGAGGTCGTGGCCGCCGCCGCCGAATTCGTGCTGGAGGGACTGCACCTGAGCCGCCGGCTGAACTGCAACCGCTCCGCCGACGGTTACCGCTATAGCAGGTGACCGCCCAATGCGGTGAACGACCGGCCCGGACCGTGTGCGGCAGGCCGGCTAACGCAATGGCTTCGCCCCTGACATTCGCCCATGGCATGCGCGTCGTGACATTCGCGTAATGACATTTGATTGTTGACGGTTGGCGTGGCCGCCATTATTATCCGAACAAACGTTTCTATGACGTATGTTTGTTCGACGGGGAGGAATGATGGCGGGCGCACAAGTGCAGGAAATCCAATCGAAATCAATGCTCAACCGGATAGATGTTCCGAACTTCCCTTTCCGGTGGACGCTGAACCCGTACCGCGGTTGCCGCCACGCCTGCCACTACTGCTACGCCAGGCCGACCCACGAATACTGGGGGCTGGACGCCGGCAGGGATTTCGAGCAGCGGGTCTTCGCCAAGATAAACGCCCCACAGGTGTTGAGGCAGGAACTCAGACGCCCCAGTTGGCGGGGTGAGTCCATCGCCATCGGCACCGCCTCCGATCCCTACGAACCGGCCGAGTCGGAATACCGGCTCACCCGCAAGATTCTCCATGTGCTTCGCGACTTTCAGAACCCTTGCTCTATCACCACCAAGGGAGTCCTGGTGAGGCGGGACATCGATATCCTGAAAGAGCTCAAGGATGTTGCCGAGGTGCACGTCAACTTCAGCGTTGGCAGCGTCGATGATGACGTCTGGAGACTCACTGAGCCCGGCGCGCCCCGGCCCATGGCCAGGTTGGAGGCAATGCAGGATCTGGTGGAGAACGGCATCTCGGCGGGGGTGATGATGGCCCCGCTGTTGCCGGGCATCAGCGACGGCGAGGCGAATATCGAAGCCGTGGCGCAGGCCGCTCAGGCCCACCGCGCCCAGTACCTCGGGGCCAACGTGCTGTTCCTCAAACCCGGATCGAAGGAATGGTTCATGCCAATGTTGCGGGAGACCTACCCGCACCTGGAGGAGGGTTACGCCAGGCTATACCGGAAGACCTACGCCCCAAAGGAGTATACCAAGGGCGTATTGGACCTGGTGGACCGGGCCCGGAGGAAGTGGGGCCTTACCGCGAAGCGGGACGTCGTTAAACCGGCGGGGCCGCGGGGGCAACTGGCCTTGGCCCTGTCGGCCTGAGTGCTGTCGATAGCCTGATACCGCCTGTCATTACGAAAAACACATGTCCCTTCTCCCTCGAACGAAAAACACATGTCCCTTCCCCCTTGAGGGGGAAGGTTAGGATGGGGGTGGGAGTCTTGGTACAACTCCGGTCATCGGATGGTGGCCAACGCGAAGAGCCATGACCCCCTCCCTAACCCTCCCCCTGGCAAGGGGGAGGGGACACATGCCGGCTAATACCGGGAAGCGTTGACCTCGACCAACTTTCCGGTCAGCAGGAAAATGACCCGCTCCGCAATGTTGGTGGCCCGGTCGGCGATCCTTTCCAGGTCGTGGGCGACCCAGAGGAGATAGGTGGCCCGCTGGATGGTGGACGGGTCCTGGATCATGAACAAAAGGAGCTCGCGGTACACCTGATCGTAGAGGGCGTCCACTTCGTCGTCGGACTGACAGACTTGGTTGGCCTTCATCATATCGCGGTTGAGCAAGGAATCGATGCTGTCGCTCAGCATCGTCGCCGCTTTGTCGGCCATGCGGGGGATGTCGATCAGGGGTTTGAGGGGTGGGGTGTCTCCTATGGCGATGGTAATCTTGGCGATCCCTTCGGCGTAGTCCCCCATTCGCTCCAGCTCCACGACAATGTGCAGCAGCGCGATAATGACCCGAAGGTCGCGGGCCATCGGTTGCTGGGTGGCAATGAGGTCGACGCACCGGTCCTCAATCTCGAACCTCCGGCGGTCGATGTAATCGTCGTCGTTGATTACTTCCTGGGACGCAATAAGGTCCCGGCGTTTCAGGGCGTCGACGGAGCGGTGGATCGACTTGCCGACGAAGGCGGCCAAGGACTCTACGTCCTGCTCCAGGAGATGGAGTTGTTGGTCGAAATCTTCTCTGGGCATATACGCTCCCTTGTACCGCCGGGGAAGTGCCTAGGTCCTCCGCCAGAACGGCTCCCGCCGCCGCTGGGTCTCCAACAGGGACTCGTCCATCAACGCCGGTTGGGCTCCCTCGCCGGGTGGCATGGAATGGTCGTATCCGATGGCGTCAAAGACCTGGGTACTGATGTAGTACCCATTATATGCCTGCTGTACCAGTTGATCAAAGAATTCCGGACTGGATGATTCGACCTGAAGCAGGGTATCGTCCTGTTCCGCGTCTGCCATGGCCAGGAAACCGCCGGGTTGAGACTTCGAGGCGGCCGCCAGGACCGTATTCAAGCCTTCGTTGAACATCCGGGTAAGGCCGGGGGTCTTGGCCGCCGTTTGCTCCACGAATGCGGCTATTCCCAAGTCGCCGGCGCCGGGGCGGTCGCCTTGGGCCGGGACTATCCGGTTGAGTACTGCGCTCAATAACTCCCGCTGGGAGTCGGAGAAAATCTGGTTGCCGACGGTCATGCGTTGTATCCTCTTTCGGGCCTGACGATTGCCGGGACTCAACTCCCGGAGTGTCTGGCCCCGGTGTGTCTGGCCCCGGTTTGTCTAATCCTTGGTGTCTCTCCGGGATTGTCCGCTTGGCGGCTACGCCCGGGGAATGACGGGCAAGACCACGTGGGACGGATGGGCGGCTGAATGATGCACTGTCTGCCGTGCGGATTCCAGCCGGGCGTCCTGGCCGATAGGCGCGCCGGTGTTGGGGTTGCGGTCGAACCTCGGGAAGTTGCTGCTGGAGACTTCCAGACGCAACCGGTGACCGGTCTTGACCAGGTGGCTCACCGACCAGAGATCGATCTCGAATTCGTAGACTCTGCCCGGCTCCAAAAAAGACGGCTCTGCCGCCGAGGTCCGGTAGCGCGCCCGCACGATCCCGTCCTGGAGGTTGTGGGCGTATCCGTCGGGCCTCACGTCCACCAGCTTGGCGGTGAAATCGGTGTCCACGGCCGTGCTGCCGGCGAACAGATGAACGGCGATGGGACCGGTCAATTCCAGGTCGCGCTCCAGCGGCGGGGACGTGTACACCAGGACGTCCGGCCTGTCTTCGACCTCTCGCTGGTCCCCGACGCCCTGGGGGATGATCAACGTGCTGCCCCGCCGGGTCGGCGCCGGGTCGTCGGGGTCGTAGACGAAAGTGTCGGCCGGCTCATCCCCGGGCGGCGCCGTCGATAGTATGCCGGCGCCGTGGCGGGTATTGGCCGGGGAGTCGGCGTGCAGGTAATACCGGGTGTAGTGGGTACGGGCCAGGGGCCATTCGTTCTCGCCGCGCCACCGGTTTTCGCCCATCACGAATATGGAAACCGGGGGTTCGTCCATGATCCCGGTCTCGATGTCCTTCAGCCAGTAGTCATACCAACGAAGCATGTGTTCGTGCAGCTCGATGCGAGCGTCGGGGCCAAAGTCGATGTCCCCTGTGTCGCCCGACGTTGGGGCGGTGTAGGGGCGTATGTGGGCCCAGGGCCCGACCAGCAGCTTCTGGTTGTTCCGGGCCCGGACCGGGGCGGCGTCACCCCGCATTGCCTGGTATGAATTGAGGGCCCCTTCCAGGAAAATGTCGTACCACGAGCTGACGTGGAACATGGGCAGATCGATTTGTTGGACGTGCTTCAGCAGATTGATCTTCCACCAGTAGGGGCCGTCCGTTTCGTTATCGAAGTACTCGTGGAAGTAGGGAGCCGTCTCCTTGAGCCGGTCGATCCAGTCTCGCATCGGCAAGTGGCGGTACCACGAGTCTCTCAGGGGACGGGCAAAATTGTCGGCCTCCAGAACATACTCGTCCATCTGTGCCAGCAGGTCGTGACGGCCCGCCCGTTCCAGGGTGTTGCGGCCTTTGTGGATGGCGTAGGGCACCGTCCAGCCCCACTCCATAGCGCCTCCGGTGTGGTATACCCAACTCTGGTGAAAGTCGGACGACGCCGACACCGGGACCATGGTCCGGAGGTGAGGAGGCGGAGGACCGCCGGCGGCCAGGGTATATTGGGTGGCCCCCAGGTAGGACTGGCCGGTAGTGCCGACCCGGCCGTCGGACCACGGTTGGCGGGCGGCCCACTCCACGGTGTCGTACCCGTCCTGGTACTCTTGGAACAGCGGATCGTAAGCGTCTCCCTCCGATTCGAACCGTGCCCGGCAGTCTTGGCTGACCACCACGTATCCTCGTTGGGGGAAAAACCAGATGGAGTGTTCCTGGTTGTCGGCGTAGGTGTCTTTACCGTAGGGCCCGCGGGTTACCAGCACGGGAAAGCGGCCCGGACCGTCCGGCCGGTACACGTCTGTCGCCAGACGAATGCCGTCGCGCATGGGCACCATGACGTTGCGTTCACGGACCACTTTGTATTCCGCTGATTGCGACATTACGCTAGGACCCGTCCTCTTTTTGTAGTGGTGACGACACCGGGATTCCCCCGGGAAGAATTGGTTCCAGAATACCCCCGCCATTCACGGGCGTCAATTTACGCGGACCGGTTACGTGGACCGGCTCCAAGGCCCCGGAAGGCCCCGGAAGGCCCCGTAAGGTTGTTGAACGACCGCCGGGGCTGGGAGTATCATATGCTCCACAATTTACTGGCCGGTCCGGGAGACGGCGAAGCATCCGTTGGAAGGACCGGTTCCCCCCCAGCAGCCGGTGGCTAACAAGAGACCCCTCGGACCAGATCCCTCAAATATCCCGAGATGAGTTCGGCAGCCGACTTCCCTGCTCCGGTCTCAGGGCAGATATCGGACTACTTTATGACCCTCCTGACACCACTATTCTGGTTCCTGAAGGCCGCGATTTGCTTCGGCGAGCGTTGGCTGCAGGTGAACGGCGGGGTGATAAACTCCGTGGCCGATGGCCGGCGCGATCATCGCTATTGGCTGGCGGTCCGCTACGTCAGTTGGCGAAAGCTGTGGAACCTCGCCCGCGTTGAGTTACAACTGCGCCTGGTCCGCAAGACTGTCTGGGGCTCTCCGTACGAATGGGAGATAGACACCACCAATATCTGCCAGCTCAAGTGCCCCCTGTGCCATACTGGTCTGGGTAATATTCACCGGGAAAAAGGGGTGATGAGCTTCGATGTTTTCACCGGCGTCGTCGACCAGATCAAAGACTCTTGCATTTGGCTGACCCTTTATAGCTGGGGCGAACCGTTCCTGAATCCACGGGTCCACGAGTTTGTGGCCTACGCCCACAAGCAAAAAATAGCCACCCTCATCAGCTCCAACCTCAACAAACCACTGACCCCGCTGCTGGCGCGGCAAATCGTCGGCTCCGGTCTCGACGTGCTGGTGGTGTCCATCGATGGAGTAACCCAGGAGGTGTACGAGACCTACCGGGTCGGCGGGCGTCTGGACCGGGTGATGGACAACCTCAACCTGTTGGCGGAGGCCAAAAGAGAGATGGGCTCCGCCACGCCTCACGTCGAGTGGCAATTCATTGTAATGCGGCAAAACGAGCATCAGATGGACGAGGCCAGGGCTCTGGCGGGCCGAATGGCGGTGGACTCGATAGTCTTCAAGAAAGTCGATTTCCCCCACGGCGCCGGCGATCTCGAAGTAGCGGAGCGGTGGCTGCCTCGGCAGCACCCCGGCTATCTGCGGCCCGATCCGTTCTACAAGCCGTACCATGAAGACGGCGGGGTGTGCTGGCGGCTCTGGCGAAGCGCCGTGGTGAACTGGGACGGCGGGTTGGCCCCGTGTTGTTACCTCACCGATAAGTCCCAGGACTTCGGCGATCTCAGCAAGACCCCGGTGCAAGAGGCCTGGAACAACGATAAGTACGCCACGGCCCGAGGCTTGTTCACCAAGGGACATCGACCGCAGACCTGGGTCGATTGTTTGGAGTGCGGCGTCTACCTGGGAAGCCGGGCCGCCCGGGAGCGGGGCCCGGTGGCGTTGCCGCTGCTTCCACGGCGAGAGACGACCAGCGTAACCGTGGATAGCCCGAAGGGAAAGTCGTAGCTAAACGAGGACTTCCGTTGGCGTTGGACCGGGTCAAATGGCAGTCGGCTCGGCGGTGGCTCCCCCACCTCAGGGAGTTGGCCGTCGTTGCCGTCGCTTATTTCATTTACATGTACACGAGGAACCTGGTGTTCTCCGACTTCCAGGCCACGGCGTTGGAGAACGCCCGGCGGATCATCAGTTTCGAGTCCAGCCTGGGTTTCTTTTGGGAGCCGATCTGGCAGAACTGGGCCATATCCGTCGCCAAAGAACTGGTGATATTCTTCAACTGGGCCTATATCGTCACGTTCTGGCCCATCATCGCGGTGGCCGCTGTCACCCTGTACGTGACCAATCGGGTGAAGTACAGGTATTACCGGAACATCGTGCTGCTGAGCTTCGTCGTGGCCCTTGTCGGATTCATGGTCTTCCCGCTGGCGCCGCCCAGAATGGTCCCGGAATACTTCATGGACACCATCAAGGTCTTCGGACCGTCGGGTTACGCCAGCCGCGAATTCGCCAACTTCTACAACGCGTACGCGGCGATGCCCAGCCTGCATTTCGGCTGGACCCTGATGTTCGGCGTTCTATTCCTGTCCACGCCGAACCGGTGGATCAAGGCCATGGGGGTGGCCTATCCCACCTTGACCCTGTTCGCCATCACGGTTACCGGCAACCATTACATCATGGATGCCATCGGCGGTGGAATGTTGATCCTGGCATCGTTTTTAGCCATGGAACTGGTGGTCCGGCGGCGGTTCTATCTGCCGGTGTTGGCCCCCGGAGTCGTCCATCTCGTTCGCCGTATCCGGCCCGGTGGCCCGGCGGCGGACCGCTGCGAGGCCCGATCATACTGACTGGTCGAACTCCAAGGTGGAGAGCCCTCTCCCACACCTGGCTGAGCGCAGTACGGACGGCGCGGCCTCGTCCGTCCCGTTACCCGCGGGAGTCCGTCGCCGCCGCTATCGGTACACCGCTGCGGCGGTGGGTGATGGCGCTGTCCGCCTTCTGGACCCGCCGGTCTGTGGCAACCGAGTTCGCGCTGTATGTCTGCGGCTACCTGGCGTACCTCTTTACCCGGGGACTGGCGCACGACGATCCCCGGACGGTGGGCATAAGCAACGGTCAGGCCATCGCTTCGTTCCAGGACAACCTGGGGATTCTGTGGGAGCCGGGCTGGCAGGCCTGGGCGATAGAACACATATACCCTCTGGTCGTGTTCTTGAACTGGGCCTACCTCGTCACCTATTGGCCGGTGGTCCTGCTGTTGGCGGTGGTCTTGTTCGTGAGGGACCGGGGCCGTTATTACCGATACCGGTTGGTGGTCGTGTTTAACCTGATCGCCGCACTGGTGATATTCATGCTCTTCCCGGCGGCTTCCCCCTTCGCTATTCCCACCATAGAAGTTGTGGACACTATCCAGGCGTTCGGTCCCAGGTTCTACGGAACACCGGAAATGGCCGCTTACTACAACATTTCGGCCGCGATGCCCAGCCTGCATTTCAGTTGGACGGTGATTCTGGGGGTCTACTTCGTGAGCACCCTTCGGGGCGGGGCGAAAGCGCTGGGGCTGCTGTATCCGGTCCTGACGTTCTTCGCCATTGTCATCACCGGCAACCATTTCATCGTGGACGCCATCGCCGGGGGGTTGCTGGCCGCCGCCTGTTTCGGGCTGGTGGAGCTATTGCGCCGGACCGTGTGGAGGCCTGGGGAGCGCGGTCGGGAAAGTTAGAGAACCTCTGAACAAGTCCCTTCCCCCCGATGGGGGAAGGTTAGGATGGGGGCTCGGCTTACGCCTCAATGACCATAACTTGTTCAGAGGTTCCTTAGGGCGCGGATCTCACCGGGCTGGCGGTTTCTTGCCCTAAAGCGGGTGCCGGAAGGTCGGCGGCGGCAGGATCCGGTCGATGGGCCGGTCCTCCTGAGGCGCTACAGGTCTTTCCGGCTCGTCGTCGGGCCGGGGGGGCCGATAGGAGGCGGGCGTCCCGCGCTGCGGGCTCAGGGAACTCAGGCGGCTGGCCAGGGCTTCCAGACTGGTCAGGTTGTGTACCGGCAGGAAGTCGTCAACGTAGGGCAGTGCGGCTTGCATACCGACGGTGAGGGGCTGATAGCCGGGCGAACCCAGTAGCGGGTTCAGCCAGATGAGGCGGTGGCAGCTACGCTGCAACCGGGAAGTTTCCCGGGACAGCAACTCCGGGTCGCCCCTGTCCCATCCGTCGGAAATGACCAGCACCACCGATTGACCCCGGAGGACGCGCCGCAGCCACTGGTAGTTGAAGGTCTTGACCGCCTCTCCGATCCTGGTGCCGCCGGCCCAGTCGGGCACCGCCTTGGCCACCTCGTCGATCGCCTGGTCGATGCTCCGGTACCGCAGGTGGCGTGTGATCCGTGTCAACCGGGTGGCGAACAAGAAGGCCTCCAGGTGCTCCTGCCCCAAGGCGATTGTGTGGATGAAGTGCAGGAACATCCGGGTATACCGCTCCATGGAGCCGCTGACGTCGCAGATCAGTACGAGGGAGCGGGGCCGGTTCTTCGGTTTTTTGGACGCGAGTTCCAGGAGCTCTCCGCCATACTTCAGGTTTCGGCGCACCGTTCGGCGCAGGTCGAGCCGGCCGCCGTCGCCCGGGACCATGCGGCGGGTGAGGCGCCGGCCTAAATCCCACTGCAGTGCGGCCATCATCCGTCGGGCTTCGGCCATCTCCCGGCCGTTGAAATCGGCGAAATCCTTCTGCCTCAACACCTCTTGGGCACTGTAGGTACGGGTCAGGTCAATGCGCTGCACCGAGTCGTCGTCCGGGTTGCCCTCCCAGCCCAGCGGGTCGTCCGGCTCGTTGTCGCCTCCGGCGCTAACCTGGGGCTTCCGGAACCGGCGCTGCTCTCCCATGGACCGCAGGTCCATTCCGGTGCTTCCGGTGGCGGGCTTGCGCCAGAACACCTGGAATGCCTCATCGAAAAGGGGTATGTCCTGCTTCCGGTGTACGAAGATACTGCGGGCGGTCTGGTAGAACTCGCCGCGGCGCCCGATTTCGACGTAGTCCAAAGCACGAACCAAGTCGAGCACATTGCCGGAACCGACGTCCAACCCCAACCGCCGGAGCATTTCGACGAATCGCAGCAGGTTGGGCAGTATGTGACCGGGTGGATCGAGCGTGGGGGGGACGGTCGGGAAATCGGAGGTCATGCGCCGCCGCCGCGGCGTCCTTGGCGCGGCCCCCGGTTCCTGGAGCGTTCAAGCATTGCCCGGACCGGCCCGCCCCGGACCAACTCGATATCGTCCTGGTACTTGAGCATCAGGCCGAGGGTGTCGTCGATGACATCCGGCTCCAACTCCGTCTGGTTCAGGGCCAGCAGGGCCGAGGTCCAATCCAGGGTCTCGGAGATGCCGGGTATCTTGTATAGCTCGGTCTCCCGGAGCTCTTGGATGAAGGCCGTGACCTGCTCGGCCAGCCTTCGCGGGGCCTCCGGCAGCCGGGAAGTGATGATTTGCATCTCCTTCTGGAAATCGGGGTATTCGATCCAGTAGTAGAGGCACCGGCGTTTCAGGGCGTCGTGTATCTCCCGAGTCCGGTTGGACGTGATGATGACAATGGGCGGATGGACGGCCGCGAATGAGCCCAGCTCGGGAATCGTAATCTGGAAGTCCCCCAGCAACTCCAGCAGGAACCCCTCGAACTCTTCGTCGGAGCGGTCTAACTCGTCGATGAGCAATACCGGAGCGCGGCCGTGGCTTGCGTCGATGGCTTGGAGCAGGGGCCGTTTGATCAGGAACTTTTCACTGAACAGGTCGGCCGACGCAGCCGCGACTTCCACGGCGCCCGCCGCCTCTATCAGCCGGATCTCCAAGAGCTGGCGGGCGTGGTTCCATTCGTAGACGGCGTGGTTGATGTCCAACCCTTCGTAACACTGGAGGCGGATCAACTCCGTGTCGAGTCCTTGGGACAAGGCGCGGGCGATCTCGGTCTTGCCGACTCCGGCCTCGCCTTCGAGGAAAAGGGGACGCCGCAGCTTCAGGGCAAGGAAAATGGGAACGGCCAGCGACCGGTCGGACACGTAACCCTGGGAACGAAGCAACTCCTGCACCGCTTCGATGGAGTCAGGAGTGCGGGAATCGGGAGTGCGGGAATCGGAAGCGCGGGAGTCAGGAGTGCCGGAATCGGGAGCGCGGGAGTTGTCGGATGTATCTGTCTGGGGCGTCGTCAAAAGAAGGCTCTCCAAGGTGCTAGGACTAGCCGATATTGTATCTTAAAGCTGCGGGGCGGGCACATACGCGGGCACATACAAGGAAGTGAAATAGCGGCTTACCAACTGCCGCAGGCGGGTCCAGTGGTCGTCAATCGAGGCGCGTTGTGCCGGGGTCAACTGGTCGTAAGTCTTGCCGAACCGGGGAAACCGCCAGACAGGGAACACCCAGAACTCCGGGACAGGGCCGGCGCCGGTCCGCTGTTCGTCAATGAGCCCCTCGCCGCCCGTCAATTCCCACGAGGCCAGCACCCGGCCCCGGTCGGCAATGGCCAAAGCCTCGGCCCATGAGGCGCGCCGGTCGCCGCCCTGAAGCGGGCGCATGAGGTCCAGCAGCCGCTCCAACCGTTGGGCGCCGCTGACCTCCCGGCCAGCGAAGCGGTGGGTGTAACGGCTCTCCCACTGCGGCCCAAGGGCGGGGATGACCAGACCGCCGTCGGATGCAATGGCCAGCATGGAGGCGGTCCGTGACCACCGCGCCGCCTTGTCGCGGGCGATGGCTTCGTGAGTGTCTCCGGTCTCTTCGGGACTGGCGGAGACGCCGGCCTGCTGCGGTGTTACCGGGTCGAAGGGCAGGTCTGCCAGGAGTTGCCTGAATTCGCCCTGCTTGTCCCGGTTGCCGGTAGCCAGAAGGACGCGGGTGAGGGCCCGCCCTTTATATCGATCTACCGGATTACACTCTGAAGCACACACTATAATTGATGTCCAGCTGCCAGTTCATTGGGTAGTGCCTCAGTTTGAATTCGCACTTGGCAGTAGTTCAAAATTAACTTAAAAATAAAGCCCATGTTTTTCTTGGAGGGTTATACAGTGCAGAGGACATTACGTACTGCTTGAGTAACCCTATGGGGACGTATCAAAACGGTCAGAATACGGTCTATAACTGCCAGTTAACTGACGGTCGATACCTTAAGGTTGCAATGCGGGGCGAAGCGGTCGACAATGCTTTCTTCCATCAATAATCTACAAGGAGGAGTGCTGTGGCACAAGTCGAAATGGACACCGAGTCTGACTCGATGTACTTGCATATTAGCGAGAAGCAAATCAGCCATAGTGTCGAATTGCATCGAGACATCATCATTTTGGATATCGCCGAGGATGATACCGTTGTCGGGATCGAACTAAGGGCTGTGAGCACTTGGCTCACTAAAGCTAAAGAATCGGCGGTTGAACTGCAAGAGACGGGCCGACTGGTCTATATCGCGGCATAACCTGTCGAAACCGCCTCTCCGCTGTAGGTCCTGGGTGGTCACTCCAGGATCTTTATCTTGTCTAAACGCTTGCTTCTCTGCTAGCTGGTATATGTTGAATATGAACAAGCTCCCAGACGGTAAGCCGTCGTGCGCCTTGTTCGTCGGCTACTTATACTCTTGGGACCCTCTGTATGAAACGGTTGAATAAAACGTTGCCGCCGGTTGTCAGAGGATACGAGCGACCGCTCGTGTGGCGGTGCCGTCGCCGCCTTTGAGCTTGAGCGGCAGGGCCCATAACTCGAACTCCCGGCCTACCAGCAGGTGCAGGTTGATCAGGTTCTCTATGAGCGGGATGTTACGGCCCAGCAGCAGGCGGTGCACCGGAAAGTCGTGGATGGTCGATTGGGGCGTGGCCGGATGCTTGTCGATGGGGAAGTCCACCGCGACTGCGTTCGCCCCATTGGCGGCCAGGTAAGATGCTCCTTCGGTACTTAGATACGGCCCATGCCCGTAGAATCGCGGACCGCCTGACTCGGCCTCGGCCCAGCCGGTGAATAGCACCACGATCTTACCGGAGATGGCGTCGCCGGAGCCTCCCGCCGCTTGTAGCTCTGAAACCTGGAGGGGTTCCTGGCCGCGGGCGACATTGCGCAGGTCCAACAGCAGCGCCGGCCCCGTGTATTTCTCCAGCGGCATCTCCTCGATGGTTGCCGCTCCGGGCACGAAATGGAACGGCGCGTCGACGTGGGTGCCGATGTGAGTGGCCAGGCACAGCTTCTGGTTGGAGCGGGCGTGGGTCTCGTGGGTCTGCAGGGGCGACGTTTCAACGCCCATCAGCCCTGGAACGGTGCTGACCCGGTCGCTGCCCAGGGTCAGGGTCAAGTCGATCAGTTCGGCCATGGAGCTCCGTCCTTCGATTTAGTCTTTAGAGTATCGGTCTCTTGGGAGTGGATATGCGACAGCGTACCAGCGGCGGCCGTTAGGGCGCCCTCATCCTAACCTTCCCCCATCGGGGGGAAGGGACTTGTTCAGATGTTCCTTAGGCCGGGTTCCCGCGGGCTTCCGGAGGCAGGGAGTCTTCCCAGTCGGGAATCAGGACCTGGCGACTGGACTCCAGGGCCAAAATGGCCACCACGCCCGCCATGCTGAAGGCCATGGACATCGCCAGCGCGGCATTGAAGGAACCGGTCGCGTAGATAACCAGTCCGCCCAAGAACGTGGCGACGGCGTGACCGGTCATGGCGCCCATGATTTCGTAGCCATAAAAAGTGGCCAGGGGGCCGGCGCCGAAGTATTGACGGTTCACCACAAGGTAGGCTGACATCTCCCCGCCGAACCCGAGGCCGAAGAGCATCCCGAATAGATAGAAGGTCCAAGGGTCGTGAGCCCAGAACAGGACGAGAACGGTAATGCACTGTATGAACAGGGCCACAGCCATGACGGGCTTGCCGCCCAGGCGTTCGGCCAGGATCGGGATGACGAACCGCCCGGCGATGCTGAAGACGGAGATAACCGAGAGGATAAACGCCGCTCCGGTAAGGCTGATCCCTTGTTCCACGGCCAAGGGGATGGTAAAGATCAGTATGATGCCGTGCCCGGCGCACCCCAGACCGTGGATCGTCGGCAGGTTCCAAAAGGCGCGGGTGCGGCGCATGTGCTGGCCGAATACCTTGAGACGGAGCGCCAACACCCGCTTGGACGCGATTACGTCCGGAGGATCACTGGTAAGCGCTCCATAGGGCTGAGTTTCGACGTCGGCCGGGCGCGACCGGAAGAATAGGCTCATCAGAATGATCAGGCTGCCGCCGCCGAAGCCGATGACCCAAAAGGTGTCGCGCCAGCCCGCAAATCCCAGCAACTCGGCGACTCCCGGCGCTATGGCCGCCGCGCCGATGCCTCCGGCAGCCTGGAGGATGCCGGTGCCGAGACCCAGGCGCCGTCTGAACCATCCGCCGATGGAGGCTTGCAGCGGTACGAAGGTGAATGACTGGGTAATGGCCAGCAGCACGCCGAAGACGAGGAAGAAGTGCCAGACTTCGCTTACCAGGCCCAGCAGGAACATGCTTGCCAGGTAGAGGATGCCGCAGCCGAACATGATGGGCCGGGCCCCATATCGGTCGCCCAGCATACCCGCCACAGGGGCGGTCAAAGCGCCGACCAGGTAGTAAAGGCCGATTGCGGAGCCGATGATGCGCAGGTCCCAGCCGAATGCGCCGTCTTGGTCGTTCAGGGGAGGGACCATGATCCCGGCTGACATGCTGATGGCCTGACCCACGACCTGGACTACCACCAGGATTGCCAGGATGGTCCAGGCGCGGTGAAAGCGGGGAGCGGGTCTGGCGGCTAATATTGCCATATCGGGTTCAGTGGAGCGGACACGCCTTCAGGAATGCCTTACCCCACCAAGCCGCTTCAGCACCGCCTTCTGACTGGCCGGTGGGCGACTGGCCGATGCGCGCTATCTCATAGGGATTGGACCCGGACTGTTCAGCGCCTTCGGAGACAAGGTCTGCCGGGCCCATCAGGCCGAAGCTCAATGAGCGTTCGTTCTCGGCGCTGGCCGTCACCGCCCACGCGCCGAAGAATATGATCAGGGCGATGGTCAGGCCAATTACCAGAAGAAACGCGAATGGGACCGGCAGGCGCCAAGAGCGTGTCAGGCGCGCACCTCCACCCCTACCGGGAACACCATGTTATTGCCGTAACCGCGGCCGTCCCACTTGTTGGGGAACTCCATTGGCTGGGTGTCGCCCACGCTGTTGGTAGCCCGGCACATCAAGGTGTGATTGCCCGGCCCCGAAGGCTGCCAGCGGTGCTCCCAGCGATACCACGAATACGCTTCCCTGGGGTGGAGCGTGTCCACGGGCCCCCAGGTCTGGCCGCCGTCGGTGCTGACTTCCATCTTCACCACCTCTTCCTCCCCGGACCAGGCGGCGCCGGCCAGGGTGTAGCCGCCGGCCGGTATGGTCTCTCCGGGTACCGGGCTGGTGATGATGGACTTGACCTTCATCTTGGTGTAATAGGTGTAAGGGATTGGTGAGCCGGGCTCGTTCTGGGTCATGTACCGTTCGGTCATGTAGAAGCCCTCGAACTTGTGGTCGAGGACGTGGATGCCCGCCAGCCATTTTACCGAGTTCATGCCGTACCAGCCCGACACCAAGAGCCGCAGCGGGAAGCCGTGCATCACGGGCAGCGGTTCGCCGTTCATCTCGTAGGCCAGAAGGGTGTCGGGGTGCAGGGCCTTGGACACGGGCAGACTGCGCTCGTAAGTTACCTCTGCCGGGTCGTCGACCACCTCGTCGGGGCCGTGGTCCGCGCCCTCGAACATCACCTCGACCGCCGTGTCCTTGACCCCGGCCAATTCCAGCACGTCCTTCAGCGACACGCCGGCCCACTCGGCATTGCCCATGATGCCGTGCCCCTTGATTCCTTCCATCGCCGTACTGATGCGCAACGACTTGGTCCAGTATTCGGGCACCGGGCTGTTGCCGCAGCACTCGAAGGTCACCTGGAAGCGCTTCTGAGGGAGGGCTTTGATCTGGTCAAGGGAGAGCGAAAGGGTCCGCTCCACCTCACCGTCGATCTTCAACTGGAAGGTCGACGGGTCGATTTCAGGGCAGTTCTTCCAATGGTTCCGGACATAGAACAATTCGTTGGGAACGATGCTCTCCTGAAGGGCCTGGGGAGGCGCCGCGAAGGTACGGTAACCGGCGTTGGTGGGTATGATTTGGGGCTCTACTTTGGCCCCGATTTGCGTGGTGGCCATTTATGTCCTCCTGCCTGTTGGTCCTGATCGACAAAGGGCCGCTATTCCAAATGGGTGGTTTCCAGTTCCGCGGACGGGTAGGTGATCAACAAGACCACCGGCGTCCACAGATGGTTGACCAATTTGTGGGGCACGCCCGGAGGGGCCAATATCGTGGCGCCCGCCCGGATGGTGCGCGTCTCGTCTCCGATTACGACCTGGACTGCTCCCGAAGTCACCTGGATCGAAACGTCCACTGGGTGGGTGTGCAGGGACCCCTCCCATCCGGGGTGGATCTCCACCTCTTTCACCGTCAATGATACCGCGCCGTGCTCCCTGGATACCAGGTACCGTTCACTGACGCGGTCCACCGGCGGCGGCATTCGTACGTCGACGTGGTCGATTATGGGCATTTCCGTACACCTGTCAAAAGGCTGTTACTCTACGCCACGGTCACCGGGTAGCCGACGATGGCGCTGAAATTCTTGTTCATATTGTTGTAGCGGGGCTCGTGGGACTGCACCTGTCCCACCTCGTCGGTGGCCCGGGACATTATGTTGTACTCCCCGCTTTCGCCCACGTCCCAGCGGTGGGACCAACGGACCCACATGAAGCGTTCCCGGGGCGGTTCGAGGTGTGCGGCGGCCCAAGTCCGGCCTCCGTCCACGCTGACCTCCACCTGGGTGATCGCGCCAGCCCCGCTCCAGGCATAACCACGTATTACGTGAGACCCGGTGGACATCGTTTTGGTGTCGTCGTTGGGGCTGGTGACTATCGACTTGACCCCTATGGTCGTGATCAGCTCCTTGTCGTCGGCATCGGGGGAATCGGCATAGTAGTAGAATTGGTAGTGGTACCAGCAATCGGGCATGTGGTCCATTACCTGGAGCCGACGCAACCATTTCACCGACCAATTCCCCGACCAGCCGGGCACCAGCAGCCGCACCGGGGCCCCGTGCAGGTGTTCCAACAACCGGCCGTTCTGTGCCCAGGCCAGGATGGTGTCGGGGTGCAGCGCCTTCTGGACGGCGAGGCCTTTGTCGTAAAAGAAGGGTTCGGTGCCCTCCTCCGCGGTGGGCGGCAGGCCTTGGTCCCAGCCCTCGGCCCTGATGTACAGCGACTTGTCGGTGAGGCCGGCCTCACGCAGCACCGTGGCCAGGGGCACCCCCGTCCACTCGCTGGCGCTCAGGATCATGCACTCCTGGGTGCGGGACGGCTTGGGCCCCTCATCCTTGAAGTATTCGAAGAACGTGGCGTCACTGCCGGAACACTCCATCACCGTGCGGACCGACCGGCCGGGGAAGCGCCGCAGGTCGTCGAAGCTGAGGGTCAAGGGGTTCTTGACCTCGCCGTCAATGGAGAGGGACCACTTGTCGGCCGGGACTACCTCAGGCACGTCGAAGTGCTGCACCGTGTAGTGCAGCTCGGTGGGCGTGATCAGCCCCTCCAGGTCCATCACCGGGGTCCTGATGCGAACGGTGCGGCCTTGGTCGTCGAGCAACGTGACGGGCTTCACATCCTTCGACGGCCAACCGTACCAATCACCGGACAGATCGATCTTGGCGGCGTCGGAGCTTCCGGGGGCGTCCATGCGAAGAAAATCCGGGACGGCTCCCTCCTCTTGGGTCGTGGACATCAGAGTCCCTCCTGTTTAGCTCGTAGCGTATTTGAACCCCAGCTCGGTTTCCCATCGCAGGTAGTTCATCATTTCGCCGTAGCTCCGGTCGACGCCTAAGTAGTTGATGTCGGCCGGGGGGCGTACGATGCCGGTCAGTCCCTGTTCGACAGGAAGCCCGGCCTGTCGCCAGGCTGCCATGCCGCCTTCCAGGACCGTGACGTTGGTGTAACCCAACTCCCGCAGGGTAGCCGCCGCAAGGGTGGAGTTCCTGCCGTTGTTGCAGGATATTGCAATCGACGCGTCCTTATTGGGAATCGCTTCGGGGGTCTCAATTTCCAGCCAGCTCCTGGAAATCCACTTGGAGCCCGGAACGTGGCCGCCGGAAAAGTCCTGGCTGGTGTCCACGAACAGGATGAAGTCCGGCGAATTCGCGTGGAGTTCTTGGGGTGAGACGGTCTGCGCCTCCGCTTGGGCCTGGGCCAGACCGGCGATGGGGGCCCGTTCCATCCCGCTGTCCAACCCATGGCCGGCGGCGGTCCAGGCATTGACCCCGCCGTCAATTACGTACATTTCTTCAAAGCCCATCTGCCGGTAGAAAGAGGCTGTGACGGTTGCCCGGGCGCGGCCGTCGCAACAAAATACGATGGTAGCGTTCTTGACCACGGTGATGTCGTCGGCCCGCTGCACGGCTTGGCCGCCGGGCCACCATTTGAAGCCGGGAATGTGGCCCTGAACGTACTCGGCATCAGTCCGGACGTCGATCAGATAAACGGCCTCCGATTGCTGCCGGGCCATAACGGCCTGCAAGTCTTCGACGTCCAGATAACGCACGCCGTCTTCTTCGGCCAACCGGGAGGCGTACTCGGCGGCGGCGGCGGCGCCCTCTGCGGACACGGTTGGGAGTTCCACCCGGTCTGGTCCGTTCTCCAACTCGTAGCCCGCCAGTAACCAGCCGGAGGTGCCGTTCTTCAGCCCCAGGGCCGGGACCCCCATGCGTTGGAGCACCCGGGTCCCGGTGATGCTGCGGGTTCGGCCGGCGCAGTTGAGAACGATGGTCGTGTCTTCGTCGACCTCGTTTTGAATGTCGGTGATGCGCAGGGCCAACTCGCCGCCGGGCAAACTGCGCCCGCCCGGGATGCAGAACCTCCGGTATTCCTCGGGGGTGCGGGTGTCGAGGATAACCAGCTTGTCGCCCCGTTCGATGCGTTCGTGGAGGTCTTCGGCACTGATTTCGGGTACGTGGTAGACAGCCTCCAGCTTTTCGCCGAAGTCCTTGCTGGGTACGTTCACCCCCCATTCGGTGGGGTAGTCACGGCTGGACCAGCGGTTGACGCCGCCCTCCAGCACGGAGACGTTGGTGTAGCCGAGACGTTCCAGCGTGGCCGCGGCCAACGGGGAGCGGCGGCCGTCGTCGTCGCAAACGATGACAGGGACGCCCTTGGCCGGCACCGACGACTCGATGATGTATTCGATGCGCCGCCGTGGTATCAGGCTGGCGCCCGGGATGTGAGAGCTGTTGTATTCCCCTGACTCGCGGACGTCGATGAGGGCAAACTGGGAGTTCCCATCCATGAGGCCCCGCAAGCCCTGTTCGGTAATCATTTCTGCCATGGAAGCCTCCGTTGCGTACGGTTGGGCATGACTCGGCCGTGTTCGGCCGTGTTTCTAATTTATTGATTGCGCGTGACGGGCTCCCCGCCGGGGCGGGCGGCCGAGCCGGAAGGCCAAGAGCATTCTGGGCCGCCTACAATTATGGTTAGGGCCGAATAAGGTGTCAAGCAAAAAAGGCGATGGGCAGGTGAAGGGCGCCCAGCCGCCAGCGCCGGACTGGCGGTGTTAAAATATGCGCCTGCCAGGGATTGGACCTGGGGGTGGAAGAGCCCCGCCGCCGGGTCGTACCACCTGAACGCTAGCCAGTGGCCGCAGCCGAGGGAGGCCGCAGTTGGAAGACCAGCAGTTCATCGACCAGGTCCGGGAGAAGATCGAGCGGTTGACCGGAAGGACCGTGGAATTGAGGGTCGACGAAGACGATTCCAGCCAGTTGGGCGTCGACCTCGAACGGGAAGTGCCCCTGGTTATTATGGGGAGCAACATCCTGGAATATTCCGGGTTCGCCAGAATGTGCATCGAGTACGCCGTCGCCAGCATACGACAGGAGCGGCCCATCGACCCGGTGGAGTTCCACGTTCTACTGGCGCGGAATTAGCGGGCGCGGCCCAAGACCGCCGGACTGCGAATGCCGGACTGCGAATGCCGGACTTGGAATGCCGGATTTGGAATGAATGAAGACAACCCCGTAGGCGACAACCTCGTAGGCGACTACCCCCGGCCCTGGTTCTACAGGCCCGAATTTTTCATGGGGTTCTTCATCTTTCCGCCGGTGTGGTCGTTTTTGGCGCTTCGTTCGCCTTGGAACAGGCACGTATTGGTTGGCGGAGTCGCTTGGGCCATTTTGATCGTGGGCGCCGTACTTGCATTCAGGTGGGTGAGGGACGGTTCGATCCAGAACCTGGTTATCTTCATACCGGGAGTCCTGCTGACCGTGGTCACCCAAGTACAGTGGTCCGTCCACCGGGCGCGGCACGGACCGCCGCCAGCGCGGGAAGATGATGAAGATGCGCCAAGGACGGCGGTTGATCAGACCCATGACCAAGGACGGGCGCCGACCGGTCCCGGGCCTTCGCTGGACGCCAAGCCTATGAGGCCCAGCGCCCGGCGGCGGAGCCGGGTACGGCGAGCCCGCCGCTAAACAATTATCTCAAAAGTCCCGTCCCCCTCTCAAAAGTCCCTTCCCCCTCAGGGGGAAGGTTAGGATGGGGGTGGACTTGGGGTCAGAACCGCAGGAGATTGGTAATGGTCTTGACCCCGCCCTGGGGTCCGACCAGCGCCAGCCTCAGCTTTTCGGTGTTGAACAGATCACCGGCGACCCGAGCCACGTCCTCAGGCTGCACCGCGTCCAGCAAGTCGACTACTTCGTTTGGGGTGGCGACCTGGTTCTGCAACAGCTCTTGGCCCCCCAACCAGGACGCCACCGATCGGGTGTCTTCCATCCTCAGTAAC
>DAOUHF010000222.1:0-26531 GCA_034428795.1 Dehalococcoidia bacterium
ACCCTGAAGCCCCCTCAAAATCCCCCTTCTGTTTCTATCCGTATTTGATAGCCGCTTGATTCCGGCAATCCGTGGGTAAGGCTGTGGTGCTGTCGTGTGTATATGCTATCGTATACAAACCCGGCGGGAGGCAGCGACGGTGAAGCATCGAGCTTATTCTCGGGAGAGGAGTACTTAAATGGCCGACTTCAACCAGGGTGAATTCGGCAAGGGATTCACCGGCAATAGCGACCCAAAGACCAGAGAAATAGAGGAACTCTTGCGGCAGTGTGCCAAGAGGCCCTTGACTCCACAAGAGATACAGGCACAAAGACTTTCTTTCGTGATGGGGATGTTGCCGCACGACACGACAATGACCCGCCAACAGGTGCAGGAGATCCTGGAACGTGAATATGGCAGGGTTATTGAGTGAACCTTTACGAACTCTCGCAAAGCGAGAGTAACCCCGTTTATCAAAAGTTGGCGGCTTCAAATCACGGACGACAATACAGTTTCCTGTCATCAATGATTGAGGCTGCCATCGAAAGCGACAAACTCTGGCTGTCCGAATCCCTCATCAAGGCGTTCAATTATCAGGCAATTGTAGGTCTGCACTATGAAGCTGGAGAGTATCGTTCAGTTGAAGTAACAGTGGGTTCCTATAACCCGCCAGACTCTTACCGCGTTAAAGGATTGATGGAAGACTTTGTTAATCTCATCAATTCGCACTGGCGAAACGTGGATTCCATTCCATTGTCTGCACGAGCCTTATGGGAAATTAACCACATTCACCCTTTCGTGAACGGAAACGGGAGAACTGCGCGGGCGGTCTGTTATTACATATTATGCGTGAAATTGGGGCGCCTCTTGCCAGGCAACACAATTCTCCCAGAGATGATCCGCCAGGAACCCACCCGAACCCAGTACGTTCAAGCTTTGAAGGAAGCAGATAGTGGCGATTTCGGTCCATTAGTTAAGGTGATTGGCGATGCCCTCATCAAGCAAATCACCGAAGTGGACCCAATACCGCAACCCCCGTAAATCCCCCAGTCCTGCGCAGCGTGGCAAACTCAACGGCGCGATTCTCATACACCGTCGGGGCGGGGCCGTGCTAGACTGAGTCATATTCTCCCCCGTGTCGGCTCGTAAGAGCCTATCTGCAGGGCCATGCCGGCAAGTCGCCAGCATCGCCGGACTCCCACTTGATCAACGAGCAACTCTACCTGCTGGTCGTTTCCTGCCTGTTTTCCGAATGCGGAGTCTCAGAGGACACACGGTGCACAGTTGCCGAGCGTATGCGCTCAGACTGGAAAATACGCCTTTAGAGAAACGGATTGCGCGACGGCGACCGTCCCCACGGTGCTCCGCGAAACTTCCCCTCGGAGGCCTTGGCCACGGTGGCCCCGGCAGGGGTGTTACAAAGAATCAGGGAATCAGGGAATCAGGCAGGTTCAAGCCTTGCAGGCCTAGCATAAGGGGTGGCAGAAAGATCCGGGGGAAGGTCAGCGCCAGCCGGGGGTTGCGGAAATTGCCATGCTCAGACTTCTTAGTGTCACCAACTTCGCCACCATAGAGCAGCTTGAAATGGAGTTGGCATCCGGCTTTAACGTGCTGACCGGGGAAACCGGGGCCGGTAAGTCCATCATCGTGGATGCGTTGAGCCTTCTCTTGGGGGGGCGCGCCGATGGCGGCATGGTACGATCCGGGGCCCGCCAGTCCAGAGTAGAAGGCGTCTTCTTGCTCAATGGCGATCTCGTTCAGAAAATCAGTGGCGCTCTGGGTGAATACGAGATTGAAGATAGCGAAGAGGAGCTGATTCTCGCCCGCGAGGTCAATATCGATGGGCGTAATACGTGCCGTGTGAACGGGCGAATCGTACCTCTCAGGCTGCTGAGCACACTGTCCGAACACTTGGTGGACGTTCACGGCCAAAATCAGCATATGTCCCTGTTCCGTGTACGGGAGCACATGGATATCCTGGACCAGTATGGCGGGCTACGGCAGCTTCGGGTACAGGTGGCGGAGCAGGTCCGCCAGCTAATGGAGGTCCGCCGGGAGCTGGACCGAATTCGGACCGAGGCGCAGGAGCTTGCCCAACGGGTGGATTTTCTGAGGTATCAAGTAGAAGAGATTGGCGATGCCAATCTTCGCCCGGCCGAAGATGAAGGCCTGACCGTTGAGCGGGACCGGGTCGCCAATGCGGAGCGAATTATAGCGTTATCCGACCACGCCTATGGTGCGCTATACGATAGCTTCGCCCGGCAAGAATCAGTCATGGACCTTTTGGGACAGGTGGCCCAGGACCTTGCCCAGTTGGAACAATTGGACCCCTCATTGAGCCAGGAGCGCGAGTCGGTAGACGCCTTGACCCATCGGGTGGACGAGCTGGCGCGTACGCTCCGGAGCTATCGTGACAGCATCGACTACAACCCGGACCGTCTTCGGGAGCTTGAGGGGCGGCTGGACTTGATCAGGGGTCTCAAGAGAAAGTACGGCGCCACAATCGAAGAAATCCTCGCCTTCGCCGAGAGGGCCTCGGATGACCTGGAGGGACTGTCCCGCGGCGAAGAGCGCGCGGAGGGACTGAAGTCCCGGGAGATAGAGCTTCGAGAACAAGTTGGCAGGCTGGCAGGGCAACTCTCCGAAGCCCGCCGGCATTCAGCGAAGCACCTCGCTGAAGCAATAGAAGAAGAGGTCGCCGAACTGGCCGTGGAACATACGCAGGTGCAGGTGGATATACGTCAGTCAGACTCGGAGGACGGTGTGCCGGTTGCGACCGGCGACTCCGGCCCATACTCCACGCTTTTGGGTGAAGAAAGCATCAGGTGCTTCGCCTTCAACGGCACCGGGATAGACTCCGTAGAGTTCTTGATCTCGCTGAACCTGGGCGAACCGCCACGGCCCCTGGCCAGGATTGCCTCCGGAGGAGAGGCCTCCAGACTGATGCTCGCCATAAAGACTATCCTGTCTACCGCCGACCGGATCCCAATCCTGGTGTTCGACGAGATAGATGCCGGTATAGGAGGTCGAATCGGGAGTGCCCTGGGCCAGAAGCTATGGGGTCTGTCGAGGAGCCACCAAGTGCTATGTGTAACCCACCTCCCACAGATAGCCTGCTACGCCGACCACCACGCCAAGGTTGTAAAACTCGCCTCACATGATAGGACCATGACCTCTGTGGAGATTTTAGCCGATGAAACCAGAGTGATGGAGCTTAGCCAGATGCTTGGCTCTGACAGCGGTGTAACCCGCAACAATGCCCTTGAGATGCTGGAGCAGGCGGTGAGGTGGAAGGAGAGCCGAGGAAAAGTCACCCAATATTCCCTGGAATGACAACCGTGCTACTGTCCAGGGACCGTCGACGGGTTAGGGGACCTTTGAGTTCCGCGCTCCGACACGAATCGGCCTGTCGGCATCTCCTCGTGGCTGCCGCCGCCCCCACGCCCCATCGTCATTCCGCCCCACGCCCACCCCCCCGTCATTCCGGCGAAAGCCGGAAACCACGCACCTCCTACCAGTGGACAATGGTCAGCCCCGACCCCCGGGGACGTGGACCCCGGCTTTCGCCGGGGAGACTGGGTTGGGACGGCGGCCCACCCGTCTTTCACCCCCCAACCCCCCGTCATTCCGGCGAAAGCCGGAAACCACGCACCCCCGACCCCCGGGGACAGCGCGTCGACTCCACACTGAGATACCCGAAGCGTGGAGGGGACGTGGACCCCGGCTTTCGCCCCCCCGTCATTCCGGCGAAAGCCGGAAACCACGCGCCCCCGCCGGCATCCCCCTCCCAAGCCCGGGCGGCAACCAAATCAAACGAATCACAGTTCAAGACCACGCCGCCCCCCAACCCCCGGGGACGTGGACCCCGGCTTTCGCCCCCCCACCCGTCATTCCGGCGAAAGCCGGAAACCACGCCGCCCACCAACCCCCAGGGACGTGGACCCCGGCTTTCGCCGGGGAGACGGAGTAGAGCCCCCCTCGTCTTTCCGGCGAAAGCCGGAAGGGGGTGCGAATAACGGAAGGGACTACGTCCAGCGTGCCTGTACGCCAACTCGCGGGCATACATACAGACACCGGGGGGGCGACGTGGATTCCGGCTTTCGCCGGAAAGACGGAAGGGGGAAGCCGGAATGACGGGTGGGGGGCCGGAAAGACGGGTCGGGGGGGGCCAGAATGACGAAAGGGAAGCCGGAATGACGGAAGGGGGGCCGACATGGCGTTGCCCACCTCCGGGAGAGGTGGGCAACGCCATGTTCCTCGTTAGTCATCCCCGCAAGAAACTGCGGGGTGACTCATGTGCTTTTCCCTGGGCGAATGAGGCTTTAGCCCAGCTTGCCGACCTCGGCTTGGACTTCGTCGTAGTCGGGCTCGTTCAGGGGGGTCTCGCCGACCCACTTGAAGCGGATCACGCCCTCTTTGTCCACCACGAACACGGCCCGCTGGCAGGCCACGTAGCCTTCCATACCGGCCAGATTGGGCAGGGCGACGTCGTAGGCGGAGATGGCCTCCCGGTTGAAGTCGCTGAGCAGGGTGAAGTTGAGGTTGTTCTGATCGGCCCAAGCCTTCTGGGCGAAGGGCGGGTCGGCGCTGATGCCCAACACTTGGGCGTTCAGCGAATTCAGGGCGTCGTTCCGGTCGCGGAAGGTGCACATCTCGTTGGTGCATACGCCGGTGAACGCGCCGGGGAAGAAGGCCAGCACCACGTTCTGGCCCTTGAAGTCGCTCAGTTTCCGCTGCTGACGGTCGAAATCGTAAAGGTTAAACTCCGGGGCTGCCTGACCAATATCCGCTGCCATATTCCATTCCTCCGTAGGTTGTAGTCCATATTAACACAAGGCGGGAGAACTGGGCGAAAAGGAGTGAGAGACCCAGGGCAATCGCGTCACCCCCATCCTAACCTTCCCCCTGAGGGGGAAGGGACTTTTGAGATGATTACGAGGCCGGACCGCGTGAGGGGGAAGGGACTTTTGAGATGATTACGAGGCCGGACCGCGTTGTGATATGATTTTTCCTCGTGATGGAGCATGCGGTCCGAGTCGAAAATTTGGTCAAACGGTTCGGGTCTCTAACCGCAGTCGACGGCGTCACGTTCTCCGTCGAACGCGGCGAGATTTTCGGAATACTAGGACCCAACGGCGCGGGCAAGACCACGACCCTGGAGATTATCGAAGGCCTGCAGACCGCCACGGAAGGGTCGGTGGAGGTGCTGGGGTTGGAAGTCCGTACCCGGTCCCGGCAGGTGAAGTCCCGAATCGGGGTGCAACTGCAGTCCTCCTCCTATTACGATTACCTCACCCTCTCCGAGACTATCTCCCTCCTCGGCAGCTTCTATCCCCGCCGGGTCTCACCGCGAACTCTGCTGGAACAGGTGGGACTGGCCGACCGGGCCAGGAGCTACCACCGCCAATTGTCCGGCGGACAGAAACAGCGGTTCGCCGTGGCGGCAAGCCTGGTCAACTCACCCGAGGTGGTGATCCTCGACGAGCCCACCACCGGCCTCGACCCCCAGGCCAGGCGCAACCTGTGGGACCTGGTGCGCGACATCCGGGAACGCGGCGTTACCGTGCTGCTCACCACCCACTACATGGAAGAGGCGGAAGCCCTCTGCGACCGCATCGCCATTATGGACGGCGGCAGGCTGTTGGCGGTGGACTCGGTGGAGAATTTGGTCCGCGGCGTGAAAGCCGCCTATTCGGTCAAGTTGGTCTTGTCCAGACCGCTGGACGCCTCCCGCTTCGCCTCCCTCGGCGTGGACGTCACCCAAATGGAGACCGGCGACACAACCACCTACGTCCTGCGGTTGAAAGACGGCGCCGGCGGTCTCAACGCCGTCTTGAACGAGATAGGCAACTCTGACCTCGGGCTGGAACACCTGGAGATAACCCCGGTGACCCTTGAAGACGTCTACCTGGGTCTTACGGGCGACGGTCTGCGGGACTAATGGTGACAGACTGACCCATGCTGGCTCTCACCCGCTCAAATCTGATGATGATGGCGCGCAATCGCCAGGGGCTTTTCTGGGCGCTCTTTTTCCCGGTGCTGCTGGTGGTGGTATTCGGTCTGATCGACTTCAACGGCGTAGTCCCCGCTCCCGTCGCCGTCGTCGACCTCTCGGACGGGCCCCGCGCCCAGGTGTTTCGGGAACGGCTGGCCGACGTCGAATTCCTGGAAGTCGAAGATTTCGTGCGGACGGACATGGACGAGGCCCTGCGGGACGGCGACCTGGGATATTTGATCGTTATTCCGCCGGGGTTTGACGAAACGGCCGCCGGAGTTGGGGAGCCGGGGCACGACCCGGTGGGGCTGGTCTACACTTCCCGCAACCCCGACCGCAACCAACTAGTCGAGGCCGCGGTGCGCGGTCTGGTGGCCGAGGTCTGGTCCGAAGGCCAACCGGTCCAGGCTTCCCGGCTGACCACGGCCAACGTCATCGAAGTTCCGGAAGTCGACTATTTCGATACCGTGTTGCTCGGTCTGTTGGGGCTGGGCATCATGACCAACTCGATAATCTCCATCGCGGTGCGTATCTCCACCTACCGCAACCAGGCAATCCTCAAGCGGCTGCTGGCAACTCCCCTGCCCATCTGGAAGTTCTTCGCCAGCGAGATCGCGGCCCACCTGCTGCTGGCCCTCGTGCAGGCCGGTATCATCCTGGCCGTGGGGGTGTTCGTCTTCGGCGGCAGGCTTCACGGCAACCTGGGGTGGGTGTTGCTGATCACAGCGTTGGGAAGCATCGTGTTCCTGAACATAGGCTTCATTCTATCCGCATGGGCCCGCAGTCCTGCCGCGGCGTCGGGCATGGGGAACGCGGTGGCCCTGCCCATGGTGTTCTTCTCCGGCACCTTTTTCTCCACCACCTCCCTGCCTTGGGTGCTGCCCTACGCCGTTGAGGTCCTGCCCTTGACCCCAATGCTCTCCGCCCTGCGGGAGGTCGGGTTGGACCAGGCCCCGATTACCGAGGCTTGGCCCCAACTGGCCGCCCTGGCCGGCTGGGCGGCGGCGACGGCGGTGGCGGCCACCAGGGTTTTCAAGTTCAGCTAGTGACGTTCGGCCAGTGAAACGAAACTCCTGTCAACGGCCGGCCCGGTCTTTGTGTTTCATCCTCGTGGCTTTGGCTTTGGCTTTGGCTGTGGCTTTGGCGATGGCTTCGGGTGTTGGACTCGGATGCGAAGGCGATTCCGGGGCCGTTCGCGGCATCGTAATCGAAGTCGTGGACCGCGACCTTGCGGAAATCGAAACACTGAAAATCCGTGACGGCGACGGCAAGTTGTGGTCGTTCGCCACCGAGGGAAGCCTGGGCAAGAACGGGTCCCACCTCCGGTCGCACCAGCTTCAGGGGGAGTCCATCCTGGTGGCTTGGGTGAGGAAGGGCGACGCGCTGGTGGCCATCCAGTTGCGGGACTGAGGCGTTACAGGGGGCCTAAAGCTTCCGACAACGCCGCGGCAATTACTCCGGCGGGAGTGAACTGCTCGAACTTGGCGCTGATCAATCCACGAGCGTCGACAACGAAGACCCAAGGCTCGGTTGGCAGCCCCCATTCCTCCACGGCGGGGACCAGCCCGGCGGTGGGACGGCCGCCGGTGATCAGATGGGGGTCTTTGAAGACCTCTACGTGAACGAAGTTGGCCCGGCCCCCGAACTGCTCCTTGACCTTGCCCAACTCCGACAATTGCGGTCCGCAGGTGGCGCTGACGCAAAAGGCAGGCGTGGCAAACACCACCACGAAGGGTTTTCCCTGCTCCAGGGCCTCGTGGACCGACAACTGGTAGAAGTCGGGGTCGGGAGGATTGGCGGTGCTGATGTGGGACAGGTCGTCTACGTTGGCGGCGGTCAGGGTGACGCTGGCCGGCGCGGGGGCGCCGATGGTGGGCGTGTCGCTGGTCTCCTTGACCGTGAATTTGGATGCGGCGGTGATCGATGCGCCTTTGGCGGTCAGGTCGGCTTCAAGCTCCCAGATTCCCGCCGTATCGAAATCGAGGGTGGTGATGAAGATGCCCGCGGCGGCGTTCCATTCCTGGAATTCCGCATCGGACGCCGCCCTGCGCTGTCGCCCGTCTTGGCCTTCCGGCAAAAAATAGGTGCGTATCTCTGCCTGGCCGGCCCGCACCGGCATCCCCTCACGGTCGAGGACACCAAACGCAAGGCGGTTCCCGCTGCCAACGGCCAAATCGGTGGAGACGATAATGACCGAAAACTCCGGCCCGCCAAACTCCTCCGTAGGCGGCACGACGATAGCCGTGTCCTGGCCTGCCGAAGCGCAGCCGGAAGCAAAAAGCAAGGCCAAAAGCAGCCCGCCCAAACTTGCAATTCTAAAAATCAGTAGTGGATCCCCCGGCCCGCGCCGCCCTCGACGGCTATGGTCTGGCCGGTGATGGCCCCGGCCCGGTCGGAAACCAGAAAGAGCGCCAGGGCGGCGATGTCCTCGATGCCCTTGCTGCCGCCGGTTGCGATGGCGATCTTCCCTTCCAGCGAAAGGTCCATGTATCGTCCCTGCTCTTTTCTTGGGATCCCGGGCTACCCTTTGAAATACAGTCCAATGATCGCGGCAATTATCGTGACCCAAGAACCGCAAAGCAGGACCAAAATAGTGTTCAGCCGCCGGTTCATATCGTCCAGCCGCTTGTCTACTTGCTCATAGGCTCCTTCGAGCCTGGCGACTCGTTCTCCTATAGCAGCCATTGCTAGACTCCTATCTGAAAGTTCCTTTCTGGAAGGGTTATTAGAATTGTACTCTCTTGTGTCAGGTAAAAGGATGTCGCTATTTTAAGATGGTACACAGGCGGCGATGAGGCCGCCGATGTCCGGCTGGTGTTCGATGTCGTTCACCGCAGCCACCAAACTGTCCAGTTGAGAGGCAGGCCACGGCAGGTCCGGGAACAACGCGCTGATGCGCTCGGTCTCGGTGGCGAGGTCCCACTCCAACTCATTGCCGAGCATCTCGTCGCTGAATTCTTCGCCGGAATGGGTGCGGACGGTGATCCGCGGGGCGAAGCCGCCCCGGTTGCGCTGTCCCACTACTTCCACTCTCTGCTGAAGCTCCGTCACCGCGTGGTCGGCCTCGGTCGCACCCTGCCCGGGGTCGAGCCGTTGACGCAGGGGCGGATAGCTGCCGTGGACCCAGGTATAGGCGGTGAAGTAGTGGGTGCTGCCAACTCCCGGCATGTTGCGGTCGGGGTTGGGGAAAGCGGGCGACGGATAGGTGGTTTCCAGCCAGTTCATCTCCACGGTGATGCCCGCGACGTCGTCGGGCGGGACGTCGTGGTGTGCCCGCATCCTGGTGGTGAGCTCGATCACCGGGCAGTTGTAGCCCGCCGTGGGGTAGATTTTGGGAGTGACGTGGAGCAGCTCCCAGCGGTCGCCCAACCCTTGTACTGTCTGCCACAGGTCGGTTTGCGGGGGTCCGCCGAAGGTATAGGTAAGCTCGCCCCGGTTGTTGCCGGTGAACGCGTTGTAGAAACCGGCGTCTCCCTCCAAACAGGTCTCGGAGCCCTGCAGGTCCTCGCGGGCCAGGAGGGCCGCCATTATGCCGTTCCGGGTGGCGTTGGGCTCGTGGTAGAGCATTTCCCGGCCGCTGGTCCGCGGACCCTCGGTGGTGCCGCCGGCGAAGGTGCAGGCGAGGGCCAGGGCCGTAACCGTCTGGTCCTGGTTGAGCCCCAGGAGCTTGGCGGTGGTCACGGCCGCTCCCAAAGTGCCGTAGACCGGACTGCACCGGAAACCCCTGGCTTGGGTCGTCGGGATAAAGTCCCCGGCGATGCGGGCTTCCACCTCGTACCCGGCCGCCATGGCAGTGAGCAGGTCTGCTCCGGTTTTGCCGCCCAACTCTCCCGAAGCCAGGCCCGCCGGGATGATGCAGGGGCCGGGGTGTATCAGCATCCGGTAGGAGTCCGTCTGGTTGGTGGCGTGCATGAGCTTGCTGTTGGCGAAGGCCGCCCCGCCGCGGGTGGCGCGACTTCCATCCACAAGGACCGTCGCCCCGGAATCTCTGCCTTCTTCCTCTTTGGCGAGGACGATGGCGGCTTGGCCGTGGCTGGTCTGGGCGCCGATGATGGACACCACCATAGCGTGCAACAGCGAGGCCTTCAGCTTGTCGGTCACTTCCGGAGGAAGATGCTCATATTCCAGGGAGGCGACGAACCTGGCGTAAGTTCTGCTAAGGGCTTCGGGCATAGTCCGGCTCCTTCACAAGTCTCGGAGGTGAGAGCGGAGGGCCAGCTTGATCAAGGCCAGCATGAGTACCGCCCCAATGATGCTGCCGAAAATCGCCGCCTCCCATTCCCGGCTGGCCATCCCGATGGCGGTGGCGGCGGCCGGAGGGTGCTCCGCGTTGGTGATTGCCATCAGCAGCACGGACAGGCCGACGACACAGGCGTACGCCAGGTTTCTGAACACGTCGGTCCCTTCCAGGAACGCCGCCACCGGCATGAAGAAAAGAAAGAACGAGAAGGCGGAACCCAGGACCAGCGCCAAGCCGTGCCCCCCGACCACCGCCCTGATCCGGGCTGTGCGGTTTGAGGGGTTGATGAAGATGATTACGACGCTGGATGCCAAACCGGCGGCGATAGCGGCGTTGGACAGCGAATCGACGAATATCAGGGCGACCAGCATCACCAGAGCGGCCAGACCCGCCTGGACAACGAACCGGGCCGGCTGGGCGACAAATCCCGGGTCTCGCCAAATCCATCGGTCGCCGGTCTCCGGGTCCCGCCCGTGGAACAAACGCCGGATGACCAGGTTCCGGTCCAGCCTCCTGCGCCGCCACAGGCCCCGGTTGGTTAATCTTTCCGGCATACGATGCAGTCTTGTCGCCGGGAGCTTGGGCGGAGCACCCTACAATTCCCGGACCCAGTCCAGCCAGGCCCGTGCGCAGGGAACGGGCAATATGTGTTGCACGAACCCGTAGACTCCGGGGAACACCACCCGTTTGCCGTTGGGGAACAGGTCGGCCGCGCCTCGAAAATCGCCCAGCACCTCCTCTCGCAGGTTGGCGGCCGCCAGCACCAGGACCGGCGTTTGCACGTCTTTCAACAAAGGGCCGATGTCGCCGGAGGCGTTGGCCTGGAACCCGGCCACCACGTGGGCCGGCGTCGCCTTCATCTGGTCGGCGTACCAGCGAATGTGGGCCGGGTCGACCATCTGCGGGTCCAACCGGCGTCCGATGGACTCGTCCACCCAGGTGTCGATTCCCTCGCGCTCGATGAGGTCCGCGCTTTCCTGGTGATGGGAATCGAAGCTGGTGGGCGAGGTGCACACGGCGAGGGACCGCAACCGCTCTTGGCGCCTGGTGGAGTAGTTCATGGAGATGGAGCCGCCAACGGTCTCGCCGATGAGGTGAAACTTCTCCAGATCGAGCTTGTCCGCCACCTCGGTCAAGTCGTCGGTAAAGTGGTCTAATGACCAGGGGTAGCCTGGTTCGGGGACGTCCGACTGTCCCATTCCTCGCATGTCGAAGCGGATCACCCGGTAATGGCGGGCGATGACCGGGACCCAGCCGAACCACATCTTGTGGTTCTTGGCCATGCCGTGGTGCATTACCACGGTTTCCGGCTCAGTCCATGGGTCGGTAAAGTCGTCCACGGTGTAGAACAGTTCTGTGCCGTCGTCCAGGCGAAGCTTCATAACAGTCCCTCTTAACTTGCCAGTCTCTCTTAACGTGAATCAAGATCAGTACATCTTTGGGTCCGGACCGGCCTTACGTTTCATAATTCGCTATGCACGGCTCTAGTCCGCCGGTGCGGGCGTCAGGCCGTGTTCTACGAATACCGAACGGGCCACCCGCATCGCGGTACGCGAGTTGGTATAGCTGCCGTAGAAAATCAATTGAACGAACACCTCCATGATTTCCCGGGGCGTAGCGCCAACGTGAAGCGCGCCCTCGATAAGACGGCGTATCTGGCGGTCGTATTGGCCCAGGACGGTCATGGCGGAAAGGCCGCAGAGCGCCCGGCTCTTGGGGGACAAGCCGGGGCGGCCGTGTATCGCTCCCCAGTGGTACTCCTCGACGATACGCTGGACCTCCATTTCCACGGATTCGGGATCGTCCACCGGATAGAGTGGAGGTTCGCCCATCTGCTCATCGTATATTTTCATCCCGGCCTCGTGGAGTTCGTCCACCGTCCGGTCGGTGTCATACACCAGTGTGGGAGTGTAAGAGATGCCCTGCTCCTCGAAAATTTCCTTGGTGATACGCATCGCCGTCTCCACGCCCGGAACACCGACGAAGAAGGTCATTTGGATGAAGACCTCCACTACCTCGTCCGGGGTCACCCCCAAATTCAGGCTTCGTTCGATGTTGCGGCGCAGCAGAGGAAGCTGATTCAGCGCCGTGAGGGCCGACATGGTGCACATGCAACGATGCGCCGTGTCCAACCCCGGCCGGGTCCAAACCGAACCCCAAAGCGCTTCGTCGATAATCCGCTTCAGGTCCGGGGCGAGTTGGTCGATGCCGGGGAGGGAGTAGTGACTGGGGTTTCCCGCAGCCATGCGGCTCCGCATCTCGTATCCGCGGTTATTGCGGTCATCCAACGTATCCAACGTTCTTCTCCTCTTCAGTTATCCTCCCTCGCTGGGGAGCCTGGCTCGTATTCCCGGTGCGGGGAAAATCCGGCTGATGGGAACCCCGGCAGAGCCGGGATACCTTCCACAGGGAGAGAGAGTTTGATCTGGGTGCTCGGCTACGCCGCCGCCATCACCTCTTCTGCGAAGCGCGACATCCGCTCCTCCGTCTCGCTGTGGAACGGGCTGCGAAAATCGAATATCAGATGGGTGGCGCCAGCCTCCGCGTAGGCGTGGATGTCCTCCAGAACGTCCTCGGGAGAGCCGGAGAACCTGCGCCGTGGGCCTTCCTGGCCGCCTCTCTGGTCAATCGATGCGTCATACAGGGGCGCTTTCATCGACACCTGGATCCGGTCCGGGTCGCGTCCCACCCGTTGGGCGTGGGCCCGCATGGCCCGCACGTTGTCCGCCAGCTCATCGGGCTCCAGCGGCGCGGCCGGAATCGCTCCCACCGGGTGCCAGGCGTCGCCAAGCTCGGCGGCCCGCCGCAACGCCCGGCGGCTCTGCCCGCCGATCCAGATGGGAGGATGGGGCTTCTGCACCGGCTTGGGCAGGAAGGTGATGTTGGAGAATTCACAGTATTTTC
Organism: Dehalococcoidia bacterium; assembly: GCA_034428795.1. Classification (GTDB taxonomy): domain Bacteria; phylum Chloroflexota; class Dehalococcoidia; order Lucifugimonadales; family UBA3495; genus VXOI01. The sequence goes on from DAOUHF010000222.1 coordinate 13,119, forward strand.
CGGAGAACGTCGGGTCGTCGCTGGTCCAAAGCTCAATGAAGGCCCGGAGGTACTCGTTGGTCACTTGTCCCCGCTCCGCGAAGGGGGGAGCGCTCAGCAACCGGAACTCCTCTTCCATCCAACCGACGCCCGCGCCCACGACCAGACGCCCTTTGGAGAGCACGTCCAAGGTGGCCAGCATCTTGGCCGTCAGCAGGGGGTTCCGGTAGGGGATAATCATTACGCTGGTGACCAGGCGGATGTGTTCCGTGACCCCGGCCAGGAAGGCCAGGGTGGTGACCTGTTCCGGCCATTCTCCCTGGCCCGAGTTGCCCCCGGCGAGGATGTTCCCGGTGACGCTGTAAGGGTACCTGGAATGTACCTCACGGGGTTGGAGGATATGGTCCGGCGCCACCATGCAGTAATAGCCCAGGCGGTCTCCGGTGCGGGCTATGCTGGCCAGCGCATCGGGGGAGGCGCCCTCGCCGCTGTTGGGCAGATAGAACCCGAACTGCACCTGTCAACTCCGCGGCCCGGGTTCCATCCGAAAACGGCGAGGTCGGGCCGATTGAGTGTCCAGACTATATTACGACGTAACGGGCTTGGCAACGAGCCAACCGTCCCCGGCTCGCGGCCGCTTGGGCGCCTGTTCAGACTTGATACTTCATTCCGCCCTGCTGGAATCCACCCTCATCAACACGGAACACTTACGCGGGACATTTACGCGCTTGGCCCGTTCTTGACACTACTATACCCTACTTGTAGACTGCGATTTAGAGGGCCGGGTTAGAGGCTGCAAGTGAATACTCCAGCGTCGTTTTTGACCGAAGAAATGCGTGACCGGGCTATCGGCCAAGAGAGCCAACCCGTGACTGCGGACGTGGAAAAAGGGGCGATTATCAAATTCGCCCAAGCCATAGGCGACGATAACCCTGTATTCAACGACGAAATGGCCGCACGGCAGTCCCGCCACGGCGGGCTCGTCGCCCCGCCGACCTTCCTGCGGTCGGTGCCGGTTGCCCGAGCCGAGTACCCGTTCAAGATGCCCTATGAACGGCTGCTGGACGGCGGCAGTGAATGGGAGTATTTCGAGCCCGTCCGCGCCGGGGACCGCATTACCGCCGTCTCCAGCATCACCGATATCAACGAACGAGCGGGCCGGATGGGATTGATGATCATCACAACCTACGTCATCACCTACCGGAACCAGTTCGATCAGGTAGCCGCCACCCAGACCAACACGTCGATTCGATATTAGGGCGGCCGGCGCCGGACCCGGGCCAAGCGCCGGGAACCGAAAAAACCGTTAGGGGTGCCAGGTCATGGCGGACCAGGTTTATTGGGACAATGTTTCCGAGGGAATGGAACTGCCCTCCCTGCGGAAGGACCCGACCACCCAGCAGTTGGTGAAGTACGCCGGGGCGTCCGGCGACTATTACCAGATCCACTACGATAAGGATTACGCGAAAAACAACAACCTCGATGACGTAATTCTCCACGGGGCGCTGAAGAATGCCTTCCTGGGCCACCTGATGACCGATTGGATGGGACCCGACGGGACCCTGAGACGGCTGGCCTGCCAGTACCGCGGCATGGATAGTCCGGGCCGCCCCATCACCGCCAGGGGGGTGGTGACCAGAAAGTACCAGGAAGGCGGCAACTACCTGGTTGACTGCGATATCTGGCTTGAGAACGTGGAGGGACAGAGGACCACCCCGGGTTCGGCGACTGTAGTTCTTCCCAAGAACTAGCCGGGAGCCCACCGGGACCACCGGCGTTCAGGCTCGATTCTCAGGCTGTATCGTTCGGCCCCGGTCGCTGTACGAGCCGGAACGGCCGCCGGCAGTCCCGGTCGCTAAGCAAGCCCGCCGGACTATTGCCAACCCTCCGAAAGCGGCCGGGCTTGTCCATAAATACCGGTTGCGCTCAAGAATGGGGTCTTGGCGCTGTCCAAAAGGAGTGAACATTGGTTGACACGCTAACCGACAAAGTAGCTATCGTGACCGGCTCCGGACGTGGCATCGGCCGTGGCGTCGCCATCGAGATGGCGGCGGAAGGCGCCAAGGTCGTGGTGGTGGACCCGGGCGTCAACGTTGACGGGTCCGGGGCCGACCACTCGGTGGCGGCACAGGTGGTCGAAGAGATCAAGGCCGCGGGCGGTGACGCCGTGGCCTGTATGGAATCGGTGGTAACCATGGAGGGCGGCGAGAAGATTATTCAGACCGCCGTCGACACCTTCGGACGTCTGGATGTCGTCGTCACCTGCGCCGGTATTCTCCGTGACCGGATGATATTCAACATGACCGAGCAGGAATGGGACGATGTTATAGCGGTCCATCTCAAGGGGACCTTCACCGTGGTGAAAAACGCCTGCATACTCTTCCGTCAACAACGCTCCGGCCGCATCATCACCTTCACATCGGAGTCGGGCTTGGTGGGCAACTCCGGCCAGGCCAACTACGGCGCGGCCAAATCGGGAATCGCCGGCTTCACCAAGGTGGTGGCCAAGGACATGGGCCGGTACGGCGTCACCGCCAACGCCATCGCTCCCCGGGCCTCCACCCGCATGATTGGGGACATCCCTGATACCGCGGCCGAGATCAGGGAGCGGAGCGGCGTGGCCGGGTTGACCGAGGATTTCGACATGGAGGCCCTCGACCCCAACGCCATCGCTCCCTTCATCTGTTACCTGGCCTCAGACTACGCAGACAACGTGAACGGCCAGACCTTCCTCGTGTACGGAAACACCGTCTCGCTAATGTCTCAACCCCGTCCCCAGCGCTCTATATACGAACCGTCCGGTCACTGGGACCTGGACGCCTTAAGGCCGATTGCCGCCGACGTGCTGACCAAGGACATCTACAATCCCGCTCCGGCCCGGTAATAGCGGCGGCTATCCAAACGGGGGTTCACGACGGGCGTTCACGTCGTCAAAGCGCCGAACGCGTCTCCAACTGTGATTCGGGCGGGCGGCTGGACCGGCAGCCGGAAATCCCCAATATGAAATAATCTCAAGAGGCCAAACAATGCCCAACCTCCTCGAAGACAAGGTAGCAATTGTAACCGGCGCCGGCCGCGGTATCGGCCGTGGCGTGGCCATGCTGATGGCCGCGCAGGGCGCAAAGGTCGTGGTGGTCGATCCCGGGGTCAACGTGGACGGTTCCGGCGCCGACGATTCGGTGGCCGGGCAGGTGGTGGCCGAGATCAGGGAGAACGGCGGAGAGGCTGCTGCCTGCATGGAATCGGTGGCCACCATGGACGGCGGAGAGAAGATCGTCCAGACTGCCTTGGACAATTTCGGCAAGCTGGACATCGTGGTCACGGTGGCCGGTATCCTCCGGGACCGCATGGTCTTCAACATGAGCGAAGAGGAGTGGGACGACGTTATCGCTGTGCACCTCAAGGGGACCTTCTCAGTCGTCAAGAACGCTTGCGTTTTGTTCCGGCAGCAGCGTTCCGGCCGGGTTATCACCTTCAGCTCGACGTCCGGGCTCTACGGCAACTCCGGCCAAGCCAACTACGGCGCCGCCAAAGACGGCATCGCCGGCTTTACCCGGGTGGTGGCGCGGGACATGGGACGTTACGGCGTGACGGCCAACGCGATATCCCCCAGCGCTTCCACACGGATGATCACCAGCGTGCCCGACGAGGCGCGGGAGTTGCGGACGGCACGGGGGATCAGCACCGGCGCCAGCATCACGTTGCGGGGCGGCCCGGAAGACATTGCTCCCATGGTCACCTGGCTTGCCTCGGACGAGGCGGCCCACGTTAACGGCCATGTGTTTCACGTCACCGAGGGACTCATCAACCTGCTCAACGAGCCGGAACCGGTCAAGACCATTCAAAAACAGGGCAGGTGGACCGTTGAGGAACTGGCCCGGGTCTTCCCGGCCACCATCGGCCTGGAGCTGCACAACCCGGCCCCCAGCCAGGTGCGGGAGTAGCGGCGACTGGCCGAAAAGTAGAAGGATGATATGACGACTGAAACGTCACAACCGTCGGAAATCGACGTTGGCGAGTTGTACCGCTCCTTGGGCCGCCTGGAAGAGGCGCAGTCGCAATTCAGAGAGCAACTGGCCCGTCATGAAGAGCAAAACGAACGCCAGTTTGCCCGTCATGAGGAGCAAAACGACCGGCAGTTTGCCCGTCATGAGGAGCATAACGACCGACAGTTTGCCCGGCTGGAATCGCGGCTGGACCGGTTGATGTTTGGCATGTTTGGGTTCGGTGCAACGATAATAGGCGCGGTTGTGGCAAGTATCGTAATTTCCCTGTTGGGCAGCTGATACGACCACGGAAGCATCCCAACCCTCGCACGTAGACGTTGCAGGGTGCAACGAACAAATACTAATCTGAGGCCTAGCCGATGTTCACCAACTTCTCAGCCTCTTATGCCGGCCACGTGGTCGACGACAATATCGGGTTCGACGGTACTCCTGCCAATGACCGCTGGTATTCCAACGAGCAGTTGGTCGAAACCTACGACTGGGCCCTGGACATCGCCCGGCACCTGGAAAAGACCGGCTTTAACGAGTTCTGGATGGCCGAGCACCATTTCCAGCCGGAAGGGTACGAGGGAATTCCCAACCTGTTGATGCTGGGCCTGTACTTGGCCACCCAGACTAAAAGCCTCAAGTACGGCTGCGGTTTCAACATCACGCCGATGTGGCACCCACTCCGGTTGGCCGAAGACTTTGCCATGGCTGACATATTGTCCAAGGGCCGGGTAATTTTCGGCGTTGGCCGCGGCTACCACACACGGGAAGTTGAGACGTTCGGCTCGCCGATGCGGGATGCCGACGCCAACCGGGAACTGTTCGAAGAACAGGTCGAAGTGATTATCAAGGCATTCAACGAAGAGTCCTTTTCCCACCAGGGTAAGTATTTTCAGATACCGGCGCGGGTGCCGTACCGGGGCTACGAGCTGGAGAAGCTGACCCTGGTCCCCCGGCCCATCAACCAGCCGGTGGACATCTGGCAGCCCTTGGTCAGCGGCAACCCTCGCGGCATCGACTTCATGGCCAGGATGGGCATCAAGCCGTTGATCGCAAACAACCCAGAGCCCGTGTTGGGCGAGCGTATGCGGATGTACCAGGAAGCGCAGTTAGTCTATGGGCGAGAGACCCGCCTGGGCGAAGGCGTGGCGCTGGGCTACCGGGTGTTCATGGCCGAAACCAGGGAGAAAGCCATCGAAACGGCCAAGCCGTACTTCGAGGAGGCGATGAAGTTCGCCGCTCCCCTGGGGCTCATGCCGCTGACGCCGGAGCAGATTGAGTCGGTGGCCCACGGCGGTCGCTCTCGCGGTGTCGAGCTTCCGACCCTTGAGCAGGCGGTCGAAGCAGGCTCGTGGCTCTGCGGACCTCCCGAGTCGGTAGTCGAACGCCTGAAGTCCGCTGAGGAGATGTACCCCGGAGTGGAGCGGGTCAACATCGGCTCGGTGATGGGCATGCCCCTGGAAGTGTTCAAAGACCAGTTGAGCATCTTCGCTGAAGAGGTGATGCCGGCATTCAAGGGCTAGTCCGCGGCGGACGGCCAGCGTACAAGGAGTCCGAGTACAGGTGGTGGGGGCGCTTCGTGAAGCGCCCCCACGGTTTTTCCGGTCTTATTCATCTTTCATGGGTATGGTGCCCCAAGTGATGGAACCGGACTCTTGGGAAAGCCCTTGTTCGGCCGCCAACTCCCGGATGCTGACCAGGGTGGCGTTCACTTCCGGGGTAAGAAAGACCCAATCGGGCTCTTCCGGGAACCAATAGGGAGAATTGATTCTCACCACCTGATTTTCCTGGGCGTTCAGGTAGATACCAAACTTGGATGCGTCCTGCATGGGAAACTCCCGGCCTAAAGGCTCAAGATGAGGGGTTTAGTACAACGAAACGGGTGTTGCCCGGTCCCTGTTCAGGCTGCGCCGGCTTCCCGGGGGATGGAGGCGTTCTTTCCATAGGCCCCGCGGAATTCCGGCGGAAGCTGCGCGGCGACCCGTTCCATGATCATGTCCGCGATGCTGTGCAATACCTCTCGGGACGGTTTTCCTTCCAACACCGGCAGGGTGAAAGGCGGCCCTATGCTGGTGGTCAGCCGGCACAGGGGCAACGGCATCCGCCAAGCGGAAACCTTGTGGGTCCCGGTCACTCCCACCGGCAAAATCGGCGCTTGGGATTTCACCGCCAGATAAGCGATTCCCAGCATCCCCTGCTGCAGGGTGTGGTCCGGGCTCCGGTGCCCTTCGGGAAAGATGACTATCGTCCGGTCCTTCTCAAGGTGCCGCGTTAAAACCCGTACCGCGTCCAGTCCCGATGACGAACGGTCAATGGGGGAGACGTGGAAATTGCGCATAATGAACCGGGTCAACGGATTGCCGAACAATTCCTTCTTGCCCACGAAGAAGAGGGGCCGCGGCATCGTTACCACCAACAGCGGCGGGTCGGCATAGGAGAGGTGGTTGCAGGCCACGATCACCGGGCCGTGGGGAGGAAGGTTTTCCAGCCCTTTAGTCTCCAGCCGGCCCAGGTATCGGAAACAGAAACTGCCGAGCTGGCGGCCCGCCTTGTAAAGCCAGGTGGAGCTTTCTCCGTTCATTGAATTGCCATCATTGGATTCCCACCGCCCTCTCGATGATCCGGTCCACCACTTGGTCGACAGTGAGGTCGTCGGTATCGAGGAGCCACGCATCCGCGGCGGGCCTGAGGGGCGAGTTGCCCCTTTCGGAATCGATCCCGTCGCGTCGCTTCGTTTGTGCCAATACCGTCTCGTATGCGACGTTCTGTCCCCCGTCCCGCATTTCCTGCCAACGCCGGCCGGCCCGTTGCTCCGGGGAACCCAGCAGGTAGACTTTCAGGCCGGCTTCCGGCAGCACCACGGTGCCGATATCCCGGCCGATCATGACCATCCTGCCGTGAGAGGCCAGATCGCGCTGTTGGGCCACCATGGCTTTCCTGACCTCAGCGACCCGCGAGACAAGGGATACGTTCTTTTCCACCTTTGGGTCCCGCAATTCGGGGCCAACCTCGTTGCCCGCCACCTCCACCACGGAGCTGTCGCCGTCGACCAGACGCACCGGGTTCGCCCGGGCCAATTTGCCCAAGGACCCTGCATCGTCGACGTCGGCACCGCGATGAAGCACCAGCCAGGTTATGGCCCGGTACATAATCCCAGTATCGACAAAGGAGAAACCCAACCGCCGCGCCAAGGTCCTGCCGACGACTGTTTTGCCGGAGGCCACCGGACCGTCGATTGCTATCACGCCGTCTTGGCTCGCCATTTTGCCCCGGGTGACGGAGGCGCCACCGGCCTCTGTAGAGGTTTTCGGCATTATAGCATCGCGGCGGAGGGGTAATAGAATTTGGGATTCCGGCAATAATTATCGCTTGTCAGCAGCGGTTCCCATCGTGCTACACTCGTGAATGAGACCGCGATTGCGGGGGTGGGACGCCATGAATTTCGTTGATTTGGCTATTATTGCCGTGTGGGCGGTCAGCGCCATCTGGGGTTATTCCCAGGGCCTGTTGAACTTGGCCGTGCCTTTCATTGCTCTGCTGATAGGCATTCCGGTCGCCAGCCGGTTCGGTGAGTCGGCGGGCCTGCTGTTCTCGGGACTCGACCTCAGCGAAAATGCCGAGGCCGTCGCTGGGATGCTTCTCGTGTTGGCGGTCGTGGTTATCATCGGGATCGTGTTGGGGCAACTGCTGCGCAAGGTCCTTGCGTTCATTCCTCTTGGCGGCATGGTGAACAGCGCGAGCGGGCTCGCCTTGGGACTGGTGATAGCTTTTGCGGTCCTGTCGGCCGTGTTGACGGGTCTGCAGAAATACCCATTCGCGGGTTCGGATGAGAAGATCGAAGAGTCCGCACTGGGCCCGTTCCTGGCCGACAACTTCGACGTGGTAATTCGTGGGGTGGGTCTGATACCCGGCGACTGGGACGAGACAACCGGGGGGCTCTTCGAATAGCCGACCGACCCCTGATAAGATAGGGTCAGCCGACGTCGGACCAAGGGACGTAGGGACGCCAGGCTTCCAGAATCACCCGGTTTTGCAGGATCAGGTATGGGTTCGGGTCTGGCGCCCGGGGAGACTTGTTAAGGGTCATTCTGGCTTCGACCGGTGTCCGCCCTGCTTTCCGCAAATTGCAGCGGCTGCAGGCGGCAACCACATTTTCCCAAGTGTGGCCGCCGTTCTGGCGACGGGGTATCACGTGGTCCAGGGTCAGGTCCTGGGCCTTCTTGCCGCAATACTGGCAGGTGAACCGGTCTCTCAGGAACACCTCTTTCTTGGACAGCTTCCGGGGCAGGAACGGCCGTTTGACCATGTACACCAGCCGGATGATGGAGGGGGCATCGATTACCGCGGTGACGGTGTGGAGTTGTCCCTCGTGGTTCTCAAGCGGCTCGGCTTTGCCTTTGTCGAGCATCACCACAGCCCGGCGGACCGAGCAGACGTTCACCGGAACGTAGTTGAGGTTCAGCACCAAGACCGGAGCGCGAATCAGCACGGCCGGGTCCGCAGGTCCCGGCAGGTCCGCCAGCCCGTTTGTCTGCTCGCCGGTTAGACCGTTGGACTGCTCGTTTGTCTGGTCCTTTGTTGGACCGATTTCGGTTCGTTCAACCGCCATGGCCGATCGTTCGTAATATCGCAGGATCGAAGCATGAGACCGGGGCCGCCACCGCTGCCGGCCCCGGTAGTTTCATAGTAGCACATCGACTCTGAATTGAAGACCCGCCGGACCCCGCCGGACGAAAGGTTGTGTAACGGAAGGTTGTGTAACGGAAGGTTGTGTAACGGAGACCGTTACACCCGGGTCCTCTCGGCGGGCAGATTCAGCATCAGCACTTCCAGCGCCAGCCTGGGGCTGGCGTTGCGCTCCAAGGCCGCCACCGTCCCCGTCAGCCGTTGAATGAACCCCACTATCTCACCGGTACTCAGGCCTCCCGCCTGGCTGCGAAGCATCTCGGCGAAATCCACGTTTTGCATATACTCGTTCGCTCCTTCTTTGATCAGGAGCAGGTCTCTCCACCAGCGCAGCCACAGGTTCAATAGTTGAAAGGCGGAATCGCGGTTGTTGCTGAAGAGGGTAGCCACCTCGTTGGCGTAGGCAAACTTCGTCTGAAGGTCCGAGGCCATGGCCTCCTGCAATCGTTCCAGGTCGGCTTGGCGCTGCTCCAGCACCTGTTGGTCGTCCAAGGCACGGATGGCCCAGCCCAGGCAGCCCCGGGAATACCGGTACAACTGCTCGGCTTCTGTTGGGCTGGCCTGATGGGCGCCCATCAGCCGTTCCAGCATTTCCTCTCGCGCCAGAGGCTGCAGGTTGAACACCTGGCATCGTGAGCTGATCGTCGGCAGCACGAAATCGGCGTCTCCGGTCAGCAACAGAAACATCACTTGCGGAGGCGGCTCCTCCAGGGTCTTGAGCAGGGCGTTGGCGGCCTCGGCGCTCATCGAATCCGCGCCGTCAAGGATGATCACCTTTTTGGAGCCCTCGAAGGGGTTCAAATTAACGGAGCGCAGCACGTCCTTGATGTCGTCGATGCCGATGACGGTCCGGCTGCCCCGCCCCCCGTCCGCGGTGCTCTGTCCCACGCCAACCACCCTGACGTCGGGGTGGACGAGCCGGGCGATCCGGTCGCACTGGGTACAAGAGCCGCAAGGCGCGGGGGCGCTCTCCAGACAGTTCGCCGCCTGCGCCAAGTCAATGGACAGGGTCATTTTGCCCACGTGAGGGGGGCCCGCTATCAGGTAAGCGTGGGCTGTCCGCCCCCGCTTCAGGCTTGACTCCAACTGGCGCAGCACATGGTCTTGGCCGATGACCCGCCACATGCGGTCTCAGGCGACGTCGCAGTGCATCATGTCTTGGTAGCTTTCCCGGCGGCGAATCAACCGGCTGCGGCCGCCAGACACCAGCACCATGGGAGGCCGTGGATTGAGGTTGTAATTGCTGGCCATAGACGGGCAATATGCGCCTGCCGCCGGGATGGCCAGGAGGTCGCCGGAGGCGATTTCGGGCAGCATGACATCCGAGGCCAAGAGGTCGCCGGACTCGCAGTACTTTCCCGCCACCGTAACTTTCTCCACCGTTTCCATAGACGCCTTGTTGGCGGCGACGACCTCGTATTCGGCCTGGTACAAGGCCGGGCGGATGTTGTCGCCCATCCCGCCGTCTACGCTGATGAACTTGCGGACTCCGGGCACGTCTTTGATGGCCCCAACCCGGTAAAGGGCCACGCCTGCCGGGCCGATAATCGAACGGCCCGGCTCGATGACCAGGGTCGGCGGCTCCATGTCGAGTTCCCGGCAGGCGGAGCTCATGGACGAGACGATGGCTTCCGCGTAGTCGGCCACCGAGGGGGGGCGCTGGTCCCGGGTATAGGCCACCGCGAACCCGCCGCCGGGGCTGAACCGCTGCATCTCGAGTCCTTCTTCGCGGAACTCGGCCGCGAACCGCAGCACCAACTCGGTGGCCACCCGGTAGGGCTCCAACTCGAACACCGGCGAACCGAGGTGAAAATGCAGCCCTCTGAGCCTGAGGTTCTCCGCCGCCAGCCCGCGGCGCACGGCTTCGGCGGCGTCTCCGGTCTGGATGGAGAACCCGAACTTGGAGTCCAGGATCCCGGTGGTGGTGTAAACGTGGGTATGGGGGTCGATGCCCGGGGACACCCGAAGGAGTATGTCCTGTTCCTTTCCGGCGTCGCCGGCCAACCGGTCCAACAGGTCCAATTCGTGGAAGCTGTCCACCACCACCCATCCGATCGAGTGGTCCAGGGCTTCAATCAGCTCTTGGGGGGTCTTGTTGTTGCCGTGGAAATAGACTTCGTCAAGCGGGACGCCGGCGCTGATGGCGGTGGCCAGTTCGCCACCGGACACCACGTCAAACCCCATCCCCTCCTCTTGGAGCAGCCGGGTCAACGCTGGGTTGATGTAGGCCTTGCAGGCGTAGCTGACGCGGCTGTCGGCGTGACGCTGCCGGAACTCGCCGATGAACTCCCGGCAGCGGGCCCGAATCGTCTGCTCGTCCAGAATGTAGACGGGCGTGCCGTACTCCTCGGCCAATTCCAGGGAGCTGCAACCGCCGATAATCAAATGGCCGTCGCCGTTGATTTCAGCGGTGTCAGGAAATACGGAGTGGGGGAACATGCAGGAAAACCTCCGCAGAATTAGGGAACATCTGAACAAGTCCCTTCCCCCCGGTGGGGGAAGGTTAGGATGGGGGCCGTTAAGCTCTCCTCCGAGATTTCGGTTTTCGCCTCAATGACCATCACTTGTTCAGAGGTTCCCTAATTCCTAATTTCAGATGGTCTGGCGGCGGCGGCGGAAAAGTTGCCAGATTGGGGAGGTGAAGCCGGGCAACAAGGCGCCGCCGTCAAGGGTGTCATCTTCTGTCAGCGTTACCGGCTCAGCGTTTGGGCGGTAGACGGTGACGGCGGTGCGCTCCGGGTCGAGTACCCACGATTGTTGCGAGCCGTAGCTGAGCCACATCGCCGCCTTGGCAGCCATTTCGGGATTGGAGTTGCTGGGCGATTTTACTTCCACCGCCAGGTCAGGGGCTAATTCCGGGAACCCAGGCCCAACCGATGTAAGCTTTCCTGGAGCGAACCACGCAATGTCTGGCGCGCGAACGGTGTCGGGGTCCCGGTCCAGCAAATAACCAGGGTCCGCGGCAACGGTATCGCCATAGTCGTTGGAGCGGCAGTATTGGTTTAAGACAAAGTCTGTATTGCTGACGGTGAGGCCGTGAGGAGTACCGGTAGGCATTTTCTGAATCAAAACTCCCCGGATAAGCTCATAGCGTTTGCCATCTCCGCGCGGCATAGCCAGAAGTTCGTCGGCGGTGATCGATTTGGTTCTCGTAGTCATGACGGCCTTCCACCTCGTCCCCATTCTAGCATGGCGAAAGGGCCGGGATTTGAGGGGGATAGCAATCGCCCTGCAGACTTTAGGCCGAGGAGAAGTTCGCCGGGCCGGTAGAGGTGGATGAGGCTCACATCGGCGGGAAGGAATCCAACAAGCATGAACGGAAGGAGCAGAAGGCCGGACGCAGCACCGTCGGCAAGACTGCGGTAGCCGGAGCCAAAGATCGCCCCACCAACCAGATTCACACCGAGGGCGTGGGATCCACCGGCAAGGCTACGCTCCAGAATTTTGTCATCCGGCACACCGAGAAGGAAGCCACAGTCTACAGTGACGAGGCTGCGGCCTATGTCGGGATACCCCGCTCCCATCAGGCGGTCAAGCCATTCAACCGGCGAGTATGTACGGGATATAATAGCCCACCCCAATGGGCTGGAGAGCCACTGGGCGTTGTTCAAACGGGGATTGAATGATATCTACCATCATGTTTCCGCTAAGCACCTGCATCATTACTCCGGGGAGTTCGAGGGCAGGCACAACAACCTACCCTACGATACCGCCGACCAGTTGAGCCGCATGGCTCAAGGCACAGCAGGCAAGCGGTTACCCTACGCTGCCCTAATAGGCCCGCCGGAAACCCGACAGCCGAGGATGATTTAAGGGGAGGGATTTATGAAAGACGCCTCAGATGAGTCATTGTATAGCGCCTCCCGAGAAGTATTTGCCGATGTAGAAAAAGGGGGAGATTATGCAGAGCTTCATAATTCTGCGGTATCGAAGCTGTACGGAGTCGAGTTGAGTCAATGGGATTTTGCAATGGGAGTACAGCGAAACGGTTTCTTGATAACTGATACAGACGGGGTCGTTTCCGGTTTTCAATCACGCATCGCCGTCCACTCATTTTGGCGTTCCTATTCCTATGCTTGGGCTTGCGTTAATATCATTGTCCAAAAGGTCTATCTAATTTGTTCATCTAGCGACTTACAAGAGCCGCCTACTCACACACTGGCGGATTTGGCGTTTCTGCCAGAAATAACAACGCCAAATCTGGCAGAACTAATAGCGCGAGTTCACGAACTCGCTGTAGCACGAGTAGGAATTGAAAAGGCTAATAGCCTCCGTAAGAATCTGTTGGCTGTCCGGCTTGTACGGCATATTTTAGCCCACGGCATCCACGCTACCTCCGGCACCCATGCCATCCCCAGTTTATGGTTAAAACCTCATAAATTCTCCGAGTATGTGGAAGCATTCGGAGGGTATCAAGTGTACCAAAACACAGGGATAGTCGTTTCTCCCATTACGACAAACAAAAAAGTTCGACTAGACATACACGACAGCTTCCTGCGTTTCGTAACGTATCTCAACGTGTCGTGTATAACTGACTTGATGCCAATGTTAGCCGATGCTGGATGGTAATCAATTGACTGCAACAGATATTAACTTCCAGAACCGGACCCTGTTCCACGGCGACAACCTAGTACTCAGTCAACTTCGTTTTAGCAATTGTTTAAGAAAACGGACAATTGGGCTATCCTGCTTTGTGGGAAGTGTTGTTGGCGGGGGTGGCAGTGATGGTCAGGGACAAGTACGCTGTGCGGCT
>DAOUHF010000223.1:0-2024 GCA_034428795.1 Dehalococcoidia bacterium
CTGTCGGCTGAGGCGATGCCGGTAGTGCAGCGTGCCTATGCTGCCCTGGACCCCAAGATGTACACCTACTACGGAGCATGGTCCGAGAAGCGCTCGTTGGAAACCGCCGACTCCGGCGGCCGCCTCGAACCCCTGCTGGACCCGCCCAGCATGGTGCTCATGCTTAACGCAAACCCCGCCTGCGCTAACAGAATTACCGTCAGCTGGAGCGCGCCCGATTACTTCGGCACCGTTCCGGAGTTGGACGTGAACGGCGTGTACGTCGGCCCCGACTACATCGGCGGCGAGCGGGCCGGCAAGGAAGAGGTGGGTGAACCCGCCACCAGAGTCACCTACCAGGTTCAGCGGATGCTTAACAACGGCGCGTGGGTTGCGGTTACGCCGGTCGGCACGTCCTACACCGACCCCAACGTAGCGTATGGCAACACCTACAAGTACCGGGTCAGGGCGATGAACGGCGCCAGTCTCACTGGCGCCTGGGCGATGGTCATGGAAGCGCTGATGGAGCCGCCGGAACCCCAGATGCCCAGTTCGCTGGTCGTTGAGGCGGTTGGCGCGAACGTGGAACTGGAATGGGACGCGCCGAGGGACACTGTGGGACTGTGGCGGAAGCAATCCGACTTTGACCGTTCGGGAGATGCGAGCGTCAACCTGCAGTACCAAATTGAGCGCGAGGTTAATGACGGCGGGTGGATGGTCATTAACACTCAGCCGCACATGTACGGAGAAAACTTCGCCGATAACCGCACCCAGGTGCACGTCGACGTCAATGCGCCCGTCGGGTTGGTGAGTTACCGGGTGGCCGCGCTGGTCAACAACTGCAACATCTCGGCATACAACGAGAAGCGCGGACTTGATGTCCTGCAGTCGCCATTGGGGAGCGCCACGGGTCTATCGGCCGCCCCCGGAACCACTGCGGGCACGGTCGAGCTGACCTGGACGTCCGGTGCCAATTCCACCAGGCACTGGCTGGCAGGCATCAAGGTATCCGACTGGCGTGCCGGGGACTTTGACAACGTTATCTTCCGGGCGACTACTGGCCAATCCGGCGACACGGTTCCCGGCCTGTCCAGTAGGGAAGAGTACGCTTTCACCGTGATCTCCGGGGATGCTGACGGTTGGGAAGACACTTGGTCCCCCATCCAGTACGCGACCCCTAACTAATCTACGCGCCAGGCAAGGAACGGAACATTGCGCGGACGGCACCACGGCGAGCGATTCAAAGTGGTGCCTCCCGAAGACGGCAACGACTAATCTCAAAGGAGACTCAGTCAAATGAGTAACAAAACCAGAAATCACATCTGGCCGGTGTCGCTGATAGCAGCACTAGGCATCGTTGCGGTGCTGGCGTTGATGGCGGCTACGGTATGGATGCCAGGCCCTGCCCAAGCGCAGGATGGGCCCTCCAATCCATTCGCTGTGCCGCCGCCCGGCACCACGCCTACCGGACCTACCAATCCATTCGCAACGCCGAGCGCAACGCCTACTGTCACCATGCTCGAAAGCAGCAGCAACACCGGCAGCGCCGGTGTCAAGCTCACCCTGACCATCGATCTGGAGCAGAACCTCACCGGCAGCAGCTGGGTCGAAATCTACCTGGAGAATGACTACCAGGAACCCGGTTTTATTGCCAGGGAGAATGTGATCTTTGAGGCCCGGGGTACCCCGACGACTGGCGGCTCTCGGGTGGACGTGGATACCACCTTCGCCGCCGCAGCCGTTGAGATCGACGACGGTGGCACTATTCTGAATCCCGATGGGGACGACGACGAGGACGTGGTGGTAATATCCGCCCGCATCCCCGACATGAAAGACGGTGACGCTACCGGCTATCCCAAAGCCGGCCAGACCCTGATCATGGTGGTGTCCACGGACGCCGGTATCAAGAACCCCAGCGAAGCGGGTTCCCACAGCGTCGGCTACTCCATCATCGGCGGCACCGACGACCGGGCCGATGAAGCAGGGATGAAGCTGAGCGACCTGAAGACCGTGGCCAAGATCAGCCTCAGCGATGACGACGGCGG
>DAOUHF010000224.1:0-7284 GCA_034428795.1 Dehalococcoidia bacterium
TAGCCGCTCCCCGTTGCAAGGGACACCGTAACCGTGCTGGCGGTCTTGATGGCGTTATCGTCCCGGGTGGGCAGAGTGATGGTTTTGCTGTTGTCACCGGTGGCGAAGGCCACCGACCTGGGGGCGGCCACGGACAGGACT
Source organism: Dehalococcoidia bacterium (assembly GCA_034428795.1). Classification (GTDB taxonomy): domain Bacteria; phylum Chloroflexota; class Dehalococcoidia; order Lucifugimonadales; family UBA3495; genus VXOI01. The sequence continues at coordinate 142 of DAOUHF010000224.1, forward strand.
CCTCCGGCATCGGCAACGCTGACGGCCACGGACAGGGCGGTCGGCGCCGCCCGATTCAGGCTGATGGTGAAGGATACCATTTCGCCCTCAGCGACCGGGGTGGTTCCCGAAACAATAACCGCAACCGGCACCGTACCAACAGGAGCTGGTCCGGACACGATGGCGTATATGCTGGCGGAGAGCCGCCTGCCGTCCTCCGTGCAGATGGCGCCATTGGCCTCGCAGTCCGTGGTGGAGGGGAGCACGACGGTGACATCCCCGTTGGAGTCCGGGCTGACGCTGATCTCCCACCGGATGTTGCCGGGTCGATCCAGCCGCCGTACCCCGACCACAGTTCCTCCCGTCACCGTGAAGGCGTGGTCCCGCAGGGTCACATAGCTGAGCGGGAACTCCTCGCTGAAGCGCAGCTCGAACAGAAACGTGGCGCTCCCGTCATGGGACGACGGTACGTTCCGGGCACTGGCCGTCAGCGGCGGGTTAACGACTGCCGCCGCCACCGCTCCCGTTGCGGCGCTGGTCAGCACCTCGCCGTTTTCGCCGTCGTCGGTGAAGGCCACCCTCACCCTGATGGCCTTGCCCGCGTCGGCGGCAACAAGGGTGTAGGCGGAATCCGTGGCGTCGCTTATATTGGAGTCGTCGGCCAGCCACTGGTAACTGAATGTTGCCCTGGTCATGCCGTCCGCGTCGGATATATCGGTCGTCGAGGCGGTGAGCGTCTCGCTCACCCGTGCCGTACCGCTGATGGTGGGGGCGCCCGTCGCTGGGGTGTTGGGCGGAGGAGGAGCCACGTCCACCGCGCCTGTTGCGGTACTGGTCAACTCCTCGCCGTTTTCGCCGTCGTCGGTGAAGGACACCCTCACCCTGATGGCCTTGCCCGCGTCGGCGGCAACAAGGGTGTAGGTGGAATCCGTGGCGTCGCTTATATTGGAGTCGTCGGCCAGCCACTGGTAGGCGAAGACAGTGTTGCCCAGGCCGTCGCCGTCGGAAATGCCGGTGGTGCCGGCTGTCAGGGTCTCCCCCACCCTGGCCGTGCCAGTGATGGAGGGAGCGCCCGTGGCCGGGGTGCTCGGCCCCGCAACGCCCAGCTGAAGCCCGCCGGACAGTTTCCTGCCTTCCCCGGTGCAGATGGCTCCCTGGGCGGAGCAGTCGGTGGTGCTTCGGAGCGACAGGTTGACGTCCCCGTTGCCGTCGGGCGTGACGTGAACCTCCCACCCGATATTGCTGGGCGGGACCAGCCGGCGCACATAGGTCACCGTTCCCCCGGTCACGGTGAACGCATGATCCCGCACCGTCGTGTAGCTGAAGTCCGGCTTGGGATCCTCGCTAAACCGCAACTCGAAGGTTAACGCGTCCTGCCCGTTGTGGGATGACGGCACGTCGTGGACCGTGGCCGTCAGCGGTTGCTCGTCGTTGCCCGCGTCGTCAGCGATGGTCACGGTCATGGTGTCGGGGCCGCCCCGCAGGTGGGATGGACCGGGGTTGGAGTAGGCCAACGTTGCCGTGAAATTCTCATCCCGCTCGTCGTCGCTGTCCCGCTCGATGTTCACCGTGAACTGCTTCACCGCCTGATAGCGCTGCTGGCCGTTGACCGTGGTCCGGGAAAAGTCGGCCCGGGCAAATGTGGCTGACTCGGACAGATCGGCGTAGTCGCCGGGCTGGGTCGCCGTACCGTCCGAGGTGGTTACGGAGACACCGAAGGAGAAACCTTCCTCGGGCCCCTTGTCCTCGGTAGTGGTTGCGACCGCCCTGAGCACGGCGGACCCGCTCCCTTCGTTTACGGTCAGCGCGGTCTGCTGCCAGGCGATGGTGACGGGAACCAGTTCGTCATCGGTAATGGTGACCGTCGCCGTCGAATTGCCGCCTGTGAGATGGGTTTGGCTTGGATCGGCGTAGGCCAGAGTGGCGGTGAAGGTCTCGTTGGCCTCATCGATGTCGTCGTCCACTATGATCACGGGGAACTGCTTCACTGCCTGGTAGCGTTGCCGGCCACCCACGGTCACCTGGCTGAAGTCGGCCCGGGTGAAGGTTGCTCTGACTGAGAGCTGGCCATAATCGTCCGGTTGGGACGCAGTGCCATCCGAGGAAGCGGCGACCACCTCGAAGGAGAACCCGCTCTCCGGCATCTTGTCCTTGGTGGTGGTGGCCACGGCCAGGAGGGTAACGGCCCCGTCGTCCTCGGAAGCGATTACCGCGTTCGAACTCCATGCCAGTTCCACCGGAACGGGGGGAGGCGGCGGTGGCGGCGCAACTTGCACCGGGTTGGCCGAGACCGCCCGTGCGCTCTTGCCCGACCCGTGGCCGTCGGTGTAAGACGCCATCGCACGCAGGTAATTGCCCACGTCGCCAGCTACCGGCGTGTACACAGCCGATGCGGCCCCGCCGATGTTGGCCCAGTTCGAGCTGCCGTTGGGGGAACCGGCCCACTGCCAGGTTATATTGGAGATACTCCCGTCAGGGTCGCTCAGAGAGGCGGTCACGGCCGCGCCAACCCTGGGTTGTGTTGGCGACAGGGTTAGTGTTCCCGCCCGGTCGGGGAGGGGCGGCGCATCGCTGCCGAAGACCCAGGGTCGGGCCTGCTTGATCGCCAGGACATCGTCGCTGGTTATCTTGAACTCTATCTCAATGGCGTAGGCCTCGATGTCGTACAACTCATCGAAATGGGCATGGATCGTGTCAAGGTGGCGCCGAAGCTGTTTCATCTGGCTCTCGGTCATCAACAACTGGTCATTTTCCTGCTGATTGGAGTAGTGCAGGATGCCGGAGCTCCCGTCCGGCGTCAGAAGCAGCTCTTCCGGAAGTGAATACGCGTCCGGATTGGTGACCAAGTCCTCACCCACTTGGCTGTTGACGTAATGGTGGCCTGCCTTACCATAGAGCGGGTCAAAGCTGACTGCTACGCCGTTTACCCGCTCCTCGGTGTAGTTGGGATGTACCAGAATCCCCATCGCCGTTGTCGAGTGGTCGATGCGATAGAACCCTCGCTCCACAAACGCTCGGAAATTCCAAAGGCTCGCAAACACCTGCTTCATCGACTTGTCGATGCCGTCTTCCTCAGTCTCCTTCGGCTTCTGGGTATTCGAATCGTAAAGCCCGGCGCCGCTGAACATCGGCAGGTCCTCGTTGTTCGTGCTGGACCGGTAGCGCAGCGACTGCCCCTCGGGATAGGCGTCGTGCATCGTCTCCAGGGCTTCGATCATCCAGTCAGGCGACTCGCCCTTCTTGATTTTCTTCCTCAGTTTCTTGAGCTCATCCTCCTGCTCGTCGTAGTCAGTAAGAAACTCCTCGTCCGCGAGCAACTCGTCGACCTCAGCGTAGAGATCGTTATGCTTCATGAACTCGTCATAGAAGTAGAAGGGGATGGCGAAGCCGTCAGGAACCGTGCCCTGCGGGAAGCCCAACTTCCCCAATTCCGCCACGTTGGCCGCCTTCACGCCAAACGCGTCGTGGTCCTCGAACCCAATCTCGCTCAACGGGGCAATTGCCTGCACGCTCAGGTCACGCTCCGGACTCTGCCGTGCCGTCGGCCGCAGCGACTCATAGTGGGCGTCCACCTCTGCCTTCGTAGCCTCGCGGATCTCGAACTCATCCTCAGTTACCCGGAGATAGACGTATTCCCCTACAAGGGACGAAATCTCCGTCATGTCCAGGGCATCCCGGATGAAGGCATTGGGAATCTTGTTCTGCTTGGCCCGCAGGTCAACATGGGAGAGCGGCGTCTGCGGCTGCGTGCTGATGATACCCGCGACCCGTGAAAGCTCATTGGGCAGAGTTTCATAGAGCACAATGTCACGGGGATTGGGCCGCTCGTCGGGCTCCAACGCTTGCAGCCGCCCATATCCCTCCCCTGCATTCAATGCGCTATAGGTGACATCACGATAGAGAAATTGGCCATCCACCACCGGAACCCGAGGGTTCTCAACTTGGATCCAGTCACTTGGCAAATCCGATATTTGGGACAGGCGGAAGGCCAGATTGTGGTCTACAAAGGGCAGGTTCGCCGCAAGAAACGTGTGGAGCCGCCTTATGCCAGAGGAGGTGGAGGTGGAGATATAGCCGCCTCCAAGCACGTAGTGGAAAACACCCCAATTTCCGTTAAAGAAAATGGTCGAATCATATTGAAGCCACCCTCGGTCCCAGATTTTGGAGTGTACATCTATGCCAAGAAGGTCGAGGAATGGGAGGTGTGACTGGTGGGTATTGGTGTTCTGAAAATAGAGCTCAGGCGTCGACGAATCCACCTCAATCAGGGTAAACCTCACCACACCAATATTGGCCAACTCCCAGAAATGGGCGCTGTCAGCTATCACCATCGCCCCATCTGCGGGGTCAAGCTCAACTCTACGGGAATGATTCAGGGGCGATGGGTCGGCAAGGTCATCCAGGCAATCTCCATCCACGTCAGCCGGATCGGCAACCGCGTACTTCTCCACGCGGTAGTCCGACGCCGAAAGCGCCTTGATGTTCTCTTCCAACGTAGTGGCGCCGCTCTCCCCGCGTTTCACTTGGACTGGAATATCGCTTCCACCCACATTCGCGTAGAGCACAAAGTAGTCGCTGGTGGTTGAGGAAACCTCAATGGGAACGCGTGAAACAACTATCTTAGTTGGCGTCGGGTCTGGACACTGGTCACCGCTTTGGGTGTCCTTTGGTTGGACGGTGCCGTCTCTGGGCTCGGGAGCCGGCGTCGGTTCCGTCTCATCGGCTTCCTCGGGCAGGTCGACGCGGGCGTAGTTGGACCAAGAGCTCTTCACGCCGCCACGGAGCGCTTTAACCCGGTAGAAGTATTGGGTCCCCGGCTCGTCTGCCGTGGCGTCCACGTAGGCGGTGGCCGTGGAATCCGTGTCCGCCACCAGGACCAGCAGGGAGGGCTCGCTCTCCCACGGACGCCGCCGCAGGATCTGGTAGCCCGTGACGGAAGCGGCGTCCTGCCCCGGAGATGACCAGTTCAGGATGACCCCGCCGTCCGCTATCGCTGCAGTGAGGCTGGAGGGAGCTGACGCCTCATCGCTGCTCTGGGCATAAGCTGGGTAGACCAGGAATGCGGCCAATGCTCCGGCGAGGCATAGCGCCGCAACGAGGAAGGACCCGGCGACTGTCGCCCTGATGGCCTTGGAGGCGCCGGACAACGCTGGTCGGCGAGGTTTCATTCGTCAGCCAGACTCCACCACACGGGCTCCGCCAGCTCATCGGCCGCAGGACTAGTGGGCTCCGATAACCGCCAGCGGGGCACCGTCCAGAGGGTAAACCCAAACTTGGTGGCGCGAGATGAGACCATGCTACTCTCCAGTAGGTCCGACAACCGCTCAGGTTGTCTTTCTAAACCAAAGCCAAGGTGAAATGCGCACCGGAAGGATGCCCGGCGACGAGGGGCGGACTGACTTCAATCTGGGGATATAAGAGCATTACCTGCCTACGCTGACCTGCACTCATCATCTCGGAAATGTAGGTCCCAACTTGGCTTTAGTTTAGGTTGTCAGGGTGGTGAATTCCGCCAAGCCCATGCTTCTTGCCGTGGTATGGCTGGTGAGCCCTGACACGGGTGGTGGCGACGGGTGTCCACGGCCCGCCCCACTCGTGGACCGAGCGGTCTGCGTTGTAGTAGCGGGCTCGGAGTTGCACTCTGTGGTTCTCGCCCGGCGTCAGGTCATTCAGCGTGAGGGTGGTCGCGTAAGCGGCCGCATAGACGTTGCCCCTTTCTGCTTCGTTGGAATCCTTGTGGGACAGAAAGTCCAGCCCCGGCCTTGGCCCAGCTGAGCCGGTAGTCCGTGGGTTTCGGGTCAGGGGTTTCCCCGGTGATGACCAGTTGCCTGGCTCGCTGCTGGTGAGCGTCAGGGATGAGATTGCGCCGCGTTCCGCTTGGGCCATGGCCGGAACGACCAGCGCGTAGGCGATGGACAGGGCAAGAGCGACCACCAAGGCCGCCAGGGACAGGGTCGCAGTCTTACGCAGTGAACGCCCGGTCGCATCAATGGGTTACGGCAGCATTTTGCTCTGTTTATCCATATACGTTCCTCGGCCGGGAGCAGCGCGAACGCGCCGCCCGTCCACGGCATTGCGTGCCCGGGAACTTCGCGGCATCTAGAGAATGGCTGACAGCGGCAACACGCCTACCTCCCTGCTGCCTGTATCCGCATGGACAGGCCTGGGTGCACCTGTCCGCTGCGGCCGGCTCTCACGCGGTTGATCTCCCTGCAAACCCGGACTCCTTGTGTTCAAGGAGGGGATTGCCCCGCCTTCTGCCTGTGCCCGGGCGGCCCGCCCAGCACGTCCCTCTCCGATGCCTCCCGGCCTCTCGCCGTTGCCACGAAGGCAGCATCCCCCGGTTTCGAGGAACACCATTTCGTCCGTCAGGCGAGGGGCCGACAGGCGCATCGGCCCAGTGATCAACTGTGCCACCCCTCGGCCGGTGTTGGATAGGTGAAAAGGGAAAATTTGGCCTTTGTCTTTTGCTCACTTATAAGCGAGCGCTTTTCCTAGTCCGATTGATTCATTGTGCTCTGGCAGTCCCTGGGCAACAGATGTAAGTTGTCTGTGGTGAACGCCGCGTGAATGCGCGGCCACAGGGAGGCACTCGATCTGTAATGTCGGAGCGCATCCCGGCAGGTAACTCTGGACCGGGGGCCTGGGCTTGCTGAAGACCGGCATGGATGCCATCCGGAAGCGGGTTGCGACAGGCGCCCCTGTCCGACCCGGACGTGGTTCTCAGTGCGGCCAGGGGTTTCTGTCCGGGGTCGCTGGTTCGTCTGGTTGGCCGGTGTCTTCTTGCTGCCCCACCGGCCGGGGTTCTGGTACCCCAGGGACATCGAACCCCTGTCCACACCTGAGCCCGGACTTCGACGGTGTGCTGTAGGAGGTGCTGGACAGCGCCTGCGACCTCACCGGCGCACACTACGGGGGGATTGCGACCCTCGCCGATTCCGGCCGGCTGGACCGCTTTTTCATCTCCGGCCTCACTCCAGGGCAACGAATCGAGTTGGACACGCACGAGGGTCTGGAAATCTTCGAGCGCTTCCGCAGGATGCAGGAACCGCTGAGATCCGGAGACCTCGCCGGCCATTACCGGCCTACCGGCGTATCCGGAAACCGTCCTGGGTACGCCGATCAGTTATCGCAGCGAGCACGTTGGGAACTTCTTTCTTGCCA
>DAOUHF010000225.1:0-3047 GCA_034428795.1 Dehalococcoidia bacterium
AGCGCTGGCCCGGCTCACCTCGCTGCTGCGCCCGTCCCGGACCACCTGGATATTCTGGTGCGTGGTCCGTATGTCCGCGGGGTGTATCGATTCACGGCCGCACATCACCGTCCGGAGGGCCCGGGCCACGTCCCGCCGCGTGTTGGCATCGTCGAACCAGTCCTCCCAGAGAATGATCAGGGTGGCCGTGGTGCGCAGGCTGGTCATCACCTCGGGGATGCCCTCCCCGCCGTAGGGAACCTCCCGCCATTCACCGTCGCCCGGCTCGCGCACGGCGCAGCCGACGATTCGCTCCCAGGCCACCGCCTGGGCTGGGTGCAGTATTCCAGGTGGCCCAGCCCAGAAACGCGGGGCTGCTGCAGCGTGAGGGTGGCACCGCTGCGGGTGACGGGCCGGGTCTCCTGCTGCGGAGCGTGGCGCGCCGTGATCACCGTCTCGCCGCCGGTCTCCCGCCAGCCCAGGATGGAATAGGACTGCTTGGCGTGTAAGTAGGTGGCCAGAGGGTAGGCGTCGCGGGCCGCCTCCCGGCGGGTCACCTCGCTGGTCAGGAGTTCCGTTTCCCCTTCCGGTGGAATCTGCACGATGCGCGCCCGCCCATCGGCGGCGTCCCTGATGTCGTTGCGGTGGGGTTGCTGGGGATCGCCGGTCTGGAACTCCGGCGCGTAGTGGTCGCCCCGGGCGATCTCCCGGAGCGTCTGTGGCAGCTGCTCCGGCCAGGTGTCCGTGGGCGACGGTAGGGCGCGCTCCATGCCGTTCAGGTCCGTCTCCCTGGCCAGGCAGCGGCCGTGGGTGTTTCTGATGTTGGGATTGGATGGATAGAGCCGCGCCGGCTCCACCGGCTGTCGCCAGTAGGCCTCCAGGCCGTCCTCGTGGAACTGGAAGGCGTGGCGTGGCGCCATGATGATGAACCGTCCCGGGCTGTTGCGTCCCACCCGACCGGCCCGCTGCCTGAGGTGTCCCACCGAGTGCGGCAACCCCAGGTTGAAGCCCACCTGCAGGTCGGGGATGTCGATGCCCCGGATCTCACCGGCCCGCAGCACCTCCTCGATGCGCTCCCGGCGCATGAGCCCCGAACGGTAGGCCATGGCGTCCCGGGACTCAACGATGATGGCGTCCTCGATGCCGGCCGAGCACCTCCCGCACCGCGCCCTCCAGGTGCGGGCCGAAAGGCCCCGGCCAGGCCCTCGACCCAATTCCCAACCCACAGCAAATGCACCTCCTACCTCGCCTTGCCTTTAGTTTAGCAATTGAATTATTGGATACCCTCTCCTTATAGTGTGCAAAGTATTAAAAGCGGCCATTCAACCAGACCGAGGCACTCGATGATAGATAGCGGCGATACCGCCTGGGTGCTCACTTCGTCCGCCCTGGTCTTCATCATGGTCCCGGGGTTGGCGTTCTTTTACGCCGGGCTTGTCCGTGGCAAGAACGCGCTCAGTACTCTGTTGCAGTCCTTCATTGCCCTTGCGATCGTCGGACTTACCTGGATACTGTTTGGGTACAGCCTCTCTTTTGGTCCCGACGTGGGCGGCTTCATAGGCAACCTGGAATGGGCGGGGCTCCATGGTGTATCCGCCACCGAGGCAGGCCCGTACGCCGAGACGATTCCGCACCAGGCCTTCATGGTGTTCCAGGCCAAGTTCGCCATCATCACACCGGCGCTGATCGCCGGGGCCTTCGCCGAGCGCATCAAGTTCAGCACCTTCGTCATCTTCGTAGTGGCTTGGTCAACCATCGTGTACACGCCGCTGGCCCATTGGATGTGGGGGACGGGAGGATGGCTGGGAGCGGCAGGCGCACTGGACTTCGCCGGTGGCGCGGTGGTGCATATCAGTTCCGGAGCCGCAGCCTTGGCGGCGGCCCTCATCTTCGGCAGGCGTTTGGGATTCGGTCAAATGGAAATGGCACCCCACAACGTGCCATTCGTAGTTCTGGGCGCCTCGCTCCTTTGGTTTGGCTGGTTTGGCTTCAATGCCGGCAGCGAACTGGCCTCGGCCGGCAGGGCCACTTCCGCCTTCGTCGTGACGCATATATCGGCATCAACTGCCGCGGTGGTGTGGGTCTCCTTGGACTGGATGATTAACCGAAGACCCAGCGTCGTTGGAGCCGCGACGGGAGCCGTGGCAGGTCTGGCCACCATCACCCCCGCCTCTGGCTTTGTGGGGCCCATGCCTGCGGTTATTATCGGGCTGGGCGCTGGGGCCCTTTGCTACACCGCCGTTTGGCTCAAGACCCGCGTGAGACTTGACGACTCTCTCGACGTTTGGGCTATTCACGGGGTGGGCGGAATTTGGGGTATGCTGGCTGCCGGCCTCTTCATTGGCGTCGGATTCATGACCTTGGGTGAACTCACCGACCTGAGCAGGGGCAGACAGGTCTTGATGCAATTGATGGCCATCGGCGCGTCCTTTGGCTGGGCATTCGTCACCACTTTGGGAATTTTGGTTGTGCTGAAGTTCACCATAGGTTTGAGAGTCGACGAACGGCAGGAGGAGGAGGGACTGGACCTCTCCCAACACGGCGAGGAAGCGTACGACACGAGACCATAATTCGGACTCTTAGCCAGACTCACATTGGCCTTGGTTCCCCAGAAAAGGCTCACGCTGTGCTGCGGCAGATGGACCGTCCTAAATTGCCCTGCACGCAACAGCAGACGGAACTGTCCTGGGCTTATTTCGCGTCTGCGGGAGAACCTTTCTGGCCAACTGGAAGGACGTGGTCAAACCCCGGGGCCGGACAATCCTGCAAGTCAACGGCCGAAGGGTTCCTGCGAGACTCCCTGGCCAATCCCGGACGCAGCCAAAATGCATATTCCACCTTGGCTTTCGTTTAGGGTGGTTAGCGCCCCTCGTTCATTCCTACGAACACGCCTATGGCTGCGACTATCATGCTGAAGGCCATGGACCATCCGCCGTAGAATAGCACCCGCCCCGGGATGTCTCCTGCCACTCCGATTCCCAACATCAGTATCAGCGGGATCATGAACATGGCGCCTGCGACCGTTAGTATTTGCCCGCTCATGTAATTATTCTCCTGATTCAGTGGTA
>DAOUHF010000226.1:0-3882 GCA_034428795.1 Dehalococcoidia bacterium
TTCCTTGACGACCTCATCGGGGCGGCAATCATGCTGAGTGGCCCACTCGGCCAGCCTGCCGGCCTGGCGGTCGAGATCGCCGCGTTGGTCTGCGGAGGAGACGCTTGCGTACAGAACGCACCGCGCACCACCCTTGGGAGGAACGATGACGTAATACCGGCCGTTGGGGAGTTGCTCGATTTCCAACTCGGGGGGCAATTTGCCCTGCCGGTGCAGACGGGAGGTGGTGGCCTTGTTGAAGCCGTAGAGACGGCCCCAAGCGGTCAGGCTGATATGCTTGCTAATAACGTCCATACAATACTAGTTTTTACTATCATTTGAACTGTTGCAAACCCCTACGATGCCCTGAACTCCATCCTCTCCCAACCCCAACTCGCCCCAGTCTGAACAGTTACGAGCCGGTGATGACCACCTTCCTTATTAAATAGCAGTCCTACAATTCACACCAAGCGTTTAACTTATCGGGACTCCCGACTAACTACAGTCGCCACGCGGCAATCGGCGCGCCGGGAGGTGCGTAGGTAGGGTGTTCCGGAGCATCGGACATGGGCACCAGTTGATCGCCCAGTTTGGCCGCCCGGCGTTTGGCCGCAAGCAACGCCCGCTGCTGATATTGTCTCTCGTAGTATTCAGCGCCAGCATCCGCGTACTCCGGCCGTACCGCAGCATGGAATGGATGAGCCTGGCCAACTTGTGGGCTGTGGCTGTGATGGCCTTGGGCGCTCCGACCTGCCCTTTCTTCCGGCGCAGGAAGGCGCCCAGGGCGCTGTCGGAACGGTGCAGCGCGTTGGCCGCCCAGACGCAATGCCGCCGCAGCCCGGCTGGCGCTGGGCTTGGTCTTTGAGCTCATGACCCTGCCGCCGGTGATGCGGTTGTCGGGGCTCTGCCCCAGCCAGGACGCGAAGTGTTTGGCGCTGGGCCATTTGGTCATGTCGGTGCCGACTTCGCTGATCACCTTCAACGCCGTGAAACCGTCCACGCCGTCGATCCGGGTCAGGTCCACCCCAGTCATCCGGTACAACTGGCCTTGGACATCGAAGCGGGGCGCGTTCTTCTGATTGCGCTTTTTGCCGTTGGGAGCCGGAGGCTCGCCGTCGCTGCGGTCCTCGAACCGCTCCAGCTGGGCTTCAATCTCCCGGTCGCACTGAGCAATCTTATCCTGATAGAACCGGTACAGTTCCAGGGCCTGGGTCAGTTCGAAGATGTGCTCGTCGCGCCAGTGCCCCCGCAGCGACTTGGCGATGGTCGCCTCGTTGGCCTTGATCCTGGGATCGCGCAGTCGGGCCAGCTTCCGAGGGTTCCGTTCGCCGCCCGCGATGGCCTCGATGATGTCCATGCCGGTCTTGCCGGTGATGTCTCTGATCACTTGCTGGAGCTTGACGTTCATCTGGGTCAGCGCTTTCTGCATATGCTGGACATGGTGGGACGCGTACTCCACCAGCATGGCCCGCTGCCGCAGGTAACTGCCCAGGCGCCGGATGTCCGCGTCGGGACGGAAGGCTCCCGACAGTAGGCCGTAGGTGTGCAGCTGCTGCAGCCACTGACAGTCCAGCACGTCGGTCTTGCGACCGGGCACGTTCTTGATGCGTCTGGGGTCCACCAGCATCACCTGGAAGCCCCGCTCTTCCAGCGCCCCGAACAGCGGTATCCAGTACACTCCCGTCGACTCCATGACCACCGTCTCCACCCGGCACTGGGCCAGCCAGTCCGCCAGACGCTACAGGTCCGCCGTGAAGGCCTCGAACTCTCGCACCGGCGGTTCCGCCCGGTCCGCGGGCACCGCCACGAAATGGCTGCTGGCGCCCACGTCAATGCCCGCCGCATTCAGGTTCAGCTGGGACAGCCCTTCCGGTTTCGCACTGCTCTGGCGTCTGCTGCTCATCATCTCTCCCTATCATGGCAGTGTCGGCGTGTCGCCGGAGGGAGCCACGGAACGTAGCCACTCCCATCAACGGGATCGCCCCGACCGGGGCGTCACCAATGATGCCGTCGTAAGACTCGCTGACCATGCTACCGATCGGGCAATAGGCACCAGTGTCCACTCGGTCTTGGTCCGGACGACACGCCTTACTATGAGCATACATCCTTGGGCGGACTCACCAGTTAGTGGCCTCTGCACGGCCCGGGCACGGGCATAACTCTGCTCTCGACTAACACGGTTTTTCAGACTGCGGCCGCCGCCGGGTTGAGAGGCAGGCCGGTATCCTGGTGCTCACCATCGGACATGGGCGCCAACTGATAGCCCAGTTGTGCCGCCCGACGTTGTGCTGCACGCGACGCCCGGCGCTGATACTGACTTTCGTAGTATTCGGCGCCAGCGTCCACGTACTCATGGCGGTACCGCAGCATGGAATAGATGAGCCTGGCCAGCTTGTGGGCCGTGGCTGTGATTGCCTTGGGCGCTCCGAGCTGCGCTTTCTTCCGGCGCAGGAAGGCGCCCGGCGCTGTCGGAACGGTGCAGCGCGTTGGCCGCCAGACGCAATGCCGCCGCGGCCCGGCTGGCGCTGGGCTTGGTCTTTGAGCTCATGACCCTGCCGCCGGTGATGCGGTTGTCGGGGCTCAGCCCCAGCCAGGACGCGAAGTGTTTGGCGCCGGGCCATTTCGTCATGTCGGCGCCAATCTCGCTGAGCACCTTCAGGGCCGTGAAGCCGTCCACGCCGTCGGTCCGGGTCAGGTCCACCCCGGTCATCCGATACAGGTGTGTCCTGATGTCGAAGCGCGGCGCGTTGCCCTGACTGCGCCGGCCGCCCCCGGCCGGAGACCCGCTGTCGCTGAGGTCCTCGAACCGCTCCAGCGATGTGGCCGCGTGTAAACAGCATGGACAGGCGGAGTGGCGCAGAACAATAAGTTGGGAAAATGCCCGAATCCCGTTCCGAAACAAACATAGATGAGAGAGCCGAACGTGATACGGTCTGCTCGTGGTGAGGCGTATTCTCAGCGGCGGAGTGCAGGGGCGGGTCTGAGACCCGGTATGGCGGGAAGCTGGACCCCGGCTTTATCACCACACTCGGCGGCTCGCAGGAGCCGTTGGGATCAGTCCGGTTACAGAAATATCCCATTCGGCGCCGCGTTGCCGATTACCGAGAGTCCCGCAGTGTCCAGGCTGGGAAATCACCCTCCATCCTCCCTTTGCGAAAGGGGGGCGGGGGCTTAGTCCTCCATTTGGGAAAAGGGTGGGGCGTTTACCGTCTGACTGATTCGTTTGGTCTTGCGCAGCGGGAAGGAGTGAGGTGGTGTCGATGAGTCGTAGAATGTTCCTTGCGGCGGTTGCCGTTTTTTCCGTCATTGTCTTTGTTGCCCTATTCGCGGTCCTCCGAGTTTCCGCCCAGACCAACAGCGCCCCCCAGTTCTCCGCTGAGACCGCCACCCGGGACGTGGGCGAGAACTCGCCCACGTTTCACAACATCGGAGACCCGGTGACGGCCACCGATTCCGACGACGACAGACTGGTCTATACCCTGGAAAGCGCCCGCACCTCCCCGTTCACGATCGTTAGGGCAACCGGCCAGTTACAGGTCGGCGCACCCCTCGACTACGAGACCGCGAGCCCCTACACGGTAAAGGTAATCGCTACCGACACATCCGACGCCAAAGACACCATCGCGGTGACCATCAACGTCAACAACGTGGATGAGCCGGGGAAGGTCTCGCTGACGTGGACTAGGCCCCAGCCCGGTACTGAAGTTAAGGCCAGCCTGACCGACCCCGACGGCAACGTTTCGGGCGTGACATGGCAGTGGGAGAAGTCGACAAACCAGACCGATTGGACTGATGCCGCGGGGAATGGGGCCACGTCAGGCACATACACCCCACAGTCCGGCGACGCTCGGAAGTACCTGCGGGCCGTCGCTTCCTACACCGATCCTCTGGGGTCCGGCAAGA
>DAOUHF010000227.1:0-1966 GCA_034428795.1 Dehalococcoidia bacterium
CCCGCCGGATTTCGAGGGCTTCGCCTTCTGCAAGACCGGACGCAAACCCTACGACGTTGTGGTGTGCGCGGCCCTCCTGGCCATCAAGCACCACCAGGGAGACAACGTGGAGATCTGCTCGGACGGGAACTTCGACGATGAGTGGCAACCCGCCTACCGGCTCTACCGAAGGGCCACCCGCCGGGAGTTGCCGCCGGAGTTCAGAGAGTTTGAGCGGCAGGATGAACTCCTCCAAGGCAAAGATTAAGCATCTCAGGATAAGGATGAAGAATGGACTTTGAAGCGTTACAGAAAGAGGCCCGCACCATCGCCAGAGAGAAAAGCTGGCGCCCCAACGGACGCAGCTTCACCAACTTCATCAAGGCTGTTCACGAGACACTCAGCGAAGCGGGAAAGACGTACCGGAAGCACGGGCTTGATTCCGGGATTGTGGCTCCCCAAGCTTCCGTCACACCCTACGGCATAATGGCCGGCGGCCAACTGATACCGGATGGCGCCACTGTATATCTTGGGGACGTGCCCAGGCCAAAGCCCTTCGGTGTTCCATCCGAACTCGCCAGCGTGATAATCCAGATGGCGGACATGGCCCAGTTCTACGGAGTCCGGAACGTAGAAGCTCACAGTAGAAGCTCACATGGGCAGCGCCTGGGGAGCCCACCGCATATTCGAACGACTGGGGGATCAATCATTGAGCTTCGAGCGGGCTATCGCCACAGCGCATTGGGGAACGGCTCAGATCTTCGAGGTTCACCTGCTATATCCGAATTACTGCCTGAGTCCTTCGGCCTGGCACGGAAAGCTGGGATGGTTGCTCCAATTCATCCAGGAGACAGCCGTACACCACGGCATCGACCTGGACGCGGCCGTTGCCGCCAGGATCGAATACCTGCGCCGGTGACCGACACCATTCCCCGCCCCGCTCGGCGGAGAACAGCCAACAGCCACCAGAACCCCGGGGACGAAACGCCGGGGTTTTTTCATGCCCGGGAAAAACCGGCAAGGGAGAAGAGAAATTGAGACCGGAAAACATCCTCCTGGAACAGGAGTCCAAGGCGGCCAGCATCCAGATATACCGGGCGCTGAAGAACCACCCGAAAGCAGCCCAAGAGGTGGCCGAAGCCCTGGGGGAGCCATTCAGCCTGCAGTCAGCCCACACGGCCGTGCTGGTCATGGTCCAGGCCCTGGCCCAGACCCGGGGAAAAGGCCGGCCGACCCATATCAGGGCGTTGAAACTCTGGGAGCGAACCCTCGACGCCCAGAGCAGGTTCCTGCCCATCGTCCCCCTGGCGCTGCGGCTGTTGAAGGCGCTGCCTCCCCAGGACGGCGAAACAGGCGCTCCCGGGGATGACCCTAGCCTCGGAGCAATTGAAGGACCCCGCCGGAACGGGAAGAATCCTCCAGAAGCTGGCCCGTCAGAGAAAGCAGCTGGCGGTGTACCACACCCGGCCGGAGTCCGCCGCGCTAATGGCCCGCCTGGCAATCCCCGAAGGGCTGGACTGGTCCGACCCCAAGACGGTCACGAAATACCGCATGGCCGACTACTCCTGCGGCGCCGGGGCTCTCCTCATAGCAGCCTACCGGCGGGTGAGGGAGCTGCACCGGCAATCCGGCGGCTCGCCCAGAGAGGTTCATGCCGCCGTCCTGGAGGACTCCATAACCGCGGTGGACGTGTTGCCCGCCAGCGTCGCCCTCGCCGCCGCCGGGCTGGACGCACTGGAGCCGAAGCCGGCCCAGCCCGGCGGCGGCGAGGGCCCTCACGCTTCAGTACGGACCCATCAGCTGCGGAACGCCGTCCCCCGAGCCCGAGGGATGGCAGGAACGCCGCGCCATCGGGCTGGGCAGCCTGGACCTCCTGGATCCCGCCGCGCTCCGGAAACAGGACCTCAGGGCCATCGGCCGGGGAGACGCCGCCGGAAAGCAGTTGAAGTTCCCCCCGGCGTCCCAGGACCTGGTGATAATGAACCCG
>DAOUHF010000228.1:0-1771 GCA_034428795.1 Dehalococcoidia bacterium
GTGCGTCTGCCGAAGCCTAGTGAAGGTGGCCGCACCAGTTTCCCATGCCTTGAGACCTGCAGGGCGAGGGCAGGTCAATGGGATAGGCACACTCAGCTTTCAAGGTGCGTCTTCGGCTTTTCGGTCACGTCCCGTCAAGTGGTGTAAGGGAGTCACCCTCGTTGTTTGATCAGGCTGCCTGTCAAGGGCGGAGAGAAATCAGGCCGTGTGGTGTCGCCGTTCAGGATAAATGTCCGGTTAAGTGGCCGGCAGAAATGTCACTCGGTCAGGCTGCCATGGTATCAGATGATGGGACCGGCCCAGGGTTGTCGCGTTGGTGGACTCTCAGCGTCCATGTATTTCTTTATGGTGGCTCTGTGGATTCCCAATTCCCGCTCGATTGCTCGAATCGACATTCCATTGCGCCTCGCTTTCTGAATCGCCTTCCATCGCTCATTCTGAAGGAACGTCGTCTTGCGCGTAGGGGTGGCTGCGGGCCTGCCGGCTGTGACCACGCCGTCAGTGATCATACCGCCACCGTTCTCGCCCTCTGCCCTTGAGTCCAGCGGTTCGAGAGTTGCTTTCCATCGTTCACCCAACCCGTTGGCGCCGGAGGGCGGGATAGGAACACTTGCGGAGCCTCCGTGGCCGTTTCGGAGAAATACGGGCTGGGTGACGCCTCCTGAGTAGCAATGGTGCGTCCTTCATGCCGCACCGCCAGCTGGCCGTCCAGTCCTTCCAGTACCTCCACAGCCGCCCCGGCATAGCTGGGGCGTTCCGACACTGGCAGCAACTGGAGGGTGTGCAGCTGGAACCTCACCGCGTTGTCCCTGGCCACTCTCCTCCGATGCTTGAAGCACAGGACCTGTTCCAGGCACAGCTCCGGGTCCAGAGGCCGGAATGCAGGGTCAGGGCGTTGCGGGGGAACCCGGAATCGCCGGTTGAACCGTGACAGGAACTGCTCCAGCACCCTGTTGGCTTCCCCGATGCCGCTCGCCCCGGCCAGACGGAGTTCAGTTACCAGCCGGTCCTTGAAGGTGCCCACCGTGCGCTCCACGCGGCCCTTGGCTTGGGGCGACATGGCGAAAATCATCTGAATCCCCAGTTCCTCCATGGCCCGGCTGAACTGGGTTGGCATCCCGGGGAGGCCGGAGCCTGGCGTGTGCCTGAAGACCCCGTGCCGGTCGGTGTAGAGGGCGACGGGTATGCCGCAACGCTGCACCAGGCCCTGGATCAGCAGGAAGTAGCTGTGGGCGTCCTCCTGCTCGCAGAAGAGGGCGTCAACCACGGTACCGGTGGCATCGTCCACTGCGATCAGCAGCGTGAACGGCGGTACTCGGTCCCCCAGCCATGGTTGATGACTGCCGTCCATCTGGATCAGCATGCCCTCCCGGGGCATGCGCTGGCGGCGCACCCGGTGCTTGGGCGGACGCCTGCGCCGCGGACTGCTCAGCCCGGCGTTGACCAGGATGCGCCGCAGGGTGGTCCTGCCGATGTCGATGCCCTCTCGCTCGCTCAGCAGCTCGCTCAAATGGGTGTGGTTGGCCCCGGCGTACCTGGTACGGGCCAAACTCACTACGCCAGCCACCACGGCATCGGGTGTTGCGTTGCCAGGCCTCCGGCCCCGGTGGCCATGAGCTACGGCGGCAACGCCCTTCTCTCGATAAGCTGCCATGATGCGTCTGGTGTGGCGAGTGGTGACACCCATCAGCGTCGCTGCCTGGTCAGCAAGCCAACTGTTCAGAACCTGAAGCCTTGCCTGTTCTTTTTGAGTCAATGTCACATTCTCCAT
>DAOUHF010000229.1:0-2179 GCA_034428795.1 Dehalococcoidia bacterium
GCCACTTGTCAAGAACGCTAGCGTAGTTCTCGGTCTGTTTTGCCCGATTCCAGCCCCCCTCAGAGTCCGGGTCGTAGACCTTTGGGTCGTGACTGTCCGGCCTGCGATTTTTTGTGGGAGCATCGATCACGGAACGTGTCAACAACTTTGAGACACTTTGGTGAATTCTTCTTCCGACAACCGCCGCTCCTGGCGCAGGGGCCAGACCTCCTTTGCCACTCCCATGAAACCCGGGTAATCGATCAGCCGGTTGGGGATATCCCGGCCCTGGGCGTTGACGTCAAGCGACGCCAGACCCGAGACGAGAGCCAATGCTAAGGACGCCCGTACTAAAGTAACTCGAATTGTGTTCATCTCTAGACTCCTAAAAGTTGTCATCGTTGATTCCGACCTCCAGGTATAGCCTCGAATGTACAGGCGTGGTAGACATCTCTTGGTAAAACTTGGGGAGAGACTTTTTACAAAACTTTTTCCCTTCCCAACCGGAGGACTTGAAACTCTTCCGGTTGAGTTGCTCCCCTTACCATTGACCTGAGTTACGATTTGACCATTCCAGAACAGAGCAGTTCACCCGTGTCGAAGAGAAGAATACGAGTCATCCATCCCATCGCTAGCAGCCCGTGGTGGAAGTCCCACGGACTGCTAAGGTGCGGTAGAGTGATGGGGTCAACGAGAATCTGTACTGGTCTGACTATGGTCGGGCTCCTCACCGGGGCTCAAGTTCTGGCCGAGTCGGGCAGGGGCCCCCGGCAAGACCCCGGTTCGCAGCCGGCGGCAGAAAATGCCGGCCGCTACTGGCCGCAGTGGCGAGGTCCCATGGCCACGGGCGTCGCAACGCGCGCCGACCCGCCCGTGGAGTGGAGCGAGACCCGGAACATACGCTGGAAGATCTCCCTGCCGGGCACTGGGCACTCGACGCCGATCGTCTGGGGAGATCGGGTCTTCCTCACCGCAGCCGTACCTTATGGCGACCCCCTGGAACCCAGGCACGACGATGCCCCCGGCGTGCATGACAGCGTCCCCGTGACCCGCCAGCACCGGTTCGTGGCCCTCGCCGTCAGCCGCCGCGACGGGAAGATCATCTGGCAGCGCACGCTGACCACGGAACTCGCGCACGAGGGTGGTCATTACACCGGAAGCTTTGCTTCCAACTCACCGGCCACCGACGGCGAGCATCTCTTTGCATTCTTCGGCTCACGCGGCCTTTATGCTCTAGACCTTGACGGCAAACTGAAGTGGAAAACGGATCTCGGCAAGATGCAGACCAAACATGCGCACGGCGAGGGCAGCTCACCGGCACTGTACGACGACACGCTGATCGTCAACTGGGATCACGAAGGCGAATCGTCCGTGATGGCGTTTGACAAGAATACCGGTGAACAGCGCTGGGCGGTGGGGCGCGATGAGGTCACTTCGTGGGCGACCCCCATCGTCGTCGAGCACCAGGGCAAGACACAGGTCATCATCAGCGGTACCAGGCGCGTGCGTGGCTACGATATTACGACCGGCAAGGTGATCTGGGAGTGTGGCGGGCTGTCGGCAAACGTCGTGGCCTCGCCGGTGGCGGCGGATGGGATGGTGTACGCCGGCAGCAGTTACGACACGCGGGCCCTGCTTGCCATCCGCCTGGAGGGCGCCAGGGGCGACATCACAGGAACCGATCAGGTCGTGTGGGCCCGCACGCGCGGCACGCCCTATGTGCCGTCGCCGCTGCTTTATGGAGACTCGCTGTACTTCCTCGCCCACTACCAGGGAGTTCTTTCACGCCTGCACGCAAAGACGGGCCACGACCAGCCCGGCTCTTTCCGGCTTCCCGGCATCCGCAATGTGTACGCATCTCCGGTGGGAGCGGCCGACCGCGTGTACATCACCGACCGCAGCGGCACAACACTGGTCATCAGTCACGAGAGCAGGCCGCGGGTGCTGGCCCGAAACCTCCTCGACGACAGCTTCAGCGCCTCGGCCGCGCTGGTGGGCCGAGAACTGTTCCTGCGGGGACAACAAAATCTCTACTGCATCGCCGAAGAGTAGTGTGCAGGATCTCCTCCCGACTACGAAAAGGGGTGTACCGTTCTTTCTGTAATTTGAGGAAGGTGAGCTAAAAGGATCAGAGGTCTGGGGCAGGATTTCTCCAAAAACTCAAGACAAGAGCAAGGAGGATCCGAATGACCCCAGACCC
>DAOUHF010000230.1:0-2059 GCA_034428795.1 Dehalococcoidia bacterium
CAGCCCAGCAGGGCGTCCCGTCAAGTCCAACTCCGGCACCAGTTCCTCGGCGAGCTTCAGGGCACCCAGTTCTTCACCCTCCGGCGCTGCGCCCGCTCCTGCTGTGCGACAGCCCCACCTTCCCCAGGATCTCCCAAGACTCAGAGCTGCTCCACTGCGGCGAGCGGCTCTGTTCCTGCTGGAACGCGCGCCCGCTCTGGGAGGCCCTCCCATGACCCGCGAGAGCGGCAGAGGCCGAGCATGACGCCGGCCACCAGGGCCGCAGCTGCAGTCAGGGCCACATCGCCGACGATCCAGCCAGCGGGGCCCGGTCCGGAATTGGGTCTCCAGCGGGACCATCGGAGGAGGGCCATGACCCAGGCCGTGGCAGCGCTCCCCCAGGTGGATCCCCACGTCGCCCAGGCCCTCCGGTACCTGTTCGATCAGGGCGGCCACCTCCTGCTGGTCTACCTGACGCCGGAGGGGGACAAGAAGCCCTGCTGGCCTCACTGGCAACTGCCGGAGAAGAGGCCGTCCTTCCAGCGGATCATACGTCACGTCTCGGAGGGCGGCCTGATCGGGCTGCTCCCCTACAGCCTGGGCTTGGATGTCCTCGACGTCGACGAGGTGGGCAAAGACGGGCTGAGCGACTGGATGACCAAGTACCCGCCTCTGGCTGATATCCCCAGCCACAAGCCCGGGCGGGTCCACCTTTACTACCAGTCCCGGGGACCACTCCACAACAAGAACCCCTTCCACCTGCAGCAGTACGGCCTGCGAGTCGAGATACGCAGCCGCCACGGCTTCGTCGTGCTGTGGGACCCGGAGGCGGTGGCCGAGCTGGTCGCGGAGCGCTCAATGGCCAGCTCGGCCGGGGGCATGACACGGCTTCCCCGCGGGGTGCTGGGCGCCAAGGCATCCCGGTGGCCCTGGGAGCCCACGGCCGCGACCCAGGAGCTGATGCCGTTGCCCCGGAGAAAGTCGCCGACCCGCAGGGTGGTCACCGGGACCTCGAGGACTGCGGAGCTGGAGACGGCGGCCTCCTGGGCTCTCCCTGACCCCCCCGACCATCTGCTCCAGGTACGGAAGGGGGAGAGGAACACCGCTATCTTCGATACTGCCCGTTGCGCCCTCTACCGCCTCCCCCGCGGCCAGGGTGGAGAGGGCATGCGGGTTAAGTGGCACGCCCTGGTCCTGGATCACGTCGCCTCCTGCAACCTGCTGCTGCCGGTGCCGATGCGGGACCCCCGGGTGCAGAGCACCGCCCGCAGCATCGCCCAGTTCACGTGGGCGAACCCCTACTTCGGGCGCACCGAGGACCTGGGACGGCGGGATCCCGCTGTCCAGCGGGAGCGGGGACTGGCCAGCCCAAGACATGGGAGATGAAGCAGGCAGAAACCGGGGAATCCAGACGGTTTCCCAACTCCAGGCATTCCAAGAGGAATACGCCCAAAACGCCATCGGCCTCATGCCGCCCAACCAGTTTGAGGCCCTAGTCCAGCAGGCTACCAGGGACCTGCAGGCTGGCTAAACTTCGCCAGCACAGCGGTGAACCGCCAGCCAGAGAGTGAGATTAAACCGAGAATGACTAAGGGCAACCCCAGTACACCAGCAGGTGAACCAGCATCCCCAGTCCAACCGGGAATTATTCCATCTGGAAACCCCGGGGGCGAGCGGACGTGCTGCCAGGTTTCCGCCGCCCGCCCCGGGGAACACCCAGCCAACATGCCGGCCGGAGGGAAAACCCGCAAAACTCAATTGAGAGGAGAAATAGACCATGAGCGACCCGCAGAGCAAACCGCAACCCACTCAAGGAGAATTGATCGGATCCTTCATCAAACTGGCCCAGGAATTTGCGGGCCTCGCGGAAGATAGCCGCCTCATGGCGGAACAACACATACGCATGGCCCAGGAGATGGAAAAAGCCAGCCGGATCACCGGAACGGAGGGTCACAAAGAACAGTCCCCAGGACTCCAGAAAGGGATGGAACTCCTACACATACTCCACCCCGGCAAGACGGAAAACCTCCAACTGGGCATCAGCAAAGCCATTCAATCGTCCTAGCAGCCGCAGGACTGG
>DAOUHF010000231.1:0-1626 GCA_034428795.1 Dehalococcoidia bacterium
TACCATGTTTGTTTACTACAACATAAACCTATAAAGGAGACCATGGCTTATTCCTATAACACATCATAGCGATTCATTTGTAAATATTGTTGTTGTTTAATATACGGCAATGCGATCACTGCTAAATTCTGTCGTTTATGGTGAGTAGCGTTGTATAAATTGCACATGCACATTACGGTTACGGTGTGAGCTAGGGACTCAGCAGAGAGGAAGAGAAGCTACGGTCTCGAACGTGGTCTCCTGGCCTGCAGAACAGTTAGCTACCATGAGAAGGAGACAGCCCATCTCCCCAGATTCTCCTGCTATCTCTGGACAGCAGCTCAGAGCGTTGACCACTGCCGTAGCAGGGACGGTGACGGACACCCTTCAACACTCCTCTCGGGATCCACAAGCCGCCGCTTCTCCTGAATTGGGCCACAGCCAGTCCACGTGTATCCCAACGGCCTGGTCGGGCACCTCTGGCCTGGCCCATCTGACATCTGCCACATACTGAAGTATGTAACCTAATGACATAGAATACAGACCTCTCTGTGAGGGTATGGGAATATGCATGCGGACTGGACAGTTGCACGTGAGCTGATTATATATCATGCCGACTGGCCAGTGTCACATGAGCCTATTGTCCTGCCGACTGGCCAGCCGCTGTCAGCCGATTATCATGTGGACAGGCAGCCAACTATGCCACAACCCACCAATTAATGTTTGGTGGTTGAGATGATACCATACAACCGCACAAATCCAGCCCACATGCATGATCACACCAGGAGACCTGGTGGAAAACAGTAACATACAAAAGCATAAAGGGGAATCGGGTGGGAGGGGAAACTCTTGACTCTAAGGCCTGCAGTCTGCCTGCGATGTTGGACACTACCGCCAAATGCAGGCTCCCCTGCGCTGCAGCTTGCACCTAAATGCGCTCATCACCGATCCCAGCGCATGCGCAGCCCTGACCCTTGTACGCCTGCGCTCTTTGCACTGTGCCTTGCCCTCCCTATTAACCTTGTACCCTTTGGATGCGGTTTTGCCAGTGCCGCCTGCTGTTGCCTGAACCACTAGCCAGCCAACCCCGCCGTGACATTGGGCCTCTCTGCATACGACAGCATGTCTCGCGTCTCGTCCGGACCGCCACATAGGCCAGAAAGCAGAACACTCATGTCAAGGGAGAGTCGATCTCCCGCAGGCGGTGTGGGCATGCTGTGGCTGTCGCCTGTGCTGGCAGTTGGCTATGCAGAGCCATATTGTCAGTGAGCAACTGTTTTATTTTTTTGTGACAGCTTGGCTCCAATCGGTGGTAGTGCTGAGGACAGAACCACTGCACCCTGCCCGGGTGGCTTCACACTGGGGACCAGTGAGGCGCTAAGTGGAGAGCGGTGACGGTAGTGCCTGATGCAGCTTTTGCCGTTGCTGCTGCTGCTGCTGCTGCAGCACTACTGATAGCTGAGTGGCTGATAGAGAACAGCGGCAGCCCTGCCAGCGATGCAGGGAATGGTATCACACCTAGTGGTGTTGCTGCAGGGGGACCAACCCACCAAAGGACTGGTTAGTGGCTTCACACCTAGAGGCACCCATCACTGGGTGAGGAGGGCGTTGGTTACAACGGGCTGTTGCGCCTGGGACTACTGCCGC
>DAOUHF010000232.1:0-1639 GCA_034428795.1 Dehalococcoidia bacterium
AGGTTGCCGCGCTCGAACGCGAGCGCAACGATGCTGGCGCCGTCATAGACTGGCGGTTCTCCACTCAAGACGCCCGCAGTAAACTGCAACATATCTATCCATCAGGATTAAATGGAAACGGTACTAGTATACTGTGGAGCGTCCTTTATCCGGCGCCCGTGGAAGGCAGAATGACTGACGGTCTCTCTAACGGTCTCTCTAACGGTCCCCAGGCCGACGGCCCCCTGACCGGCATGGTGGTGCTCGATCTCACCCAAATCCTGGCCGGGCCCATGTGCACCATGGTGCTGGGGGACCTGGGAGCGGACGTCATCAAGGTGGAAAAGCCCAACGGCGGCGATGACAACCGGCGGATGGGGCCGCCCTTCGTCAAGGACTGGTCTGCGGGGTTTCTGGCCGTCAACCGCAACAAGCGCAGCCTGGTCGTCGACCTTCAGCGGGAGGCCGGCCAGGCCGTGTTCAAGCGGTTGGCCGGCGATGCCGACGCCGTGATCGAGAACTTCCGGCCGGGCGTGATGGAACGCTTGGGGCTGGGATACCAAGAACTGGCTGGCATCAATCCCCGGCTGGTCTACTGCTCCATCTCCGGCTTCGGAAACACCGGACCCTACGCCAAACGCGGCGGGTTCGACTTGGTGGCCCAAGGGGTCAGCGGGTTGATGAGCATCACCGGTCACCCCGGTATGCCGCCCGCCAAGGTCGGCGTGCCCATCACGGACCTCACCGCCGGTCTGTTCGCCGCCAACGGTGTTCAGGCGGCCTACATCCGCGCACTCAAGACCGGCCGGGGTCAACACGTAGACACCTCGCTCATGGAAGCCGGCATCGCCTACACCGTGTGGGAGTCGTCGGTCTACTTTGCCGAGGGAGAGATACCCGGCCCGCTGGGCTCCGCCCACCGGGTCTCCGCGCCCTACCAGGCGCTGCGGACCAAAGACGGCCACCTTAACATCGGGGCCGCCACTCAACCCACCTGGGAGCAGCTGTGCCGGGCCATCGGGCAAGAGGAGCTGATAGTGGACCCCCGTTTCATGATTCCCGGTGACCGAAAGGCGCGAGAGGAAGAGCTGGCCGAGCTGTTGGAGGAGACCTTCTCTCTGGAGACCACCGCATACTGGCTGGAAAAGCTGGACGCGGCCGGGGTGGTGGCGGGCCCCATCTACAACATGGAGCAGGTGTACCAGGACCCGCAGGTGCTGGCACGGCAAATGCTGGTCGACATCGAAGACCCGGACATTGGCACCATCCACAACATCGGCGTACCGGTGAAACTCTCCGAAACACCGGGCAGAATACGCCGCCGCGCACCGGCCCTGGGCGAACACACGTCGGAAATATTGCTGGAGCGCGGCTTCTCCGGGGAAGAAGTCACGGCGCTGCTGGAAGCCGGGGTGGTAATGGAGAACCTGGGCAGCGGCGCACGGCGCTAGTCCTCTCCGAAGAAGCGCCGGCGAGCGTTGTCGTCCAACGGTGCGCCGGGGCCGCTGAGGAAGGTGTCGGGGTTGCGGGTGCGGTCTTCCCGCCACTTGCCGAAGGCCTGACGGCGGGCGGCGTCGGACTCAGGGCCTGTGGTCATCAACAGCCGGTTCTGCCAGAGCTCCATCGTGTGCACCACGTCGAAGTAACCCTTCCGCTCTTC
>DAOUHF010000233.1:0-1860 GCA_034428795.1 Dehalococcoidia bacterium
CTGGAGGATCTCCTTCCCAAACTCCCCGGCATGATCGAAAGGGCCAACTCCCGCTGGGCCGAAAGCCCCATGAGGCCCAGCTACAAGCCGGCGAAGGCCCCAAGGAAGAAGGCCCGAGCAAAGAGCCAAGCCGGCGCCACTCAAGCGGGCAACACGCAGCAGACCCCGGAGCCCAGCAGCACTCAACGAGCGGGTCCCCGGCCGGAGCCCACTCAGACCAGCATGCCCAGACTGTTCTGACGCCGGAAAGTCCCGCCCCTCCCGGTTGGACGGAGATCGGGGCGGGACAACAGGGCGAAGTGGAATTCGAGCCGGGCTGAGGCCGGACCCAAGATGACCGCAGCATCGGAAACCCCATTAAAAGGGGCCGGCGGGGCCAGAGAGGCCGCAACCGGCCCCTTTTCCGGTCCAAGAAAGAACGATGGCAGCCCGGCAGTCCAAAATTAAGCTGGCAGAAAAATACGATGATAACGCCACCATGAACAAAAAATGCGGACATAGCCTTTGCCGGCTGAGCCATCCGGTGACGGCCATCTTCCACCAGTGCGGCACCTGCGGCCGGATGGCCTGCTACGCTGGGATGCACGTGCAGCGACTATCAGGCCCGGCACCCGATCAGGGGCGCCCACGGGCAACCGGTGTCCGTCAGGAACAACGTCGGCGGCATCTGGCAGATGACCTACCCCTACGACCCGGAGGAGAGGGCGAGAGAAACGCCACCCGAAACCGCCGGCCCCTGCGGATAACCCCGGACGAAGCGGCAAACATCCCCCCGAAGCCCCCACGCGGGAAACGAGAAAACCAAAGAGGGATAGGAAATCCCTGTTGGGAGGAGAAAACCATGACCGAAAATCCCCCGGCCGGAAGGGATGAAGATGAAGGGGAGAAGGACGAGCCGGAACTCTGGACCGTCAGTGCCGGAGGCTTCAGCGCCACCGTGGACGCCTTCGCCGTGGAGCCTCCGGCCGAGCCACACGGCTTTCACGGCATCTGGCTTCTGTCGATGGTGGGACCCCAGGCATCCCTGAAGGCCGTCTGGGCATCCCTGCTGGACATGCCGCCCAAGCCGGCCCACCTCACCCCCGGAGCGGACGGCCTGCTCCTGAACGAGCAGCTGCTCACCTGCCAGGTGCCAACGACGAGCCTGGGCACCTGGACCGTCCGGATGACCCGGATGGCCAACCAGATGGGCTGGCACGCCATGACCTACACCAGGATGGCCGAGTATTCCTTCGAGCGGGACGACTTCCTCCTGGTGGCCAGGCCCGGAGAGGACGAGGTGGAGCGGCACCACCGCTTCCTGGACCGGCGAGTCTCCCTGCCGCTGCACGTCTCCTGGGCCGGATGGCTCTGGGAACGAGGGCTGGACAACGGAGAAATCCAACCGCTGGAATGCCTGGGCGTCAGGGCCTGGAAGTGCGTCCCGGTCCCCAGGCAACTGGAATCGGACCTGTCCCGGGACATAGCCACCGGGATCCTGACGCTGGAGGAGCCCGGCGCCGATGAAACGGAGATGAACACCAATGGATAGGACACTCAAACCGCTGAAGGCGACCAAGCGCCGCCCCGCCCGCAACGGGAAGGCCTGGCTACTCTTCTCCCCGGACGGGACATATTGCCGTTTCTGCCCCCACGCAGCCACGGACCACCTCTGCTCGTCCGCCCAACCCCATTTCTACCAGCTCGCCACGGAGCAGGAGCGCCGAGACCCCTTCGAGAAGCTCTATCACCACAACCTGGCCGACGGGGTATCCGTGCTGGTCAAGCGCATCATCGTCTCCAAGCGCGTCGAGCTGCTCACCGCCTTCTGCGCCGCCTGCGCACAGGAAAAGGAGACATCTCAGGTGCTGTGCTTCCAGC
>DAOUHF010000234.1:0-2039 GCA_034428795.1 Dehalococcoidia bacterium
GCCATCGAGGGCGTCGGCGGGGTGATGAACGCCAGTACCGACCGGGAGATGACCGTCTTCTGGTGCAAGGTTGCCCGTCTCCATTACAAAACCGCGTTCGCCGTGCTGCTGGATATGGTGCTCAATTCCCTTCTGGACCCGGAAGATGTGGAGAAAGAGCGCGAGGTTATCCAGGAAGAACTGCGTATGACCTACGACCAGCCGTCATACCGAGTGGACCTGCTGATCGACGAGGCTATGTGGCCCGGCCAGGCCATGGGCCGAGACGTCGGCGGCACTCCGGAGTCGGTGGCGGACATTCAGCAGAAAGACATCCGCGAGTACATGCACCAACAATACAATCCGGCCAACACGGTGGTGGCCGTCGCCGGAAACGTGACCCACGACGAAGTGGTCGACATGCTGGTTGAGACCACCCAGGACTGGAAACCCCTGGAATCCTTGAAATGGGAACCGGCCACTGACGGCGTCCAGGGACCGGTGGTCAAGATCGAGCGCCGCCGCGGTGACCAGTCTCACCTGTGCTTGGCCGTGCCAGGCCTGTCTCTGGCTCATCCCGACCGGTACGCCTTCAATCTCATGAACACCATCTTGGGCGACGGCATGAGCAGCCGCCTATTCTTGAACCTTCGAGAGGAAAAGGGTTTGGCCTACGACGTGCAGAGCTCAACCAGCTACTTCCGGGACACCGGCGCGCTGGTAGTCTACTGTGGAGTAGAGCCCCAAAAGACCAACGACGCCGTGAAGTCCATTGTCCAAGAGTTCAAGGGGATGCACGAAGAACCCGCCGAACAGGAGCTTCACAAGGCCAAAGAATACTCCAAGGGCCGCCTGTTGCTCCAGATGGAGGACACCCGGGCCGTCGCATCTTGGCTGGGCGCCCAGGAGCTACTCCAAGGCAACGTCCGCACCGCCGATGACGTAGTGGACCTGCTGGATGCCGTGAATGCCTCTGATGTGGCCAGGGTGTCCAATGCCTTTCTGGACGACAACAAGATCCGGCTGGCCGTGGTCGGCCCCCGTGGCGGAGCCAAGGCGCTCACCGGTCTGCTCCGTTTCTAGCCCGGCTTCAACTTAGAGACCCCACCTCTTGCATGGATGAAAATAGGCCACAGGCGTAGGGGCACGGCACTGCCGTGCCCCTACGCCTGTGGAACCACTGATCTGAAGATGGGCTGCGCGAAGGGAGCCGCCCAAAGGCCTACGCGGTAGATTCCGCCTCCACCGGGTTGCTCAATACACCAATGCCAGGTATCTCAACTTCCACCAGGTCTCCCGGCTTCAGGGCGACGGTAACCCCGGTGCTGCCCGAGTAGACCAGGTCTCCCGGCCGCAGGGTCACCTGCTGGCTGATGTAGCTGACGATCTCGGCAAAGGTGAACAGCATCTCTTCCGTGCGGCCGTGTTGTACCTCCTCGCCGTTTAGCCGTACAATCATCTCCAGTTTCTGCGGGTCCACATCTGTGTCGATCCAGGGGCCCACCGGGGCAAAGGTGTCGGCGCCCTTGGCTCGCCAGAATGTCCAGTCCTCCCGTTGCCAGGTGCGGTCGCTAACGTCGTTGCCGCAGGTGTATCCCAGGATGCATTTGGGGGCCTCCAGCGGCGTCAAACGGCGGCAGGTTTTGCCGATCACGGCCACGGCCTCGCCCTCGTAATGGACATCGCCGGAAGAATCCTTGGGGAGAATGATCGGTTCTCCGGTGCCGGTGAGCGCTCCCCTGGCTTTGACCCAGGGATTCGGGTGTTTGGGGATTGTTGGGTTCTCGTCGCCCAAAACCCCAGCCGCAAACTCCAGATGGTTGGCAAAATTTAGACCTGGGCCCCACATCTCGGTGGTGGCGGTATCATTAAAAAAAAAAAAAGCCAGGGCCTGGATGCACTCCTTGCAGGTGTAGTTGCTTGCGGCGTTCGCAGAGCGGCTCGACGCGGTTTAGGAGGTCGTGCCGGGGGCATGGTCCGGTGCGCCGCCGTCCGGGAGATCGTCCGGCGGTGTCAGGCGCTCGATCTCGGCCATCACCCGGGCCTCGCAGTCGTCGATC
>DAOUHF010000235.1:0-1536 GCA_034428795.1 Dehalococcoidia bacterium
CAGTCGGGGACCGAGCCCCCTCTTGCCACTGAGACCCGGACCCGTCTCTTCTCCATTGCGCATAACGCGCTGACCAATGCGTTCCTGCACGCCGGGCCCGGCAGGGTCGAGGTCGCCTTGAGCTTCGAGGCCGGCCGGATCAGGCTCTCCGGCTCGGACGATGGAGTGGGTCTTCCCGATGGCCACGCCGAACGCGGCCGGGGCTTCGGCGGGATGCGGTCGGACGCTGAGCATATGGGCGGAACGCTCCTGGTGGAGAGCGTCAGGGGGGGGAGGGACGACCATCACCTGCGTGGTTCCCCGGAAAGCGGATGCAGCGGGAAGCGAATGAAGGAGGAGCACAGGAATGTCGTCAGCAGGTCGGATCAGGGTGATGGTGGTGGATGACCATCCCGTAATGAGGAGCGGCCTGCGGCAGGTACTGGAGGCATCGGGCCGCTTCGAGGTGGTGGGACTGGCTGGGGATGGAGAGGAGGCGGTGAGGACCGTAGAAGAGCTGAAACCGGAGGTCATCGTCATGGATGTGATCATGCCAGGCAAGGACGGCATCGATGCCTGCCGGGAGATCATGGAGCTTCTGCCGGACACTCGGGTCATGATGCTGACGGCCTCGTCTGAGGAGGATGCGGTGATAGAGGCCATCGCCGCCGGCGCGACGGGCTACCTTCAGAAGTACTCGCGGCCGGAGGAGTTGGTGGGAGCCGTTCTGGACGTGGCCGAAGGCAGGCTGCGAATTCCCGAGGAGGCGGTGAGGCAGGTCTTCGCGATGATCCGCGGCGAGCGCGGGCTCGCCTCCCGCCGGCGTACGGACAAGCTGACGGCGCTGGAGCGGGAGACACTGGTGCTGTTCGCCAGCGGCAGGTCCTATGTCGACATCGCCCAGGACAGGGGCAACAGCGTCGTGACCGTCCGGAACACCCTCTACCGCCTACAGAACAAGCTGGGCATCGGGGCGAAGCAGGAACTCGTGGTCTGGGCTGTGCGGAACGGCCTGCTGGATGAGACGGCAGTGGGCCGCTGACTCCCAGCCGGTGCCGGAGGGGCAATGACCCACGGCCAGACGTTTTACTGGCCGGTTTGCTGATTTTGGCTGAGCGAGTCTACGTTACCTGGGGGGCGCTGAATCGGGCGGATGGATGACGCCGTGGTGGCCATCCAGGCGACGGGCCGGTTGCCCAGGGAGCGGGGTCGCGGGGGCAGGGAGCCCGGAGCGGGCTGCCCGGCGGGGCTTGGTGGACATTCCAGGCAAAAAAACGCCCGCCCGGGGGAGAGGGCCTAAGCCACACTCCAGCGGACTGGGGGTGATTACCCTTCGAAAGGAACGTTGTTGCCTTCGGTCGTCAACAGTTGGCAGACGGGGTCCGTTCTGTCCCCCGGTTACGTCCGGCGGTCAGATTACCGGTTGTCCGAACGAGCTCAGGTTGCCGTTTGCATTCTTTCGGGACCATTCAGTCCATCCCCAACAAATCGGAAACAGCCGCCCTAACCACCTGCCAGCAAATGGAGCAGGTATCTCTGTCTGGTCTGTCAGTTCCT
>DAOUHF010000236.1:0-3250 GCA_034428795.1 Dehalococcoidia bacterium
ATCCGGTCCTCCAGGTCTGGGGCAAAGATTATGATCCTGCCCATGATGCGGGCGTCGGGGGCGTGGCGCTCTGCCCACTCCCTCAATTCGTCGCTGGTCGTCTTATCGCGGTTCTCTTCTGGCGTGGTCATTCTGTCACATCCTCTGATAGAATTCTGGTCACCCAGACCGGAAATACTCTTATAGACTGGCTACCCAAACCGCCCCCCGGCTTCGTTGAGCGGGGTGATACCGCGCAGTTGCCCGGGTTGTCGCCCTGGAGCCGAACCTACCCTTCCCCGAACTTCTAAACCACACCCGTACACCTTCTCGCCGCCCTTGACAGGTGACATCCCGGTCATGTCTGATTTTCCGCAGTCCTGCAGCTAACTTCCCCGAAGGTACAGCTTGCGCCCCCGGTCCCCCTGCAGGGCCCCCCGGCGGAGTTCCCACTTTTTGCTGGCGGCGATCTTCTTTGCCAGGGTGTTCGCGGCGACCGTCGGCCCCACCTCACCAATAGCCTTTCCCAGGATGGTCTCGAACGGGAGCTTGACCCAATCTTCGGGCATGGCCGCCACCCACTCGGCCAGTTCGTCGGCGGCGGCCATGAATGCCCGCTGAGCCGCGGGGTCCGGCTCCGGCGGAACCCAACCGGGCTTGTAGGTGGCGATTGCGCCGTCGACCATGGCGGTCACAACCGCATCAAGCAGGTCCCGGGAGTATGCGGCCGAGTCATCCTTCTCCTGGGTGGCGATTGCCCGCGTGAAGGCGAGGGTGTAGACCCGCCGGTCCAGGCCGGTCCCCCGGCTCAGGAGCGGGGGCTCGACCATGCTCATGAGCACAACGCTCGGAATGTCATCCTTGAGGGTGGCGTCCATGTAGGGCAGCCGGGCCCCCGGCAGGATGTTGTCGCCGGTCAGGGAGAGGAGCTTCGCCATGATGACCCTGGATTCAGAGTTCAGCTCATCGAAGACGACCAGCCGCTGCTGGTCTCTGAGCAGCGCATACCTTTCTGCGCTTATCTCACCGCCGCCGTAGTCTCCCAGGAACGAGGTGCCGATGGAGGTCGCCCGTTGCCCCAGGGCGCTCTGCATGAGTTTTGCCGTCCCCCCTTTGCCGCTCCCGCTGAGGCCCTGGAAAATCCACAAAGCCCGGTGGGACTGGGCCTTGCCGGAACCCAGCAGCCCCAACAGCTCCACGAACCTCTGGTAGTCATCGGCGGTCAGGATCTTCTCCAGCCGGCACTGCAGGACTTCCTGCAGCCGCTCCAGGTCGTGCGGCCGATAGTCCCCCAGCGTGACGGCGGTGGTATTGTGGATGGCGGAGTTGTGCGGATGCACCTCGCCGGTGATGCGGTCCACCACCCCGGACGGGACGGCTATCTCGGTCCGCCGGCGCGTCTGGGCCTCCAGGTCCACCGGGTAATCCGGGAAGTCTCGGCGCATTGCGGACCGCAGACCGGTGGCGATCCCGTGGGGTCCGTGCAACCGCAAGTTGCTGTCTGTGAGGGTCAACTTCCCCTTGCCGGGGACGGAGAGTACGCTCAGGGCCCCGGCCAGCATGCGCCGGTTGGTCTGGAGCCAGTCGACGAGCGCGATGGGTAGGGTCCAGGTCCCTTTGCGCCGGAACCGCCAGTGGGTTCCGTTCTTGAATTCGTACATTTCATTCTTCTCTCCGTCGTACCGCCAACGGTCCTTAATCTCCGGCAGCCCCCCTAGCCAGCGGCCGACGGCGGGCCAGTCCCCCAGGGACTGAGGCTCAACGCCCCGGGTCAGCTCCGGGTCAACCGGGGGGCCGGAGTCCGTGGAGTCGCCGTCGCCGTCGCCGTCGGCCGAGTCCGGCTCAAACGGGCCGGTGCCTGGGTCTGGACCCAGGTCGCCGTCGTCGGGACACACCCACCCAAAGTCCTGGCCCGCGATGGTGAAAAGCACCCCGAGGGTCTGAGTCCCACGCCGGCGGCCCCGCAGGCCCGCGTAGGTCTCAGCAGCCCGGCGGGGCTTGGTAGACCCGGCGTAGGCATTCGCCTCAGTCCATTCCAGGAATAACTCCTGGCCCGGGAATCCGGTGTGGTTGTCCTCTCCTGCGCTGAGCGCGTAAGCGATTTTGATCCAAACCGGGTGGGAGTTATCCGGAAGGGGGATTGACGCCAGGGCCGACCGGACGTGGGCGATCGTGCAGTTCAACTCCGCAGGAGTCATGTCCTTGATTACTCCATTCTCCAGGAGTATCTCCCGGGACGCGGCCCCGGTTGACGGGGATGAGGGAATTGGGCCGCCGGATACCGGGGCCCGAGCCTCTGGGTCCGGCCGGCCGGGCATGTCCCAGACGGTGGCCGTCCCGTTGTAGAAAGTGGGGCGACCACTGACCACCAACCGCAACCGTCCCGGATTCGCCTGACTCTCGGCGGCGGCGGCCCGGGACAGCTGGAGAAGGTTCTCCCGGATAAATTCATGGCAGTAATGGAGGTCGGCCGCATCCTGGGCCCTGGGCCCGAAAGCCAGGCAGAAGGCCCCCCATGATGAGCTTGCGCCGGCCCCTACGATATGGGGGTGACTCCGGAGCTCGTCTATAATGCGCAGAGCCAGCTCCCGCCGCTCGGCCGTCTTTGACGGGAACGGGGGGAACCCTTTGTCGAGGTCATAGACATACAGCCCGTTGTGGAATGCCGTCCCAATGCCCTTGAGCGGAATAGGGTCAGCGCCACTGTACTCCAGCATCGGGATGAGGCAGAGCTGGCTTTTCTTCGCCGCCGCGTACTTGGCGGCGTTCGTGGCGGTGGGGTCGGCCAGCCAAGCATCGGCGGCGGTCTGGAGTTGGCCGGCCAGCTTGTCCCAACGGGGTTCAGTACCATCCCTGAGGGCCTCGAGAAGGTTCTCGAGGGCCTGCGCCGGACCTTTCAGAAGATCTTTGTGGACGCCAAGTTGCACATTGCAATAATGGGTGGTAATGGGGAGGGCCGCCTGGACCGCCAAAGCCTCTCCCATTTCTCCGCTGTTATACTCTGAAATAGGTGCCATGGGGTGTTCTCTCTCCTGCGGCCCTCTGCTCGCCCAGCGGACTGCACCCGCTGGGCGAGCTCTGTAAGAATCATCATCACAAGGAGAAAAAATTGGACCCCGTCAACATGGAAGAAACCGAACGGCAAATCTCCGAAATCGTCAAGGCCGACATCTACGAACGATTCCCATCCGGGTTCATCTTCGACCCCATCAAGGTTTACCCCAGGACCGACCACATGGGCGACGACTACCTCAAGGTCTTCATCATCTAC
>DAOUHF010000237.1:0-1610 GCA_034428795.1 Dehalococcoidia bacterium
CAGGGTCGGCCCGGGGGGACACGAGGCCGAGGACCTGCTGGGACCCGCCGCCCTGGGAGAGCAGGGATTCCCCGTCCTCAGGGGCCATGACTGCGCCAACCAGAGAACGCTGCAGATACCCCAGGTGGAGGAATTCGGCCTCAGGCCCGGAAAGGAGAGCCGGGAGGGAAGGCTGACCGGGACGATGAGCCGGCTGCACATAAACGACAACTTCCGGTACAACTCCCAGTCCACCCAGGCCCTCATGACCCCGGAGCCCAGCGTGGGCGGCCGGGGCTGGCCAAACCTCAGGGCGGGAGAGGAGAGACAGGAGAAGGCGCTGGCCGTGTGGCTGAACACCAGCCTGGGGCTGATCGCCCACTGGGCCATGAGCAACCACACGCAGAACGGGCTGGGGTACCTCAGCCGGAAGCAGATCAAGAACCTCCCGGTGCTGGACGTCGGCAGGCTGTCGCACCGGCAACTGGCACTGATGGCGGAGACCTTCAACCAGGCCAGGGAGCTGCCGTTGCTGCCGGCCAACGAGGCCTGGCGGGACGTGATCCGGGCCGAGCTGGACCGGCGGGTGCTGGAGGACGTGTTGGGACTGGGGGAAGAGGCCACGGAGATGGCCCGGGCGCTGTGCAACCGCTGGTGCCGGGAGCCAACGGTGCAGGGACGGAAGGGACGGGTGGCGAAACGGCAGCCGGACATGGTGCAACTGGACGAACTGGTCAGTGCGACCCACTCCCCGGCGGAACCGGCAACCCACAGGACGCCCCGGGAGGGCAGGGGCGATGAGGCGCAAACAACCCAGACAGCCCAGCCAGCCGAAAATGTCCCCGGGAATCCCCTGGAGGAAACCCGCGCAGCCAATTCCGGACGGAAGGAGAAAACGGCATGACCAAAAACAGGATTCACACCCCCTGGGGTTGGTCCCAGGAAACCCAGGAACTGGACAATGGGATCTGGCGGGTTTTCACGGCCTCCCACGGAGGGCTGAAGATGAGCCGGGAGAGGTGGGAGGAACTCCCCGACCTGGTGAGGGACTCGTTCATCACCCCGACCTTCGCGGAGGAGGACTGCGAGGAGCCCATCGCCATGACGTTGCTGAATCTGGGCAACGGTCCGCTACCTGGAGCTGGCCATCCAGGTAGCGGGCGCTTCCCCAGGTACGCTCCCGCGCTGCCCTACCTGCGGGCCGCCGCTCCTGGGCCGCACTACCACGTCATCGCCTACGGGGGGCGGCTACGGAACGGACCCGTTCGAGCGGTTCGACACCCGCACCCGGGCCGAGTCCTTCGTGGGCGACGCCGAGATGGCGCGGGCCTACGGGAAGATGGAAACTGTCGAGTGCAGCCAGGCGCTCCCGCGCTGCCGCATCTGAAGAATACGGCGGAGTGGGCAAAGCCGTCATTGAAGAGATAACCATGCTTCAAGGAGAACAGGCCAGAAAAGAAAAGAGCCTGGGAGGAAGAGCGGTACTGCAGGCCCTGCGCAGCAACCTGAGCCTTCTGGGAGAGCTGGCCGCACGATACGAGGCCGCCTTCCAGCCAGAGCGTCCCGAAGGCAAAGCCTCTCCGTGGAGAGCGGGGCGCACGCACGGAGAGCGGGGCGCACGCACGGAGAGC
>DAOUHF010000238.1:0-1561 GCA_034428795.1 Dehalococcoidia bacterium
C
This sequence comes from Dehalococcoidia bacterium, assembly GCA_034428795.1. Lineage (GTDB taxonomy): Bacteria > Chloroflexota > Dehalococcoidia > Lucifugimonadales > UBA3495 > VXOI01. The sequence goes on from DAOUHF010000238.1 coordinate 2, forward strand.
GCGACGGCCTGCCAAACGGAATCCGAAGAAGAAGCGCCGCTGATAATCGGCAACCTGAACGCCTTCACCGGTTCTCTTGCCGAATTTGGCCCGCCCCTGCGGAACGCCATAGAGTTGGCCTCCGAGCATGTCAACCGCGCCGGCGGCGTCAACGGACAATCGGTGATCATTGTCAGCCGCGACACTGCCGTCAACCCGGTGCAGGGGGTCGACGCCGCCGGAGCTTTGGTAAACATTGAAAGGGTGGTGGCCATCGTTGGCGCCCTTTCCAGCGGCGTCACCGTTGCCGCCGCCAACGCCGTCACCATCCCCCAGGAAACTATCCTGATTTCCGGTGCATCCACTGCCCCCAGCATCACCGTTCTCGAGGATAACGACTTCGTCTTCAGGACCACCCCCTCCGACGCCTCCCAGGGCGTGGTCCTGGCCCGCCTCGCCCGGGAGCAGGGCTTCAACCGGATTGGCATCATGTATCTTAACAACGCCTACGGCGAGGGCCTTGCCGACCAGTTTGAAGAGAGCTTCACCGACCTGGGCGGCACCGTGACGGCCAAGGTGCCCCACGAGGATGTTCAGCCCACCTACGCTTCGGAACTGACCAAAGCCACCGCCGGCGGAATCGACGGTCTTGCCGCTCTGAGCTACACCGGTCAGGCCGCAGTTTACGTTCAGGAAGCCCTGGAAGGCGGCTACGTCGATCGCTTCCTCCTCGCCGACGGCACCAAGGGTTCTGAGTGGATCGACGATATCAACGCCTGGGACGCTTTAGAAGGCACCATGGGCACGGCCCAGGGCAGCCCCGGCAGCCCCGCCAAGGACGCCTTTGAAACGTCTTACCTGGAAACCTACGGTGTCGAGGCTTCGCATCCCTTTATGGCGGAACACTACGACGCCACGGTTCTCGTCGCCCTCGCCGCCGCCAAGGCCGGAACGAACTCCGACTCCGCGGCCATTCGCGACGCACTGCGGGACGTGGCCAACGAGCCGGGCGAGGTGATTGGTCCGGGCCGGGCTGAAATCGCGCGGGCGCTGGGGCTGATTGCCAACGGTGAGGACATCAACTACAACGGGGCCGGCGGGGACATCGAGTTTGATGAGAACGGGGATGTTGTCGGCACCATCGAGATTTGGACCATATCCGGCGGGGAGATTAAGTCCACGGGCCGGTTCGAACTTCCGTAAGTTCCCCTCAGGAATAAGGGCATAACCCAGGAAAAACAGGATGCTGGCGTCTAAACTAGTCGCCAGCATCCTCTTCATTTGAAACCTCTTGATTCGTTGCGTTCAGGATGACGTGAACACTCCAAAAGCGCGCTAACCCTTCGGGTCTCCACCCCCGTCATGGGCAGACGCAAGAGTTCTGTCTGCAGGCTTCGAAACTCTCCGCGTCTCCCCTAGAATTCCCCCGGGTCTCAGCAGAATCGCCCCAATTATCAAGACCCCAATCATGAAGAACCTAAAGTTTGGGTCTGCGAAGAACCACGGCAAAAACTGAGTCCCCGACCAGATGCCCCACACTACGAAGGCCCCCAGCACGGCGCCCTTGTTATTCCCAGACCC
>DAOUHF010000239.1:0-2375 GCA_034428795.1 Dehalococcoidia bacterium
AGCCGACGGCGTTGACCGTGAGGGTGCCGTAGGGGAAGCCGCCGTCGGCGGCGTTCTGGACCCACGTGCCCACCAGGAAGCGCAGCATGGCGCCGACCATCCCGCCCGCCCCAACCAGGAGAATCGCCACCCTCAGCCCCCCTCCGGTCTAGCCGCGCCGGCGCCGGGACGCCCCCTTGGGAGGGCGCGACTCCTCGTAGAAGAGTCCGATTTGTAGCTGCGTCAGGGCCGCGCATACTAACGCGCACTACTTCCTATAGGCTTTTGCGCCACCACTTGACATCCTGGCCCCGGCCCACCAGGTAGCCGTCCCCGTGCATCCCCAGGGAGCGAATCTCGCTGCAGGAACACAAACCCCTACATCTATGGCGGCTTCGTCGGCCCTCCACCTACATCTTGGGGTTGAGGGGGTTGACAACCTACCTAATGTTACCTTATCCTCCTACAGGACTTACCCCCCTCCCGCGAACATCCCGCGTTGGGGTTTAGATGGAACATAAGGAAACATTAGGTAGCTACGAAAAAGACCGGCTGACTCTTGGCATCGCCAATGCCATAACCTCAAGAGTCAGCCGGAATGAGGTGAATGCATGGTATCACACCCCCTCCTCGACGGTCGAACGCATTACCGACCCTGTCCTGCGGCTGAACACTCCGGAGACCGCTCTGGCAAGAACGTAACCGTCCGGCTCATGCCAGACGGCGGCGTGATGTTGCGGTGTCACTCGCATCACTGCTCCTACCAGTCAATCGCCGAGGGCTTTGGCATTGAGCTCCCCAGCCGGCGGCAGGGGCGCAGTAACGACCGTTGGCTCATCGCCGTCTACGACCACCCGGACGGCGTGCCCCGCAAGGTCTACCGCCGGGACTGGCCGCGCGACTTCCCCGAGGCCCCCGCGATCTGCGTCTACAAGTCTCAGGGTGAGGTCTGCAACAAGACGAATCCCCATAAGCACATATGGGGGGCAGGCTCGTCAAAAGGAGCCCACCTGCTGCTATGGGGCGAGGACCTCCCAGGCAACGCCCTGCTGGTAGCTGAGGGCGAGAAAGACGCTGGGGCGCTTTTGAGTGCTGGCGTCAACGCGCAGGGCTACACCCCGGTTTCATGGCGCGGCGGCGCGGGCAAAGAGAAGATAGTGGGTTGGTCGAGGGCGGCGGGCCGGGCTGTCACGTTCTGGCCGGACAACCACGACCAGGGTGTTGACGCGATGGAAGCGGCGGCGGAGAAAGCTGAGCAAGCGGGAGCTGCGCCCCTCCAGATGGTCGACCTGGCCGCCATCGCACACTTGCCCGAGGGCGGCGGGGCCGCAGACCTACCCGCAGCCGAGGTCCTGGCAGTGATCTTGACCGCCACTGACTTCACGCCCCCTCCGCCTCCGCCCGCCGCCCCCGCGATGGAAGAGGCGACAGGCCGCCAACCCATACAGGTTAAGTTCAAGACACTGGACGAGTACCTGATTCCCATGGCAAACGGGGCCACCGACATGAGGATGGCAGTCCGATTCCTCCGGGACCACGGGGCGGATATGGTCGGGGCTTACTACCCGACACCCGCGAAGGGCGCCCAGCCGCCCAGCGACCTGTACCACGTCAAGGAAACCGGGCTACTGGAATCTTCAGACGGACTCATAGGCGAGAGACTCGCGAAGTCGGCGGCCCGCTATCAGGCTGACTTGAACGACATGAACCGACAAACGGCTGGAGAGGCCAAGGTCATGTTCGGCTACGTGCGGACTTTACAGTCCCACGCCGCAATCGGCAAGGTCAGGGCGATGCTGGACTCCGCCCACCGGAACATCAGCGCGAAGGGGTTCAATCTGGGGGGCTACCTCCACGTAAAAGCGGATGCGGTTAACTCAGACCTACGGGTGTTGGGTGCGCCCAACGGCGTGATTGACCTGGAGAACGGCAAACTCCTGTCCAGGAAGTCAGCCGCCGCAAAGCTGATTCCCTCGTAACAAGGGGCTTTCGGGTTGGTTCTGCGGCGTGAGGGCGGTTAGGTGTGAGGGATTTGGTTTGTTCCGGTCGGGGCTTGTGTTGTGTCATACCCCGTCCGGGCAGGCATCAGCGGGCTCGCAACGGCTCCTGTAGCTTCATGCATCGGGGGAAGCGGTCGCCAGGGCAGCCGGTGGGACCAATATCCCGTCCAACCGTGCCCGGACCATTCGCTTGACGTTACAGGCCAGGGCCTTGAGGTAGACGGCGAGCCGCACCTCTCTCCGCCACGTACTCGTAGGCGGCCAAGGCCATGGCGCCGTTTCAACTCCGAGTTCGTACCCTCTATCCCCGCACGCAACCCGTACCGTCTACGCCATTGTCCATCCGACTCGGCCCTCCGCCTACGTCCGATGTTCACCCTGGCGAGGTCCGCACTC
>DAOUHF010000240.1:0-1511 GCA_034428795.1 Dehalococcoidia bacterium
ATATAACGGTCTCTCCGGAAAGATTGAATATCTCCCCGCCGCTTTCCGCCTCCACTCCCACCGCCCGCTTCCCCCGCTTCTCGCGGTTCTCACGGTTCTCGCGGTTCTCATCAAAGATGACTCGCCGGACAGTGACGTTGGGCTTGATGGTCAAGTTGAGACGGTGCCGGATTGGGTTGATATATCCGATGGCAGTGCTAATTCGGACGTCATCGACGTAATTCAAAGGAATCGCCCCGACCCCTCCTCCGTCGGGGTTGTTCATATCCGGGTCGTCCCGGTAGCCGGCGGCCAAGCAGGCGGAGTGGAAGATCCTTTGCAGGGGCAGCCAATGCTCCGGCTTGTGCCGCGTCACCGCGATTGGGCCTGTTGTGCCATGAAAATCGCCTGAAATGTCCAGGTCCGTCTCCAATCTCCGGAAATAGGGCAGCACTTTGGTATACGACCACTCATCGTTGCCCAGGCCGGCCCAATGGTCAAAATCCTCCGGCAATCCCCTAAGGAAGATCTGGTGGTTTATGGCGCTGGTGCCACCAAGGACCTTGCCCCTGGCCACCGCGGCTCTTCTGCCGCCTTCCGGGTCCGTGGTGCCCTGAAATGACCAATTGTGCGGGGTGCCGGCCTCGGACGCCCTCTGGTTTTGGTCGTGTTTGATCTCGTCCGGCATCAGGTCCATGTCCGGGTAGTCGGGCCCAGCCTCAAGGAGGAGGACGGACCGGTTGGGGTCTGCGGTCAATCTGGCGGCCAGGGCGCATCCGGCGGAACCGCCGCCAACAATAATCACGTCGTATTTCATCTAACCCTCCCTTATGCTCGGCAATTATAGCTTGGGCCGGGACAGGCGGTAAGAAAATTTAGGAAATCCCGGCTGCGCCGGTTAGAATGTTTGAGCAGAAAACTTGAGGCGGGAGAACGTCATGTCGACCGTGAATACAGTCTTGGGGCCAGTCGAGACAGCAGACCTGGGCTTTACCCTAAGTCATGAACACCTGGCCACCAGCGCCGCTGGCATCCTCCGTACCTTTCCCGAACTCATCGACCGGCCGGGGATCATCGAGCAAGCTAAAGCGACATTGAAGGAAGCCTTCGATGAGGGCCTCCGCACCATCATAGACGTGAGCACCATCGACCTGGGGCGGGACGTCGAGATGATGAAGGAGGTATCCCAGGCCACGGGCGTCCAGATAGTCGCCGCCACCGGAAACCATCTGGCAGTGCCCCGCCCGTTCATCGACCTGACGCCCGAGGTCATCGCCGACCTTTACGTCAGGGAGATCGAGCAGGGTATCGAGGGAACCGGGATAAAAGCAGGGATCATCAAGGTCGCCAGCGACGAGGGAGGGGTCACGCCGCCGCAAGAGATCGTGCTGCGAGCCGCCGGCCAGGCCCAGGTCCGCACCGGCATACCCATATCCACCCACACCTGGTCGCCGGACCGCGTGGGGGACCAGCAGGTTCGCATCCTCAAGGAAGAGGGTGTCGACATGGACCGGGTCTATATCGGCCACAGC
>DAOUHF010000241.1:0-39333 GCA_034428795.1 Dehalococcoidia bacterium
GGTGATAGGGGTTCGGGTTACGTGGATTCCGGCTTTCGCCGGAAAGACGATGGTGATGGGGGTTGGGGTTACGTGGATTCCGGCTTTCGCCGGAAAGACGATGGTGATGGGGGTTGGGGTTAACGTGGATTCCGGCTTTCGCCGGAAAGACGACATCTCATTAACGGTAGCCCTGCTGCCAAACTCCGGGATGACTCATGTAGATATTTGCCACTCGTGTGATTGTTGACCCTAAGGGGAAGCGGCCAGATTTTCAGCGTCGCGGATGTAGTCCCGCGTCTCCCGAACCAGCTGTTCCGTTGTGTCTATGGGGTCGTACAATCCGAGATAGAAGCATTCTCCGTGCAAGGCGCCCATGCGTGTGTAATATAGGTCGACCAGCCTTTTAATCCGAGGGTCCTGGCCGCCCAATCTACGCAACTCTCTGGAAGTGATCGGCGACTTTTCGGGTTCTTCGCCGGTGCGCTCCAGAATCAACGCGTCGGAGGCCCGCTTGGTCGCACCCCAAGCCTTCTCCGCTGCATTGCGGATTTTATCCTGTTCCAACATATCCAGAGCGTCTTGATAAAGCGCTTGGGCGTCGGCGAAAATGTCACGCACTCGATTGGTGGCTACCATGGTCGCTCCAACCTCCGTACCTATACTGTCCCAGTGGGTGGGGCCTGTCACTACAGTCACTATACACTATAGGCCATAGGCTGATACTGTCCCCGTGGGCGGGGCCTGTCAACAGTTACAGCAGTCCTCCTTACGCCTCCTCGTGTTGCCCCTTGTGGCGAGGTGCTTTAATATCTAGTGGCGACGGCACGGGGTAATAGAAGGGCCTTGGAGCCCTTTTCGGAGAGGAGGATGCTTTGGCCACATCGATAGTGATGCCGCAGTTGGGCTATGACATGCGGGAGGGTACAATCGTTCGCTGGCTGAAGGAGGAAGGCGAAGCTGTGACCCGGGGCGAGATTATCGCCGAAATCGAGACCGACAAGGCGGTCGTAGAGTTCAGCCCTACGACCGGCGGCGTTCTCCGGCGCATAGTGGCCGGCGCCGGGGACATCGTCCCAGTGGGCCAGCTAATCGCCGTGATCGGCGACGCCGACGAGGCGTTGCCCGACGAATTGGCGGCCCCGACGTCTCCGGTCGTCGCTGCCGAAGCGCCGCCGGCAACACCTGCTCCCGCCCCAACCCCCGTCGCGGAGTCTCCGCCCGCTGCCCCTGACGGCGAGGTGAGGGCCTCTCCCATCGCTCGCCGGTTGGCCCGGGAAAAGGGCGTCGATCTGGCCAACCTGACCGGCAGCGGCCCCGGCGGCCGAATTGTGGAGGCCGACGTGCTGGCGGCGGCGGCGGTTTTGTCGGCGCCGGGCGGTGTGCTGGCTTCTCCTCTGGCCCGACGCCTGGCCCGCGAGGGCGGCATAGATCTGTCCAGCCTGACCGGCAGCGGTCCCGGCGGACGCATCGTGGAGGCCGACGTGCTGGCAGCGAGCGTCGCCCCCGCTGTGGAAACTCCGGCGCCCGCCCTGGCAGAGGCAGCGGCGGAGCCGGCGGCCGCGCCGGCCGGCGACCAGGTCCAACTCTCCAGGATGCGCCAGACCATCGCCCGAGTAACTTCGGACAGCAAGCGGGAAGCACCCCATTTCTACGTCGCCGCCGACATCGACATGTCCAAGGCCATGGACCTGCGGCGGGACATTAACGACCAAGTGGACCCGGACAGCCGGGTCAGCGTGAATGACCTTATCGTCAAGGCCTCGGCAATGGCCATCGGACGTCATCCCAAGTTCAACTCCTTCTTCCGTGACGAATACCTGCAGATGAACCCGTCCATTAACGTGGGCATCGCCATCGCGTTGGAATCGGGTCTCATCGTTCCGGGTATACCCGGATGCGAGGGCAGGAGCCTGGCGGAAATCGCTGTAGCCAGCCGCGATCTGGCGGCCCGGGCCACCAGCGGGACCCTGCGGGCCGATGAGTACACCGGCACCACCTACAGCGTGAGCAACCTGGGCATGTTCGGCGTCGACAGCTTCACGGCCATAATCTACCCGCCTCACGCCGCCATCCTGGCCGTGGGAGCGGTCAAGGAGCAGCCGGTGGTGCGAAGCGGGGAGATAACCATCGCCCAGATCATGAAAGCAACGCTGTCGGTGGACCACCGGGTGGCCGACGGAGCGGAGGCCGCCCAATTTCTGTCGGAAATCAGGCGGTTGCTGGAAAATCCGGTGAGCCTGCTGCTTTGACCCCGGAAGCTCGGGACCATAGGACGACCGCACTGAATAATGAGGGAATAACGTGCCTAGATTGACTGGCGGCCAAGCGATCATCGAGTCCCTGAAGGCTCAGGGAGTGGACACGGTGTTCGGCATCATATCGGTCCATAACCTTGACCTCTTCGACGCGCTGTTCGAGAACCAGGACAGCCTGCGTTTCGTGGGCGGGCGGCTGGAGCTGGGCTGCGGTTTCATGGCCGACGGTTACGCCCGGGCCACGGGGAAGCCGGGGGTCTTAATCACCAGCACCGGTCCCGGCGCCGCCGACTCACTGGGCGCGGTGGGTGAAGCCTATTTCTCCGGTTCGCCCATGCTGGAGATCACCACCAACGTGGAACGGGAGTTCCTGGGTCAAGGAAAAATGGCAACCCACGAGACCAAAGACCAGTTGAGGATGTTCGAGGCCGTGACCGACTGGAACGCCATGATCAACGAAGTGGAGTCTATTCCCGACCACTTGGTGGAGGCTTTCCAACGGTTCCAGACGCGGCGCCCGCGGCCTATCGAACTGGAAATACCCACGGACCTGCTGGCGGCCCAAGCCGACGTGGAAGTGCTCGGCGCCAGGGACGCCGATGCGCCCAAGGGCGACCCCGCTCGGGTGGAACAAGCCCTGCAACTGCTCCGGCAAGCGAAGCGTCCCGCCATCCTGGTGGGCGAAGAAGTGCAGATGCTCGGCGGCACCGAGGAGATCGTCACCCTCGCCGAGGCGTTCGGCGCACCGGTGGTCACTTCCGACGGGGCCAAGGGGGCTTTCCCGGAAGACCATCCGCTGTCCCTTGGCCAAATGTTGGGCCGCCGCATCTGGGGAGAAAACCCGGTCCAGGAATGGCTGGCCACCTGCGACCTCGTGGTTGTGCTGGGCTCCATATTGCCCCAACGCTCCACCGTCGGAGTGGGGCTGAAACTTCCCGAGACGATGGTCCACGTGCTGCTGGATGGCGATTCCATCAGCAAGAACTACCAGGCCACAGTCCCCATCGTCGCCAACTCCCGGGCTGTCGTCCGGCAGTGGTTGGATGCCATCGGGGATGCGGACGTAGACAAAGGCAGCGCATTTCGGGACGAAATTACCTCGATGCGGCAGGCCGTCCACGAGAACCTGCGGGAGACTTGGGGAAACGAGCTCAGAGTGTGGGAAGCGGTGCGCTCCGTGACTCCCAGGGACACGATCTTCTCCTTGGACCCCACGGTGCCGGCCAGCCGGGCCAGCCGCTGCCTGCCCATCTACGGGCCGCGCACCTACATGCACCCCCACGGCTGGGCCGGGCTCGGTTTCGCCTTTCCCGCCGGTCTGGGAGCCAAGGTGGGCAAGCCGGACAGCCCGGTGGTCTGCGTCACCGGCGACGGCGGTTTCCAATACAATCTGCAGGAGCTGGCCACCTCGGCCCAGTACGGCATCAACGCGGTGGTACTGATGTTCAACGATAACGCTTGGGGCGTGTTGAAGAAGTACCAACAGGACCGTTTCGACAACCGCCAGTTCGCGACTGATCTGGTGAACCCGGACTTCGTGAAGCTGTTCGAGTCCTACGGCTTTGGCGGGACCAAAGTCTCGACCGTGGACGAAATGACCGGCGCGTTGGACTCGGCCATCAAATCCGGCCAGACTCACTTGGTGGAAGTGCAGACGCCCGACGGGTTCGGGGCCCTGGTGTAGGACTGAAAGCAGGGGATGCGGAGGCGGTGGTGGCCGAGCACCACTCCCACGCCAGGCGGGTCTATCCTTTGGACGCCCATGAGCTAAGCGAGGAGCAGATCGCCGTCGCCTTCGCGATGACGTCAAGGCGTCCCGAGCCGTTCGACGAAATCTCGGCACAGGTTAGTCAAGAAAAGGCTGCCGATTTCCACGAGCGGTGGGTCTTGGGCTATGGGCACGCCTCCGTAGCCGAGCACGCGGTGGCGCACCTGGCGGTGGAAAACGTGTCCCGGCTGGCCTGCGACGCGCTGGAAGATAACCGGCTGGCGTCCTACACCGAGAAGTCTTCCCGCTACCAGGTCATGCCGGAAGACTACTTCCATGTCCCGAAAGAACTGGATGAATATCCTTCGTTGAAGGACCAATATACTGCTGCTTGCAGCGGGTTGTTCCGGACGTACTTCCAACTGATAGACGGTTGCACGGCTTACCTGCGCACCCAGTTCCCCCAGCGGCAGGGCGAGCGGGACGGCGCTTACAACCTCCGCCTGCGCCGCATCGTCACGGATGATTGCCGGGCGGTGCTGCCTGCGGCGACGCTCACCAACGTGGGAGTGACTGCCAACGCCCGGACGCTCGAACACGCCATCTCCAAGCTGCTGTCATCCAGGTTGCAGGAAGAGAACGAGTTGGGAGTCGAGGTCCGGGAGCAGGCCAGGAACATCACTCCAACGCTGATAAAGTACGCGGAACGGAACGAATACCTGGCGGGCGCCGCGGCCCGGCTCGGTGAGATGGAGTCGATTCGGGCGGAAACATCGAGCCCCTCTTCGACGGCGGGCGGGGACGCCGGGCCCCAGGCGCGTTTGGTCAATTGGGACCCGGAGGCCGAAGACAAGCTCGTCGCGGCTCTTCTATACGCCGGGTCTCACCGCTCTTACGAGGAAATTCTGTCGGCGGCGGGTGAGCTGGGCCCCGAGGAAAGGGAGGGCATCGTCAGCCGCGCTCTGGAGGGCATGGGGCCCCACGACGCGCCGCCCCGGGAATTTGAGGTGGTGGACTACACCGTTGAATACCTGATGGACTACGGGGCTTACCGGGAGTTCAAGCGCCACCGTATGCAGTCGTATTTCCCGCAACCGGCCACCGTTGCCCACGGCTACCGGGCGCCGTCAGTGGTGCGAGATGGGGGAATGGCGGATGTGTTCGACGAAGCGATCGGGCAGGCCGAAGCGGCGTTCTGGGGGGTGTCGGAGTTTTCGCCGTTGGTGGCCCAATACCTGGTGACCCACGCCCACAACCGGCGGTTGCTCTCCAAGCTCAACCTGCGGGAGTGCTACCATTTGTTCAAGCTGCGCACTTCCCCGATGGCCCACGCCTCCATTAGAGAGCCGGTGAAAGAAGCGATGAGGCTGGCGGCGGAGGTCCATCCGCGGCTTTTCCGCCACCTGCAACTCAGGGGATAAGGCATGTTCGCAACCTAAATACCGTCTGGTGTAGGGATAAATAGCATGGAAATATTCTCAAGCGGATATCACACTATATATCATGGTGACGCGCTCGGTGTTCTCGAGTCTGGTAGGGTTCCGGATGCCAGTATTGACCTGATATTCGCTGATCCTCCATACAATATCGGGAAGAATTTCAACGGCCTGCCCGATAAATGGCCCAGTGAACAGTCGTATTACTCATGGATATCTCGCTGGCTCGACCTCTGTGTCCAAAAACTCAAGCCGAATGGCAGCTTGTATTTGATGTGCGCCACACAAAGTTTTGCCCATCTCGACTTCCTTTTGCGTCAACGCTTGACTATTCTATCAAGGATCATTTGGCACTATGACAGTTCAAGTGTTCAAGCTAAGCGATACTTTGGCTCTCTTTGGGAGCCGATATTTTATTGTGTAATGGACCCGGATCGCTACACATTTAACGCAGACGATATTCTTATCGAGGCCAAAACTGGGGCTCAACGCAAACTAATTGATTATCGTAAACCAGTTCCTACCCAATACAGTTCTAGGAAGGTGCCGGGCAATGTATGGTACTTTCCACGAGTCCGTTATCGGATGCCTGAATATGAGAACCATCCGACACAAAAGCCGCTTCCGCTCCTCGAACGCATCATCGCCGGTAGTTCAAACCCCGGAGATGTTGTACTCGATCCGTTTGCCGGAACGTTTACTGCAGCCCGTGCCGCTGCTAATCTCAATCGTAGAAGTGTAAGCATCGAAGTGAATGAGGATTACCTGAAAATTGGACTCAGGCGTATCTCACTGGCCACCACCTATAAAGGTGAGCGTATCCACCGGCCGATAAAGTCCTACGAGGGCAAACGTTTTTACCAGGTTGGTATGCTCATGCCACTCGAAGAATGAACCATTCCTTCACTCCCAAAATTATTGAGGAAGTAGAACACGAGTTCAGCGGACTCGGAAGAACTATTTTTCAGTTAAGTCCGCTCCTTCAATATATTAACAATAAGACAAGATCGGCTAACAGAGGCTCAAAAGCACGGAGCAGCTTCGCGAATCTTTACGCTCTTTACGCCCTGATCGAAGACTACGTGAGCAAAGGATATCTCGACAGGGACGACTATGCGGAGTACGAAGGAGCCGACTTTACTCCACTGTTGCGCCGGATACGCGGGCTACCGTTTGGTTCCAAATTGCAGAACCACGCTCTTAATAATCGCGTAAATGACGAGTTTCACAAATACTTTCCTGAAGATGACCGACGACCGATTCTTAGAGATGTTGCAACTCGAAAATATTGGATCAATGAGGCGTTATTAACTGTCTCATTAGGAGACCATAGATGCAAACTCGCAAAGGTGATGATCCAGATAATTGACCTTTATGTCACGACTAAGCGAGAAACGTTTTCCCAGTTCATTGAAGCATGTGAACGGTTACAAGAAGCAAGTGAAATAGGAGATGGTGAAGCTGCTGATTTTATCCGGTCGTTATTGTCTCCGGAACGAGACGCCAGACTTTTTGAAATTGCAAGCTACGCTATCCTTAAAGCGCATTTTGCGGCGGAGATTATCTTCATAGGGTGGACGAGGGACACTCTACGAGAGGAGCCGTTACGCTTGTATAAAACTGGGCGAACTAACGCCAATGATGACGGCATCGACTTCGCAATGAAACCGCTAGGCAGGTTTTTTCAAGTCACCGAAACCCTTGATGTTAAGAAATATTTCTTGGATATCGACAAAGTCGAGAGGTATCCGATCTCCTTTGTGGTTAAGACTACTCTTGGGATAGATGAAATTAGGAAGCGGTTAGAAGATGGAGCGAAGGAACAATATGGAGTCCGTGATGTTGTGCGGCGCTATATGGATGCTATTGAAGACATCTTTAACATTCCGCAATTGATCCGTATTTTCAATACCTTGGCACGCCAGAATCGCGCCCCTCAGGTACTGGACGAAATAGTTCGCTGGAGCAAAGTAGAATTCAATATAGAGGACCCCTTGGATACTTCCGAAAGCGTGGCCGACGAAGACGAAGATGCTGACGCCTGAGTGCGAAGCTTGCCTTCCAATTCCGTCCTCAAAGCGGTCTCCACGATACGGGTGTCAGGGGGATTCGGGCTTAAGCCGGGCGGTGATCCGGGCGAGGCGGGCTCCCAGTTCGCGGGCTTGGGCCCGGTCTTCGGGGGTCACGCCGCCGGCGGCGGTGGCGCCGTAGTAGGAACCGGAGGTCCGCATTCGCTCTGACCAAGGCAGCCCCACCACCAGCATACCGCAGGCCAGCATCCAATGGATGATCTGCAACAGGGTCATCTCGATGCCAGAGTGGCGTCCAGACCCTGAAGTGAAGGCAGCGCCGGGCCGGCCCTCCAACGCCCGCTCCTCCCAGAGGTCGCCTTGGGCGTCCAGCCACTCCTTGAACGAGCCGGTCATGCCGCTCCAGTTGGGCGAGCCCAATATCAGGCCGTCGGCGGCCAACAGGTCGTTCCGGTCGGCTTCCTCCAAGTGTTTGACGACGACGCCGGCCAACCCCGTGTCGCCGACTCCTTGGGCGGCGGCTAATGCCATCGCTTCGATGGACGCCCCCTTGGCGTCGTAAAGGACGAGGACGGTCAGAGGCATTGGTCTGAGTCCAAGGGTTTAAGGGTCGGAGCAGTCCCGGGTGAAACCGCAGTTGGGACACCGGACCTTGCACTTCTGCTCCACCATATGGCAGCCACAAATTTCGCAGGTCAAATCGTGAATGGACTCATAGTTTCGGAAACAAAGAGTACGCCGCACACACACACCCCCAGCTTGGTGCGCGGAGTATAGCAGGCCCGCCGTCCGGCAGCCAAGCGCCGGATGGGATGGGTGGGATGGGGTGGGCTGGGATGGGTCGACGGGACAAATGGCAATTCGCGGTAGACGGGGCCGCCGGCCGGGACCGGTATTCAGGGGGCCTGGAGAGCAGCCTGTAACAGCAGGCCCTCTTCCTCGCTGGAAGCGTTGGGCCCCTGGTCCATGGTCAGTCCGACCATATCGAACTGTGACAGGGATTCGGGCGGTTCCAGGGCGGCGGTCCCCCATCCGCGGGAGTCCACATTTACGGTACCGGCCCAATGGCGCTCACCATCCCGGAACAACCACACGTTGTAGGCCGTGTCTGCCTCTCGGCGCATGTTGGATACCATGAGTACCGCGCGATCACCTTCGGCGGAGGTAAGCAGGACCCCTTGTGACGGGCTGCCATCCGTGAGCGGCTCCAGCAGCAGCGACTGGTTGGCGGCCATAGCCATGACGTAGCTGGCATCCCGCAACTCTTGAATGTTGGTCAACGCCTCGTCGCTGGAGTCTGATACCACGGAAAAGTTGGCGGTAATTGTGGCGTGGTTGCTGTCCAATTGGTCCCTGAGGGAAGCGTTTTCGTCTTGCAACTCTCCAAGGAGGTCAGAGGTGCGAACGTTCATGGTCAATGCGAAGGCTATCATCACCACGGCGGCGGCGGCCGTCACGGGTGTCAGCACCCGGAGAAACCGGCTGTCCAGCAGGCGAGTCAGCAAGGACGGGCCCGGCGGGGCGAGCGGCTCCCGGGCGGAGCGTTCCCGGGCGGGCCGTACGGGCGGAGCGACTGCGGCCAATAGCTCGACCCGGACGGAATCGGGCGGGGTGCGGGACTCGACCGTTGACACCAGGAATGCGGCTGCCTGCTGGTAGCTTTCCGCCAACAAAGCGCACCGGAGGCAGCCCTCCAGGTGGTCCGAGACCCGCAACTCTTCCTCTGGGTCCAAGGCGTCCAGGGAGAACGCCTCCAGGAGGTCCTCCGGATGCTCCGCGATAGCTCGACTACTCGACGACATTCTCTTGGAGCACCAATCTAAGTTTTTGCATGGCCAGCCTCACCCGGGTCTTCACTGTGCCCAAGGGTTGGTTGAGCAGTGCGGCTATTTCGGACTGGGAATAGCCGTCAAAATAGGCCATCCGGATCACTTCCCGCTGCGCTTCCGGAAGAGTGGCCAGGCTTTTCTGTATCCGTTCACGCTCAAGTTTGCGTTCGACCTGTTCGTCGATGGGCAGGTTCGCGGCAGGAATACGCTCCAGGTCCTCGGAATCGGTGGCCACCGTAATCGCCGTGGTCCTGCGCCGGGACCGGATCAGGTCGATGACCCGGTGATGGGCTACGCTCATGATCCAAGTCTTGGGCTGGCCGCGGTCCGGCTTGAAACTGCCTGACTTGAGCCAAATGTTGAGGAAGATGTCCTGAGTAGCTTCCTCGGCCAAACCCGTGTCCTTCAGCATGAACATCGCCAGCGAGTAGACTGCCGACCCGTACCGGGAGTAAAGGGCGTCCAGTGCGTTCGGCTCTTGGGCCGAAACGCGGGCCAGCAACTGATGGTCGTCCAGCGAGTCGTAGCCGTTCATCCGCCGGACTCGGCCGCACGCCGGTGCTCTACTTTGTACGCCGGCGCTTGGGGATTGGATTCATTAACTGGCATTTGATTCAGGGACTTGCATTTAATTCAGGCGGTTGAGGGTTGCCCAGATTGCCTGGATTTGCCCTCTGATCTGCTGTTCGTCGTCAGGTTCGACGGCGGCCTCGAGGTAGTATTCGAGGTTGCGGATCGCCAGCCGGTATTCCTGTTGTTGGTAGTGACACCGGGCCAGGTCCCGATACAAAGACGGCAAGTCGGGACTCACTATTCTCATCCTTTGTATCACGCCAAGCGCTTTGGAATAGTCCTGATTTTGTTCGTATATGACCCTCAAATTATTCAGCAGCCGAAACAGAAAGTCGTACTTGGTGCAGGGGACCAGAAAGTCGTCGCTCCAGGACATGCGCTCTCCGAAGAGATCGTAGACCAGGCTGCGGCATCCGTCGGCGGTGAGCAGGTTCCCGGCGTTGAAGGGGTCCAGATACAGGTCTTGCCCCTCAAGGCCGACCAGAAAGTGGCCCGGCAGCCCAACGCCCCGGCACCGCAGGCCTATCCGTTTGGCGACTTCCAGGAACAGGAGGGACAATGTAATGGGGATACCGGTCCTGGTCTCCAGCACCCGGTTGAGGTAGCTGTTGTCCGGACTGTAGTAATCTGCCGAGTTCCCCCGAAAACCCTGTTCTTCGAACAGGAAACGCCCCAACCGCGCCGCCCTTTCTCCGAGAGGGGCGCCGTCTCCGGTTTCGGTCAGGACCTGACCGGCCAACCGGTCCAGGGAGTCCAAATGGGCGTCGACGTCCAGGTCAGGGTATTCCTCGCCGGCCACGTACAACGCGGCCCGGTCCATCTGCAGGTCTTCCTCGGGACGCTGGACTTGCTGCATGAACAACCGGCGAAACTGCCGGGGGCCTTCGGGGGACGGTTCTGTTGTCATCAAATCACCAGGCTGTCCAGCAATTCCTCCAGATCGGGAAGAGCGTCCATGGCCCAGACGATTTCCAGGGCCTGATCGCACTGCTGAGAAGTCAGTACACCCGAGGCGAAATTCCGGAATTTCGCCTCCACTTCGGAGTCGTTCAAGGGGTTGTGCCGGTGGCCTTTCAGATAGGGTGTGTGGGCGGTGTGCACGTCCCCTGAGCGGTCGGTGATGGTGATGCGGCTATTGTATTCATCCGGGTACCGGGCGGTGAATTCCGGGTCCTCCGCCAGCGTCATTTTGGCCATTATGGTCCGCAGACCGGGACTGGCGATGTTCTCGTCGTTAAAGGCGGCGGGCGTCACGGGGCCGTCCCTCAAGGCTGACGCCACCAGGAAGGGAATACTGTGATCGGCGGTTTCCCTGGTCTTGGGGTCCCACTTTTCGGGCTCGCTGGATGCGGTGCTGGCCGCCACCTTATACGCGTCGATGTGAATGGACGCGATATCGGCGACCGGCGCCTGGTCCCGCAGGGACACCGCCAGGCCGATGGGGCCTTGGGTGTGGATCTGAGAGGGGTAGCTCTTGAAGATGGTCCGGGAAATCCGGAAGGGGTCGTCCGGGGACCGGCTGCCGCCCGGCGGGAAGTCGGGGATTTCCACCGGGCGGCCAACGGTCTGCTCCCACAGGCCGCGGCGCCCATCGAAGGGCTCGAAGGGGCCCATCATCCCCTCGGCGGCCAGCATGGCGGCGAAAACGGCCGAGCGGGAGGCGCTGGCCCCGGCGCAGCCCTTCCACATCGAAAGCTCTCCGGTCCGGGTTACACCCAACGGCAGGTGAGGGGTAGCGGCCAGGGAAATGGCGTGGCCCATCTGCCGTTGGTCCAAGCCCATGACCTTGCCTGCCCCGCAGACTGCGCCGATAACGCCGAAGATGCCTTGGTCCCAACCCAGGTCGCTCGCCACCACCTCGTCAGACAGGCGGCAGAACACCTCGTAGGCCAAGGCGATTGCGGTAATCACGGTGCGGCCGTCACTGCCCATCGGGTCCGCCAAGGCCAGCACCGCCGGAATCATGTCGCTGGGGTGGCCGCCGCCCGGCGAGAAATAGGAGTCGTTGCAATCCAGGTAACGCACCATCACACCGTTGGCGAAACCGGCCAGGTCGGGGGAAGTGTGAGTCGGAGTGCCCAGAACCCGAGACGGCCTGGCGCTGGTCGTTCCGGCGGCTAGGTTGCGAGCGATTTTAGACGGCTCGGAAAGATAACCGCCCATGGCGCAACCCAAGGTGTCCACCATCGTGCGCTTGACTTGGTGGACGACCTTGGGCCCCAAGTCTTCATAGCTCAGACGGCAGGAATACGAACTTAGCAACTCGGTGGTGCGGTCCATCTGCTCTCCACGCTCCGCCTGGTTACGGCGGAATTCTCCCCTGACATTTCGATGTCAATGGGCCGTTTCGGGAAGTTACCGTAGCACCGCTTCGGCCATCCGTTCCAACTGGTCTCCCATGGCGGCTTCGGTCTCCACGTGGTCGGGCCGGACAATAACCCGGTCGGCGCCGGCATTGAGAAACGACTGCACCAATTCCCGTTCCGCCGGTTGTCCGAACACCGAGATGGTGATGGACTTGGGGTCGCGTCCGGCCTCAGCGGCCATGGCGTCCAGCTTGGCCCGGCCTTCCTCGACCTCGGCCGGGGTGATGCGATTGGGAAGCCAGCCGTCGGCGTGGGCGATAATCCGCCGCAGCACGTTCCGGGCCAGTCCGCCCAGGATTACGGGCGGATGCGGTTGCTGGGCCGGTTTGGGAAAGGACCTCACGGCCGGAAAGTCGTAATACCTGCCGTGGTACTCGGCTTCGTCCTTGGTCCAGAGCTCCTTCATCACCTCGATGGCCTCCCGCGTCTGGGTCCAGCGGTGGTCGAAATCGCCGCCCATGATCTCGGTCTCTTCCCGGAGCCAGCCGGTGCCGACGCCGAACATGAAGCGGCCGCCGCTGAAGCGGTCCAGGGTGGCAATTTCCTTGGCCAAGAGGAGCGGGTTTCGTTCCGGCACCAAAGTGATGCCGGTGCCCAGTTTTATGGTGGTGGTGGCGCCGGAGGCCCGGGCCAAGGCGATGTACGGGTCGGTGAAGTGAGAGTACGTCCAGGGTATCTCACCCCCGGTGGCTGGGAAGGGGCTGTCGCTGTGGACGGGGACCGCGGGGTGCTCCGCATACCAGATGGAGTCGAACCCCAACTCCTCGGCTTTCTTGGCCATGAACGCCGGGTCTATAGTGTAAGCGGGGAGTGGCGTAGAAGTTCCGATGCTCATTTTCTGCTCTCCTGGCATTGGGTGGCTGTCTTGCTCTAAAGATGAACGGGCTTTCACCGGAGTATACCAGTCGGCGAGAGTTGACGAAATTTCGCGGAACTCCCATAGTCAAAGTGACCAGTATCAGATGCGAGTATTAGACGCGAGTATCAGAGAGCGACATGACGCAAATGAACCCGGCTGAACCGTTTGACCGCGACGCGGTGGGAGATTACCGTCAGCAGTCCCGCTATTTCTTGGGAAAAAGCCGGGAATACCTGGCCGAAGGCGACCTGCACCAAGCGTCGGAGAAAGGATGGGGCGCGGCGGCGTGGATGGCCAAAGCCGCCGCCGTGACGCAGGGGTGGGAATATGGGCGGCATGAACAGTTTAACGTTGTGTTGGGGAACGCCCAAGACCTGACGGGCAATAATCTGGTACTCGTATTGCAAGGCGTTGCCAACGACTTGCACCGCAACTTTTACACCCGTGGCCGTTTCCTCAATCCAGTGAGAATTGGAGAGTCTCTTGGCCTGATGGCGGAACTCCTGGACATACTTGAACCGCTGACTGACCGTGCGAACGGGGCAACATGACCCAACATAACCCGGCGGAGCCGTTTGACCGCGACGCGGCGGGAGATTACCGTCAGCGGTCTCGCTATTTCTTGGGAAAAAGCCGGGAATACCTGGCCGAAGGCGACCTGCACCAAGCCTCGGAGAAAGGATGGGGCGCGGCGGCATGGATGGCCAAAGCCGTAGCCGAGACTCGCGGCTGGGAGTACGCTCGGCATGAGCAGTTCAATGTGGTGTTGACTCAGGCCCGCGATTTGACGGGCAACTACCGGATATTGGAA
This sequence comes from Dehalococcoidia bacterium, assembly GCA_034428795.1. Lineage (GTDB taxonomy): Bacteria > Chloroflexota > Dehalococcoidia > Lucifugimonadales > UBA3495 > VXOI01. The sequence continues at coordinate 13,850 of DAOUHF010000241.1, forward strand.
CTACGCGGTCTCGCTAACGATTTGCACCGCAACTTCTACACACGCAGAAGATTCCTGGACGCGGTAGACATCGGGGCGTCGCTGGACCGGATGGCGGAACTCCTGGACCTGCTGGAACCGCTGACTGACCGTGTGAACGGGGCAACATGACCCAACATAATCCGGCTGAACCGTTTGACCGCGATGCGGCGGGAGATTACCGTCGGCAGTCCCGCTATTTCTTGGGAAAAAGCCGGGAATACCTGGCCGAAGGCGACCTGCACCAAGCCTCGGAGAAAGGATGGGGCGCGGCAGCGTGGATGACCAAAGCCGTAGCCGAGAGAAATGGCTGGACGTACAGGCGGCATGAAGAATTCTACGTCGTGTTGGACCGCGTCCAGGACCTGACGGGCAATCATCGATTGCTTGAATTGCAAGGCGTTGCCACCATGCTGCACCGCAACTTCTATACGCGCGGATTCCTCCTCAATCCGGTGAATATCGAAGCGTCGCTGGGCCTGATGGCGGAACTCCTGGACCTGCTGGAACCGCTGACTGACCGTGCGAATGAAGGAGCAAAATGACGCAACAAAACCCGGCGGAGCCGTTTGACCGCGATGCGGTGGGCGACTACCGTCAGCAGGCCCACCACTTCTTGGGAAAAAGCCGGGAATACCTGGCCGAAGGCGACCTGCACCAAGCTTCGGAGAAAGGATGGGGCGCGGCGGCGTGGATGGCCAAAGCCGCCGCGGAGGCGCACGGGTGGGAATACAAGAAGCACGATCATTTCCACGTCGTATTGCGAAACGCCAGTCGGTTGGCCGGCGACGATCGAATGCTCGAACTACGCGGCATCGCCAGTGACTTGCACGGCAACTTCTACAGGCGCCGCCTGCTTTTGGACGCCGAGGACATTGAAATATCGCTGGACCGTATGGCGGAACTCCTGGACCTGTTGGAACCGCTGACAGAAGGCGGCTAGGCGGTGCTTATCCTGTTTCGTGATCGGATTTAGCCACCCCGTCTGATGGACTTCCTATGCCGGGCGACCGGAGTAGCGTTTGCCGGTGACCGACGGTTCGGCGGCCAGGTTGCGGCGGATGGTCTCCACCCGCTCGCCGTCCAGCCCCAGCGCCTCGCATACCGCAGCGTCCAGGGCGCGCCGCACCGGGTCAGCATCCATCTGCGGCAGGGGCAGCAGCACGTCCGTAGCGTGGGCGTCGTAGGCCGCCGCCAGCTTTTCCGCCGCATCGTTGCCGATGGCGGCGAAGTCGGGGACGACCAGCTTGCGCAAGTCGTCAATGGAGAAACGGGTATAGGAAATCTCCTTGTTGGTGCGATTACCGGCCAGCGCCAAGACCCCGATTGTCGAATTTAGAAATACGCATACGGCCTTCTCCGTGGCCTGGACGTCCATCCCTGTAATCGAAATTCGGCATGGAGTCCACGCCGAACCTACTGCCGGTACGTTTATTCTGATACCGAGCGCCCGGACGGTATTTAGCCTGGCCCGCATCGGCAACAGCAACGTACTCCGTTGTTGCCAATAGCTCTCCGCCAAATTTGCCTTTCCCGGTTTCGCATTGATATGCGTGTCCACTTTTGCCGCCATTGACTGCGTTATCTCGGTATCGTGCTGCCACAATGCAACGCGGCCCTGTGCGTCCGGCATAGCTGACTTAGTGTATGCGTCGCGTATCCGTTGACCAGCCGGCCCGATGTCGGCAATGTCGTCCAGCGCGGTAGACAGGTATAGCTGGCCCTCTTTCAGCGCGACAAATTCCTCGCACAGATACGGGGAAAGGAACTGCACCGCGCCCCAATCACCGGCGGCAATCCTGCGGGCGGGCCATTCCTGAACCGTGCCGTAACCCTGACTTACCACCGTTCCGTTTTCGATAGCCCAAACTACGGATATAGCCTCGGCAGGTGTCGCCGGGTTTCTGGCGAGGTTGACTACTTTCGTCTGTGGCTTTAATCCTTTGGCAGAAGGCCACCTACGACAGACCAACAGCATTTCGCCGATAGCGGTGTTCTCGGAGAAGTAAATGCGTTCTGGGTCGTGAGATGTGACAATGACCTCGACATGGAAATTCTGCGCCAGCAATCTGCGTATTCCCGCAGTCGAATAGTTGGTCGCCCCCACTAACGGTAGAATCGCCGCTATGGTTCCCGAATTGCTCTTTATCAGCAAGTCCGCAAGATAGAGAAATGCTCCGCCGCTATGTGACAAATGCACGGGAGTATTGGCGAGTAACTCCATCTCACGAGCTTTAATTTTCAGCTCGGTGGCTTGGTCGAACTGGTCGTGGCGTAGGCTGTCGCGGGTGAACGGCGGGTTCATAATCACCAGGTCAGCGGGTTCGGCGCGGGCGGTTTCCTCGCCGGTGTCTACCTGTTGCGCCGTCGGCTCGGCGTTGGGGAAGGGTATCAACATGGGCTGCCTGTTGCTGAGAAAGTCCAGCGAGCCAAGCCTTGCCTTGCCGTTCTTGTCCAGCCCCAAGAGGGTGCGGCCGATTTTCATGTTGCGGAATTGGGTGGTGGGCGAGAGCAGGCCGAGGGTCGTGGCTGCCATGTGAGTGGCGGTCAGGTTCACGTCATAGCCGCTGAACACCTGCTCGATTAGAGAGCGGGCAAGGTTGCTCTCCGCGTTAGCCTGGGGAGCCAGCTCGCGGATTCGCTCGGCGGCGGCCATCAGCAGGGTGCCGGTGCCGCAGGCCGGGTCGGTGATGCGCAGCCTGGCGATGGCGTCGGCGTCGCTCCAGTCGCACATATCCTCGCGTATGGCGAGAGCGGCCAGCAGGGTGGCGGCGGCGGTGGTGGTGTAGAAGGAGCCGTCGTACCGGGCGGTGTCCAGGACGGTGTGAAAGATGCGCCCAAGCAGGTCATGGCGCATTCCTGCGATGTTCCCGGCGATAGCGAGGGCCGCCTTAGCGGTTTCGGCAATGGCGCCGCCAAAGGCCGGATCGGGCGGGCAGGAAAGCAGGGCGGCGCGTCCGGTCTCGAAAATGGGCTTGTAGTCTAGAGCCAGAACCAAATTCCAAGCATCCGTAAAGTCTCCGATGGGATTGGAGCCATCGGCGCAATACTGAGCCTTCATGGGCGGCCAATCGCCGGTGAAGAGCTGAGGCGGGTTGCGGCGATTGTCATTCTCGGGGCGCATTGTTCCCAAGTGTGCGTCCAGACGGGAGTGAAACATTACGGCGGTGGCAATCACCAGCAGGGCGCGTTTGGCGGGTGCGTTCCAGGGTTCGCGGACTTTCTTGTTGTTCAGCGTATCCTGCTTGGGCAAGTCCAGAGCCTGGGCCAAATTCTCCTTTTGCCCGTCGTCCAACCGCCGCACGGCGGCGTCCAGGCTGTTGGAAAGAGCGGCGGCGGCGAAATCGGGGTTGCCGAGTTGGGCCGGGGCCAGCCGGATCACCGAGGTTAGCTGGTCCAGATTGCCCGATGTCCAGGTTGCCTCCCCGCCGCTGCTGCCGTCCCGAAGCGTCCAAAGCAGTTCGGCGCCCGGCAGGGATTCTCTGGTGGAACCGTCCGGGTAGCAGACGGCCACGGCGCAATCGGCCAGGCGTTGCTCCAGCCGGGCGTCGGCGTCGGCGATGGCTTCCCGTCGCTTGGCACTGTTTTGTCCATGCTCGGCTTCGACCGCGATACGGGCTGGTCCTATCTTCACCTCTACATCGATGCGCCGGTTTCCCGGGTGGATGACTTCCGGTTTGGCGTTCAGGGCGCGCTCCCGCAGTTCATCGGATAGCCCCACGTTGAGGGTCTGTTCGTGTTCCCGTATTGCCAACGTCTTCCCTTTTGATAAGGCTCTGGGTACCAGATGGGGCGCTATTGGTCGGGATTAAGTAAAAGTCTGGGCCAGTTCACAGAATGGTCTCCGGGTCTACTTCCAGGTCGGTTGGCGGCTCTTCGCCGGCGAATGCCCGCCACCAATCGACGAAGTCGTCCTCGCCGTACTTGTTTTTGAGCCGCGCCAGGTGGACACGGGCTTGGTCGATGACCGGCAAGCTGTGGGACAGGGCCAATTGATACGTCCGGCCGGCCCAGAGCAGGGCCTCGGCGATATCGTCCCGCTCTTCGGCCACCATGCCCAGTTGGCCGTAGGTCCGCGAAATACGGTTCGGTTCCTGTAGCTCCTCGAATATCTCCCTGGCCCGGTGGTACCATCGTTCGGCGTCTTCCAGCTTTTTTTGCTCGTGAGACAGGACGCCGAGCTGCCGGCATTCGTCCCCGGCGCTTCTGCGGTCACCCAGCTGTTCGAATTTCTCCAAGGCCAGCGTATACCAGTGCTCCGCGTCTTCGTAGAACAGCTTGCGGGCCTGGGTCAACAGGCCGAGATGGTGGAACTCGATAGCCATCTGGGCCTCGTTACCCATCCGGTCGCTGAGGGTTAGGGACTGTTGGTACCAGTTCTCGGCGTCGTCGAATTGGTACTGGGCATGGCAGACCGTACCCAGGGAATGGTAGACCAGCACTGCGGTCTCCTCGTCCCTGGCCTCTTCCAAGACCTCCCGGGCCCGGTGGTACCAGCTTTCCGCCTCTTGGTACTCGAACCTGAACTGGGCGCACAGGCCCAGAGACCGGTAGTCTTTGACCATTTCCTCGGCGTCTTCCAAGCGCTGGTGGATATCCAGGGCCTTGGAAAACCACTCCCTGGCTTCGGTGTAGCGCCGCTGGTACTGGCGCACCAGCCCGAGGCCGTAATAGTCGTCGGCCACAGCCGCCCGGTCCTCGCCGCCCTCGATAATCGCCAGGGACTTGGTGAACCAGTCGTCCGCTTCGTCGAGCCGCCAGCGTTTCTGGGCCACCTGGCCCATCTGATGATAGACGGCGGCGGTGCGCGGGTCTTGGCCGCCATCCTCTTGGGACGACAAATGGTCCAGTAGCTGGCGGTTCATATCTTCCGCCCGGTCCAACTCACCGGTCTCGACGCATTCGCTGGCCTCGGTGCCCAGCAGATAGAGCCACAATTCGCCGGCCCCTTTGACACTGGCTTCAGCCGCGGTCGTCCCTATGGACTCGAGCAACTGCCGCCGGAGGCGCCGCAACTCAGGGTATCGTTTCTGCATTCGGAAGACCTGGGCTATGGGCTGCACCAGGAGTTGGGCGCTGTCCCATTGCCCCGATTCCAATGAAAGGGCCAGCGCCTGGGTGAGATTACCCTCCTCCGCCAGTATGGCGGTCGTGCCGGAGTCCTGGTTTTCGTAGAGGGTTTCCATAAAGTAGTCGGCGGTGTCGGCGTAGACCCGAACGAACTCCGCCTCCAACTGCTGGATGGCCGACAGGGGAAGCTGACGGTAGAGGCTTCTGCCGTAGAACCAGGGAAGGGCGGGGTGGATCTGGTAGACGCTTGGTGTAACTGGTTCGAGGAACCCGCTGCCGCGCGCGGAGCGCAACAGGGTCCGGCAGGCGCCCCAGCCCATCTGCTCACCCATCACCGTGCGGTAGGCGCTCTCCTGACCAATGTGGGTCAGGACGTCCATCATCACGCGGTTGCGGAAGAGGGACAGGAACGGCAGATGGGTGCGGCTTCGCCTCGACATCCGGGAGAACGCCTGGTCCATCAACACGGTCAGGAACGCCGGCCGCCCTTCCTCGTCCGTACCCGGCTGATAGCCGGCCAGTTGGCGGGACAACTCGCCGGCCAACACCGAAGCCGGAACTTCGTTCATCATGGGAATGGCGACTTCCATGGCCAGCGGATGGCCTTCCAATATCCCAAGCAATTCCAGGTACTCCGGCCCCAGACGCGACTCCTCGACGCCTGACTCTTCAAGCAAACGGGTGCCGAATTCGATTTGGTCGTGGGGTGCGAGACCGCCCAGTCTATATACCGTGTGCCCGGCGGACAGCCAGGGTTCCTCCGGGCGGCGTCCTGCCAGCAGCACCCAAGACCGGCCGGTCCGCGTTGCCTGGCTCAGGAAGGCGTCCAGTTCCCGTAACTCCTCTTCCTCCAGCAACCCTGGGGACCCGGACGGGAAACCCGCCAGGTTCTCGACGCCATCCCAGACCAGCAGCGTTTCGTTTTCGTTCAGATAGTCCACCAACCAACGCTGGCGGTCGGCGGCGCCAAGGTCGCCGAAGTCCAATCCCGCCAATGCGGCGCCGGTCTCATGGAGGACCTTCTCCAGGCCGGCGCCGACGTCGAAGGAGGTATAGAACACGCCTCCCGGCCGGCTGCCTGTTTTCTGCATCCAGGAGGCGAAGCCCAAGGCCAACTCCGACTTGCCGGAGCCGACACTGCCGGTCAACATAACCACAGGGGACTCTTCGAACCTCCGCTCCAACTCCAATACCTCGGAGTGCCGGCCGATGAGGCCGTACGGCCCGCCCCGCGGGAGTTGGTACGGCGCCGCTTCAGGGCGGGAGGGCAGCATTCCGGGAATTGCCGCGTCGGTCGGTTCCGGTTGCACCGGGGCCGGAGTGTATTCCATCGTCTGGTATACGACCGGGGTCAACCAGTCCCACGACACCGCAGACCCTGACGCCGAGGGACGGTGCGGGTTGTCCATCAACGCTTTCCGGGCTGCGGCCACGGCGGAGGCCGGACCGGAGCCGTTGGCCAGCGAGTGGTAGAAAGCGTCGGTAAAGAGCTGTCTGCCGGACCCGGAGAGCGGGTGCGGCAGAAGGGCCACTTGGGGCACTCCGCCTTGCGCCAACGCGGCAGCCGCCCTACGGCCGTGCTCCGCCGCGGAGCAGGTCAGCAGCGCCGCCGGTACGCCAGCCGTATTCAAGACCCCGGCCAAATCCTCGACGGCCACCGGGCCGCCGTCCAAGTGGAGGCCCTCGGCCCCAACATCGAAACCGTCCAGATGGACCAGGTGGTAGTGTCCCGGCAGCCTCTCCAGGTGACTGGTCAAGGCTTGCAGGGATACGGGCTGAAGCCGTTCCAAGCCGACCGGCGCTTCGAGGGACTCCATGGCCGCCAGCGCCTCCACGGCGACAGCCCCGTTTGCCGCGCCGGGGGGCGGCGCTGATGCCGGGGGCGGCGCTGATGCCGGGGGCGTCAGGAGCAGAACGTTGAACTGGTCGGTGGGAAGCGCGCCGCCCAACGACTCAAGCGGTCCCGGGTTGAGCCGGCGAACCAGTCCAGCCATCCGGGCAGCCAGATAGCCGGCATCTTCCTGGTTCAGCAACTCCCAAGGCAGGGCGAGGAACTCATCGCGGCCGGAGACGATGGCCAGCCGGCAATGCTCCCATCCCACAGAGGCTGCGGTTTGGGCGGCCGGGTTGGCCCGAAAGACACGTTCGAACAGGAGCCGTCCCAGGTTCCGCAGTCCCGACGCCACAGCCTCACCCCGTTCCTGGGACGGTCCATACGGGTCGTCCAGGTACTGAGTCAGGTACCATTGAATCTCGGCTGTCTCGGCGTTGCTCAGCGGGAACGGAAACGGGGCCGGCGGGGCGGCTTGCTGGTCACCGGAGTCGTTGGTGAGGACGAGCTGTATCTGGCTATCCGAGGCCAGATCGACGATTTCCAAGGTGGTGGCCAATCATTCCTCCGAGTTTGAGGTCCGCACCGAGATTGCTTGAGTGACCAAATCCCGAGGTGAGGACTGGCCTCCAACACGGCGTCCGAACAACCGCTTGTGTTCCGATAGCAAGCTCTTGAGAAGAGGAGCGAAATCCTCATTTCTACCTAGCTGTATCGACTTCAGAAACCTGAATACATCGTCTTGGAATTCGGGTTCCTTATACACTGAGTCAGCGGACTCCCGGTTCAGGTATTCGTCAACCACTTCTATCGCCGAATCCAGCAGCCCTTGAAGCGCATCCCGATTTTCCTCTCGGTCAAGGATCAGGAGAGCCTTTGTTAACTCTCCGGCAGAGTGCGCCCAGTTGGCTCGAATAAGAGTTTCTCTCAAGAACTCAAGAACCACAAAGTAAAACAAATACTTTGTCAGGCCACGGCTAGGCATCTCTGCGCGGCGGCCAAACTTGAACTGGCCCGCCAGCGTTTGGAGACGGTAGGCCGCGTAGATGTCACCTACGCCAAAACGCTCATCTCCAGCCGTTATGCTCTTGAAAGTTCGGCCTCCCGGGTGGAAGGATTGCCTGGCGCCGTTCGCGGTTCCCGGTTCGCGCAGCCAGCCGGCCGCGTAAACCTTGAGGAGGTCAAAGGCATTGGCGTATGTGGATGCTGAGAATTGCCGTGCGCTCGGGTGGGACTTTTGATAGGCCTTTTGCGCGTCCCACCCGCCCCTTTGAATCTCTAAGTACATGCCGTAGCGGTCCGCCGCAGCACCGGCCCAAGCCCGGAAGTCGTCGCGCAACGCGATAAAGTCCTGCTCCCGGACGGCATTCTGTGAATTTGTGAACCGGGTAATGTCGGTAATCTGAGCATTGTTGCCTTTGACTATCTTGGTTACTACCACCCCTTGGTCAGCCCGCTGGCGCCATTCGTCCATCTCTTCGCTATGTCCGGTGCCCCCGGCGTCGAGGCGCTGGCGTAGCACTTCCCAAATTGTCCTGGTGGTCTGACAACCGTTGACAACATAGGGATCGGAAAGCACACAAGAACCGTCCGGCTTTGTGAGGTAATCGGACACGACGATGGTTATACCGTTGTTGTACAGACCAAACAACTCCGGGTTGTTACGCAGTGTATCAGCAATTCCGCGGTTGATTTTTCTGCGGCTGCCCAAGAATTGCCGTACATTTTTTTCGTACAACTGGTCAATATTGCCTGTTTTATCCCGATAGGCCACCAAGAAGTCATACAAGCTGGTCAGGGGTATGGTGCCAACCCGAATTCCAAGAGTAGGATCCACGAAATTGCCGCTAATCGGCAAAGAAACAGCTGGCTCTGGGCCAGTGGGCCTAGCTTCCCAAATCGTTTGGAGCGATATGTCCTCGACGTCAAAAATGTGAGGGAATCGCTGGGTTCCAATCAAGCGAATTTCGTTCAATGCCCGACGGTCCGATTCGGTGATGGGCTGGTCGGTAGCGAACACCAGGATGATTCGGTCCCGTTCCGATGCCTGCTGCCGGAACGTACCTAATCGTCCCAGCAACTGAGTAGTATGCTCGGAAAGATGAGTGTTTTCACCTGCCAGAGTCGCTATTACCTTGCGCCCTTCGATGATAATGGTGTCAGGGCCCCGGAATGAGGTCCCATATTTGCTTTGAACCAGATACCAGGTGTCCCCTTCGGCGGACTGGCCTTCCTGTTCGCCGTCTTCGAGATCAGCGCGGTGCAGGTAGGCAATGTCGATGCCGCCGTCACCGCTCCCGTCGCACAACACCAAATCGTCATCGTCGGCGATTACGTCCAGCCATTGGGTGACCAGTTTGATGGCGAACCGCTGGCCTTTCGCAAACGGTGAAAGGTCTCCTTCCGTGAATTCGTGCAACCACTCGTCGCAGAACTCTTCGAAGGCAACCTCGTCCTGATTGCCCGCATCCGTGACGATGTCTGGGACGCTGGTCATGCCTATACCTCCATCGGCCTTCTGAATAGATTGTACCGCAGACATGTTCTAGCTTGTCGCGGTTTCACTACTCACGAGTTGTTGGGCGTCCTACCTGAAAAAACGACTGAGACTTGCTACACGCTACGGTTATGCCCCAAGAGGCGCGATGGCTCCGGCAACATTAAATAACCCGATCTACTGGGCGGTGAAGCCGCCGTCCACCGCCATGGCGGCGCCGGTGACCAGTGAGGCGGCGTCGGAACAGAGCCAGGCGACGGATTCGGCGATCTCCTCGGGGGCGCCAAGCCGCCCCACCGGCTGTAGCGACGATATGGGGCCCTCGTCATCGGCCTTGCGGCCGGCGTTCAACCTCCGGACCATTGGGGTATCGATGATACCCGGGCAGACGGCGTTCACCCGGATGCCGTCTTTTGCATACTCCAAAGCCGCTGCCTTGGTCAGGCCAACGACGGCGTGCTTGCTGGCCACGTAGGCGGAAAGGCGTCTAGAGCCGACGAGACCGGCGGCCGATGCCGTGTTCACGATTGCGCCGCCGCCCTGTTCCAGCATCCGGGGTATCTCGTATTTCAGGCAGAGCCAGACGCCCTTGAGATTGATGTCAATCAGCCGGTCCCAGATTTCTTCCGGGTATTCGTGGAGCCGGCCCTCCATGAAGCCTTCGATGCCGGCGTTGTTGTAGGCGCAGTCCAGCCGGCCGTAGGTCTCCACCGCACCGGCCACCAATGCCTGAACGTCCTCGGCGTTGGACACGTCGGCGTGGATGAAGATGCCTTGGCCGCCAAGCTCCTTGATGGCGCTGAGAGTGGCCTCGGCCCCTTCGGCGTCGATGTCGGAAACGACCACTCGGGCCCCTTCGCGGGCCATAACCAGGGAGGTTGCCCGCCCAATGCCCGAGGCCGCGCCGGTGACCAACGCAATCTTGTCCTGTAAAATTCCGGGCATGTTGGTCCTCCAGTTTAATGGAGCGCTATCTCCATTGGGTAAAGTCTAGCCGCTTTGGAAAATGCCGGAAACCGGCAGTTCGAATCCTGGAAGGACAGTTGATTCCAGGGAATCTCCCAAGCCGTAAAGATCATTGCGGCGCCATTGGCCGTTTTCCAGCCGCAGAACTTCGACAGTACAGGCTTCAGGGGACACGACCCAGCATTCCTGGCACTCTATTCGCGCATAGTCGAGAAGCCTGCCTTCGATTTCGCTTCGGTTGTTGCTCGGCGACAGTATTTCTACGACCAGATCTGGGCCGCCATAAATACGGTCGTCAACGATTGCAGCGTTTTCGCTGCTGACGAACAACAAGTCCGGCTGCCGTACTCGCAGCGGCGTCTGCTGCACGACCACGTCTACCGGGGCATACCATACACGGCCTAACCCGTTCTCTCGAACGAATGGCCACAGCGGCCGGTAGATGTTGCCCGAAAGTGTTTGGTGAACCACCAACGGGGCCGCGGGCATGATCACCTCACCGTCCACGATCTCGTATCGTTCCTTCGTCTCCGGTTCTTTCAGCCATTCCTCATAGGTGAGCTTCGTTGTCTGAGTTGTCATAAACTTCCCCGCCCAACCCTCTTCCCCCCTCTTCCCAAGGGAGAGGGATACATGATGGCATTCTCCCACAGCTAGACGGCTTTGAGCATCATTCTAAGTCTCACCGGTGCGGCGGGCGTCGGCCCGCCAGTCGTCGGGGCTGGGGCCGCGGCCGATGACCACGTCGACCACTGCCGGGAGCCCGGAGGCCTGGGCCTGCCTCAAGGCGTCTGGCAGGTCGCGGGAGTCGTTGACCTGGATGCCGAACGCCCCGAACCCCCGGGCGACGGCGGCGTTGTCGGTGGGGTAGAACTCCGAAGCGATGGTCTGGCCCGCCGGCTGGTGGTCCAGCACCATGCCGAGGGCGTTATCGTTGAAGACGACGCAAGTGATGGGCAGGTCGTACTGCATGGCGGTGGACAGTGCGTTCACCGTCATCATGAACCCGCCGTCGCCGGTCACGCAAGTCACCGGCCGGTCGGGATGGACCAACTTCAAGGCCACCGCGGCGGGCAGGCCCCATCCCATTCCGGCGGTGCCGCCGGGGCAGAAGAACGTGCCAGCCTGGTTGGCCTGGTAGAGGTGGGCCATCCACGTCCGGTTGTTGCCCGCGTCCAAGGCGAATAGCGTCGATGGGTCGGAGTTTTCGCGCAGCAGATGGACCAAGCGCTGCGGGGTAACGGGTGAGCTGTCGCGGTGCATCGCGGGATCGTCGTAGAATGCCAAGCTCTCTTTACGGCCGGAGACTGTGGCGTCCCAGCCGGCCCTCTGACCGGCGCTGTCTTGGGCCGCCGGCTTGGAAGCCGACACCAGTTGCCCCAATATGCTGCCCGCGTCGCCAATCAGGCCCAGCTCTATCGGGAAGCTCCAACCGGCGTTTCGCTCGTCGATGTCGATTTGTATCACCCGTTGGCGGCGAGGGTCGAAGATATCCGGCCGCTCCCTCACGGTCTCCTGGGACCGGAGCAGGGCGCCCACCACCAGCACCGTATCGGCCTCGCCCACCACCCGGTTGGCCGCATCCTGGCCGTAGGTGCCGACCATTCCCACCGACAGCGGATGAGTCTCCGCGATGGCGCTCTTCCCTTTATAACTGGTGGCCACCGGCATATTCCAAAGCTCGGCCAGTTCTTGCAACCGGGAGTGGGCCCGGGCAACGTGCACGCCGTTGCCGGCCACCACCACCGGGCGGCGAGACTGGGAGAGTATTTCCACGGCCTTTTGAATGTCCGCCGCCGAGCTCTCTGGCTTGGCGGTATTGAGGAAGCCGGCCGCATTGTGAATGAATGGAGGCGACTCGACGTCGACGTCTCCCGCGATGGCCGCAGACCGCATAACGACCGCCGGACCGGGCCGCCCGCTTACGGCGTGCTTGATGGCTGTCTGGGTGGCCAGCACCGACTCCTTTGGGCTGGCTGCCAACGCGGTGTACTTGCACATGGACTTGAATATGTTGGGCAGGTCGATGCTGCCGTACTCTCCGGCCCCCGACTGGTTGGCCGGCCGCTGGGCGGCTCCGCCGTCGGAAGTGTCGGTCAGCACCAGCATGGGAGAGCTGCTGAGCATGGCTTCCATGATTCCGAAGGTGGCGTTGGAGCCGATGAACAACCCTTGCCCCATGACCACCGCCGGTTTGCCCGTGGCCCGCCCGTAGGCGTCGGCCATGATGGCGGCCACTTGCTCATGGCGCACCAAGACCGTCTTGATGCGGTCCTCCCGGCCATGCAGCAACTGGAATATCTGGCCGGTGCCTCCGCGGGGGATACCGAAGACGTACTCGACTCCGGCCTCTTCCAGGGTCTGGACGATCATCTCGCTGGCTGACGGCATTACATAACTCCGGTCGCGTTCCGGGTTCGGATTCGCGGCGACAGGGGCGCCGCCTTACCGCAGAGAACCCGGAGAACGCAGAGGACTTGGAAGTGCTGGGATGATACCCTTGGGCTTGGGCAGGGTCAAGGAATTCTGCCTTGACCCTCAACAGGTGCGGGCGTATCATCGCCACAACCCACCGCCGAAGCGTGATTTGTCATCGCATCGGCCGTAATCCGGCGTAATCTAGTACGAATTAGGGGTGGCAAAATGCGAGGCGGCGACGCGTTGGTCCAGGCACTGGAAAAGGAAGGCGTGGAATACATCTCCGGGTTTGCCGGCGGCGGCGAGGTGCCCCTGTGGCCCGCTTTGCGGGCCTCAACTTCCATAAAGGTGTTTTCAGCCAGGCACGAGCGCATGGGCGTGGAGATAGCCGACGGTTACGCCCGGGCCACCGGCAAGGTCGGGGTGGCGTTGACAGGCACCGGCCCCGGCGCCACGAACACCCTGACCGGAGTGGCAGGGGCGTTCGCCGACAATGTCCCGGTGCTGCTTCTTATGGGCCAGCACCCTCTGGGCAGCATGGGGAGGGAGATTCAACAGGAAATCCCCTCCAGCATCTACGACAACCTGGTCAAATGGAAGGGTACCTTCGCCCGTATTGAGGACATTCCGGCGGTGGTCCGCAGGGCCTTTACCAACCTGAGGTCCGGTTCCCCCGGGCCGGTGGTGCTGGAGATGCCCTTGGACGTGATGTCGGCGGAAGCCCCCGACGAGACGCTTCGCTATGAGCCTGTCGGCCCCGGCCGCAAGGCCGCGCCCGACCACAGGGACATTGACCGCGCCGCCGAAATACTGCTCAATGCCCGCCTTCCGATAATGAACGTGGGCGGTGGAGTGCTGGCGGCGGAGGCTTGGGACGAGGTCCTGGAGCTGGCCGAACTGCTGGCGATGCCCGTTGCCAGCACCCTGGTGGGCAAGGGCGCGTTCCCGGAGAATCACCCCCTTTCCCTCGGCGGCGGCGTGTATCCCCATAGCAAGTACGCCTCCGGCGCGGCCTTGGTGATAAACCGCAAGGCCGACGCCGTGCTGGCCGTCGGCAACTCCTTCCGGCTGCCCAACGCCACCGACGGGCGGCCCATCCCGCCGGGCGTGAAGCTGGTTCACATAAACGCCGACTCGGGCGATCTCAACAAGATTTATCAGGCCGACGTGCCTATCCTGGCCGACGCCAAGCTGGCCCTGCGCAGCCTCATCGACGCCGTGCGCGACCGGATGGGGCCGGGCGGCCCGCCCTCGGCGGCCAACCGGGAAGAAGTGGTGGCCGAGATAGGAGAAGCGCGGGCCAAGTGGCTGGCGGAATGGGAACCAACCTTCACCGACGACTCGGTCCCCACCAACGGCTACCGCGTGGTCCAGGAACTGTTGAAGGTGGTGGACCCCGACCGCACCATCGCCCTGCACGACGCCGGCGGCAGCCGCGGCTACCTGTCGCCCTTCTGGCCGGCCACCAAGCCGCGTAACTACATCGGAATGGGCGGCATGGCGGCGATGGGCTGGTCCATGGCTGCCGCCATCGGAGTCAAGCTGGGACGCCCCGACCATCTGGTGTTCAACGTGCTGGGCGACGCCTCGTTCGGCATGGTGGGCATGGAGCTGGAGACGGCCGTCCGCATGGGTCTGCCAACGCTGACCGTATTGCTGAACAACGGCGGCACCGGAGGCGGGCTGATGGCCATGACCAGCGGCAACGCCGCCCCGCCGGCCATGGCCGAACTGGGCGGAAACTTCTCGATGGTGGCCCAAGGCCTGGGCGCCCACTCGGAGCGGGTGGAGCAGCCCACGGAACTTCCCGACGCCTTCCGCCGGGCCATAGCCGCCACCGAGAACGGGCAGGCCGCGCTGGTCGAGGTCATCATCAAGCCGATGCGCACGCCGGAGACGCCAGAAGACTGGACGTTGTAGGAGGGCTCGATTGGTTCCCTCCCCCCTCGTTTAATCCCCTCCGCCCTCGTTAATCCCCTCCCCCTCTGGGGGAGGGTTAGGGTGGGGGCCGGGGTGGGGCAGTCCTTTCAGGGCGATGGGTTCCCGGAAGAGGCAGGTAATGACAGCGAGATACAAAAAAATCGACTGCGTGACTGTCTGCCATGATGGTCTCTCTGTCGAGCTCAAGTTGCAACAACGCCTCGACGTAGGCCCATATCATTGTCTGTGTTGGCGAACTCGCTTGCAGTTGAGCCCAGATAAATCCCGGAGGTTCTACAGTTCAAGCAATTTCGGGTTCTGGACGATACCGGTCGCAGTTGCCATAAACATCATGCGCCAAGCCGAAGACCGGGGTTTTGTCGGCTTCCAATACGATGACCTTAGGATTAGAGACGGCACGCGCTGGAGTACCATAATTGATTCACGCGAGTTAAACGCCGGCCAGCTACATTGGGAGAGAGGCACTATAATCTGCAACAACGGGGAACCGGAGTGGGGCAATAATCCGCTTTTCATAATTTGCCATAGCGAGGACTCCGTCTATGGAGCATGGCGTGAAATTATGATTGTCGACACCAAGCGGGAATTCTGCACCTTCAGGTGTACCACTACTAATACTTATGCCAACTATAAGATGGGCATATTCGCCGACCGATTGGAAGGCCTGTGGCGGTTGGACAACGCAATGCAAGACGCCGCCGCTTTGTCGATGCGGGAGTTCCTGCGAATGCTGGAGGAAATTAGCGCATGAAAAGCATTGAAATCGACCGCAGCAAGCGGCTGAAGGAAGAGCCAGAGAAGGGGCATAACCGCTGGCACCCGGATATTACGCCCGTTCTGGAGGCGGCGCCCGGCGAAGAAGTCCTGCTGGAAACCCGCGACGCCTCCGACTGCCAGATGAAACCCACCGTTTCTGTTGAAGATTTCGACAGTTTCGACGCCAAGGTGGCCCATCCCCTCACCGGTCCGGTTTACATAAACGGCGCCGAACCCGGCGACCTGCTGGAGATAGAGTACGTCGATATCTTACCGGAGTCCTACGGCTGGACCCGGAACCGCCCAGGCGCGGGTTTCCTAAGGGACCTGTTCACCGAACCGTACGCGGTCCATTGGGAGATCAAGGACGGCTGGGCGACCTCGAATGGTCTTCCGGGGGTACGCATACCCAACGGCTCCTTTATGGGGACGGCCGGGATCGCTCCCTCCCGGCAACAGATGGAGGCCTGGGCCCGGCGCGAGGCCGACTTGGTGCGCCGCGGCGGGGCAGCAATGCCGCCCGACGCCGAAGACGCCGTCCCCGCCCAAGGCCCGGTGGCCAGCGAGGGTCTCCGGACCATCCCGCCACGAGAGAACTGCGGCAACGTCGACGCGAAGCAATTGACCAAGGGCTCCCGGCTTCTCATTCCGGTAAACGTTCCCGGCGCCCTCTACTCGGCGGGGGACGGCCACTTCGCCCAAGGGGACTCGGAGTGCTGCATCACCGCGATCGAGATGGGCGCCACCGCCGTGGTGAAATTTCACCTGCACAAGGGAGAGGCGGAGCGCCACAACATAAAGTTCCCGCGGTTTGCCCACCCCGGTTACTTCCTGCCCCCCGAATGGGCCGCGCCCCGCAACTTTATCGCGACCATGGGGATGCCCATCCGCGACGACGGGACCCAGGAAGGGGAAGACCTGACGCTGGCCGCCCGCAACGCTCTCATCCACATGATCGAGTTGCTGCAGGAGCGGGGGTGGACGCGGAACCAGGCCTACATCATTTGCAGCGTGGCCGTCGACCTGAGAATCAGCAACGCCGTGGACCTGCCGAACGTCACGGTTTCGGCCTTCCTGCCCGAGGACATTTTCCAGGGTTAAAATCCGGCTAAGAATTAGACGCTTTTTTGGGTCTGGCCGCACTCAGCGCCGTCCCGGGGAGAAAAAGGCCCTTAAATCGCCTCACAGCGCGCCGTGTTTCTCACCGACCGGAAACAAAAGGGTTTTCTGCCATAAGCGGGTCGGAACGCTGGTTTCTGTGGTCCCGAACGAAAAGGCACCCCGGCAAAACCGGGGTGCCTTTTTTTCTTCCGTCACCGGGCCGCGCGGTTGCTGCAGCACCGCAAGGCCGGTTGCGGTACGAACCGCGTTTAGCTGATCCGTTTCACTTCCAGGGTCTCGCCCGGGGCCAAGGCGACTCTTCGTACATTTATACCCAGTTTGAGAAGCCAGTAACCGAGGGTGGCTTTGCTCACACCCAACTCTTCGGCGGTGGCCGACAGACCAAGTTCGTTTACCTTCTCGGGTAAAAGACGCTCCAAAGGACGCTGGTGTTCCTTCTCCACGCGTTGCATCAGCTTCGTTTTTCTCGCCACGATGACCCCCTCCTATTCGCTGTCGCTCGTACGGCCGGACCCTCTTCGATTGGCGCATCGACACGCTAACATGTTGTATTAGACGGTGTCAAGGTTTAGTTCTAAGTATTATTTAAATTAATATAAGAATAAAACAGAACGCATTTATCGCCAGCCATTCGGGAGTCTACCCCAATCTCGATTCGTTGCCAACTCTGGCCCCTGGTTTTGGGCCGTTTGACAGGGCTAAAGAGGCCTCCTAAGCTGTAAAGATGGCTTTACGGGCCTGTGGGGCCGTTTGGGGCCGTTCGACACCGGGGCCGTGACTCCGCGAGACCGATGGGACCGATGGAGGCAGTAATGGACCGTCCGAACCTCAGGGATGTCTTCCAAGCCAGAAAAACGATCGATCCTTACATTCCCCGGACGCCGTTGCATTATTCTGCAGGCCTCAGCGAGTACTTAAATGCAACCGTGTACTTAAAGCACGAGGAGTACCTTCCCTTGGGAGCTTTCAAGAGCAGGGGAGGCATAAACCTCTTGGCCAACCTGTCTGCGGAAGAGAAGGAGCGGGGCCTTATCACGGCATCCACCGGGAATCACGGCCAGTCACTGGCCAATGCCTGCCGGGAGTTCGGGGTGAGGGCCATGATCGGCTTGCCTGAGAACGCCAATCCCGTCAAGGTGGCGGCAATGGAGGCTCTGGGGGCGGAGCTGATATTCCACGGGGCCAATTTCGATGAAGCGCGGCGGCATTGCGAACTCTTGGCCCGCGAGGAGGGATACCGCTACGTGCATGCCGTAAACGAACCTCTCCTCATCGCCGGCGTGGCCACGGCGGCGCTGGAGATCATCGAAGATCTGCCCGACGTGGAAGTTATGCTTCTGCCAATGGGGGGAGGCACGGGGACCAGCGGCGCCTGCATCGTGGCCAAGGCAATCAACCCGGAGATCCAGGTCGTCGCCGTCCAGTCGGAGTCCGCTCCGGCCGGCTACCTCTCCTGGAAGGAGGGCAGGATCGTCGAGGCGGAAATGGACACCTTCGCCGAGGGACTGGCCACCGTATCCGGGTATGAATTGCCCCAGAGCATAATGGCCGAGTTGCTGGACGACTTCCTTTTAGTCTCCGACGACGACATACGCCACGCCATCGGGCTGCTGGTGGAGAAGAGCCATACCCTGGCCGAAGGAGCGGGGGCCGCGGCTTTGGCCGGGGCGGTGAAACACCCGGACCGTCTCAGGGGCAAGAAGGTTTCCATCACCGTCAGCGGGGCTAACATTACCGCCGGCAACCTGGCGACCGCGTTAAAGGTCTACTCGGACCGGGCCATCTAAATTACGATAAAGTGGAAAAGTACCTGGCTATTTCGTCCCGGCCGAATTCCGGAAGCTCTACTTCTTCCCCTCGCCGGTCGAACAGCACCAGTCCTTCTTGAGAGGGAAGCATCTGGCCTATCTCCCATCCGTCTATCCCCGCTCCGTCCAGGGTTGAAAGAAGCCTTGGTACGTCCTCAGGCGGGAGGGTGATCAGCAGCGCCCCGGAAGCCAGCAACCCCAACGGGTCCAGCCCCAGGGCCTCGCATACGACGGCCGTCGGCGGCAGTACCGGAACGCTGTCCTCCTCGAGGCCCAAGCCCAGCCCCGAAGCGGCGGCCACCTCCCGGAGAGCGGTAATGATTCCCCCTTCGGTCACGTCGTGTAACGAATGTACTCGTACATTGTTGCAGGCCAACCCAGCGTCGGGGAGTACACTTATACCGGGCGCTTCCAACAGGGCGGCGCCGGCGTCTACAATCTCCCCGGCCACCCCGGCCCGGAGCAGGTCCCCGCGCCGTTCCCGGGCCAACAGCGCGGTGCCTTCAATGGCGACCCCCTTGGTGACGACTATGCTGTCGCCCTCTTGGGCGCCGCCGGTCCGGACCAATCGCTCCGGGGCAACCTCGCCCAACATCGTTCCCAACACCAACGGCCGGTCGATCCCATAGGTCACTTCGCTGTGCCCGCCGATGAGGGTAACTCCCAGGTCCCGGCAAGCGCCGGCCACTTGGTTGAACAGTTGTCCGGCTTCGGCGGGGGAGAAGCGTTCCGGGACCAGCAGGGTCGCGAGGAACCACCGGGGAGTGCCGCCGGTGCAGGCTATGTCGTTGGCGTTGACCTGGACAGCGTACCAGCCAATGCGGTCCGATGCAAAGGTTACCGGGTCGCTCGTCGCCACCAGCAATTTCCCGCCCACCTCCAGCACGGCCGCGTCCTCCCCCATCCCGGGGCCGACGACGACTCGGGGGTCTCTGGAATCTAACCCTTCCAGCAGTTCACGCAAGAGCTGATGGGGAAACTTTCCAACGTCCAATCGAGTCCCTCCGCAGGGAAAGTCCGGCGGCGGGGGCGCCGTCCCGCCGTCCGGCTATCTTAGTCCAAAGCCGGACGGCGCCGCCACCGGATTGACACCGAGCTGGCTATGTGACATAAATCACAAATTGCAGTATTCGACAGCAGGATTCATGGCAAGATTACCAGAGGCCGGACCGGAGACTGGCCGGAGAGGCCGGGTGGAGCATTGTTCGGATCGTTGCGGCTGTCTCTGGCCGGCGCTCGTCTTTTCGTTGCTGGCTCTTCTGGCAGGTTGCGCCGGGAGCGCCACGCCGGGCCCTCCGCTCCCGTCAACCGTCGCGGCGCCCCTCGTTACGGCAACACCCGAAAGTACGACGCCGGTATCTCGAGGCGCCGCCACGACTCCGGCCACGCAGGCGCCAGCCTCGCCGGGAGAGGCCGTAGTCCTGGAAGTCGGCGTGAATGGCGAGGCGCTGGAGTTCGACGTCGACAGCCTGTCCGTCCCCGCCGGAGCCTCCGTATTCCTTAGCTTCGACAACTCGTCGATTATTTACCAGCACAACTGGGTGCTGGTGGCGATGGGTACGAAGGACGACGTTAGCACGGCGGCGGCCGAGGCCGGGCCCGAGTATGATTGGGTGCCGCCGGACGACCGGCGAGTGCTGGCGGCCACCGGTCTCCTGGACGCCGGCGTGAC
Organism: Dehalococcoidia bacterium; assembly: GCA_034428795.1. Taxonomy (GTDB): domain Bacteria; phylum Chloroflexota; class Dehalococcoidia; order Lucifugimonadales; family UBA3495; genus VXOI01. Next base: position 33,949 of record DAOUHF010000241.1, read on the forward strand.
CGGGTCCGTTAGTTTCACCGCTCCCGCCGCCGGCGCCTACGAGTACGTCTGCACCTTCCCCGGACACAACTTTACGATGCACGGAGAGTTTGTAGTCACCGAATAGCCCCCGACATCGAGCGGACTTACATAAAAGCTACGGGACCGGACAAGCTGCCGGACCGGACAGGCTGCCGGACCCGGATATTGGGTGTGCCGCCATTCCCGAAAAAGCCGGAACGGGGTCAAGCCCGTGGTCCCCGCGCTCGGCCGGCGAGTTGGTAGATTGCATCCGGTTGGGGTGTTTGGTAGCATAGTGCTCCGGACCCGCTCGGGCCGACGGGTCCGTTTCCCCTCACAGGTGGGGCGTTCGTCTAGCGGCCCAGGACACCGCCCTCTCAAGGCGGAGATCAGGGGTTCGAATCCCCTACGCCCTACCAACCGCAACTAACGGCGCCACTCCGCGATATTCCACAACTCGCTGTCCCAGCCGTTGATCCGGACGCCCAGCAGGGTATTCAGGTGCGTCGAAACCGCGCCCCGGTCCACCAGCGTTGTCGCCTAGCGCCGGGTCCGGGTTTGTCTGATTGACGACGATGCGTTCTACCAGGCTGGCGAAGGCGACGGCCACGGTGCCGCGTCCGGCCGCTTCCATCCCGGCAAGGGTCTCTGGCTCGACCTGCAGGTTCCAGGCGTAATCGGCTTCCCCCCGTTCCAAAACGGCGCGGGCGGCCGAAATCGCTTCGCCGCCTCCTTTGATGACTACCCGGTCGAAGTAGGGCGTCTCTCCCCGGTAGAAGGGGTTGCGTTCATAGACGGCCTCTTCATTGGTCTTGAAACCGGTGATGCGGTAGGGGCCGGTGCCCAGCGGGGCCGTATTTTGCGCTTCACAGCCCGTGGCGGCCGCACCGGCACAACCGGCGAACTGCGTCCGGCTGATGACCGGCGTTCCAGCGCCGACGAAGGCTTGGTAAGGGTAGGGTGTGGGAACGTCGAAGGTGATTTCGACGGTCCATCCGTCGATGGCCCGCACCGAGGCAACGCCGTCGAATGAGCTCTTGCTCGTGCAGCCGGTATCTTCATCCACGCAGTAGCTCCAGCTAAAGACGACATCCTGGGCCGTCATATCGCTGCCATCCGACCACTTGAGGCCCTCTTTCAGCTTCCACGTGATTGACATAAGGTCGGCGGATAAGCCGCCGTTGTCCAGCGTAGGAATTTCGGCGGCCAAAGCCGGCGCTATGTTGCCGTCCGGGTCGTACTTGGCCAAGGGTTCCAGGGTGACTGCTCCCGCGTCCCGGTCTTTAAAGCCGCCCGACAGATAGGCGCCGGGCAATGAGGGAGCCTGCCAGTAGAGGATTGTCAGAACTTTCTCTTCACTTGCGGTCTCCGAGCCGTTGTCGCCGCAAGCGACGAACAGCAACAGGAACCCCAGGCCGAGGGCGAGTCTTAGGGAACCTCTGAACAAGTTATGGTCATTGAGGCGAAAGCTGAAATCTCGGAGGAGAGCTTTAACGGTATTAGCTATCAAATGAGCGCCGGCGCCCCCATCCTAACCTTCCCCCATCGGGTGGAAGGGACTTGTTCAGATGTTCCTTAGAGAGGCGCGCATTGAGCTTGACTGGTCACGGGGCCTTGACTGGTCACGCGGTTTACTTGAACTCGGGAATTACCTTGTCGGTGATGAGCCGCATGGTATCCATCACGACGTCGCGGGGCACCGACGACGTCCAGTTGACCTCGAACATGATTTCGTCGGTGCTGAAGTCGTCCCGGAGCACGTGGATCCTGTCGACCACTTCTTCCGGTGTCCCAAACAGGTTTATTTCCTCGGTCGCATCGGGACTGGCGGCGCCGGCGTCGGTGCTCCCGATGCCGATTCTTCCCGCGTAGTATGCCCTGGCGAGACTCATGAGGTTCTCGGTCCGGCGGGTGGCCTCCTCCTTGGTGCCGGCCAGCAGGGTGGGAATGCGGACCACGGTAGTCGGGTCGCCGGGGTGTCCAGCGTCCTTCCAGGCCTGCCGGTAGGCTTTCACGTCCTCCTTCAGGACCGCCGACCCCCTGAGGTTGTGGGGAGAGCTTCCCGCCCCGATGGCGATTCGATAGCCTTGGGTGCCCATTGGCACGAAACTTTCCTGGCTGTCCACGGGCAACAACATGGGAGGATAGGGTTTCTGGTAGGGCTTTGGGATGGCGAGGTAAGGTTCGTAGAATGCGGGGTAGTTGTAATACTTGCCCTCGAACCCGGAGAATTGATCCTCCGTCCAGAGTTGCTTCATGACCTCCAGGTACTCGAAGAACTGCTCCCGGCGTTCGGCAGAGCCGCGAGTCCGCCCTCCCGCGCCGTAAATGAAACGGCCTCCGCTGACCTGGTCGACCATGGCGACCTGTTCCGCCGTCTGGATGGGGTCCTCCAGCATCAGATTGTCGAACCCGTACCTCTCATGGGGCAGCGCCGACGCCGATACTGTTTCCCCGGACTGCCTTATCACCGGGCGGTGGATGGACGACCCGATCTTGATATTTTTGGTGCGTTCGGCGACCACGGCGGCCAGCATGAGGACCTGAGGGTCCATGCTCGCCTGCTTGGAAAAGTGACCGCCTCCGAGCCAGATGTAGTCCCAGCCCATCTCTTCCACGGCATCGATCTCTTCGTAATTCTTGACGTAAGCCTCTTCCTCGAGAAGCTTCCCGCCGCTGTATTCGGGGTCCCACGGGACCTTGCCATCGGTGTACAAGGCATTCCAGGTATTGAAAAGTCCAAAGTCCATGCTCGTCCCTCCCCTAATCGTCCCTTAATGGCCGCTTGGCGGTACGGCCCGCGGCGGATTCAATGCTAATACCAGCGGCATATAGCGTCAACATTGGTGGACCTTTGAGATCAAGGCGTCGTTTCCGGCCTATGCGCTTGCTTACCAGAGAATCAACCGGCGCCTGAAATCCCGCCGCCGCCGCACTGGGCACGGGCGGAGAAGAGACGATAGAGGCCATAGCCCCTTACTCCTCCGATTCATTCAAACCAGATTCATTCAAACCAAGCATCCGTCTTGCGATGTCCCTTGCCTCGTCCAGGGTCTTAACGAATTGGTCTTCGGGAACACGCCGCAGAACGTTGAGCGCCCTGAGGGTAACCGCGGGCCTACCCTCAAGGGCCATCACGATGCACCCGGTATCTTCAGCCATGGCGCTATCGATCAACTGCTCTACCACCAGGGCGGCGCTGTCGTCCATGTAGACGGTGTCGGAGAAGTCTAGGATCACGACCTCGTGGTCCCGAATGTCCACGCTGATCGTGTTGATCAGCTTGTTGGCGGAGGCGACAGAGAAACTCCCCCTGAGCGCCACCAAGCCAACACGGGCAGAGAAATCGCTCGTCTGCTCGGCATCCGCCTGTTCCTTACTTGCGAGGAAACTCCGGTCCAGCAGCGGCACGGAGACCACGCTGTCCAGTTCCAGGCGCTCGAACTGCTTGGCGCTGGCCATTGCCGCGGCGATCAGGCCTATCGCGACGGCGGTAACCAAGTCGAGGAACACCGTGAGCCCGAGAGTGATGAACATAACGAAAAGGTGTTCCCGCTGAACGCGGTGAATCCGGGTGATGAAGCGCCAGTCTATGATGTCCCATCCGACCTTCATCAGGATGCCGGCGAGAGCGGCATGGGGAATCGACTCGACGTATCTGCCCAAGCCTAAGACCAGCCCAAGCAGGATGGCCGCGCGGAGCACTCCCGATACTTGGGTCCGTCCACCGGCGCGAATGTTGACCACCGTGCCCATGGTGGCGCCGGCGCCGGGCAGGCCCCCGATAAACCCCGCGATCACGTTGCCGATGCCTTGGCCCGCCAACTCGCGGTCCGGGTTGTGCCGCGTACGGGTCATTGAGTCGGCCACCAGGGAGGTGAGCAGGCTGTCTATGGAGCCGAGCAGCGCGATAATCAACGCCGGTTGCACGGCGCCCGCCAATACGCCCACCGCCAAATCAGGCAACTTCCAGCTCGGGAGGCCGGTCGGCACTTCGCCGATCGTCGGCGTGTTGGTCAGCCACAGAAGGCCCAAAAGCGTCCCGGCGACCAGCGCGGCCAGGGTGGCGGGCAGAAACTTCTTGAGTTGGGCGGGCCAGAAGACTCCCACGCCGAGGGTGACGGCCGCGATAGCGAGCGCGCTGAAGTTGACATCCGTTATCACGTCCGGCCAGGCCCGGACCGCCCCCAATGGTCCGCCCTCCGCAATGGACGCGCCCAAGAAGGGCAGGGTCTGCAACAGTATGATGATTATGCCGATGCCGGACATGAAACCGGATATCACGGAGTACGGCGTGTAGGCCACGAACCGGCCGACCCTGAGTACGCCCAGCAGGATTTGTATCAGGCCCGCCATGATGACTATCGTGAACGCGCCGGGGAGGCTGTCGGCATGGGTGGCGACGACGACCGCCATCGCCACGGCCATCGGCCCCGTGGGACCGGATATCTGGGACCGGGTGCCCCCGAACACCGCCGCGAAGAAGCCCACGGCGATCGCTCCGTAAATCCCGGCGACCGCGCCCAGACCTGAGGCCACGCCGAAGGCCAGCGCCACCGGCAGCCCCACAACCGCTGCTGTGACGCCGCCAAAGACGTCCCCACGGAGGGTTTTGAGGTCGTAGTTTATTCGAGAGAGCAATCGATCATTTCTCGGAATACTGTTCCCAACATCTCCGCCCCAACGTCGCCTGCCTCCAGACCACGGAACCCGGGACGCGCCCCGCCTAAGGCGAGCTCCATTGCGGCTGGCGACTAATATAGCAAATCAGACGCTAGATGGGGCGATCCGGGGAAAGAATAGACGGGATCAACAAGACCCTGCTCCCACTCGCCCCCGAGCCTGGCGAAGACTGGCAATCAGGGCGCGAAGCGGTAGACGACGGGCAACTTCGCAATGTCGGTCATACTGGAATCGCTGTGGCGCGATATCTGCACGCGTCCGGTGCCGCAGTCGCCGAACTCATCACACGAAATGCCCCCGATGATGCCCATGAAGTTGCTGGGGCCAAGACACCTGCTATGTGTCCGTGTTGGGGACTTCCAGGGTTCTGATGAGTTCCTTGGCGTCCTGAATGCCCTCCCCCACCGAATCCTCGTCCAAGAATGCCTGATAGAAGTTAGCATGCAGCACCTCGATTGATCGGAGCAGCCTCCGTTTATGGCGCGCGTTGGCTGGGTCGTCGCTGATTAGCTTGTTGGTATTTTCGACCAGTCGCCTGTGCGATCCCAAAGGCCAGTTCCGCTGACGGGCAACGGAGTTCACATAGTGGGAAACCGCCCCCCATGCCTTCTCGGAGGCCTGAAGCAGATCGCCTTTACGTAATTCGTCCTCGGCGTGCTCCAAGAACTGAGTGCTAATCTCTCGATGTTGCTCCGCCGTGGC
>DAOUHF010000242.1:0-1733 GCA_034428795.1 Dehalococcoidia bacterium
CGTGGGGAAAGCCTTCTACATTTGGGTCGTGGTCGGTGTCGGTGCGGTTCACCCCCACGCACGTGGGGAAAGCCCCATTGCCCAAATAATCATTATTGCGAAATGGCCTCTCCTGGCCGTGCCGCAGGTCCTCCGACTGGACCGCTGAAACCATTCACCTCACCCCGTCATCAGGTCCAAATTGCCGACCCTGGAGGATTGCGGCAACTCCACGTCAGTCCCTGTTCTCAGTCATACCTCCGATGGGGGGCAATGGACATCAGGCCACATCCGAAGGCTTTACCAGGCCCGATGCCGTCAGCAATGGCATGCCGAAACATGCCGGAAACGGTGACCTCCAGCAGCCCGTCGAACAGCACTGTGGCCAGGGAGATTGGCCGGCGTCTGCCGACCACTTTCTCGCTGGCGCCAACCCGCACCGCCGGAACATCGCCGCACCGTGTTGCAGATGACGGCCACACAGCCGCCGGCGGGGATGTTTTTCTCCAGGTGGATAACCTTCTTGCTCCGCCGGGATACCCCCACGGACCGCGAGAAGGGCTTGGAACTTCCCCCTGCCCATGAAATGCGTGGGTACTCGGCGTCTTCTGTGTCTGGAGGGACTTCCTCGCCCAGGCCCTTCTGGTAGGCACTGATGAGCGCAGCCCTGCGGCTCCGGGGCAGGGTTGCGGAGAGCAGCACCACCGGCGATCCCAGGGCAGCGAGCCATCCCAGCAGACGCTCCAACAGCGTCGTCATGTAGGTGTCGTAGGCGTGGACTTCGTCGATGATCACCGTCTTCCCTGACAGACCGAACAGTCTCACGAAGACGTGCCTGGTCCGGAGGCCGGCGAGAAGCGCCTGGTCGATGGTTCCCACGCCGAAGGCAGCCAGGAGGCCCCGTTTGCGGTAAGTGAACCATTCGGCAGCGGTTACTCCCAGCCGGTCGCTTCCCGCCTCCACTCCCTGGTACTTCGGGGAAAAGGCACGGTCCCCGTTCCGGCGCATGACTTCGAACTCCGCAGACAGCGAGGCGTGCCCGTGCAGAAGCTGTAGCTGCACCTGGTCTCCTCGATAGCTGGTTTCCAGGAAGTCCCTGACCCGGCCGAACATCTGGTTGCTGGTCGCCTGGGTGGGAAGGGCGAAGTAGAATCCCCGCAGGCCGGTACCTTCGCCCCAGTGATCGGCCAAGCACAGCGCCGCCTCGGTCTTGCCCTCACCCATCGGGGCTTCGATGATGACGATGCCGGGTCCGTTTAGATTTGGGGCGATCCTCCCGCGGGGGATTTCGCCGCCCAGTCCTACCACGAAGGTGATCCTTCGGAACAAGGCGGGACCCCGGAGCCGGACCGGGCCTGATCCAGGGGGGCGCCCCCCCCCGTCGAACTGCCGTCGAACCGCCTGTAAAAACCCTGCTTTTGGGTAACTTTTGCCAGTCTCAAAAAGGGCCGGGAAGGGTCTCTCCGGCGCCATTTTTCCGGCCTGGGGGGGCGTTGGCCATAGGGGGGTGTTCCCCAGCTTCAACGTATGTACTTTCCGGTCCATAAGGGTTGGTGGAACGGGGAGTTGCGGGTTTTTAGACGTGCCGGAGGGACTTTCCGGTCCAATGGGAAAAATTGTCGCCAAAATCGCGATTTCACGAAAGGGTCATGCCTAAAGGTGTGTACACGGATTCCCCGTGCTCTCTGAGGGGGGGTGCGTACCCCCTGGTTGTTAAGGGACAATAGGCACGATTTAGCCTTAACGTATGTCAC
>DAOUHF010000243.1:0-28209 GCA_034428795.1 Dehalococcoidia bacterium
CGGGTCTGCAAACGGTGTGATATTCGAGAAGTTATTGGGATGCCAGCGGCTGCAACCGGCGAGAATAATTGTCGCCAACTGATGCCCGCCAGCCGGCCAGCCAGGAAATCTTCGGACAGGCTGCTAGGCGGGATGCTACGGGTTCCCCCGCCCACGCGGGGATAGACCGAGAATGTGACACGCTTGGCAAAGCGTCGGCAAGGTTCCCCCGCCCACGCGGGGATAGCCCCGGGCCGGCGCACTGGCCGGGCGGAATCAAGCCGGTTCCCCCGCCCACGCGGGGATAGACCCCGGCACGGCCAGGCGTCGTATCAGCAAGACCGGGTTCCCCCGCCCACGCGGGGATAGACCCCACGCTCGCGCCGCAGCACTTCCGCCGGGGCAGGTTCCCCCGCCCACGCGGGGATAGACCGACTGGCCGTGAGACTGCCACAGAGGGCGAGATGGTTCCCCCGCCCACGCGGGGATAGACCGGCTAGCTTGCCGTGTGGGTAACTGGCGGGTATAGGTTCCCCCGCCCACGCGGGGATAGACCGGCTAGCCTGCCGTGTGGGTAACTGGCGGGTAGGGTTCCCCCGCCCACGCGGGGATAGACCATACACCCGCGAGGGCCATGACCACGGGGTGACGGTTCCCCCGCCCGCGCGGGGATAGACCGCTCGTTACTTTGTTAGGCTTAATGACTAGGAGGGTTCCCCCGCTGCTCGGGGATAGACCCTGGTTGGTCGACGCCACCGGCCGTATCCAGAGGTTCCCTCGCCTGGGCGGGGATGGATGCTGGAGCCTGGGAGCTATGAGGCGGTGCAAGGCGTCGGTTAGGGCCAAGGTGGAGCATCCGTTCCTGTACGTGAAGAGGCGCTTTGGCTATGCGAAGGTCCGCTACCGTGGTCTGGCCAAGAACACGCAGCGGCTGGCTTTGCTGCTGGGGTTCGCCAACCTGATGAGAGCCGAGAGGTACTTGGCGGCGTGAGCGGGCTTCTATAAGTGCGCCCAAAGCAGGGCTGATGGGGGCAAAATGTCCCGTCGGGTCCGATTTTAGGCCCAAATAACCCCCACCGGGGCACAGTCTGGTGGCTCAACGTCTCCCAAAGCGACTGCAGTCAACCCAGACCAACTCTACAGCGAGTTGTTCAGAGGTTCCCTAGCCCTTGAAGGCGGGCATTACTTCCTTGGCGAACCATTCCAGTTGTTCGGTGATCAGGCTCTGGGGGGTCCCGACCGGGTGGCTCACGCCGACTCGCTCCAACCCCGGATATTCCGTTTCAACCTGTTTCAGTTGGTCGATTATCCGGTCAGGAGGACCGGCCAGAAACGCCCCCGACTCCACGGCGCCCTGGATAGTCGGGAGGCCGGCGTAGGGGGCCCGTACGGGGTCGCTGATGTCGAGTATCTGTTGTTCGGACAGACGGCGGGTCAAACGCAGCGGGCCGAACATCTTCAGGTTCTCTTCGAAGAAACCCTGGGCTTCCTCCATGGCCTGCTCCACGGTGGGAGCCAGATGGAAATGGAATCCCACGCTCAATCCCTCGCCCGGCAGCGGGTCTTGGCGTCCGGCGCGGACCAACGCGTCGCGGTAGCCGTAGACGATGCTGTCCATGGCTCCGCCCTCGGCCACGCCGCCGCCGATTATCCCCTTGATGCCGTGCTTCACCATGAAGTCGAGGGCCCGTTGGGTGCCGCCCTGAATTGGCTGCCAGCATTCGACCGGCAGGGTCCTGGGGCGCGGGACCAAGGTCAGCTCTTTCAGGGTATAGCCACGATACGGGACCTCGGGCGGCAGGGTATAGTTCGCGCCTTGGTGCGACCACGAGTCCTCGTTGAAGGCCTTGAATATGATCTCCACCTGCTCCTCGAAGAGCTCCCGGTTGGCGTCTTGGTCGAGCAGGGGCGAGCCGAAACTCTCCACTTCGCGGGTGTGGTACCCGCGGCCCACTCCGAATTTCACCCGGCCGCCGGTCAGGATATCAGCAGTGGCAAAATCCTCGGCCAGCCGCAGGGGATGCCACATGGGCGCGATGTTAAAGCCGCAACCGAATTTGAGGTTCTTGGTGAGGTGGGCGAGGTGGACGTTCACCATCAGCAGATTGGGCAGGCACTCGTAGCCTTCCGGTTGGAAGTGGTGCTCGGCCATCCACATCGTGTCGTAGCCGTTCCGGTCCATGGTGGTGGCGATGGCCTCAGTCTTTTCAAAAACTGTGGAGAGATGATCGTTATCGAAACCGCGGTCGTTCACCGCCGTGCCGCCGTACCCGAGGTTGGTCATATCCACGTGGCCGGCAAATAGACTGTCGAATTTGGTAATCATTCAATGTCCTCCCATTGACATAGGTGACGGGGACATAGGTGACGGGGACATAACTGACGGGACCGGTTGGTCCGCATATGGACCATCTATTCGTAGGGTTGTAGTTGGATTTCGTGGAGGGCGGGGATCACCTCGCGGCCCAGCAGCTCGACCGAACGCATCACGTCGGCGTGGGGCATGTCGCCTTCGTTCCCGTAGATGTGAAGATAGCCTGGGTTCAACCGCTCGATGATGTGAGTCAACTTCCTGATGACGGTATCGGGGCTCCCGACGATCACGTTGTCCACATCTTGGAGCTCCTGGTAGCTCATGCGGCGGCCAAAACCCCCTGCGCCGGGCAACTGACGCTGGATCCTGACTGCCTCCCGCGACTGATAACCCGGAGGGTCGTTGTGTTCCACCGGGCCGCGGTTGCGATGGTCTTCGGTCCAGAGGAAAGTGCGTCCGATGTCTTGGGCTTTTTCGTCCGTGTCGGCGCAGAAAACCCGCAGGAGGTAGCCGAAATGCTCCGGCCCGGGAGTGAACCCGACTTCCTTGGCGGTGTCGATATACACGCCCTTGAGGCCTTCGGTGTAGTCCAACAAGGAGCCCAGATTCATGTATGGGTGCTGGTGCCGCGCCGCCCAGACCACGCTCTCGGCGCTGGAAAGGCCGGGAAACCAGATAGGAGGGTGAGGGTCCTGTACCGGGAGTACCCACGGGTTGACAACACGGTAGGAGTAGAACTGGCCCTCGTATCGGAAGGGGCCGGGTTGAGTCCAGCATTTTATGATCAGGTCGTGGGCTTCCTCGAATCGGGCCCTGTTCTCGGCGGGAATGATGCCTCCGGCCAGGCTTTCGACAGCCGTTCCGCGCACGAACCCGGAGATGATACGCCCGTTTGAATAGCAATCGAGCATCGCGATCTCCTCGGCCATGCGGATGGGGTCGTTGACCGCGATAACGTTGCCGAGGATGGCGATCTTGACGTTCCGGGTGATCTTGGCGATCACGGCGGCGTCCAAGTTCACTGCCGGCTTCATGCACCAGTAAGAAGCGTGGTGTTCGTTGGACATGATTCCGTCGAACCCGCACTCATCGGCGAAGGCGTATTGCTCATGGTATTGGTTGTAGAGCAAATGGGCCTTCTCAGGGTCGAAGAAGGTGTTGGGAAACCCAAGCCGCCCGGAGTCATACTGTTCCAGGTCATCATTAGTGATGTGGGCGTAGGGCTGTTCCGAGAACCAAAAAACTTCGATACTGTCTTTCATGTAACTACTCCTCAACAACCGGACGGAGAGCCGAATTTTCGCCTGCTTGGACCCCAAGCGGCTGCTTGGCAGACTACCCAACGGGTTACGAGGTGTCAAGCCGGGCAGCTTGAGTGGCCAGGGCCTTTTCATTGTTGAATCGGCCCCCCATCCGTCGTCCCGGTCGCAACCGGGACCCAGGCCCCGATGCCTATTTCAGTTCCCCGGACGCCGCTAACCCGAGGTTAGAGCCTAGATTCCGGCTGCAGCCGGAAAGACGGGGGGCTTTTGCCGAAAATGAAAAGGCCCTGCCTGAGTGGCGGCGGCCACTTGGAGTCCGCTACAGGTCGGGAATGCCCATGGAGACCGACTGGTAGGAGCCGCCGACGGCGCGGGTCTGGTGGCCCTGCCCCGTCATGTCTTCGGCCAGCAGCACGTCTCCGGGCTGAAACTGGCGGGACGAGCCGTCGCCCACTGAGACTTCCATGCCTCCGGAAAGCACTATCAGGTACTGGCGGCGGGTGGGGTGGTGCCAATCGCTGAAGCTGTTTTCTTGGGAGTGCCGGAATACCAGGTCTTCCCCGGACTTGGTGGCGATCCGGTCGACTTCGCCCGGAGGGAGTTGGGGGAGGTCTTCAAGATGGGACTCGCCGTCTTCGCCGGTGTAGATTCGTACGATCATGGCTGTTCCTCCGGTGGCCCGCCTGCCGCGGCCCTACTTAAAGATGGGGTGAACCTCGCTCCGTTAGCGGCGACGGGGGTTCCGGCATTGCGGTCAGCCGTCGACCAACCGGCCATCCGCCATCTCCAAGCTGCGGTCAGCCCGGCCCGCCAGGCTCAAGTCATGGGTCGCCACGATGACCGTGGCGCCTTGCTCCGAGGCGATATCCGCCAGTATGTCCGTTATGACACGAGCGGTGGTGGTGTCCAACTCGCCGGTAGGTTCGTCGGCGAAGACGACGTCCGGGCGGGCCACTAGGGCGCGGGCTATGGAGACCCGCTGCTGTTCCCCCCCGGATAGCTCGTAGGGCCGATGCCGGGCGCGTGGCCCCAACCCCACCGACGACAGCGCCTCTTGGGCCCTTCTACGCCTTTCACGCCACCTGACCCCGACAATGTGGAGGGGCAGCTCGACGTTCTCTTGAGCCGAGAGGAGGGGCATCAGGCCGAAGGACTGGAACACGAACCCGATGCGTAGACGCCTCAGTTCCACCAATTCCTTTTCCGGCAGCCGGGTCAGGTCGGCGCCCTGGAACAAGACGGTCCCGGCGGTGGGCCGGTCAAGACCGGAAAGCAAATTCAAGAGGGTGGTCTTGCCGGACCCGGAACGGCCGACGAGCGCCAATAGCTCTCCCCGCATCACTTCGAGGTCGACGCCGTTGACGGCGCTAACCGCCGCCGCACCGGCGCCGAACACCCGGCTCAACCCCGCGGCGGAAATAACGGTACCGTTCGACCCCGCCGCCGTTGCTTCCGCTCTAAAGCTCAACTTCCGCCTGGGCCAGTCCCTCCGCGTCGCGGATGTATTCGGCCGTCTCCAGGATGTCCCTGATCAGAAGCTCCTCCGGTTCACAGTTGCCGTCGTAGAAACACAGCCCGTGCAAGACGTGTGCCCGGTGTGCGCAAAGGAGTTCCAATCGTTTCAGTGCTGCCTCCTGCGCTCCCAAGACCCGTATGCCGCGGATTGTCTGCCCCGATGATCGGGGTTCGCCACCGGTCCGGGCCAGCACCAGAGGGTCCGTGGCCCGCTTGGTGGCGCCCCAGGCCTTCTCGGCTGCGTTGCGCAGCTTGCCGCGCTCCAACTCTTCTAGGGCGTCGGCGTGGAGCACCCAAGCGTCGGCGAATATGATGGTAACCTGCTCAGTCTCTAACACGTTGTCTTGCTCACTAACTATGGATTGGAATCCGCCTGGGCCAGTCCCTCCGCGTCGCGGATGTAGTTGGCCGTCTCCCGGATGTCCGTTATCAGAAGCTCCTCCGGCTCACAGTTGCCGTCGTAGAAACACAGCCCGTGCAGGACTTGGGAACGGTTGGTGCAGAGGAGTTCCAATCGTTTCAATGCTATGTTCTGCGCTCCCAAGCGCCGTATTCCACGGATTGTCTGCCCCGATGATCGGGGTTCGCTACCGGTCCGGGCCAGCACCAGAGCGTCCGTGGCCCGCTTGGTGGCGCCCCAAGCCTTCTCGGCTGCGTTGCGCAGCTTCCCGCGCTCCAACTCTTCGAGGGCGTCGGCGTGGAGCACCCAAGCGTCGGCGAATATGATGGTAACCTGCTCAGTCTCTAACACGTTGTCCTCGCTAGGAGATACTGTCTCTCCGATTCTAACACTTCGACCGGCCGCTCCCGCCTCAAATCACCAACGAATCAGGGGGCGGCAGAGTCCGCGTCGGGCCCGGCCACAGCCCGGCTGCCGGGGGCGAAGTTGGGAGGCTGGATGGTAATCCGGCCCTCGTCGGCGCCCAGACGGGCCAACCCTTCCCGTTGGAAACGGGCCGCCAGCTCTTGGGGTAGCTGAAGTCGCCCGGCCTCGTCGACCACCAGATATTCGTCCTCCACTATCCCGCCGTCTCGCCGGTAGGATGCGTTGGAGAAAATTTCAGAGCTGATGCGCCCGTCACGGATATGCACCACCCGGTCTACGAAGCGCGAGACTCCAGGATAGTGGGTCACGATGACAACGGTCACGCCGAGGGTGCGGTTGAGCCTTTGCAGCAACTCGAACACCTGGACCGCGTTGGCGGTATCCAACTCCCCGGTGGGTTCGTCGGCCAAGAGCAACGGCGGTTCATTGGCCAGGGCGACGGCGATGGCGACCCGTTGCTGCTCGCCTCCGGACAACTGGTTGGGCATACGGTTGGCCATACCCTCCAGACCCAACGATTCCAACAGCTCCCGGCTCCGGTCGCTCCTGAAGGAGCCCCGGCGCCCGGCCAGGGCCATGGGCAACTCGACATTGTCTGCCACGGTCAGGTAGGGGACGAGATTTCTGGATGTTGCCTGCCAAACAAACCCAACCTCGTCCCGCCGGTAATGGACCAAGTCGCGTTCGGAGACGTCGAGGAGATCGCGTTGGCCGACCTGCACCCGGCCTGCGGAGGGCCGGTCCAGACCGGCCAGGATGTTGAGAAGGGTGCTCTTGCCGCTGCCGCTGGCACCCACTATGGCTATCAGTTCCCCTGGTTTTACGGCCAGGTTGAGGCCCCGGAGGGCCACCACCTCCAGTTCGGCCCTTTTGTAGATCTTGAACAAGTCGGCGCAATCGATGTACGGCTCTTTGCTGTCCGCGCCGACGGATGACCCGGGTTCTGTAGACACCATCACCCTTCTCCCATTCGGAGCACCTGCTGGAGTTGAATACGGGAACGCAACCAGGCCAACCACAGGACGGTAACGCCAGTGACGGCGGCGAGCACCAGGTAGCAGACCAGCAGCGTTTTGGGGTCGGTGGTAAACACCATGGGGGGCGTGACCCTGGCGCCGCCCTCCACCACCTCCATCAGCGGCAGCAGGGCGCCGCCAATCAGAAAACCCAACCAGGTCCCAAGGCCTACGCCGCAGGCTACCATAAATAGCAAGTTGAACCACAGCACCAGGTTTAACTGCCGTCCGGAGGAGCCCAGAGTCCGGAGCAAAGCAAACTCAGCCTCCCGTTCCCGGGTGTCCAGATACGAGTACAACATCACTCCGGAAGCGGTCGCCAGGGTCATGGCCAGGAACAGCAGCACCAACAGAGCGCCCCAGCCGGCCCCCACCAAGGGTTGACCGACCCGCTGGGCGACCATCCGGGCCGAAATGTTTGTTTCCGTCACACGGACTCCGGCGCCGGCCACCGCTTCCACCAATTGTTCAGCCGGCGGCATCTCACCGCCGGCGCTAAGCCACAGCTCGTTGGCTCTGCCCGGCTGGATCGGGCTGTAACGGTTGGCGGCCCGGGTGTAGGCATCGATGTCGACAATTGCGAAGGGGCCGTCGGCAGGGTCCATGGTCGGGAAGTAGTCCACTTGGCCGACAACCTTCAGGGGCAAGGAGTAAGAGGAAACCCCCAGAATGACTTCATCGCCCACAAGGGCGTCGGCTATTTCGAGGAATTCCGGGCTGACCAAGGCGGGCAATGGGGCTTGGGACCCACCGGGTCTGAAGCCTTTCAGCGCTATTCCGCCGGGGGCCCAGCTAAACCGGGAGGAAGCCCCGAACCCGGGCGCCGCCACTGCCTCGCTCGACTCCAACCCGTAGAGTCCGGGCCTTCCGAAATCCTCAATGACCCGCCATTCTTCGGTGGCGCCAAAGTCGGTCACCGGCGCCTCTGTCCCCTCCGAAGTGACTGCGGTCAAAGGGCCCAGGAAGACAGAACCGGGATTGGAAGCGTTTAGCTGATTCGTCACGTGAAATGAGACCAGTGTGAATGGCGGCACCAGGGTCGCGTCAATGGTGCGCCTGCGGAAGCTTCTGACCGACTCCGGGTGTTGCACCAAGTCCCAGTGGAGCTGCTTCCATCCCCGGAAGTCCAATTGGCCCACCCAGTTGTCAGTGAACTGGCCTGTAGCGTCCCGTATCCGGCACCACAGGTCGACCCTGGCCCCGCCGCTGCCCGGCTGCACCCACAATGACATACTCTTGGTATCCGGCGGCAGGGGGATGCTGTCGGCTGGGTCTTCCGGCCCAGGGTCCAACAGGCTGCCCAGTTCGTTCAGCGACACGTCGCCGGCGAAATCCTCCCTCACCCAAGCCACTTCCTCCAACCGGTCGGAGTCCACCGCCAACAGGTTGCCGGAGGTGCTGAAGCCGGTGGCCGTCACGCGAGCGGAGGTCCGGTAGACGTCCGCAGCCACCAGGACCCCATCGATCTGCTCCACTCCATCGGCCATGCCGCCGACGGACTGCCCCTTTCCCAGGCCACTGTGTTTCAACCTGAGGTCGGCCCCGGCGGCGTAGAGGGCGCGCTCCTCCTGGTTGCGCTCCAGAGTGGCGGACAGGGCGCTCCCCATCACGCCCAACGCCGTGGCCATCGTTACCAGGACGATGAGGATTCCGGGCACCATGGGCGCCCGGGCCAGTTGCCGAAGAGCATGCACAAGCCATGCGGGACCGACCGTACCCACCAACCGGGACAGCAGCGCGGCGAACCAGGGGAATACCCGCATGATGATGAGCCCGGCGGCCAAAAGCCCCAGCACGGGACCCAGCAGGAGGCTGTAATCGATGTTCAATTCCCGGGTGCCCACTGCCTGGGACAGAAAGGCGCCGCGGCTCTGCATCTGCCACCAGAGCAGCCCGATCAACGCAAGGAGCAACAGGTCGAGGTAGTAACGATGGAGGAAGGACACAGAGGGAGGCCTGGCCCCCGCCTGCCTGGCCTCAACGATGCCATGTCTTGCGGCAGCCAGGGTTGCCATGGTGAATACGATCACCGCCAGGACCCCTCCGGCCAGACCCAACAGGAACGCGCCCCGGCCGACTCCAACCGTCACTCCCGCCAGTTCGTCACTCCCGCCGCCCAAGCCGAAAAAGACATCTCCCAGCACCTTGACGACCCCGGCGGCCAGAAACGGGCCAATGGCCACCGCCGGCACGGCCAGGAGAAGCCCCTCTCCCAGCCCCAGGAATCCCAACTGCCGAGTGGTGGCGCCTCGGCTCTTCAGCATGGCGATCTCGTTGGACCGTGACCGAATGATAAGACCGGTTATCAGGGCCAGGTAATAGACCAGTATGCCCGTCACCAGGAACACCACCAAGAGGAGGGGGACCCGGGCCAACAGCAGTTGTTCTTCAAAGTTGCGGAGGACGGTGTCCAGTCTGATGGAGAAGCTGGAGTTTCCCAGCCCTCGCTGCACCTCCCGCTCAATTCTGGAAATCCGATCCAAGACCGGGCCCACGTCCCGGGCCCGCATCGCCTCCCGGTCCAGGAAGAAATACCAGGTTGTATCGGTGTAGAGCGCCGGGTACGCTCCCAATACCTGGTCGATCAATATCTCCTCGCTGGTAAACAACGGGACGATAGTCCAGCGGTCGTCCTGCCGGCTGAAGTACCCTCCCGAGGCGTGCCAGAATTCGTCGGACGGGTCCACGCGTTCGAACACCCCGGTTATGCGCACCGCAGTGGCGGGCGGCGCCGTGAACGACGCGGCCGGGTACACTTCCATGACGCCCCCGACCGGCAGGCCCAGAAGCTTCGCTCCCAGGGAGTCCACCACCACGTCCACGGAACCTCCCGGCGCTCCGGCGCCGGACGGCCATTCTCCTTCGATGATACGTACCCGATGGGAAACGGGCCCGTCCATATGCACCACCGCTCCCCTGGGGCGAATTTCATTGTCCAACTCCAATTGAGGGTGGCCCTGGAAGAAGAAGGTGGCCGTTTCGATAAACCGGGACTGCTCCGTTAGGTATCGCTCCATGGGGACGGCTACGTTTCGTTGAACGTAGTCCGACCGGGCCCTGAATGCCTCGCGGCGACCATCCACCGACACCGGGTCGTCCCGGCTGCTGAAGGAACGGACCCAGAAGTTTGCGTCTTTGGGAGGGGCCTCCTTCAGCGCGTGGCGCAATGCGGCGTCGGCAAGCAGGTTGGAGAAAATGTCGCCGCTGGCCATGAGAGCAACCGCCAGGACCATCCCGCCGAACAAGACGGCTTCCAGCCGCCATCCGGTAATGGCGCGGCGCAGCGCGATGACGTAAGCAAAGCGGAGGAGGGACATCATCCGGCAGCCATCCGCATCAACCGCCTTCTCGCAGGGTTTCGGCGGTGTCCAGCCGCCGCGCCTGGTAAACGGTGAAAAGAACGGATATCACCGCAGCCCCGGCCAGCCCGCCCAAGACGCCCGCCAGCAGCCCTGATTGCACCGCCGGAACCATCGGCGGGACCGCCTGCAAGCCGGAAGTCGTGAAATCCATCATTCTCAAAAGCATCAACCCCGGCCAGAAACCGATGGCCGCTCCCGCCGCGATGGCCAACGCGGCCATCAACAGGCGCTCCAACGAAAGCGAGAGGAGCAACTGCCCCCGGGAAAATCCGATTGCCCGGGCCACGGCAAGGTCGGTGCGTCCCTGGCGTACCGAGATGATGGCATAGGCCCACAAGCCCAGCGCCGCCGCCACCCCCAAGGCCACCATGCCCAGAGCGGTGAGGCCGTTCCATCCTCCCCCGGCCAGCGGGTTTCTTCCGGCCAGGTCGGCGACTTTCTCACGGTCCGTGATGTACAGGTATCCCGGTATCCGGGCAGCCACCTCGTCCGAGACCTGCTCCCGGTCGGCCGCCGGGTCCAGCGCCAGCCAGATTTCTTCGGCGGGCTTCGAGTCGCGGCCTGGCAGCAGCTCCTGGTAGTTTCGAAGTCGGCCGTGTCCGATCAGGAGCAGGGGGCGGCTGAGGGAGGCCACGGTTGGGAAATACCTGGTGGTGGCAACTACCCGAACCGGGACAGCCAGCCGTCCTTGCGTAACCCGCAATTCCTGGCCAACCCGGAACGTGGGCCCGCCGATGACCGGTATCGGCAACGGACCCGGCGGTATGTGTATGCCCCGGAGGTTATCCTCCAGGGGAACGTCCCAACTGAAGGCGAGTCCCCGGTTCCCGCTGTGGGCCGCCTCAGCCACGGGTTGGGACGAATCACTCCGTTGTGCCGGCGTGACCAACGGCTGCCAGTCCCTGGCGGACTCGAAGTCTTCAATTATGCTCCCGTCCCCGGCGGACGCGCCCGAAAAGACGGTAACGTCGTCGAAGAAGAGCCGGGCGGCCGGCGCCTTGGTGAAGGAGCTGCCGCTGACGAAGAGGCCCACCAGTTCCAGCGGGCGGTCATCGGGCGAGAACCCCTCGGGAAGCTCCCCGGAAAGGAAGCGCCAACCAACCAACTCGCTGGGGTCCTGCCCGGAGTCGATCAGGCTGCCGAGGCCGACGCTGCGATAAGCGCCGCGGACATTTCTCACATGGGCCCACAGGCTCAGGTTGATCGAACCGGGACTGATGTCCATCTCCGAGGTATTCACCCATACGCCCAGGTAACCGGCGTCGGTCGGCAGCAATATTCCCGGCTCCGCCTCTTCTCCCGGCAGCGGGTCCAGGAGCGCGGCCAATTCATCAATCCCCTGGTCCGAGAAGTCCTCCCGGAACCACGCAGCCTGGGCCAGGACCCCGGGGTCCAGAGCGATCAGGTTGGCCGAACCACCGTGGCCGTCCAGCAGGTTCACCGGCAGGCGGAGTACGGGGGTCGCCGCAACCACCCCAGGTATGGTGGACAGCTTTTGGGCCGAGTCGGATTTGATAGCGGGACCCTTGACCACCATGTCGCCGCCGGTCCGGTACAGGGCCTGGTGCCGTTGACTGTCGGCCAGGCTGGACTGAAACGTCGCACCGAAAACGCCCAGCGCCGCGGCCAGCATGAGCATGACGGCCAGAGAGGCGTTGGGAACGGGGTCCCGGGCCAATCGAACCAGCGCATGGGACACCCAGGCCGACCTCCCCTGCTCTCCGGCCCAAGCCATCAAACGTGCTGCCAGGGGCAGGGCCCGCATCAGCAAGACCGCTGCGGCAAACAGGCCCAGCACCGGTCCGAGCACCAGGGTAGGATCGACACTCACCCCTCGGGCGGCCAGTTCTTGGGCGACAAACCCGTCCCGTCCCCGCACCTGCCACCAAATCAGGCCGACCGCCAGCAATGCCAAAACGTCGAAATAGTAGCGAAGCAGGAAGGGGTTGGAAGGCGGGCGGGCCCGCGCCGCCAGGGAATCGGTCATTGCCATCCGGGCCCGTCCCACGGCGGTGGCGCCCAAGACCACCAACGCCAGGGCGCCGCCGGCCGCTCCCATCCAGTAAGTGTCGGCGGCCAGCCCGGTAGGGAAGTCCCGTCCTCCCACCGGGTCAATGGTAGACAGCAGCAGGAAACGGACGATGAGCCAGGCTATCAGAGGCCCTATGGCCACCGCGACGAGGACCACCACGGCCTCGGCCAACGCCATTGCCCCGGCAACCTGGGCCACGCTTGCGCCCCGGCTTCGCAGGAGCGCCGCCTCTTCGGACTGGCTCCTTCCCAGCAGCCCAGTGATCAATACCAGGAAATAGATTATCACGATGACAAATAGTGATACGAACACGTACAGGGGCACCCGGGCCAGGGTCAATTCTTGCTTGTATTCGTCGATAGCCAGGCTCAAACGGCTCAGTACAAAGGTGCGGGGGTATCGTTTATTGACGTCCGTTTCGAGGCCGGCCATCGCCTCCTGAACGGCGTCGGCGTCCCCGGCTGTTATGCGGCTCGGGTCCAGGAAGAGGTTGAACCCGAAGTCGCCCACCAGGGTGGGGAACCGGCTTCCCAGCACCTGGAGGAAGTTCTGTTCGGTCAGGTAGAAGGGCGCCACGTTAACGTCGGCCACCGCGTAGACGCTGAAATAGTTCGGCGGCCCCATCCAATAGACTTCGGACGGGTCGATTGGTTCCGCCAAGCCCGTTATGTTGAGGACTATCCGCTCCGAGGGGTCGCCCGGAAATGGCCAGACGAACACTTTCGTACCAACCTCGTAGCCGGCGGTCCTGGCGGTCGAAGCTCCCACGACCGCATCGATCTCGACGCCTTCAGGCCCGGAGGACCCTGGTGATTCGGGCCAGCTTCCCGCCACCAACCGGGAATGGTCTTGAAATCCGGTCATGAAGAAGGGACGGCCATTGATCGCATCCTGGGGCCGCGGGATCCGGTCGGGGTCTTTGTCCCCCGGCAGGCCCAGTTGGGTGCGACCGAAGCGATGAATGCCCTCGAGTATGCCGCTCAACCGGGACCGCGCCGCGCCCTGCACCATCTCCGACAACGGCTCGTAGTCAGCCGGACCCAAGGGACGGTCTTGGGCGACGACGAGGGTGTTGACCACAGTGGGGGGGAGGCTGGCCAGGGAATGCCTGATGCCCGCCTCTCCCAGGACACGCGAATACAGGGAGCCGGTGGCCATGAGGGTTACGGCGGCAAGGACACCGAAAGCGGTGAGGGCCAGCAGCACCCAGGAATGGCGAATGCGGCGTCGGAGCAGCCAATAAACGAGGTCCAGTAAGCCCATGCGCTACAGGAGTCCCTGTGAGATAGCGAACCCGCGGCTGTCCGCTGGGCCCGAACAAGAGTAACATCCGGAACCGGAGCAACGTTCGAGCGTCCGGACGATTGTCCGGACGGCGCGTGATCCAATAAACATGCAGGGGATTATACGATTTTCCGGCGCGTTTGGTCTCAGGGCCATTACGGGCGGCCGGCGGGCAAAAATTCCGCCCGCCAACTCCGGCCGGTTGGCGTACCCGGACGAGCATAAACCAAGAGGCAAGCGTATATGAATCAAGGGTACATAAACCAAGGGTACATGAAACAAGGGTACATAAGGGGGCGCCACAGATGAATCGACTGGAAGGCAGGGTGGCTCTGGTGACTGGCTCGGGGCGCAACATCGGCAGAGCTATCATCTTGAAGCTGGCAGCCGAGGGCGCAAATGTAGTGGTCAACGCCCGGTCGAACCGGGAGGAGGCCGAATCCGTGGCCGCCGAAGCCGCCGCGCTGGGAGTCGAGTCCCTGGCGGTGGTTGCCGACGTCGCCGTTGAGCCGCAGGTCGGCGGCATGTTTGCCGCAGCCATAGAGCGATTCGGCAAGGTCGATATCCTGGTCAGCAACGCCGCCATTCGCCCTCACAAGCCCTTCCTGGAACTGACGCTGGAGGACTACGAACGGGTGCGCGGGGTGGTGCTTGACGGTGCGTTCTACTGCGCCCGCGCCGCCATACCCTCAATGAAGCGCAACGGCTCTGGCAGAATAGTGTTCCTGACCGGCGACGGCGCGTGGAACGGCTCGGCCCAACGCTCCCACGTTTCCGCCGCCAAGATGGGCGTCGTGGGGCTGGCCAGGGGCCTGGCTTCGGAGTTCGCGCCCGACAACATCCGCGTGAACGTCGTCTCACCGGGCCGGATCGACACCACCCGCGACCTGGCGTGGTACCCCCGGCAGAACATGGCCGACACGTCCGAGATACCCTTGGGCCGCCTGGGCGCGGTCGACGACGTCGCCGCCGCGTGCGTCTTCCTGGTAACCGACGACTGCGGGTTCATCACGGGCCAGACCATCCACGTAAACGGCGGCACGGCGTATTTTTAGGGAGGTGTCAACCGTTTGCTATACTGCTGTTGAACGCATCTGTTGAACACATCAGGAAAGCTACGCGTATGAGTGAATCCATACCAACCCAGGGAAAAGAAGGATTCAAAGTTCTGGGGCCGCATGGTCCCGAAGAACGGTTATCGGACGCACTGGATCAGCTTCCAACACCGGGTATGGTTCGGGTTTTAATTGAGTCGCTGAAACCGACCGAGTTAAGGGAATTGGCCGAAGGTGTTCTCAACGATTGCACTCAAGCAACCCGCAGGGGAGACCTCCTGGAAAACGCGGAGTCCATAAACAGTTGGATCGCCACAGCCGAGGAGACCATCAACACACGCCGGAAGTACCGGTCCATCAAGGCTGCACGAGAAGAATATGAATTGCGGAAGTCAAAAGTCCGATGAGGGCTATTGGCTAGCGCTTTCCGATACGAAGTAGTCTTTGAGCGGAGAGCCATAAGGTTCGTAAATCGCCATCCGGAGTTAACAGACCGATTCATCGAAATAGGCGATTACCTAGTCCAACGTGATCCAACGGCCTCACAGTGACCCAAGGATTACTCACCTGAAGGGCGGGGTGAACGCTATCTGCCATTACGAAGATGTAATTGGGGGGCCACCACAATGACCGCTAGTGACTTCCTGTAGTCTGGTTTCTCTGCGGCAAAAAGCGACTAGGGCCTGTTCACACAAAGCAACCTGATCCTGTTATGATACAGGTATGGAAGTTACAGAAGCTCAGTACGAACGCATAGCTCCAATCTTCCCTGTTCAGCGTGGCAACGTGATGCTGCCCAACTTGCAAGTGCTGAACGCCATCCTGTATGTCGCCGAGCAGGGGTGCAAGTGGCGTGGTTTACCGCCTCGGTTTGGCAACTGGCATACGGTCTACACTCGGATGAACCGGTGGTCGAAGAACGGGGTGCTCGACCGGGTGTTCGAATATCTGCAACGAGAACAGATAGTGCGCATCAAGCTGGAGGCTGTCTCCCTAGACAGCACCGTCGTCAAGGTGCATCCCGATGGCACTGGTGCGTTAAAAAAAACGGACCTCAGTCCATCGGCAAGTCCCGGGGCGGCTGGACCACCAAGATTCATATGGTTGCCGCGGATGCTCGAACAGCCATAACCTTTTCCCTCTCTCCGGGCCAAGCCCACGATGCGCCGGAGGGACGCAAGCTGCTCAACCGCCTGGGACCCCAGTGTCAGGACCCGTACCTGTTAATGGACCGGGCATACGAGGGCAATGAGACCCGTCAGCTTGCATTGGCCTTGGGGTTCACCCCCGTTGTTCCACCCCTCAGCACCAGGGTTCATCCGTGGGAGTACGACCGCGAGATGTACAAGAGGCGCAACGAAATAGAGAGGCTGTTCCGGCGGTTGAAGGGGTTCCGTCGTATCTTCTCACGCTTTGAGAAGCTCGACGTGATCTTCCTCGGGTTCCTCTCATTCGCACTCATCTTCGATGCACTGCGTTAGTGTGAACACGCCCTAGTCCCGAAACCGGAAGCTCTTAAGCGCCGGGGAGACGTTGAGGCGGGCCTCTGTGTGCTTCTGGATGTCCTCGGGGCTCCAGCCGGGGGCGTTTTCCAGGAGCTCGAAGCCATCGGGGGTTATCCCGAATAAACCCAGGTCGGTGACCAGCATTTTGACCACGCCGGGGGCGGTGATGGGCAGAGCGCACTTCTTCAGGAGCTTCGACTCTCCCTCGCGGGTGAGGTGCTCCATGGCGATGAACACCCGCTTGGCGCAGGCGGCCAGGTCCATGGCGCCGCCGATGCCGCCGCCTTTGCGGGTGGGTATGCGCCAGTTGGCGAAATCGCCGTTCTCGGCCACCTCGTAAGCCCCCATCACGGTCACGTCGATCATCCCGCCGCGGATGATTCCGAAGGAATCGGCGTGGTGAACGATGGCCATTCCCGGCTGGGCGGTTACGTGCTGTCCGCCGGCGTTGACCAGGTGGCGGTCCTCATGCCCCTCGGCTGCCAGGGGCCCGTAGCCGATTACGCCGTTCTCCGACTGGTTGATAATCGACCGGCTGGGGTCGACGTAGTTGGAACAAAGGGTGGGCATGCCCACCCCAAGATTCACGATCCAGCCGTCCTGGAACTCCATGGCGAGGCGGTCGCACATTGCTTGCCGCGTCAGCTTTTCTTTCTCGGCCATAGTTGCAGTCCTTTTATCGCTAATTCCAACAGCCGCTAATCCCAACGGCCGCTAATTCCAACGGCGAGAGCGCGGAGGCCGACGGGTTTTACAGGCCCGGCTTGGCTCCCGACCAGATGCCGTCCTCGGGGATCTTCACGATGCGGTCCACGTAAATCCCGGACACGTGTACTTGGTCCGGGTCCAGCTCCCCAATCTCCAGCACCTCGTTCTCGACCTCCACGATGGTCGTGGCGGCGGCCATCGCCATAACCGGGTTGAAGTTGCGCTGGGACAGCCGGAATTGGAGGTTGCCGAACTTGTCCGCCTTCCAGGCGCGGATGAGCGCGTAGTCGGCGGGCAACGGGTACTCCAGCACGTAGGTGCGGCCGTTGATCTCCCGGTGCTCCTTGCCCTCGGCCAGTTCGGTGCCCACCGAGGTAGGCGTAAAAAAGCCGCCAATTCCCGCGGCGGCGATGCGGATGCGCTCGGCCAGGGTCCCTTGAGGCACCAGTTCGGCCTCAATCTCCCCTTCGTTGTACATCCGGGTGAACGGAGTCACCATCGACGGATGGGTGGAGGCGGTGAAGGCGCAAATCATCTTCTTGACCTGGCCCGCTTCCACCAAGGTGCCCACGTCGACCAACTCGTCAACCGTGCCGGCGTTGTTGGAAATACAGGTCAGTCCCCTGGCGCCCTGGCGGTTGACGGCTGCCAGCAGGTTGCGGGGAACGCCGACGCCCGAAAACCCGGGGCACATGATGGTGGAGCCGTCGGGAATGCCGGCCACCGCGTCGTCCATGGTGGCATACACCTTGTTCTTCATGGGGCATACACCTTCCAGCGGGTAATTGCGTCAAATACTAGCGCAGACCGGGACGCCGCGCCACCGGGCGAGGGCGACGGAGGATTCCTGTTGCCGCGGCAGTCAGGCCAGGCGTTCCACGTCGCGGATGTAGTCGGCGGTATCGCGGACCATTTCAGCAAAGACGTCTTCCGGCTCGCAATGCCCGTCGTAGAAGCAGTCGCCATGTAAATAATGTGCGCGGGCTCCGTAGCGGTCACGCAGGGACAACATGGCTTCGTTCTCCCGGCTCAGGGCTCGTATGCCGCCGGATGTCTGGGAAGTGCTGTTGGGTTCACGTCCGGTACGTTCCAGAATCAGGGCGTCCGTTGCCCGCTTGGCGGCGCCCCAGGCTTTTTCCGCCGCGTTCCGGATATTGCCCTCCTCCAGCATCTCGATGGCGTCCCCGTAGAGCGTCCAAGCATCGGTTATCAAGACCCTGCCTCGCTCAGTTTCCAGCATTGATCCAACCAGCCCGTATCATCTTCTCACTTCTCCGCATTCTATCATGGGGGCATGTAATCCCCTGAGTAGACCAACCCACCCCGATACATTAAAATCCGTTGACAGTGAAATCCGTTGACAAAAAATCCGTAGACAGTGAAATCGACAGCCGGAGGAGAAGCGCCATGACCGCAGCAGGACACCGGACACACGTTTATCTCGGCTTGGCCGGGGAAGGCGACTACATCGGCGAGGGCGGCCTTCTCAGGAAGGCCGACGGCGAAGGCGAGTGGCAGGACATATCCGCCGGACTGCCGGAGAACCCCCAGGTACGCGCGCTGCTGCTCAGCCGCGACGACCCTCAACGAGTGTTCGCCGGGACCCAGGATGGCGTATACCGCAGCAACGACCGCGGCCGGACCTGGGAAGCGCTGAACGACCCGTCCGAAGGCCGCGAGGTCTGGTCGCTGGCCGCTCACCCCAACGATCCCGACGTTGTCTTCGCCGGCTACGAGCCCTGCGCCATCGCCCGGTCGCAGGACGGCGGCAACACCTGGGAGGAGATGGACGCCAGCCGGGTGACCTTCCCCCATATCACCACCTACATGCCGCCGCTGGGCAAGCGGGTCATCGGCATCGCCATCGACCCCGTAGACCCGGCCAACATGTACGCGGCCATCGAGGTCGGCGGCCTTCTGGGCAGCCACGACGGCGGGGAGACCTGGGAGCAGCTTATCGACGGCCCCTTCCTGCGCAACAACACCCTGGACCTGCATCAAGTACAGGTGAGCGCCGCCGCCCCCGGCACAGTGCAAATCGCCACCCAGATCGCCATGTTCCGGGGCCACGAGCAGGGACGCCGCTGGGAGCACGTGCAAGCGCCCGACCAATTCCCCGGCGGTTCTTATTGCCGGGACCTGCTGGTCGCGCCCGACGACCCCAACACTATTTACCTGGCCGCCGGAGCCGGAGGCGGGGCCGCGCCTCCCGGCACAGTCCAGTCGGGAACGCTGTTACGCAGCCGCGACGTGGGGCAGTCTTGGGAGCAGATCGATCTGGGAGAGGTCCCGCCGGGACGGATGATGCAGGTCGCCATCGACCCCGCCGACCCGTCGCGTATGTGCTGCGCCGCCTATTCGGGGGAGGTCTACGACAGCTCCGACGGCGGCGACACCTGGGAAAAGAGCATACCGCCGGTGGAGGCGTCCCGCTACCTCCACGTCTACCCTCTTGTTTGCGGGTAACCCCATTAGCCTTTCCCCCGCCGCCTGCTTGATGAAAGGCGGCGGGAAGCAGGCGGCGGGCCGAAGCAGGCGGCGGCGGGCCGTTCTTGGACGAACCCTGCTAACCCGAAAATATTGGAGGTATGCTTGCTTTGGCAAGATCACCCCTAGAACGAGCGACCTATAGCATCACCGAAGGCTCTCTCCCCGGCATGCTGCTGGAGAAGGGGGAATTCCCGGACGGTTTCCACGGCCATCAGGTGGTAAGGGACGGCGAACTGGACAACGAGACCCTCGCCCGCAACGGGTTCGCCGGCAGTACGGCGGCCAGATTCTCCGGGGCCGGCCGGGTGACCGGCAGCATGCGCGAGCTGGGCCCCACGTCGAACATGCAGATGAGCGACGGGTTCGACTTTATGGCGGCTTCGGTGGTGCACCTGTTCGACAGCCCCGACTCGGTGCATGACTGGATGAACGATATCTTCCTGAAGGACTTCGAGGACCACGTGGGCGACAGCGTGGGCGAAGGACATCAACTGGTAGCGGCCTCCAGGGTCGAGACCAACGGGTTCTTTGACGAAGCCGTGTCCCTGCGGGTGCTGCAGGGTGGTCCCAGCGGGCTCATCTCATCCACCGTGGTCGACTTCCGCTTGGGCCGGCTGCTGGGGGTCGCCTTCGTAGGCACCGTGGGAGACCACGAACGCGCCGGCCTGGCCATGGAAATAGGCCAAGCCCTGGAGAAACGCATGGTGCGAGTGATCCTGGGCTCAGGCTAGGGGGCTAACCGTCGCTTGAAACAGCCGTCCGGTCCAGCATGGTCCGGCGATACACGCCTTGGTAGTTCGGCATATCGTCTGCATCATGGGTCAACACCACCCGTCTTGTTTCCGCGGCCCACTCCAGCACCGCCGGGTCTTCGGCCCTGGTTATACCGACTTCGTGGACTCTGACGATATCGACGGAAGAATTTCGCAGCCGCACTCCAAGCACGATGTTAATGTTGAAGTTCTCGTCGACCAGGAACCGGATCACTAGGCTTGCTTTCGGCTCTTGCGCCGCTCGAGGAGCCGCTGCCGGATACCCACCGGTCGGACCCGGGCCTCCATTTTTGCCCGAAATTCGTCCGCTTGTTTGCGGCGGACTCTCAGGTATTCGTCAACCTCTTCCTGTCTCTCATGATAAAACGCCAGCACGGCTTTGACTTCGGCAACAGTGACCGTGGGGAACTGGTCGGCGATTTCCTCTGCACTATAGTCCAACTCGAAGGCGTCGACGATCGTGGTTAGAGTGACGCGGCTTTCACCTACCCGTGCCGATCCGCGTTCGTCCAGATACAGCGGAACGCCTTCCGGCGGAATTTTGAGCGTCATGCTGTCTCTCCCTGTTCTCATAGTCCCCATTTTGCATCCAGCGGCCTACGGCGCCTCTACCCCGCTGCCAGCAGGCGCACCACTTCGTTGCCCACCTGGGTGGTGGTGGCTGTGCCGCCGAGGTCGCCGGTAATGACGCTGCGCTCTTCGAGGCAGCGGGCCACGGCGGCGTCGACGCGGCGGGCGGCTTCCGGCTCGCCCAAGTGGTCCAGCATCATGGCGACGGCTGAGATGGTCGCCAGGGGGTTGGCAATGCCTTTGCCCATGATGTCGAAGGCGGCCCCGTGGACCGGCTCGAACAGTGACGGGTACTCCTTGTCAGGGTTGATATTGGCGCTGGGAGCCAGCCCCAGGCTGCCGGTGACCACCGCCGCAATGTCGGAGAGGATGTCGGCGAAGAGGTTGGAGGCCACCACCACGTCGAAGTCCTCGGGCCAGCGGACGAAGTCCATGCAGGCCCGGTCCACCAACAGGGACTCGGTCTCGACTTGTGGATAATCCGCCGCCACCTGGTTGAACACCTCGTCCCAGAAGACCATGCCGTAGGACTGGGCGTTGGACTTGGTGATCGAAGTCACCTTGTTGCGTTTGTTGCGGCGCACGCAATACTCGAAGGCCGCCCGGATGATCCGCTCGGTGCCCCGGCGGGTGAATATGTTGCTCTGCACCACGATCTCGAAGGGAGTGCCGGTGTTCAACCGGCCGCCCACGGGCGCGTATTCTCCTTCGGTATTCTCCCGGAATATCACCATGTCGATGTCGCCGGGCTTCTTGCCCGCCAAGGGCGACGTTACGCCCGGGTACAGGTAGGCGGGGCGTACGCAGATGCCTTGGTCGAAGCCGCGGCGCATCGGCAGCAGCAACCCATGCAGAGTGATGTGGTCTGGGATATCGGGGTCGCCCACCGCACCGAAGAGGATGGAGTCGAACCCCTTGAGGGTTTCCAACCCGTCCTCGGGCATCAGCCGGCCGGTCTCCCGGTAGTAGCTCGACCCCCAAGGGAACTCGGTGAACCGGAACCCCGGCCCGGAACCCTCCCGGCCGAGGGCTTCCAGCACCTTGCGGCCTTCGGCAATTACCTCCACGCCGATGCCGTCGCCAGGAATAACCGCCAGGTTGTATTCGACCATGCTTGTTTCCATCCTTATCGCAGGGGCGGTAAGCGGACCGCCCCTACTGGTTGAACTCTACTGGTTGAACTCCACCGGTTGAACTCCACCGCCCAGTAACCGGAAATGGTGGACCGCCTCGGCGTCGGGAAACGCCCGGCGGGCCTGCAGATAGGTTGACTTGCCCCGCCGTTCCCTGGCGTCCAGGAGCACCCCTATTATCGAGCCGGTGTGGCCAACGTTCACTCCCACCGCGCCCACTTCGCGGGAAAAGTCTATCACCTCGTCGAGCCGCTCCTTGAGCAGGATACGCTGGCTGGCCAGGGCGCTGGTTGTGGAGCCCTCTCCGACCAAGGCAGGATCATTTGCCTCGATGCCCTTCCGGACCAGCCGCAGGGCTTCGCCGGTCTCTTGGCTCACCGAGTTCCAGGCACGGGTGCGGTCCACCATGTTGAAGTCCCTGGTGTCGGCCGCGCCGCCCAAGTCCAAGGCCACGATCTCCATGGGGGGCGGCGGGCCCAGACTCTCCTGGATCAGTCCGGCCCGGTGATCGAACAGCGCCACGCCGGGCAGCATCACACCGTCGGTCGGTTCTACGGAAAGGGCGATCTGGGCGATGTCCCTGGGAGCCAGGGCATGGCCAAGGGCGAGAGCAGTGGCTGCTATGGCGGCGGCCAGATCGGCGCTGCTGCTGCCCATTCCCCGGCCGCGGGGGATGGGGTTGCTCACTTGCACCCGAGCCCTGAGCTTTGCCTGCTTCAGCCGCGCCAGCGTCCGGCGCACTGCGGCCGCGGTCTTCTCGCAGCCCTCGGTAGCTTCGACGCCGCGTCCATCGGCGTAAATTTCCACCCTCACTCTCGAGTGGAAATCCACCGGGCAAGTGACGATGAAGTTGGCGCCGTCCACCGTTCCCTGTGCCAGCACCCCGCACACGCCGGGGGCGCGGACAGTGGCGGAGGCCATCGGAGGGGACTGCGCTAGCTCAGCGGTCAATCACTTCACCACAGAAAACACAGAGAACACAGGGAGCGCAGGGAGCGCAGAGAATCCAATGGTGAACTGACCCCATTGGCTATGTGCCCTCGAAGTCGCGGCTCAGACCCGCCAATTCGTATACCAGGTCCATGTCGAGGCTGGAACGCACCCAGTCCGCGAGGCGGTCGTACTCCCGGTCCAAGTCCAATTCCCCATTGGACTCCGGGGATTCGGGCAGCCTAACCCCCTTGCGCCGCGCCAGTTCGTTGAGGATGGCCCGGCGAAGCTCGGTGTTGTGGAACAGACCGTGAACGTAGGTGCCCAAGACGCTCCCGGCGGCGTTCAATGCCCCGTCCAGGGAACCGGCCGCGTCCACCGGGGCATCGGCGCGATCGTCGATCCGCACCGGAGCCGCCACGCCCTCGCCGGTGGTGCGGCCCATGTGTATTTCATAGCCCAGCACCGGCAGCCCCGCGGCGCCTGCCAAGAGCCCCGCCGATTCAACAATCCGGCCCTTGATCCGGTGGGTCTCTTTGTCGCCCTGGAACACGGTCTCAATGGGCAGCAAGCCGAGCCCGTCCATGCTGGCGAGGGACGATTCGACGTGGTCTGGGTCGCTGAGAGTGCGCCCCAACATCTGGTAGCCGCCGCAGATGCCGATTACCGGCGTGCCGTTCCGGTGAAGCTCCTGCACCGCCTGGGCCAGTCCCCTTTCCTTAATCCAGGCCAGGTCCGGAATCGTGGTCTTGGTGCCCGGAATGATTACGAGGTCGGGGGTTCCCAGAGCCGCCGGGGAGTCCGCATAACGCAACGAGACCCCGGCGTGGTGGGCCAGCGGGTCGAAATCATCGAAGTTTGAGATGTGGGGGAGGTACACTACCGCGACGTCCAACACCGCCGCGGCAGGGGCCGGCGCGGCATACTCCAAAGGCACCGAGTCTTCTTCCGGAACGTGGATGTCCCGAAAATATGGCACCACTCCGGCCACCGGGACTCCCGTGCGCTCCTCCAACCAGGTCAAACCGTCGGTCAGCAGGCTGACGTCGCCGCGGAACTTATTGATAACGAAAGCCCGGACCAGCGCCCTCTCCTCCGGCTCCAGCAGCTCCATGGTACCGACCAGCGCGGCGAACACGCCGCCGCGGTCGATGTCCCCGCACAGCATCACCGGGGCGTTGGCGTAGCGTGCCACGGCCATATTGACGATTTCAGTGGCCTTGAGGTTGATCTCGGCGGGGCTGCCGGCCCCTTCGGCGACGACGATGTCATACTCTTGGCGCAGACTGTCCAGGGACTGTTGGACCGCCTGCCACAGGCGGGGCTTGAGGGAGGCGAAGTATTCCCTGGCCCCGGTGGAGGCCAGCGGCCGGCCCAACAAGACCACCTGGGAGGTGTGGTCGGACGCTGGCTTGAGCAGAATCGGGTTCATCTCGACCCGGGCCTCCACTCCGGCGGCGTCGGCCTGCACCGCTTGAGCCCGGCCTATTTCGCCGCCGTCGGCGGTGACGTAGGAGTTGTTGGACATGTTCTGGGCCTTGAAGGGCGCAACCCGGAAGCCGTCCTGCCGGAAAATGCGGCAAAGGGCCGTCACGAGCACGCTCTTGCCCACGTGGGAGGCGGTGCCCTGCACCATCAGGACGTTGCCCATCGCCATGGGCTCTAGTCCGCCGGGCCCAGGGCGCTCAGGTGGGAGCCGTCGTTGAACAACCGGAGAACCGCGTTATCGGGGTAGGTGTCCACTATGGTGAGGGTGCAGTTGCCGAACATGAAACGCCAGTTGGCGTCCATAGGCATGTCCAGAAGCGCCTGCATGGCGCCTCGGAGGGAGCCCCCGTGGCCGACGACCAAGACCGACTCGTCCAGGTGGCTGGCTTTGATTTCGCCGATGACCCCGCCTATGCGCACGCTGACGGCCCGGGTGCTTTCCCCGCCTTCGGGAGCGTAGTCTAGGTCCTTGGTGACGTAGGTCGGGAAGTCGCTGGGAAACCGGGCGCTTATCTCATCGAACGTGAGGCCCTCGTGGGCCCCCTTCTGGTATTCCCGCAGCCGGGGCGTGGGGTACAGCGGGACGCCACGGCCTTGCAGGACTATCTCCGCAGTCTCGCAGGCGCGCCGCAGGTCGCTGGTATAGGCCGCGTCCAGCGGGGTGGCGGCCATTCGTTCCCGCAGCAGTCTGGCCTGTTGCATGCCGCGTTCAGAGAGGGCGATGTCGGTATGGCCCTGGATTCTGGCTTCCTTGTTCCAGACCGTCTGGCCGTGACGCACGATGTAAATTTTCCCCATTCGACACCGCTCCGAGCGACTTGACTCATTCTATCATCGCCCCCCCGAAAGTATAGTCGCCGCCAATTTCCAGCTAGGGTTACAATGCAGCCAGGTCCGGTCGTAGCTGGCCACGTATGAGTTCCGCTCCTGTTCCAAATTTACGCCTACAACATATTGACATTACGCTCAGGCCGTACCACAATATGTTGACTTACCTTTGGAGGTGTTCCTATGGACGCGTACTGCGTGAAATGCAGGAGCAAGCGCGAAATCAGCGGTCCAGAGAAAATCACCATGAAGAACGGGAAACCGGCCACCAAAGGCACCTGCCCCACCTGCGGCACCAATGTGTTCCGTATCGGAGCCGCCTAACTCAGTTCCGATATGACACTGGTCCGTTCGATGGACCCGGTGTCACTGCCCGGAGCTTGTTGGCGACCGTAATCCGAGGTCACCTTTCGGGCCGGTGCGCCCCATAATTCAGACGATTGCCCCTCTGCCGGCGGACGGCGAGGGGTGACAGTTCAGTGATGGCCGGAGGTCCCTCCCCTCCGGCCATCCGATTTTTTTGGGCCTCCCTTTTTAGGCTTCTCTATGGAATTGGGGCCGCTAGTCCCGGATGCGGGCTCCGTCGCGGCGGTGACGCTTGCGCTCCAGGGCGGAGAGGTCCATCTTCCGAAGGCGCAGGTTTTGGGGCGTGACTTCCACAAGTTCGTCGTCGGATATGAACGCCAGGGCTTCTTCCAAGCTCATGTTGATGGTGGCTTTCAGGCGCTTGGCCACGTCGGCCGTTGACGAACGCATGTTGGTCAGCTTCTTTTCCTTGCAGACGTTGATTTCGATGTCGCCCTCGCGGCGGTACGAGCCGACGATCATGCCCTCGTAGACCACTACGCCCGGGTCGATGAAGGTGTCGCCACGGCCTTGAGCGTTGATCAACCCATAAGTGACGGCCACGCCGCCTTCGGAGGCCACCAGCACGCCGCTGCGCTGGGACTTTATTTCCCCCTCCATCGGTTCGTAAGACGTGAAGATACTGCTTTTCACTCCGTCGCCACGGGTGGTGCGGGTAAAGAAAGCGTTGAATCCGATCAGGCCCCGGGTGGGTATCTTGTACTCCAGGTGAACATAGCCGTTCTCGCCGTACCGCATATCCCGGTGCTGGGCCATGCGGGCGGAAAGGTATTCGGTCAGCGCGCCCAGATACTCTTCATGGGTGCTGATATTCAAAATCTCGTAAGGTTCGTATATTCTGCCGTCGATCACCTTGGTGACGGGAACCGGACGGGATACCTGGAATTCGTACTGTTCACGGCGCATTGTTTCGACCAGTATGGACAGGTGCAGCTCTCCCCGCCCGGCAACCACGAACACGTCGGGGCTGGGGGTGGTCTCGACCCGCAGGCTGACGTTGGTCCGCAGCTCTCGCAGCAGCCGCTCGTGGAGATTGCGGGAAGTGCAGTGGGACCCCTCCCGGCCCATAAACGGGGAGGTGTTGACCCCGAAGGTCATCCGCACGGTCGGTTCGGTGATGTCGATGGACGGCAACGCCGCCGGGTTTTCGAGAGAAGCGATGGTGTCGCCGATGGACACGCCCTCGGGACCCGTCACGGCCACAATGTCTCCGGCGCGGGCTTCGGGCACTTCCACCCGCTCCATGCCACGGAACACGAAGATACGCTCCACCTCGTGGGTGGTGGCCGCAGCGTCGTGGCCCAACAGAGCGACCCTGTCGCGCAGCCTGAGCGTGCCGTTGGTAATCCGGCCCACAGCGACCTGCCCCAGGTAGTTGTCGTAGTCCAGCGCGGCAACCAGCATTTGCAACGGGGCGCCGGGGTCTCCGGTGGGCGGAGGCACCGAATTCAGAATCGCTTCAAATAGGGGCTGCATGTCCGGCGCCGGCGCGTCCAGGCTCGTGGCGGCGTACCCATCCCGGGCCGATGCATACAACACCGGATAATCCAGTTGCTCCGCATTGGTGGCCAGTTCCAGGAACAGGTCCTGGACCATATCGACCACCTCCGCCACCCGGGCATCGGGGCGGTCTATCTTGTTAATGACCACCATGGGGGTGACGTTCTGCCGCAGGGCCTGGCGCAGCACGTAAGTAGTTTGGGGCATGGGCCCGTCCACGGCGTCCACGAGCAGCAGACAGCCATCGGCCATGTTCATTACCCGTTCCACCTCGCCGCTGAAGTCGGCGTGGCCCGGCGTGTCGATGACGTTGATTCTGACGCCCCCGTAGGAGACCGAGGCGTTCTTGGCCAAAATGGTGATGCCGCGCTCCCGCTCCAGCGGGTTGGTGTCCATAATCAGCGCGCCCACCTGTTGGTGGGCCCGAAAGACTTGGCCCTGTTTCAAAAGGGCGTCGACCAGGGTCGTTTTGCCGTGGTCGACGTGGGCAATGATAGCCAGGTTACGGATAGCGTTGTTCTGGTAGTCGTTCAAATCTATTCACCCCGCATGCCATGATAACATTAAGCCGGGGTTATTGCCGGATTTCATATATACGGGTACCGGCATTTCAGGCCCGTGGATCGGCCCGTGGATCGGCCCGTGGATCGGCCCGTGGATCGAAGGGACTTGTTCAGAGGTCCCCATATGCTTTTGCACCAGGAGGGAACAGCATGACTCAACCTGCCGCTTGGCAGACCACCTTGCAGGAGAACGCCCCCGGGTTGCTTGATCTGGTGAACGGCGCCCGGGAGTCGGTCCTTGCCGACGGTGCGCTGTCGTTGAAGGTCAAGACCCTGATGACCATGTTGTGCGACGCTCTGCTCGCCCATCCGGAAGGCGTGGCCAACATCGCAAACCGCGCCCGGGCCGCCGGGGCCACCGAGGAGGAAATTGCCGAGACCGTAGCGGTGGCGTTCCTCTTTGGCGGCATGCCCGCCCTGGTCACCGGCGCTAATGCCTTCCGCAGGTAATCAGGGCTGCCTGAACTTGGCTTCGGGCATATCTGCCAGCCAACCCACGGCCCCGACTTTGTATCAAGAGGACGTCATGCAGGGTCATGCAGGTCACCCCAGATCCACCACCTAAGTAATCGGGAGAGGGTATTCAGGGTGGGATGGTCTCTTGGAGGGCGGTGGTTGAGGGGTAGGGTCCCGACTCAGGCGGCGGTTGGTGGTCTCCCTGGGGGTCTTGGGGTAGTCTTGGGAGGTTTGCCGGGCAGTTCAGGTTGGCG
>DAOUHF010000244.1:0-3136 GCA_034428795.1 Dehalococcoidia bacterium
GTGTATGGCCAAGAAGATTCCCAGACCGGACATTCGCCCGAAGATGGGCAGTGGGTTTCGCTCCTGTGCAGCCTTCTCCAATTCATGGCGGATCCTGTCTCCGGAGATGTGGTCTAGCAGCCCGTCCGAAGATTAGTTTTGAGAGACGAAAAGCGTCGCATTCTGATCTCTTTCTCGAATAATTGGCTCTATTGTATCCACATTCGGAATGACTTGCTCCGCTGAAGACGATTATCGTTTAGAACATTGTTTTTCAGACAGGCTGCTAGTACGCTGTCAGGGTCGGCGTACAAGCAGACCGCCACCTCCTCCGATGGAGGCCACCTCCTCCGATGGAGCGGCAGGGCACGGTGCAGGTCCGGCCGACTGACTGGATGGCGCTGCGCCCCACGACCCGGCGGTTGGCGTCCTCCGGCACGGGGGCTGGAGGCAGGAGTCGCAGTTGAGGGTGTTTCTGCCCGAGCTTGGCCTGCACCAGCCGGTTGCGCTTGGCCACCACTTCACCGGCGAAGCCGACGTAGGATTCCGTTGATTCGAAGCCCCGGCTGCTTCGCAACGTGAAGGCCTGGTCCCGGGCGTCATTGACCCGGTGCTGGGAGGGCCCGTTCTCGTGGGAGGACTGGGGATGGGTCTTGGTGGACCGCATGAGGTAGTAGTCCAGCAGCCCGGAAGAGGACTCGTGCAGCGCCCGGCCACTGCTGCGCCGAATCTCGTGGACGACGCCGAAGGGTTGTCGGTGCGCGCCACCTCGGGCTCGCCGCGCAGTTCCGACAGTGCCCCTGAAATCACTTCTCTAAAGCCAGTGGGTGCTGCCGGGAGGTCGCCTCCCCGCGGCGCCACCCCGAGTGGCTCAGGACGAATTGGAACGGCAGGTGTGGTAGCGCCGGCGCCCGGCGTTCACCTTGAGTTCGCCGCAATGAATGAAGTCCATCCGGGCCTGCCGGCCCGGCGGCTGCTCTTGCGGGAGGTACGCCTCCCGGTCCAGGCCGTGCTGGGCCCGCCTCCTGAGTGTGCCGGAGGGTCTGTGACCGGCGTTGCGGGGTCCGCCGCAGGGAGAGGGACGGAGTCGATGGCCGATGCATCTTCTGTCCCATTGGGGGGTTAGTATTCCGGATCGACCATCTCCACAACCAACTGGTCGTCCAGGCTTGCCAGGAACCGGCTGCGCTCGGCGTCGAAGCCCCGGCCGCCCTGCAGGGAGTAGCAGTAGTAGAGGCGGTCTGAGGCTCGGGTGGATGCCGTGTAGAAGAGGCGTGCCTGCTCCCTCAAATGGACGTCGTCGGCCTCGAGCCCGCCGGGTATGATGTGGTCGGCGGCATCCATGATAAAGACCACCGGCCATTCCAGGCCGCTGGAGGCATCGATCGTGGTCACTGTGAGCCCCCGGCGGGGGGCGGCCGGGTGGGGGTTATCCAGCGGCCGCCGGTAGGGGTGGAGCACCGGAGACAACCGGTCCAGGAACCGGGCCAGGTGCTGCGCTGCATTCTCGCCGGGGAGACGCGGGGTGTTGTCGCCCAGCTCCCTCAGCCGGCGCATCCGGGGGTCCGGCGCCCCCCTGCCGACGCCCATCCTGGCATCGATCAGCTGCTCTTGGGCCATCCAGCACAGGTGGGAAAGCCCGACCTCCGGGTTGCTGAGCATCCGGGCCAGTTGGAACCATGCCTCGTTCAGGTAGGTCAGGTCCCGGTGGACGCCCGCGCTCGGATTCGCCTGTTTAACGTGATAAATGGATCCCCCGATCAGGCTGACCTCCTCGTCTCGGGCGTGCGCCTTTATCTCGCGGAGGACCCGGGGGGCCAGGCGCGGGCTGTTGCTCCGGACATCGGCTGAGGCCGCAGCGGCAAACGCGTCGGCGTCCCAAGGGTTGAGGAAACAGCTCAAGACACTGATGACGCGGTCAGCGTCGCTGTCCCGCACCCGGCCAGTGTCTTCCAGCCCGGCGGCTCCCAGCATTTCGAAGGGGACGTTCCGGCTGAACAGCGAGGCCAGCATGTCGCCCACGGAGTCGTCTTTGGGGAATATGCACGCCATGTCGTCCCAGGCATATCCCGCATGGGTAAGCTCCGAGGCCCGTTGCAGTACATGGTCAAACATGAGCTGCGGCGGGCCGAGGACCACGTGCAGCGTCGGCTCCTGGCCGCCGGGCTTGAGCGGGGTCGGGGCGTTCTTATAAAGGCCGAGGTGATCGATCAGGCTCCTGGCCGCCCGGGACAGGGTCTCGGTGCTCCGGTGGTTGTATTCAAGCTGGTGGATCGGGGCGTCCTTGTGGTCGAACCGGAACCGGGACAGCATGTCAGTTCCGGCGCCCTGCGTCACCCGGACGCTCTGGTTGGGGTCGGTGGCGATGGCGATCGACCTGGTGGGACCGGTCATCCGGTACAACAGGTCGTACTGGGCCGCAGTGGCGTCATGGAACATATCTACCAGCAGGTGCCGGGAGTGGTTCTGCGGCCACTCCTCCTGGAGGCGGGGTTTTTGGTCCAGAGCCCGGACTGCCATCGGGATGAGATCGTGCTCGTCCAAGACGTGCTGGCGGCGCTTCTCCTCCGTGTACCGCTGTCTGAGGTCGAGCCAAAAGCCTTCCTTGGGGTCAGATTGTGTTGCGACGGCGTCCAGGGTCTGATTCAGCCCGTGCCAGCGGAGGAATTCCTTGATGTCCCCGGGTAGAAGCCTGCCGACGCCAGGGAGGTCTTCGGCCAGCTCTTTGATGGCTCTCGAGGCCTGCCACTGGTCCCAAATTGTGAAGAGCGGAGATGCATTCAAGGCCACAGCGCCGGCCCGGCGCAGGAACTTGCAGGCATACTGGTTCAGGGTTCCCACATATACGCTCCGGGCGCGTCCGGCAATCTGCAGAAGCTGCTCCCTGCCCGCGTCGCCCAAGTTTGAGCGATACTTCTCAGCAACCTCGGGCAACTGCCTCAGACGTCGGCTCATGTCCTCGGCGGCCATACTGTGGGGGGTCAGGTAGCTGATGGTGTCCGGCCGCTCCCCGTGGTGCAGGAGCGCCGTGATGCGGCCGAGCAGTGCCTGGGTCTTGCCAGTGCCCGCACCGCCGAGCACCATGACCGGCCCTTCGGGGGTTTCGGACGCCAAGCGTTGCATGGGGTCGAGCGGCAACAGTGGGGTTTTCATGACC
>DAOUHF010000245.1:0-58275 GCA_034428795.1 Dehalococcoidia bacterium
TTGGAGCATTGAGAATTCATTGCACTGGACCTTGGACGTGACATTCAATGAAGACCAATGCCGGGTGCGCAAGGACTACGCTCCCCAAAACCTGGCCGCCCTGCGCCAGATTTCCCACAACTTGCTCAAAAAGGAGACCAGCCTCAAAGTCGGCATCCAAGGCAAACGCCTGCAAGCCGGCTGGCGCGAGGACTACCTTCTCAAAGTCCTCCTCGGTTAAGACGCGATTGCCCTGATACTTCATCTTGGCACTTTACAATGAAGACTCCGCTCTCGCGGAGAACACGATACGCTTCCTTCCCGGCATCCTGATACAGATTTACGACCGCTTCGTGATACTTGCTTTTTGTCTGTCCGCCCGACCCGTTGTTGCCGTAGTATTCCTCAAACGGTTCATGCGTCTGATGAGCCGTTCCTCCTGGGGAGTGCATGTAAGGTGGGTCAAGAACGACGCAATCGACCTCCCCATCATTGTAAGGGAGCTTTCGGCAATCCACTCCGTTCTGAACATCCGTGGCACGGACATCATATAAGCCGGTAGGTATGCGTCGCCAAAACACTCCTTTGCCGTACGTCACATCGGCAACTACGCTTCCCGGCTTCACGTAGAGACCGAGTATTTTAGGGAACACGCTGTCATTCCCGTCCAAATAAGCGCTTCGAACAAGATTATTGGTCGGAATCCCATTCCGCACCACACGCTTACCATCTTGAAACGAACTTCGCTCTAATTCCATTGAAGTTGAATCGACGAGCGGCATAGCTATATTGATCGCCATGGAGTCTCTCCCGATTTAGCATGTCGAGTAGTCGGTTTCGAACGTCGGGGCCCAGAGAGCATTTTAGCTGAAACCCAGGCGCGATTCCTTCATGCTGACGAAGCGGCTGGCGCTTCCGATCACTATGTGGTCCATTACCTCGATGTCCAGCATCTTCCCCGAGGCGATCAGCTCCCGGGTGACGGCGACGTCGGGCGCGCTGGGGGTGGGGTCGCCCGAGGGGTGGTTGTGCACCACTATCAGCGCCGTGGCGTTTTCCTTGATGGCCAGCCGGAACACCTTCGCGCCCCGCACCACGGAATGGTTCACCGTGCCGACGTAGAGCGGGTGAATCGAAAGCACCGCGTTCCGGGTGTTGAGCAGCACCACCCGCAGGTGCTCTTGCTCCAGCGTAGCCATATCCGCGCCGAGCAGGTTGGCCACGTCTTGGGGCGAATTGATGGTAGCTCTCTCTTCGGGGGCCAAAGAAACGAACCGGCGCCCCAACTCCATCGCCGCCAGAAGCTGGCAGGCCTTGGCTTCGCTGAGGCCCTTTTGCCGGCAGAGATCAGTGTAGTCCGCCCGGCCCAAGCCAGCCAAACCGCCGAAGTGGGCCAGCACCCGGGACGCCACCGCCAGCACGTTTTCCCCCACCACACCCGTGCGGAGCAAAATCGCCACCAGTTCGGTGTTGCTGAGGCTCCTTGGGCCGTACTGCACCATCCGCTGGCGCGGCCGCTCGCCGGTGGGCAGGTCTCGGACCATCGGATGGCCGCCGGGGTTGGCGGTTTCGCTCTTCGTAGCCACGCCGGTATTTCAACCCACCCCGCCGGGACGGTTCAAGGGGCAACTGTCAGTAGAATAGCGTAACCGGCCTCGGTACGGCCCCCATCCTAACCTTCCCCCACCGGGGGGAAGGGACTTGTTCAGATGTTCCCTAGAACCTGGAGAATTCGCCCTCGTCCCGGGTGATGAACTCCAGCACCACCGGCCGGCCGGAGTTGGTGGCCTCCAGCCCGCGGTTGATGGCCGGGACGATCTCACCGGGGTCGGTCACCTTTTCGCTGTAGGCCCCCATCGCCTGGGCCACCTCGGCGAACTGTCCCGACAGTTCCTTGACGTTGAACCTGTCAATTGCCACCGGGAACCGCCTGCTGTCATAGATCGACATGTAGGAGTTGTTGTTAACGACGGTCATGATGGGGATGTCGCACCGCACGGCCGTTTCAATGTCCAGGCCAACGGTGCTGAAAGCCATATCGCCCATCACGTTGATGACCTGCTTCTCAGGGAAGGCCATCTTGGCTCCCATGGCCAGCCCGAGGCTGTAGCCCAACTGGGTGGACTTGCCCCAGCCGATGAAGCTGCGGGGCGCCCTGGCCTCCCAGAAAGGAACCATGTATTCGCGGGAGCTGCCCGACTCGTGGGTGACGATGGTATTGTCCAAGTCCACCGTGTGCATCAGGTCCCACACCACCCGGTAGGGGTTGATTGGGGTTTCGGAAGACGTGAGCTTAGGCATCCACTGGGCCAGCCAAGCTTCCTTGACGGACCTGATATCGGCCTGCAGCGCCTGGTTCACCGGCCGGGCGCTCCCGGCCAAGTCTTTCAGTTCACCCAACAATTGCCGGAGCACCAGCCTGGTGTCGCCCAGAATCGGGTAATCGCACTTATACTCCCGGCCGATGGCATCCTCATCGTTGGTGGTATGTATCATCGTTTTGTCGGCGGCGATCAGCGGGGCGAAGAAGGACTTGGCGAAGCTGCAACCCGCGCCGAACACGAGGTCGGCCCCGTTCAGGTACTTGTTCACCGCGGCCGTGGTGCTGGGCCCCGCGGCGCCCAAGGCCAGCGGATGATTCTCCGGAAAGGCGCTCTTGCCCGGCAGGGTGGTCATGACCGGGGCCTGCAAAAACTCGGCAAGCTCCACAAGCTCGTCGGAGGCCTCCGCGTACAGAACGCCCTGGCCTGCGTGAATCACCGGCCGTTCGGCAGCCAAGAGGGCGGCGGCGGCCCGGCTCACGTCGGCGGGGTCGCCCTGCTGCCGCACCGCCCGGGGCGCTTCGTAGTTGAACAGCTCCTCGGGCAACTCGGCGGTGGCGATGTCCTGGGGGATTTCCAGCAACACCGGGCCGGGCCTCCCGCTGCGCAGCTTGCTGAAGGCCCGGCGCATCAGGTCGGGGATCGTCTCCACAATGTTCATCTCGGCGGACCATTTGGTGATGGTCTCATAGCTGCGGGTGGGATAGAAATTGGGGTGGACGCCCCTCTTGTCCCGCGGCATCCCGGCGGGCAAAAGGAGGATGGGCACCGATTCCGAGAACGCCTGGGCCACGCCGCCGAAGGCATTCTCCGCGCCGGGGCCGTTCTGCATCATGAATACGCCCAACCGCTTCCCGTTGGTCACCCGCGAGTAGCCGTCGACCATGTGGATGCCGGTGCTCTCCTGGCGGAAGATCAAAGGCCGGATGCCGGCGATGGCCGCCGCCTCCAGCAGCGGTTGGTAGGGAACACACCCAACAAACTCCACGCCTTCCATGCGCAGGATGTTGGCGATGGCCGTAACTCCGTCCACGTTCGGGCTCCTCGGCTGCAAGATTTTTGGCTGTAAGATTTCGGGCGCCGGGTCTTCGTGGGATCGTTCGAATGGGAAGTTTACCGGTTTCCCCTTCCCTCGGCTAGTGCATGTGTCGTTGTCTGAACTGTGATTCGTTTGATTTATTTGATTCTCCTCGGCCAGCCGGCGGAGCCGGAGGAGGGCGAGTTCGGGGGCCAATTTCCGTTGGAGGGCGCGGACGCGGGCTCTCAGGGAGCTCAGGGTATCCATATGGGGTTCACCTCATGAAATTTATTTGACGGTGGGGGAGCCGAAATTTTTAGATTTCCTCTCATTTCCGCTCATTTCCGCCCATTTTCGGCCCGGTGGTCGATTCCCGGAAGGGCGGAATGCCGTGTCGGACAGGTACCATGCTAGGGTAGGGTCTCGAGGATTGGGAACGGGCAAGTGTCAGTGGGGCGAGTGGATAGTGGCCCCCCCGTCTCCCCGGCGAAAGCCGGGGTCCACGTCCCCGGGGGTCGGGGGCGCGTGGTTTCCGGCTTTCGCCGGAATGACGGGGGGGCGGGGGGATGGTTCACGCAGAGGGCGCAGAGATTACGATTTAAACACAGAGATCGCAGAGACCACAGAGAAAAATGGCAGGTGGGGGTGGCTATGGTTGATGAACGGGGTGAGGCGCTTGATTTTCTGGGCCGGCTGGGCCGGAACCCGGCGGTGGCCTTTTACGAATCGGGCGTGGCTGCGACGGTCGTCGCCATCCTGGAGGAATTGGGCGTCGCGCATCGCTTCGACGAATTTGGGAACATCGTTGCCCGGATCCCGGGCGGCGAGGCCTCGGCGACGCCGTTGGCCATTGTGGCGCACATGGACCATCCGGGCTTTGAGATTACCGGGCGGTCGGGAGACCGCTTCGTCGCCGACGGCCTGGGCGGGGTTCCGGCCAGCAGCTTTGGCGAGGGCGTGCCCCTGCAGTTGCTGCTGCCCGGCGGCAGCCGTCTGCCCGCCGTGACGGCCGGTCGCCACGGCGAAGAATCGGACCGCCAAGTGCTCATCAGGCTGGCCGGCCCGGACGAATCTGGGGCGGTGGAGCCGCCGGTTGCGGCGGTGGAGCCGCCGGTTGCGGCGGTGTTCGACCTGGTGGACTTCGAGTTGGACGGCGAATTCATCCGCATGCGGGCGGCCGACGACCTTGCCGGGTGCGGCGCGATTCTGGCGGCGCTGGCCCAGCTGAGCCGCGGCGGCGTCGCGCCGTCGGGCGACGTTTACGGGCTGTTCACCAGGGCCGAAGAGGTGGGGCTGGTGGGAGCGCGTCTGGCTGCGGAAGCCGGGACGCTCCCGCTGGGAACGCTGGTGATTTCCGCAGAAGCCAGCCGCACGCTGCCGGGCGCGGAGCAGGGAAAGGGGCCGGTGATCCGGGTGGGCGATGCCGGTTCCACCTTCGACGCCGACGCGGAGTCGGTTCTGATCCGGGCGCGGGAATCACTTCTGGAACGGGACCCGGAACGGGACAATGAACCGGGGCGGGCGGGCGAGGCCGGGTTCAAGTCGCAGCGGCAA
Organism: Dehalococcoidia bacterium; assembly: GCA_034428795.1. GTDB lineage: Bacteria > Chloroflexota > Dehalococcoidia > Lucifugimonadales > UBA3495 > VXOI01. The sequence goes on from DAOUHF010000245.1 coordinate 4,873, forward strand.
CTGATGAGCGGAGGGGTCTGCGAGGCCAGCGCCTTCGCGGTTTACGGCTACCAGGTTACCGGCATAGCCTTCCCTTTGGGAAACTACCACAACGCGGCCCCCGATGGCGGGGTCGAAGCGGAGTTCATCCACGTGGATGACTACCTGGGAGGCATCGCCTTGTTGACCGAGGCCGCCCACCGGGTGGCCGACCGCTCGAATACCGCGTTCCGGCAGCGCCTGCGGGAAGTGCCCGGGCAAATGCGGCAACGGCTGGTTAGTGGTTAGTGGTTAGTGGGGGGGGGTGTTTCACGCAGAGGGCGCAGAGAGGGCGCAGAGATTACGATTTAAACACAGAGATCGCAGAGAACACAGAGAAAATATAAAAAAACTCTGTAATCTCTGCGTAATCTCTGCGCCCTCTGCGTTAAAAGTGCCCCACCACCCCCGACCCCCGGGGACGTGGACCCCGGCTTTCGCCGGGGAGACGGGGGGGGGGGCCGCCCCTACATATTCATTTTCGTGGCCAAGGCCAGGTGGGGCCGCCGGAGGGGTAGAATGAAAAGGGAATTATACGATGTTTTAGCCGAAAGTCCGGTTCCGTGCTACGGCCGTGGTCTACTTGTAACCCATAACCTTTCAGAGTAAGCTCGCATTCCCTAACAATTGAGAAAATTTGTTCTACTGCTACGGGGAGCGGAAGGAGGAAAGAATGAGTGGAGCCCATTACAGTGCATGGATAGCCCTAGATACCTCGGAAGCGTCCGATGACTTGGCCAAGCGTCTGCGTGTAGCGGCCAAGCAATCCCTGACTCCGGAAGAGGCGAGGGCACAAAGCATTTCCTTTGCAATGGGTATGCTACCCCACAACAGCACGACGACGCGGGAATTCATCGAAAGCTTGGCCGAGAGACAATACGGAAAGTTGCCAGCATGAACCTGATAGAGATGGGAGAAGAATCCCATCTCTATCAACTTGTAGGGGGAACCAATGGAATTAGACATTATCACTTCCTAAACTCGATGGTAGAGATCGCCATAGCCAGTGATAAGTTGTGGTTGTCTGAATCCCTCATCAAGGCTATCAATTTCCATGCGATAGTGGCACTTCATCCGGAAGCCGGGCGATCCCGCCCGTACAGGGTCACAGTAGGCGAACATACGCCACCACCCCTCCATCAAATAGAGCCCCTGATGGAGGAGTTTGTGAATATTACCAATCGCTATTGGGACGCTTGGAATGCCGAGACGTTGGCAGCATACGTGCTATGGCGTATCAACTATATTCACCCCTTCGTCAACGGGAACGGGCGGACAGCACGAGCTGTTTGCTATTTCGTCATATGCGGGAAATCTGGAGGACTCTTGCCCGGTCCTGTGACGGTTCCTGAGATTCTTAGGACCGAACCTGTACGGGCGCAATACGATGAGGCGTTACGGCAGGCAGATGAAGGGAACCCGCAACCTCTAATTGAAGTTGTCCGTGAAGCGATAGATAAGCAACTCGCATAACAACTTAACAGCAGATTCATTTATGGCATTCACAATGGCTTGCTGTTCTGTTATCTCCGGAACAGGAATCCACATATCCGATACGTTGTGGCGGTCGAGCTTCTCGCTACTCTGGGAGGAAGCTCCAAGGGACGAAGCGCTCGGGCACTATCTTGATTATCGGGCTTTCGGAAAGGTCCATCTCCCGGTATTGGGGGTATTTCTCCCGCAATAATTCCATCGCCGCCGCCCATTCGTCCCCGGATTCCAAGAGCCCAGCCCGCCCCAGCACCAACACGTACCGAAGCCGTTGCCAGTCTTCCTCGTAGTGGTCCACCACCAGCGAGACCTGGGGATTGGCCAGTATGTTCCGCACCCGGCGCAATCGGGTCACCGCCGTACTCTTGGGCTTCCGGTCCAGCACCGAGAAAACCGACTTGCCGTCGAAGGCGAAACACACCGGAATGACGTGGGGATGCCCCTCCGGGCTGGCCGTGGCCAGATGGCCCACCCGTGCGGACCGGAGTAGTTGGTCGGCGTTGGCAGTCGGTTGGGCCATAATTACACTAAACGCACAAGTAAACTAAGCGTACTGGCAAACTAAACGTACAGGCGGCGCGGAATCAGGAGCCCGATGAGAACCCCAACGGGTCTTCCAGGAATTCGACATTCTCCAGCTCTGCCTTGGCGGCGTCCTCCAAGGCAGAGTCGCCGTCGCCGTCGCTGACACAGTTGAGCAGCGCCCTTTTGGCCAGGGGTCCGCCGATTTTCCCGAGGGCGGCAACTCCGGCCAGTTGGACCTGGTAGTCCTCATCCCGCAACAACTCAACTAGGTGGAGCACCGCGTCTTCTTCTCCCAGTTCACCGCAGGCGTGGGCGGTCTCATACCTGACCGACGGTTCCGGGCTCTGCAACTCGCTGATCAGGATGGGCAGCCAGGCAGCTTCGCCGGTCCGGCCCATGGCGTAGATGGAACTGGACTTCAGGTCCTCGTCTTCGCTGGAGTACGCCCATTCGACAAAGTTCTGGATGGCCTCGGTATTGAACGGCGCCACCGATTCAAGGCACCGCCGTCTTACCGTAATGTCCTCGTCATCGTCCTCGAGGGTGTCCATGAGGCTGCGGTGGACCAGCTCGCCATCCTTGGCCAAGAGCTTGCCCTCTTGGGCGAGCAAAGGGAACTTGCCCAACCCGACAGCCGCCGCAACCCGTACGCGAGTACCCCTGGTCGACAGGAGCACTTCGACCAACGCGGGGATGATCGAGCGGTCTTCGTGCTCCCACAGTCCCTCGATGGCCGCTTCCAGCACATCGTCGTCGCTGATTCTGAGGCACATCTTGAACACTGCGGTGAAGTCCAACTCGGCGTTTTCTTCGGCGAGCTGCGCCATGGTAGAGACGATTTCCAACTGGCGCTCTTCAGGGATATCGAGCCAAGCCCTGGCGAATTGGCCCATTTCTTCCGGTGAGAGGTCTGAGACCTCGTGGAAGGCGGACGACGGCATCTCCGTAGAGGAGTCGTCCATGATTTCGAGAAACTGTTCCAAGGACATCAGGAAGCGGGCCTACGCTGAAAGGATGGCGGGTGTGGCAGTCTTTTACCCCCACAGTATAGGCGGATACCAGCTCCAGTTCCAATTTCCTTGTTATGGAGTTGAGCCGCCGGTGTGGGCCTTGACGCGGTCGGCGAGGCGACGGACTTCGCCAAGAATGGCTTCCGGCGTGCCACTGACGTCCAGCCAATCGACCTCAATTGTCTTGCCCGCGTGCTTGATCTTGTACGCGCCTCGTTCGCCCTCACCGGCAGCGTAGACCAGCAGGCCCGAGGGCAGGTCGACCGCAGTGCAGTAGGCGAGCATCTGGTAGATGTCGGCGTGCTGGAATCCCTGCGTCTCAAGCTTCTTGTACTTCGCGTCGCCGACGAAGAGGGGGCGAGTCCCGTTCTTCACCGGACCCGGAGGCCACTGCGACAAATCCGGTTTCATCGATATGCGGCCGCCCTCATCCAGTATGAGGACCGCCTCGTGTTTCCATTGGCGTTCGGGGAGGCCGAGCGCCTCCCGGAGCGCGACATAGAGGAACCGCTCGAACACCCTGTTCATGTCGATGAAAAAGGCGGCGCCGGCGACCTTGCCGTGGAGGAGTTCCAGGCTGGAGTTTTCTATGATGAGCCTGGCCAGGTCCACCGCTGGACGGTAATGCTCTTCCAGCCGGGTGTAGCGTACTTCGGGCAGGGCTCCCCGTGGGTACGAGCCGAGCCCGACCGTAGTGAAGGCGGGCCGGAGGCGCCGGACCTCCAGCCTTACAGCCTCGGAGCGAATGAAAGTGTGCCCCAGCCGGTGAATCGCAGTTTTGAGCAGCCGGTTCTTCTCGATGTCCTCGGTGAATTCGTCGAAGGCGACCTCAATGGGCAGCGGCAGGTCGAAGCGCCGCCCGATCTGGTCGCCGAAACGGATGCGGCCCCGAACGGTGTTGAGCGCGTCCTCCTCCCGCCGGTAATCCTGGAGCAGGCCACGTTCGATGGCCTGCCGGGTGCGGCGGGCGAAGGCGAGGGCGATGGCTTCAAGGATGTCGTCGTCACGGGCCAGTTCCACGGAGTCTTTCCGCCAGCCCTTGGGATCCATAGCGTAGGCGATCAGAAACATGACGCGGTCGATGGGGATCTTGGGCCGTACCACGACGACTAGCTCGCCGATGTTCACTGCGCCGATGTAAGACGACGGCTTGAGCCTAAACGCGCCCTCTTCGTCGTTCGACAGCGTCACCTCGATGTGCGCGGCGTCAGTCAACACCCGCCGCTGGTCCTTGTCAAGCGAGCCGTTCCAAGGGTATGACTCGTACTCTTTTAACTCAAGCCGATGCATCGCCGGCGCCGTCCTCAGGCTGCCCGTTGCCATCCTCCATCGCGCTTTCCGGCTGGCCGCTTCCGGCATCGGGCTCGGAGGGCGCGCCGTCAAGTTCCGATTTCAACCGGTCGTAGGCGAACTCTTTGAGCCTTTCCTCGTCGCCGAAGCATTGCTCCTCGATGTAGGGAATGACCGCCTGCTCCCAGATAAAGCGGACTCGCTTTTCGTCGAGCGGTGGGTCTTTCTTCATGAAGTGACTCGGGCCGATGCCCAGATGCCGGTCCGCCAGCTTATGGTTCGCCAAATTGACGAGACGGGCTACCCACTTGGCCCCCGGGTTGTTTTCTTCCAGCCACCGCTCCAGCAAGCCCTTGACCGGGGGCTCGTCGGGGAAGAAGCCGAAGAAGTAGAACCGGCGGCGCAGCGCCGCGTCGACCAGGGCGATAGACCGGTCCGTCGTGTTCATCGTGCCGATGAACCAGAGGTTCCTGGGCAGGCTGAACTGATCGTTGCTGTACTGGAGCCCCACCTTTTCATCCCGGTATTCCAGAAGGAAGTAAAGCTCCCCCAAGACCTTGGCGACGCTGCCGCGGTTGATCTCGTCAATCACAAGAATGAAGGTGGCATCCGGGTTGTCCTCGGCCTTCTCGGCGATGCGGCGCAGCGGGCCCTCGGTGAGCTTGAAACCGGCTTGGCCGCCATCAGTCAGGGTGGGCCGGAACCCCTCGACGAAGTCCTCATAGGAATAGGATGGGTGGAACTGGACGATTTGGAAGTCCCCGCCGTGCTCCCGGCACCACTCGGCGATGCGCTTGGCCACGTAGGTCTTGCCGGTCCCCGGCGGCCCCTGAAAAATGACTTGCCGCTTGTCCGTTAGCCCGTCAATTATCTTCTGCAACGCGCCGGGCTCCCAAAGAAGCTCCTTGGCCAACAACTGAATGTTGGCCGGCGACCAAAGGTCGGCAGGAGGGACCGGTGAGTCCCCATATCCTGGTGGATCTTCGGGTTCTTGCGGGTCCCGTTTGTATTTATCGTCCCACTTGACGCGGATTTCAGGATTATAGAAGTGAAGGTCGCCTATCCCGAATTTGGCTTCAAGTTCCGCACGAATCTGCGCCAGTTGGCGGTCAACATCATCCGTCGGCTGTGTGGCGGGGTTCGCGAACGTTTTGACAATCTTTCCTTTGTGTCCAACCGAGACAATCGGCTCAAAGGTGTCGGGAAACACGAGATGGAGCACGGCCTCACGTTGCGCGTGTGGGGCGTTGGGATGATTGACAAACAACGGGCTCCCAAGTTTGATGGCATTCAGGAAGTCCCTGAAGACCCAGGCATCATCGAGCAAATCGCTCTGGACATGAGCGGCATTTTTCTTCCACTCCTCAACGAATTCGACCAGAAACCCAACTTGATATGGGCGGCCTGAGTGGAAAAACTGACCCGGATCTGCGATGCCCGGGGTGAGGCCAGCAACGAATTCGGGTGGGATTGTTACAGGCGTTGGCGACCACCCGAGCACTGTATTGATCAATCGCTGCTCTTTCGCGCTGTTCGTCGTTGAGACGATGAGAAAGTAAAAATACAGGGCCTCACCCATCAGTTGGTAGACCTCTGGCTGACTGCCCTCCAATTGCGCCGGCAACTTGTCCTCGAAGCTGCCGCCCGCCGGATGGGTCAGGAACCGCTGGTGAAGTTCCCCAAGCCACTGGCTCGACCAGATAGCCTTGCCCGGCGTGAAGAGCGAGTCGTCGGCCCGCAGCGCCCGTTCGACCCATTTCTCGGCTGCCGCATACACCTGCTCCCTGCCGCCACCCATTATTCTCGTGCCCATCGCTCTCCTTCCGCTAGCATTTCTGGCCGCAACGTTGCACTATCGCCTGTCTGTGGAGCGTGACAAGCCTACCGCCCGTCCCGCAGGCGGCGCATCGCCTCCGGCAGGGCGCCCAGCAAGTCTGAGGCCGCCAGCCCGGCGTTTCCCAACCATGAGGTCACACTCAGGGCGGCCATGCCGTGAAGGTACACCCCGCAGCAGGCGGCGTCATACGGGCCGAGGCCCTGGGCCAAGAGACTCACAATCACTCCGCTCAACACGTCGCCCGTGCCGCCGGTGGCCAGGCCGGGGTTGGCGAAGGGGGCAACCGCCACCGGTTGTCCAGGGGCCGCGATCACGGTATGGGCCCCCTTCAACACCACGCAGGCGCCCCACTGCTCGGCCCATTTCCTGGCAACGGTCTCCCGGTCCGTTTGAATCTGGGCTACGGTAAGGCCCGTCAGAGTGGACATCTCCCCCGGATGGGGGGTGAGCACCAGAGGGCGGGTAACCCTCCGGGGCCAGTCCGCCACCTGGGACAGGTTGTTGAGCCCATCGGCGTCTATCAGAACGGGCAGGACGGGCAGAACGGGCAGAATGGGCACGGTGGGCAGGGTGGGCAGCGCCGGGGCCGCCTCGCACAGCAATCGTTCCACGAACGCGGTCGTTCCCGCCGACCACCCCAGGCCGCAGCCTACCGCCAGAGCGGAGTACCGGCGGGCCGACTCGCGGACGACCAAAGCGGCTTCCGGGCTGGTCCGGCCATCCGCATCCTCCGGCAACGGCAGGTGTATCGCCTCGGCGTTGCGGGAGGCGGCGATGGGGTGGACGCCAACCGGGCTGGCCAGCGTGGTCAGTCCCGCCCCGGTGCGCACCGATGCCTGGGACGACAGGTAGGCAGCGCCGGGATAATTCCGGGAGCCTGCGATTACCAAGGCGTGGCCGTAGGTCCCCTTGTGGGAATCCAGCGGGCGCTCCGGCAAACGGGCGCTCACCCACTCCGGCGTCAGCAACTCCAGCCCGACCTCCTGCTCCTCGGACAAGCCGGGAGGCAGGCCGATGTCCAGCACCTGCAACCGTCCGACGTGCGCCGCCCCAGGGAAACGAAGCATTCCGGCTTTGGGGAACCCCAAGGCCAGGGTGCAGTCGACGAAGGGGCACGCCGGGTCTGCCTGGCCGCTGTCGGCGTTCAGACCGGTGGGCAGGTCCAGAGCCAGTACCGCCGGTCGGCCCGCCGTCTTTCCCAAGATATCTGATGAGTCACGGGCTTCCCGGAGCCTCAGCATCACGTCCCTGACCGTTCCCGCCAACGGACGGGACCGGCCGGTCCCCAAGACCGCGTCGATAACCAACTCGGACCGATCGATGAGACGACCCAGGGCGCCAAGACCGGGGTCATCGACAGCCCGAACGACGGAAACGCCGTAGTGCAGCGCCGATTGCATCTTGGCGTCGGCCTCGGGACGGCCCGCCGCCACGTAGGCGGTGATCTCGGCCCCCCAGCGGGCCAGGTGACGGCCGGCCACCAGACCGTCGGAGCCGTTGTTGCCCGGCCCCACCAGCACCACCACCCTTTTGGCGGCAGCGCCGCCCATCAGGTCCCGCGCTTCCGACGCGACCGCAAGTCCGGCGTTTTCCATCAATACATCGGTGCTGACCCCAGCCCGTGCCGAGGCTTGCTCGATGGCCGCCATCTGGGCGGCGGTGACGATCTTCACTCCGGGTCCCCCCGCCGTACCACCACGAAGGCCACGGCGTAGTCCCGGGAGTGGGAGATGCTCAACGAAGTTTCCAGCACCCCCAACCGTTGCGCCCTCGACGCAGCCCGGCCGTGGTAAAGGACGCCCGGCGCGCCGCTGGGAGCCCGTACCACCTCGATGTCTTTCCAGCCGACGCCCCGAACGCCGGTGCCCAGGGCCTTCATGGCGGCCTCTTTGGCAGCGAACCGCGCCGACAGGTTGGGGGCCCGGCCCCGGCAGTACGCGATTTCGCCGGGCGTGAATACACGGTCCAGGAAGCGTTGGCCGTAGCGGTCCAGCACGTCCCGGATACGCGAGATTTCAATAATGTCGACGCCGGTAGTGAGCATTATTGAATTTGGAACGTGGAGTGCGGGATGTGGGAAGAAACTCCGCGCACCACGTTCCGCACTCCTTATTCTTCGTTCTTGACGTGTCCCGGCAGGTTGAGGTTGTCCAGTATTTTGGAGACCGAGTAACTGCGGTTCAACACGTAGAAGTGGACTCCGGGGACCCCGGCCGCCCACAACCCTTCCACCTGGCGGGTGGCGTATTCGACTCCAATTTCCCTCGCGCCTTCGTCGTCTTCGGCGTACCGCACCAGGTGGGCTTCCAGGTCTTCGGGGATCCTGGAGCCGCAGAGAGCGGTAAACCGGCGGATTTGAGGCGCGCTGAGCACCGGCAGCACTCCCGGTATGATGGGGACGTTGATACCCGCGGCCCCGGCCCTTTCCACGAACCGGAAATAGTCGTCGTTGTCGTAGAAGAGCTGGGTAATCAGGAATTCCGCGCCGTTCTCCACCTTCAGCCTGGCGTACTCGAGGTCGGCGTCCCGGTCGACGGCCTCCGTGTGGCCCTCCGGGTAGCACGCGGCGGCGATGCCGAAGGCGTAATTGCCGCGGATGTGACTGATCAGCTCCGAGGCGTGGTGGAGCCCGCCCTCGACCGCCACGAACTCCGTCTCCCCGCGGGGAGGGTCTCCCCTGAGGGCGATCACGTTCTCTACGGACGCCTCGTCCAACCGGCCCAGAACTCCGTCCAACTCCTCCACGGTCTGGCCGACGCAGGTGAGGTGGGCCATCACTTCCACGTCGGAAGTCTGTTTGGCCTGGATGGTTATTTCTTCGGTAAGGGCCCGGGTGGAGCCTCCGGCGCCGTAGGTAACGGAAACGAACTCGGGCGAGTAGGCCGTCAACTCCTCCAGGGTCGCAAACACGTTCGGTATGCCTTCGGCGGCCCGCGGCGGGAAGAATTCGAAGGATATCGTGCGGCCTTCGCGCAGAATGTCTCGGATCTTCATGCTGTCGTTCCTGCTTGTCATTCTTGGCGCGGCGAAAAATCTCGCCTGTGATCTCGTCTGTGATAGAGAGCGCCTTCGGGTGACAAGCAAGGCCTCGCTAAAATTCCGGCGTCCTCTTCTCAATGAACGCTTGGACCCCTTCGGACGGATGGGTCGAAGTGGCGACGTACTGGGCAAAAGCCATACCCTCCACCGCCACGCCGTCGCGCACCGAGAGGTCGCGCCCGCGGTTGGTAACCGATTTGATCCACCCCAAGCCGGGACGGCTCTTGGTGCGGAGAGGAGCGACCAGCTTCTCCAACTCTTCGTCGAGCCGGTCCATCGGGGCCGTTTTCAGGGCCAGTCCCCACTCGACGGCCTCCGCGCCGCTGAGCCAGCGGCCGGTGGTGAGCAGTTCCATGGCCCGCTGCGACCCAACCAGCCGGGGCAGCCTTTGAGTGGAACCGCCGCCGGGCATCAGCCCGAAGTTCACGTGCTGGTCGCCGATCCTGGCCGTCTCCTCTACGACCACCATGTCGCAGGCCATCATCAACTCCAGACCGCCAGCCAGCGCGAAGCCGTGGACCACCGCGATCACCGGGACCGGAAGCCCTTCCAACTGGAAGAGCACGTCGTTGATCTCACGAATATAGCCGGGCAGATGGGCCGGATCTTGGAACAGGGCCTCGAAGGTCTTCAGGTCGGCCCCGGCGCAGAAGGCCCGTCCATTGCCCCGCAGCACCAGCGCTTTCACCGACTCGTCGGCGGCAACGTCGTCCAGGGCCGAGGCAAGTTCGGCCAATAGCTCCCGCCCGAGGGCGTTCATGGCATCGGGCCGGTCCAGCGTGATGGTGGCGATGCCAGCGTCTTTGGCAAGTTTGATGTTGGTATAATCCACCGGATGCTCCTTCAGGATTGTCCATAAAACCTAATATACTATACCCGACAATTCGCCTGCTCCGTCGCCATGGCTGCCGGCAGCGGCTGTAGCCTTAGGGAACCTCTGAACAAGATATGGTCATTGAGGCGAAAGCCGAAATCTCGGAGGAGAGCTTAACGGCCCCCATCCTAACCTTCCCCCATCGGGGGGAAGGGACTTGTTCAGATGTTCCTTAGGGTGCGGGTGCAACCCCGGGCATCCCGGGACCGGGTCGCCGGCTTCCGGGTCACCGGCTCCGGGGAGGGTGTCCTGCGGCTGAGCGTTACCGCCCCTCCCGCCGACGGCAAAGCCAACGCCGCCGTCCAGGCCCTCCTGGCGGAGGCCCTGGGAACGCCGAAATTGCGTCTGGCCATCGTTCGGGGTCACGGGGCCCGCGATAAAGTGGTGGCGGTCGAATCGTTGTCTTTGGAGGAAGTGCGAGAGCGCTTGGCCCGATGCAGTACATGAACTTCAGTTGGGTTATCGACGGAGAGTTGGGCGGTTCGCAGGGTCCGGCGGCCTACCACGACCTGTTCTTTCTCTACTCCCAAGGCGTCCGCGCCGTTATACGGATGGAAGAGCAGACCATTCCCGCCAGAGGCGAGGGCATGGCCGACCTGGTGGACCTGTTCGAGCCGGTGCCCGATTTCGCGGCGCCCACAATGGAGCAAACGCGCCGGATGGTTTCCTTCATCGACGAACAGACCGCCGCCGGCAAGCCGGTGGCCGTTAGCTGCTACGCCGGCGTCGGACGCACTGGCACCGTGCTGGCCTGCTACCTGGTACACCGGGGGACTGCTCCGGAGGACGCTGTGCGACGGGTCCGGGAACTGAGACCCGGCTCCATCCAGACACGGGGCCAAGAGGAGGCCGTCCACCAGTACGCGAAAGAGGAAGACCCCAGAGAGCACGGAGAGTCTAATAACTAAAGGAACCTCCGAACAAGTTATGGCCGGCCCCCATCCTAACCTTCCCCCATCGGGGGGAAGGGACTTGTTCAGGGCCTCGGTGTTCTCCGCAGTTGGAAAAGGGAGGAACCCGGTGGTACGCATCGCGCGCAGCTTTGTGGAAGAAATGGTGGCCCACGCCAAGGACGATCTGCCCAACGAGTGTTGCGGCATTCTGGCGGGTCCGGAGGGCGAAGTGGCCAGGTCCTTCCGTATGACCAACGTGGAAGCCAGCCCGTTTCGCTTCTCCATGGACCCTGGAGAATTGGTGCGGGTGGACGGCGAGGCCGGTGACCAAGGCTGGGAACTGCTGGCCATCTATCACTCCCACACCGGCAGCCCGGCCTACCCGTCCGACACCGACGTGCGAATCGCCGGCGGCACGGCCGAGCTGTGGCCCGATACCCGCTACGTGCTGGTCTCGCTGATGGACCCCGAAACCCCCGACGTCCGCATCTTCCGGATCAGCGGCGGCGTGGTGACAGAGGAAGCGATGGAGGTCGTCTGACTGTCCGCTGGCGCCGCTCCGCCGGACTGGCCCTGGCGGTCGCCGCGGCTTTACTGGCGTTAGTTTCGGCAGCATGCGGCGAACGGCCGACTCCGCCGTTGGCGCCCAAGACCGGACAAACCGCGGCCCCCTCTCAGGTCCCGCCCCCGCCGGCCTCCACTTTACCGTCGCGGTCGTCTATTCCCCCGGCGCCTGGCGCCACGCAAACGGTCCCAACGGCGGTATCGCTGCCGCCCACTCCGCATCCCATTCCCCTGCCCACTCCGCAGCCCATTCCCCCGCCCACTCCGCATCCCTGCAACTCTCCGTGGGCGAAGGAACGCCTCGATGCCATCGTGGCGCTCTACCGTCCCACTCCGGCCGGCGAGGCGCTGCTCCGCAGCCTCGACCTGCGCCATATGCGGGCGGAGCCCGGCTTCTTCGGCAGCTACGGGTTCGGTCTCTGGGCCGGGGTTGGAGAAGCCAAGCCCATAGGGGTGATGCACGAGTTGGGACACTCGTACTGGGGCGGCTTTCCGGTAATCGGGCGGCCGGAACTGAGTTGGGCGAAGGCAGACGGAGCAGAGGTCGCGCCGGCCTTGGCCAGCTATCATCAAGACATCCTGGTCTTCATGGCACAACCGCCCGACGATTATGAATTTCTCCGGCAGCGGCTGCGCCGCCTGCCGGAAGTCTCCAGCGAGAACCCCGGGCCGCTCTTCCACAGCCTGGAGGCCGACCTGCCCTATACCACCGGCGGCGACTTGGGTCTGGCGCCGCCGGTCCTGCGCCGGTACTGGGGCCACTTCCTCGGCGAAGGACCGTTCGGGACTTGGGAGCGGGCCGCCGGCTGGTTTCAGTCCCTGTCCCATGAAGAACGGGCCGTCGCCGGCAAGTACCTGGGTTTCGAGCACCTGGACTTGCGTCAATACCCGGATCTTGCTCAATACCCGGACCTGGCCCAATACCCGCCGCCGGCCGGCTTGCTGGCCACGAGCGCCCGGGTGCTGGAGGTGGAGGAGCGGCAGCGCCTCACCGATTTAGCCGGGCAGTTTGACCTTCTGCTGGGCGACGCCCAATCGGAAGAGGACTTCCGGTTTTGGCGGGGCTATCTCCAAGACAAAGTAGCCCTTCACCGCTCTCACCCCGGCCACCTGGAATCCCTCGCCCTGCCCCGGGCCGGCGACCTCGCTGACGCACTGAAATTTCTGTCCAGCTTGTCCGGCAGCCCGGAGAGCCGGGCGTCAATGCTGGCCGACCGGATTTCCGTCCAGCCGTTCCTGGTGAACTTCCTGCCCGCAGTGGACAACCAAGTATTGGTCAGGCTGTTCGCAGGCAGCCCTCAGTTTCCACCAGCGGCAACCCTCCAGGCAACAGCGAGCTTCGTGGAGCGGCTCCAGCGTTTCGGCGCCGTGGTAGACGACATCGCCATCGCGGGAGGGGAGTCGCCGGAGGCCGGCGCGCGGGCGCTGGAGGAATTCCTGGCCGACACCGGCCTGGAGCAAGAACACGACCTGAAGCTGTTTTTCGACCTGTTCCGCGATAACGACCCGCCGCTGGCCCGCCGGATAATGTCGGCCGTCGACCCGGCTACGGTGCGGGCGTTGATGGTCCCTGTTCCGGTGCAGTTGCGTTCGATATTCGAACCGGAAGGTCTGCTGGGGAAGCTGGACGTGACCGCCGACGCCTCAGAGGCCGACTTGATACGTGGCATTACGCTGCTCATCGAGGAGCCCTCCGGCAATTACCTGATCGACGAGCCTTTCCTGGAGCGCCTCTACGCGGTGATGGCCCAACGGGCTCGGACGGCCCCGATGGAGACCCTCTCGGTCATGGCCGAAACACCGTTCCCGCTGGAAGGGATGATTATCAGCCAGCCCTCAGCCGCCTTCGCCGCGCTGTCCAGCGACCAAGGCCTCGCGGTCAAGCTGGTCATGGACAGCGACGCGGTCCTGGCGCCGCCCGCCCGCATCATCTACCGGCTGATTGCGTCCGATCCCGACCTGGCCGCCGAGCTTGTGGCCGCCCTGGACTCGGGTGGAGAGGGCCGGTTGGTTGCCGAATCGTTGGCCTACTTCGCCTACGACAAGGCCAGGTCAGAAAAATTTCCGGAGCTCCCAATTTCGGTGAGCCAAGACGGCGCATTCCTGGAATCGTTGTTGGAGCGCCAAGGGACCGGATGGCTGCGATCGCGGCTCTCCGGCGCCGTGGAGCTCTACCGGCAAAGAGCAGCAACCGGGGAGGTCGCGCCGGACTTCCTGGAGCGTTACCGCGAGACCCTGGAAGCCGCCGCCGGCACACTGGGGGCAAGCTATGGAGAACGCCTGATGGCGATCATACGCCCCGCGTTTGATGGGTAGGAGAGGCTGGCTACCCATCCTCTCCGGTCTGGGCCGAGGGCGAACGCGCCTCGGTGTCCCCGGAACCCCAGGCGCCCAGTGTGGCCACCGCTATCGCGCCCGCGATGTAACCGGCGGCCATCAACGACAGCAGGCCCGCGGCGATTGCCGCTCGTATCTTGTCACGGAACACGACCAGCACGAAGGCCACCAGCATCAGGCCTATGGCCACTCCACCCGCAACGAAGTGCGCGGGCTCGGTCTGCAGTCCCAGGATGCCGCCACGGTAGACGACGTCGGCGTAGAACAGGATGGTAACGTTAAAAGCGCAACTGCCAAAGAGCCCGGCCACTCCCAGGTCCATTGCCCCGATGCGGGCGGCGGCGATCGTGGAAGCCGCCTCTGGCATGGTGGTAACCAGCGATACCAACAGGATCCCCAGAGTGCTGGACGCAACACCGGTAATTTCCGCGATCCGGTCTGTGCTCCACGCCAGGAAGAATCCGGCAACGACCACGCCGGCCGACACCAGGAGGAACAGGACCCAGGCATGGCGCAGGGTCGTGCCCGGGTCTTCGGGACCATCGTCGCCGCCGGCCGGGCGGGTTGCATAGACCCAATACATCCCGGCTAGGAACACGCCGAGGAGAATGACGGACGACAGCCCGATTTGGAAGGCGTTCACTCCGAACTGGGCGCCCCCGAAGATCAGGGCAAGCCCCGTAAGTAGAGCTGCCACCACTATCAGATAGCCCTGCTGGGGCGCAACGCGCTGCAGGAAGCGCTTGCCCCCGAAGGCCAGCGCCACCGCCGCGAAGGTGAACATGTTCAGCATGTTGGCGCCAAACACGTTACCCACCGCCAGTTCGGGGTTGGGAGGGTCCAGTCGCACCGCCGAAATGTTGGTGGCCAGTTCCGGCAACGACGTGGCCAAGGCAATCAGGATGCTCCCCACGAACAACCGCCCCCAGCCGGTGAGCGTGGCCAAAGCGTCGCCGTAGACCGCCAGCCGGGTGCCAAAGAATATGACGGCCGCGGCGCTGGCAAGGAAAACAAGGATGGCAATAGAGAGGCTGGTGATTTCTGCCATCGTCGACTAAACCACGGCGCAGGCCGTTGAAGAGATTCTGAAAACTCTGCGGTTCTGCGGTTAGTCTGCGCCGGTTTCGATGGCGGCGACTATCCGGCCGCCCATTTCGACGGTCCCGACGCTTTCCGCGCCGGCAACGCTGATGTCGGCGGTCCGGACGTTCTGGTCCAGGACCTGCTCGACCGCCCGTTCCACGGCCGCGGCCTCTTCGGTCAGGCCAAGGGAATAGCGCACCATCATTGCCACGCTGAGTATCGAGCCTATGGGGTTGGCGATGCCCTGGCCCGCTATGTCGGGAGCGGTGCCGTGGATCGGCTCATACATTCCCTTGGAACGCTGCCCGGCCGTTGGAACACCGGACAGACTGGCCGAGGGCAACACGCCCATGGACGCAGCCAGCACCGAAGCCTCATCGGTCAGTATGTCGCCGAAGGTGTTTTCAGCCACGATGACGTCGAAACGCGACGGGCGCTGGATTAGCTGCATCGCGCAGGCGTCTACCAGCACGTGTTCCAGCTCGACGTCGGGGTATTCCTCACCCAACCGGGTGGCGATGGACCTCCAGAGGCGGGAGCACTCGAGGACATTGGCCTTGTCCACCGAAGTCAGCTTGTTGCGCCTGCTCCGGGCCAACTCGAACCCGATCCGCAGGACCCGGTCGATCTCCCCTTCGGTGTACCTCATGGTGTCTTCTGCGATCATCCCGTTGGGAGTCTCCCGGCGTCCTCTGGGCTCGGCGTAGTAGAGCCCGCCCGTCAGTTCCCGGACGACAACCAAATCGACGTCCCGCACCACCTCTGGCTTGAGGACGCTGGACTCGATGAGCCAAGGATAGACCTTGACCGGACGTATGTTGGCGAACACCCCCATGTGGGCGCGGATATCGAGCAGTCCCTGCTCCGGCCGCACCGTCGCGCCTGGATCGTCCCACTTGGGGCCGCCCACCGCGCCGAAAAGAACAGCGTCGGCGGCATCGGTCATGGCGCGGACTTCCTCGGTGAACGGCACGCCGTGGTTGTCGATGGAAATGCCGCCGATGTCCCCGTAGACCAGGTTGAACCGGTGGCCGAAGCCACGGCCCACGGCCTCCAAAACGCGAACACCCTGGCCGGTAACTTCCGGCCCGATGCCATCCCCGCTCAAAACCGCGATGTTGAAGTCCACGCGTTCCTCCCGGATTTCGTGGTGTGGCCGGATTCCGTGGTGTGGAATGAACCGGAACAGTATACACCACGAAAAGTACAGAGAACTCAAAGGCAGATCCTGCGTTTAGTCTGCGTGTTAGAATGTTGCCCACTGGGGACAAACACGGAGCGGCCATGCAACGAGAGACAGTCGCCAAACGCCGGTTTATGACCGCTGAAGAGTTTCTGCTGATGCCGGATGAGGATGGCAAACGGTATGAACTCATTCACGGGGTACTCAGCGAGAAAGTAGGGCCAGGAGAGGGAATGGCTCCTGGAGACCTCCACGCCATTGCAGTAGGCAGGTTTGCCACCGCTATTTCCGTTTATTCTGACGAAAACGATTACGGACAGACTCGCACCGGCGAGCCTGGCTACCGGCTGGCAAACGGCCCGGACATTGTGCGCGCGCCGGACGTGGCCTGGATTGCGCCTGGACGGGTGCCGGAAGGAACGCGGGGCTACCCCCAACTTGCCCCCGACCTGGTAGTCGAGGTGAAGTCGCCCAGCAATTCGTACGCGTCCCTGGCGGACAAGGCGGAGATGTGGCTAAGTCATGGCTCGCGAGCGGTCTGGGTGGGCGACCCCGACCACACCGACGTTACCGTATACCGGCCCGGCGTCTCGCCGATATTGCTGGGTGAGGATGACGTGTTGGACGGTGGAGACGTGCTTCCCGGCTCCAGCATCCCTGTGTGGCAGTTCTTCCGCCGGCATCGCTAGCCGGGGTCGTGCCGGGTAGGAGCCAATGACATTCGCCCAATTCATCCTACAATGAACCCGTATTCTCGGATGGCAGGACATGACGACTACAAAAGTATTGTTGACCGCCGACGACCTGCTGGCCCTTCCGCGGGATGGCAACAGGTACGAGCTCATCCGGGGAGTATTGGTAGGTAGGATGGGCACCGGACACCCACACGGCATTACGGTGACCAGAATCTCTGGCCTTGTCTTCAACTATACCGAAGCCAACGACTACGGACAGGCCCTCTCTGGCGAACCGGGTTACCATCTGGACTTCGAGCCGGACACGGTGCGGTGCCCGGACGTGGCCTGGATTGCTCCGGGCCGTGTGCCGGAGGGAACGCGGGGCTACCCCGAACTGGCCCCCGATCTGGCCATTGAGGTCAAGTCGCCCAGCAATTCCAACCCGGAGATGACCGCCAAGGCGTGGATGTGGCTCAGCTACGGCTCCCGCCAAGTATGGATTGCCGACACGGAGCGCCTGACTGTCACGGTCTACCGCCACGGTGTCGAACCGCTGACCCTCGGCGAGGACGACCTGATAGACGGAGGTGAGTTGCTGCCCGGCTTCTCCTGCCCCGTTTGGCAGTTCTTCCGCCGGCAGCGCTAGCCGGGGTCGTGCGGGGTAGGAGCCAATGACATTCGCCCAATTCATCACCGCGGTGCAGGCTGTTCTGGGGGAGGAGAACGTTGTCGTTCACCCCGATGACCTGCTGGTGTTCGAGTACGACGGTTCCATTGACCGGGGGATGCCTTCGGCGGTGGTGTTCCCGGCCAACACGTCCGACGTGAGCCGGGTCATGGCTTTGGCCTACGAGGCGGGCATCCCCGTAGTGGGGCGCGGTTCCGGCACGGGCCTCAGCGGCGGAGCCATCTCACCGCCCGGCGGCATCCAGATTGCCTTCACGCGAATGCAAGAGGTCCTGGAAGTCGACACCGAAAACCGCCACGCCGTGGTGGAGCCGGGCGTCGTCAACCTCGACCTGGATACCCACGTGCGAAAGTTCGGCTTCCGGTACGCTCCCGACCCGTCCAGCCAGCGGGCCTGCAGCCTGGGAGGCAACATCGCCGAAAACGCCGGCGGCCCCCACTGCCTGGCCTACGGCACCACCACCAACCACGTGCTGGGCATGGAGATTGTACTGGAGGACGGCTCGGTGGTCCACCTGGGCAGCATGGCCCGGGAGACCCCCGGCTACGACCTGAGGGGAGTATTCGTCGGCTCCGAAGGGACCTTCGGCATTGCCACGCGCATCGCCGTGCGGCTGCTGCCGGTGCCTGAATCCGTCAAGACCTACCTCGGCATCTTCCCCGACGTCGATTCCGCCTGCACCGCGGTGTCGGCGGTCATAGGCAACGGCATCATACCCGCCGCATTGGAAATGCTGGACGCGCTGAGCATCCAGGCCGTCCAGAACGTTGCCGACGTGGGCTACCCCGACGACGCCGGGGCGGTGTTGCTAATCGAGCTCGAAGGGCTGGATGACGAAGTAAACGAGACCGGCCGCGAGGTGGAGGCCGCCCTTTGGGACACCGGCGCCAGCGAGGTGCGGGCCGCCGAAGAGGCTGAGGAGCGGGAGCAGCTCTGGGCCGGCCGGAAGGGGGCGTTGGGCGCGTTGGGCAGCCTGGCCCCCAACTATTATCTGGTGGACGGCGTGGTGCCCCGCACCCAGTTGGCTCCGGTGCTGCGCCGGGTCGCCGAGGTGGGGCGCAAGTACGATATTCCCATCGCCAACGTCTTCCACGCCGGCGACGGCAACCTGCACCCCTGCCTCCTGTTCGACGAGCGCCAGCCCGGCGCGCTGGAGACCATCATGGAAGCCGGCGCCGAGGTCCTGGAGGTCTGCGTCGAAGCAGGCGGAACGCTGACCGGCGAACACGGCGTGGGGCTGGAGAAGAAGGAGCAGATGCCCTTAGTCTTCTCGCCGGAGGACATGGCGGCCATGCGGCTGGTGCGCGACGCCTTCGCCCCCGAAAACCGCATCAACCCAGGTAAGATTTTCCCGGACGGCCATCGCCACACCCCAGCCGCCCACCGGCCGGCTCCCGGAATGTACGCCTGAGATTCGGATAGTCATCTCGGATAGAGCAACCCTTACTTTCGTCTCCTAGCGGTGTTCTTCGTTGCAAACCCGATTCAGCGCCCAATTGGCCGACCTGGTTGGCCTTGATGCTATAGCACCGGACAGCGAACTGTCCCTTTACGCCATCGACTGGGTCACGCCGCAGGCAGTAGTCCGCCCCGCCGGCCGCGCCGAGTTGGCCGGCTTGCTGCGTCAGGCTTCAGCCGAGGGGCTGGCCGTGTTTCCACGGGGCGGCGGCACCCAGATGGCCTTGGGGAACCGCCCCGATCGCGTGGATTTGGTAATCGATCTCACCAGGATGCGCCGGGTGCTGGACTACCAACCGGCCGACATGACCGTGACGGTGGAATCGGGCATTACCTTGACCGCCCTTCAGGAAGAACTGGCATCGGCGGGCAAGTACCTACCGCTGGAAGCGCCCTTTCCGGGGCGGGCGACCGTCGGCGGTATCCTGTCCACCGCTTCGACCGGGCCCTTGGCCCACGCCTACGGCCCGCCGCGAGACTGGCTTATCGGCATCGGCGTATTGAGCGCCGACGGCGTCGAGACCAAGGCCGGCGGCAAGGTGGTGAAGAACGTTACCGGCTACGACTTGAACAAGCTCTACACCGGAGCGCTGGGCACTTTGGGTATAATAGTCGAAGCGACGCTGAAGGTCGCTCCGCTGCAACCGGAGTCCGGGGCACTCGTCGGATATTTCCCCAGCCTGGCCGCGGCAATAAACGCTGGAACGGGTCTTCTGGACCTGCCCGCCGCCCCGATGGCCTACGTCGCCACCGGCCCCCAACGTGAGCGGCCCATCTGCCGATTGGGCGATGAGTCCGCCGAGTTAGCGTATTTCGCCGGCCGCTTCCAACCCGGCGCGGATGCAATTGCCGCCGGCATTGCTTTCTACTCAGGCCGCGTTCAAGCTGCCAGGCGCCGCATCGACGACTCCACCGCCTTCTTGAAGCAGGCTGGGGCAGTTGACGTGTCCTTATTGGACAGCGGCCAAGCCGATGCGGTACGGCAATGGCTTACCGATATGGCGTGGGACTCTGAATCACCCCCAACATTGGCCATGAAGATCGCCGCGCCGCGCCGCTCGATTGCGCCGTTGGCCGCCGCCTGCCTCGACATCGGCGGCGCGTCGGTGGTGGCCGACCCCGGTTTCGGCGCGTTGAGATTGCTCTGGTGGAACGGTCCCGGCGGCGAATCCCTTCCGGCCTGCATACGGTCGGCCAGGGACGCGGCCCGCGCCCACGGCGGCGCCGCCGTGGTGGAGCAATTGGCCGCGCCCCTCAAGGACGGCATCGACGTCTGGGGAGAGGAGCCCGACAGCATCGGCGTCATGCGCCGTATAAAACAGCAGTTCGATCCGGCGGGCCTGCTGAACCCCGGCAGGTTCATAGGAGGTCTTTAGTGGCCGGGCCTGATAATCATTCCACAGAAACGGCGTTCGCGCCGCTGCCCCTGCTGGCAGGGTTCCAGGGTCCCGACGCCCCGGCGGAAGCCGACATGTACCGGTGTGTGCACTGCGGCCTGTGCCTGAGTTCCTGCCCAACCTACGTGGAGACCCGGATGGAGATGGAGTCTCCCCGCGGGCGCATCGCCCTGATGAAGGCGGTGAACGAGGGCCGCGTCGAGATAACCCCCCGGATCGTGTCCCACTGGGAGGCCTGTCTCCAATGCCGCGCCTGCGAGGCCGTTTGCCCGTCGGGCGTGCCCTACGGCCGCATTATGGAACACACCCGTGCCCAGGTGCGGGCCCACAACCTGCAATCGGCCGAACTCCGCAGAGTCAGCCGCCTGTTCCTGCGGGGCGCCCTGCTCCATCCCGGACGGCTCAGGTTCGGGGCGCGGCTCGTCCGCCTGTACCAGCGCTCCGGTGTCCAGTGGCTCTTACGGCGCTCCCGTTTGCTGCGTTTGCTCCCCGGAGGGCTGGCTGGGCTCGAATCCCAGTTGCCTCCGCTGAGCGGCCGCTTCTTCGGCCCTTCTGCGACCGTGGTCCCGGCCCAAGAGCCCAAGCGAATGACGGTGGCGCTGCTCTCCGGATGCGTCATGCCATTGATGCAGGGACCCACCATGGAGGCAGCGGTGCGCGTGCTCGCCCGCAACGGCTGCGACGTGGCCGTACCAGTGGGACAGGGCTGTTGCGGCGCTCTCAACATGCACGCCGGCGATCTGGAAGGAGGCCGGGAAATGGCCCGCCGCAACATAGACGCGCTGCTGGCAGCCGGTATCGACCGCATTGTCACCGCGTCTGCCGGTTGCGGCTCCGCCATGAAAGAATACAACGACCTGTTGCGGGATGACCCCGAATACCGGGCCAAGGCAGAGCGGTTCAGCGAACTCACGGTCGATATCACGGAGCTGCTGGCCAGCCTGCCCCTCCGGCCGCCCTCGCGGCCCCTGACCCGCCGGGTCACCTACCAGGACCCGTGCCACCTGGCCCATGCCCAGCGAATCACCCGAGCCCCCCGTACGGTCCTCAAAGCGATACCTGGGGTGGAGTTGGTGGAAATGGAAAATTCCAGCCGGTGCTGCGGCGGCGCCGGCATATACTCGATGGTACAGCCGGACCTTTCGGGAAGGCTGCTGCGCCGGAAGCTAGGATATATCGCCGACGCGGGCGCCGACGAGGTGGCAACAGCCAACCCCGGTTGTATGCTGCAGTTGGAACAGGGCTTGCGGCAGCAGGGAAGCCCCTGCCGGGTGCGCCACATAGTGGACCTTCTGGACGAGGCCTATCGGCTGGAGGGGTAGCAACACCTGGAGCAAATGGCCGCACGCGAATGGGCTGTGCGGCAATGGGCCAGAGAGACCCAGACGCCTCCATCAGTTACCACGCTACGGTTGGCGGCGGCGCAGCTTTTCCTCCAGCTCCCGCACCTTGGCTTCAGCGGCTTCCCGCGCAGTCTGCGCCTCCTGCCCGCGGCGCCGTGCGTCCTCCTCGCGGTGTCGTGCGGCTTCCTCGCGGCGCCGTGCGTCCTCCTCGCGGTGGAGTGCGGCTTCCAGGGCGTTATGGAGCTGGTCAATGTTGCTCAAGTACTCTCCGGTTTCCGGGTCGTACAGGAGCAGGCGTTCCGCATCCCAGCACAGGCTCAGGGCCAACATTGGGCTGTACCCTTTGAGAACGCCGTCGGGTTCGGTGGTCAGGGTGAAGGGCTGGTACTCGCCTTCGACCAAGCGTTCCCCGGCCAGCGCCGCCCCGTACAACTCGCCCCCGGTGGGGTCGAACCGCCAATACTCCGGGATGCCGATTTGGGCATAGATGTCGCGTTTCCCTGTAGTGTCGTGCCGCGCCGTGGTCTCGGAAGCGACTTCAATGGCGAGATCCGGCGGCTTGCCCACTTCCCACGGAAGGTAGAGCCTGCGCTGCCGGATCACGCGGGCATCTACGCCGAATGCAAGGTAGCAATCGGGGCCGACTCGGACATTAAGGTTCCTGCGATCGTAGCAGATGAAAGTGTTGCTTTCGATAAAGAAGTCAGGCCGGCGATAAGCGCCAAAACGGGAGACCAGGATGGGAATGAAATCGAACAGGAAAGGGTTTTGAATCATGGCGTCCGGTAGCGGCTCAGGATCGTCGGGATCGAATTCGAGGCTGGCGTAGTCAATTTCACCCTGCCAGTCGTAGGGCAGCATTTTGTAGGACTGCTTCGTTGTCATCGCGTTTCCCCTATTTGGTGGCGGAATTTTACCAGCGTGACCGAAGTGCCGCCATAGCCTCTGCCGGGCGAACGGGGCATTTCGATCTTCGGAAGCAGCCCTTGCGTCCATCGCCATTGGCGCAGCCGCCTAATCAGGGGCGGCGGCAGCCTCACGAAAGCCCGCCAGCACCCGCTGCGCGGCGGCGAGGCTCGCTCCGTAGGCGACCTCGTAGCCGTTCTGGCTGAGGATAGTTTCGAGGGCCGAGAGCAGCGCGAACACGTTGGTCTCCCGGGCCGACTCTCCCATCAGGCCGATGCGCCAAGCGACGCCCCGGTACTCGCCAAGCCCGCCGCCGATTTCGATGTGGTAGTCGTCCAGCAGCGCACGGCGTATCTTGGCGTCGTCGACGTCCTGGGGCACCGCGACGGTGGTGAGCGGGTTCAGCCGGTGTTCCGGGTCGGCCAGCAGTTCCAGCCCCAACGCCTCCAGTCCGGACCGGAGCGATGCAGCCACGCGAGCGTGGCGTTGGATGCGGTTGTCGACGCCCTCCTCCATCATCATGCGCAGCGCCTCGCGCAGGGCGTAGGTCATCGAGATGGGCGCGGTGTGGTGGTAGGCCCGGGTCTGGCTGCTCCAGTAGCTCTCCAAGTCTTTGAGATTGAAGTAGAAGCTCTCGACCTCGGTCTCCCTGGAGTTCAGCACGTCCATGGCCGCGCCGCTCAGGGAGATGGGGGCCAGGCCGGGAGGCGCGCCCAAGCACTTCTGGGTCGCGCTGTAGCAAACGTCGATGCCCCAATCGTCCATGCGCATATCGTGGCCGCCCAAGGAGGTTACGGCGTCGACGATGGCCAACGCGCCGTGGCGGTGGATGACGTCCACGATCTCCGGCATCGAGGTGAGCACTCCGGTGGAAGTCTCCGCGTGGACCACACCCACGGCCTTCACCCGGGAGTGCCGGGACAACTCGTCGTCCAAGGCTTGCGGGTCCACCGGCCGCCCCCAGGGCGTGTCCACCACGTGCACGTCGGCCCCGCAGCGTTGAGCGATGTCGGCCAACCGGATCCCGAAGTAGCCGTTGCGGCAGACCACCATGGTGTCGCCGCGCTCCAGCAGGTTGACGCAGGCGGTCTCCATGGCGCCGGTGCCGGTGGACGAAATGGGCAGCGTCATGACGTTGCCGGTGTGGTACACCTCGCGGAGCATGTCCTTGACGTCTTCCATGATCTGAAAGAAGTCCGGGTCCAAGTGACCCATGACCGGCATGGTCATCGCCTGGAGAACGCGAGGGTGTACCGAGCTGGGTCCGGCCCCAAGAAGGATTCGCTGGGGCGGTTGGAGTTCGCCAACGAAACGACTGGTCACACCTACACCACCGCCGCCGCGCCGCCGTCCAGGTTGACCGCTATTCCGGTGAGGTAGCTGGCCCGTTCCGAAGCCAGGAACGCGATGACGTCGCCTGCCTCTTCGGGTTCGCCGACCCGTCCCAAGGGGACCGAACGGCCCTTGGCCAACTGGTCGTAGAAAGCGTCGATGGACAGGTCCGGCTCGCTCTGCACACGGGCGTCGTACCCGGCCTGGTGCTGGCCGCTTTTGATGAGCCCGATACAGACGGTGGACACCAGTATGTTGTCCGATGCGAGGTCCCTGGACAGGCCCTTGGTGATGGCGATGCCGGCCGCCCGGGATATGGAGGTGGGCATGGAGTTCGCGCCGGGGGTGCGCCCGCCCAAGGCGGTGACGTTGATGATCCGCCCGCCGCCGGCCTTGCGCATCTCCGGGACCGACTGCTGGATGAGCCGCACGGCGCCCCAGACCTTGAGCTCGAAGTCGGACTCCCAGTCCTCCTGGCTGACCTGCTCGAAGTGCTTGGCCATGGCGATGCCGGCGTTGTTGACCAGAATGTCCAACCGGCCGAACCGGTCGATGGCCGTCTGCACGATCTTGTTGGCGCTGTCTGGCTCCTTCACGTCGGCCGACAAAGGCACGACGACTCCCTCGGTGGCGGTCCTGATCTCTACGGCAGCCCGGTCCAGAACGTCTTGCCGCCGGGCCACGATCACCACGTTCGCGCCCTCCCTGGCCATGCTGCGGGCCGCCGCCTTCCCGATACCGTCACTGCCGCCGGTGACAATGGCGACTTTATCCTGGAGTCCCAGGTCCATAGCTCCTCCTTGAAGCCAAGAGCTTGATCTCAGCATATCATAGGGGGGATTCACTAACCATGGAAACCGGAAGTGCCCCGGGGCCTTTTCATTCTTCGCCGGGGGCGAATGCTGTCGGGGGTTGTCTTGAACTGTGATTCGTCGGATTTGGATGATTTCCGTGATTGTTCCATTGGGACTGTTTCGTCCCTAGCAGAACCTGGGAGCGGGATAGTCCCGGGACCAGGGGATGAGGGCGTGGAGGAATGGGGTTTCACCTCATGAAGTTTTTATTTTTAGTGCCATTTCGAGCCATTTCGAGCCATTTTGCCCCAACGGCGGATTCCTGGAATGACCAAAGGGGTTGGGGCTGTCCGGTTTTGGCGCGATTTTTTGGTCATTGGATGGCACTAATGCCACGTCGCTCCTATAGCGTGGTCGGATTTTGGCCGGCTCGGTCCGTTCAGGATGAAGGGCGGGACGCCCCGCCGGACAGTTACCATGCTAAGGCGAGGTCTCAAGGACTGGGAACGGGCAAGTGTCAGGACCTTTTCATGTGGGAGGGGGGCAGCCAGAAGCAGGGCAGGGTAGAATGAACAGGCCTTGGGAAGTGCCCTGAGATGACGAATCGCGAGGATTAACAAGCCTTGGACAAAGTCGCCCTGCGCCAGTGGTCGGAGCTGCTCGATTCTCAAGACCGATAGCGGGCCGAAAAACCCTATCTATATTCGCGGAAATTAGCTGCAAGATCCTTGAACGAGGACGGATTGTATTTTTCGAAGCTTTCCTCGTCCACGTAAACGTAGTCATAGCCAACGTCGGTTTGCGCGCGGTTGATGTCTTGGCACCATTGTTGCAACCGCTGCATCTTCAACGGCACGTCCAGGTCTTCTCGCCCCTTGGTCTCGACGACATAGGTCTTGTTGTCCGAGACCTTTACCACGAAATCCGGATAATAGTTGGAAATGTCACCGTCGGTGGTCACGTAGTCCAACTTAAAGCGCACGGCCAAATAGTTCTTGGCATACGCCAGAACGTCGGTGCTATCTTCCAGAAAACGAGCGAAATCCAGCTCCAGTTTGCTGTCTCCGATGATGCGATTGAAGACGCTTTTGCTCGGGACTAAATAGGACTGTTCGTTGGTCATAAAGGGCCGGGTCTGGCGCAATTTGATGGTGTCGCGGATCTCGGCGTCGCCCTTGTCCATGATGGTCAGATTGTTAATCGCCTTTTTGAAGGTCTCGATTAGTGTCTTGGTGGCTGCAATCTCGGACAAGTTGCGGAGAGTATTGGGGTCCTCAAGGTCTACGCGGCAGTCGAACAGCTGGTCCTGGACGAATAATTTGATCTTGCCGTAAAGCACGTCATAGCCGCTGACGAGACGCAGTTCTTACTCCTTTTCCGCCAACTGTTGCTGCTGTTCGGCCTCGCGCAGGTTGGGGTTCACCCCAATGTAGTGCTGCCGCTCGTACCGGCCAAGGTTGAGTAGCTCAAAAGCGCGGTAGTCTTGGCCCTTTGCTTTCAACTCCCGTTGGACGCCAATCATCCGTTTGCGGGTGGCGTGGATGGCGAACTTGCCCAAGTCGCTGACAATCCACTTGCGCCCCAGCTTTTCCGCCACGGTGGCGGTGGTGCCGGAACCGCAGAAGAAGTCGGCTACGAGGTCGCCTTCGTTCGAAGACGCTTTGATGATGCGGTCGACGAGTGATTCTGGCTTCTGAGTCGCATAGCCAATATTCTCGTTGCGGTCCGCTGGTTGAAGCATCGACAATCGCCATACATCATCAATCGATTTGCGATCCCTTTCGATATAGAGAACTTTGCCGTCCGGGCCTTTTGCGTTCACGAGTTTTTGTGTCGTCTTATCCCATACGCGCTTGAGTTGCCGAACGGTTTTTTCACGCTCCTCGTATTGGCGTGAAAAAACCTTTCGATTCGTTTTCGAATACCAAAATATTGAATCATGGTTTGAGGCGAAGCGATTGATATTGCCTTGCATTTTATTGTAGTAGTACCAGATGATTTCGTTGCAAAATTGCTCCTTACCAAATACTTCATCCAATACGTAGCGAAGCAAGTGACTGACGTGCCAATCGCAATGCACATAGATACTGCCATCCTCGGTCAGTAAATCCCTCATCAGCACCAACCGCTCGTAAATCATGCTGATAAACGAGTCCGCACCCTTTCCCCAGGTGTCACGGTAGGCAATCTCCTCCAAAATATTCGGCCGCTTGGTGAATGTGTCGCCGCCAACCTCTATGTTCATGCTGAAGTCCGCGCCCACGTCAAAGGGCGGGTCGATGTAAATCAGCTTGATACCGCCCTGCGCCTCAATCTCCTCGCGCAGCGGCCCGTTTTTCAGGCTGGAAAGGACCAACTTGTTGTCGCCCCAGATCAGCTTGTTGGTCCAGCCCTTGAGCTGGCGTCCGCGCTCGTCTACGCCAAACAGACTCCCCTGCAACCGGGTGTCCTGCTCGGCGCGGGGTTCGTCCACCTGTTCGATCACCTGGAAGGGCAGGACGACGTTGCTGACTTCGCCGGTCTTGCCGTTCCAGACCAGTTCGACCTCCCGCTTGTCCTCGAACAGCAAAAAGCGGTACTTGTCGGGCAGGGGGCGGTCGGCTTCCAGGAAACGGACAATCTCTTGTTGCTCTTGTTCCGTCAGTCGCGGCATGGATTTTCTCCCATCCCCTCAGCGTCGTAGGGTTTTCCAGCCTTAGAAACTATCTCAAAACTGATGGCTCTTTTTCATAATCATCTGTTTTGGCGTCAATTACCCGGCGGGGTCCACCCCCATCCTAACCTTCCCCCTGAGGGGGAAGGGACTTTTGACATCCCACGAGTCTTGTTCCGAGTATCCCTAGAGTTCGATACCCGACGCGCCGGCCACGATGCCTATGTCCTTGTCGCCGCGGCCGCTCAGGCAGACGAGAATTATCTGGTCGGGCGAGAGTTGGCGGGCCAGTTCTACTGAAGCGTAGACGGCGTGGGCCGATTCCAACGCCGGTATGATGCCCTCGGTGCGGCAGAGAAGATGGAAGCCTTCCAACGCTTGGTCGTCGGTCACCTCCCGGTATTCGGCCCGGCCAGAGTCCTTGAGGTAACTGTGCTCCGGCCCGACGCCCGGATAGTCCAGGCCAGCCGATATACTGTGGGCCGGGCTGACCTGCCCGTTCTGGTCCTGTAGCAGGTAGCTCATCGCGCCGTGGAGCACGCCGGGGCGTCCCGCAGTCAGCGTGGCCGAGTGTTCGCCGCTTTCCAGCCCCCGTCCCCCGGCTTCCAGCCCAATAAGCCGCACGTCCTCGTCGGGCACAAATGGGTGGAACATGCCGATGGAGTTGCTGCCCCCGCCGACGCAGGCGGTGACGTAGTCAGGCAGGCGTCCCTCGGCCTCCAGTATCTGACGGCGAGACTCGCTGCCGATCACGCACTGGAAATCGCGGACCATCATCGGGTAGGGGTGGGGGCCGACGACGCTGCCGATGAGGTAGTGGGTCGTCTCGACGTTCGTCACCCAGTCCCTTATGGCCTCGTTGATGGCGTCCTTCAGGGTCTGGGTGCCGGATTCCACCGCGATTACCTCGGCTTCCAACAGCCGCATCCGGAAGACGTTCAGCGATTGACGCTGGATGTCTTCCTTCCCCATGTAGACGATGCACTGGAGCCCCAACATCGCGCAGGCGGTGGCCGAGGCTACGCCGTGCTGACCGGCCCCGGTCTCAGCGATGATGCGCGTCTTCCCCATGTGCTGGGCCAAAAGGGCCTGACCCAGAGCGTTGTTGATTTTATGGGCGCCGGTGTGGGCCAGGTCTTCCCGCTTCAGGTAAATCCTGGCCCCGCCGAGTTGCCGTGTGAGATGTTCGGCGAAATACAAAGGGGTGGGGCGCCCGGCGTAGGTGGTCAACAGGTGGCCGAGCCGCGACTGAAACCCAGGGTCGGTCTTGGCCCGGACGTAGGCTTCGTCCAACTCCTCCACTGCGGCCATAAGGGTTTCAGGGATGAACTTTCCGCCAAACTCGCCGAAGCGGCCCCGTTCGTCGGGAAGGTCTGCCGGTTTCTCCATCGCCATCGTTCGCCGTCCATTAGAGTCAATAATCCCCTCTCCCCGAGGGAGAGGGCCAGGGTGAGTGCCGAGGTGAGGGCGCGGTCTAGGCGGAGCCGACGAGGGCGGCGTCCGTGTCCCGAGCGTTAGTCACAAACCGGTGAATCTTTCGGTGGTCCTTTTTTCCAAGGGTTTCGACGCCGCTGGATACGTCCACTCCCCAAGGCCTGACCACGCTGATGGCCCGGCCGACGTTTAGCGGTGTCAGGCCGCCGGCCAGCAGGAAGGATAACCCCCGGCGCGAAAGCGACGCCGCCAACTCCTGGTTGAAACCCCGTCCGGTGCCGCCCTGTATACCCTCCACCAGACGGTCCAGGGTGACCAGGTGTCCGGCTTCACTGAACTCCCGGACACGGTCAGCCAATTCCGGGACGTCTTCCGGGGCCCGGGAAGACACCGGAACATGAACAACTTTGATTACCTGACATTCGACAGCCGCCGCGTATTCGGGGCTCTCGTCCCCGCAAAGTTGGACGGCATCCAGCCCGCAGTGGGCGATGGTCTCATTCACCTCTTCCAAGGGCTGATCGGCGAAAAGGCCGACCATTCTTGGGTCCGGGCCTTTGCGGCCTCGCACCTCATCGACTATGATTTTCGCGTCCTCCCAGGTAATGCGCCGATGCCGCTCCGGCACGAAGACCATGCCGATGAAGTCCGCCCCGGCCTGCGCGGCGACGCTGGCGTCGTCGGGGTTGCCGACCCCGCAGATCTTGACTCTTACCGCCACTAGGGCCTCGCGCCTCCGGCCGGCTGACGCTGTCCTGACAGCTCCCGGACCTTGGCGGCGACATCGGGGGCGGTAACCAGCGCCTCGCCCACCAGCGCCGCGTTCACCCGGACGCGGTTAAGGCGGCGGAGGTCGTCGCGGCTGAAGATGCCGCTCTCGCTTACGATTATTCTTCCCCGGGGGGCCAGGGGGGCCAGCCGCTCGGTAACTTCGAGGTCGGTGGTGAAGGTATGGAGGTCGCGGTTATTGATTCCGATGATCTCGGCGCCCACGTTCGAAGCTGTCGCCATCTCCTCCTCATCGTGGACTTCCACCAGGCACTGCATCCAGAGGCTCTGGGCCGTCTCCAGCAGGGATTTCAATTCGTCCGGCTCCAGAATGGCGACGATCAGCAGGATGCCGTCGGCCCCGGCGGCCCTGGCTTCGTAGACCTGGTACGGGTCGAAGATGAAGTCCTTGCGCAACACGGGCGCCCGCCGCGACGCCCCGGTCTCCTTGATGCGGGCCAGGTGCGCCAATTCCCCCTGGAAGCGAGGGTCCGTCAGGCAAGAGACCGCCGCCGCGCCGTTGCTCACGTAGGTGTCGGCCAACCGGACGGGGTCGAAGTCCGGCGCCAGCAGTCCCCGGGACGGCGATGCCTTCTTCACCTCGGCGATGAGCCTGACGCCGCCGCCCAGCAGCGCCCCGGACAGGTTCAGGGGGCGCGGCTGGGCCGCCGCCGATTCTTGCAGCGCCTCCAGCGGTGTCTCCGCCTTCTGTTGGGCCAACTCGCCGCGCTTGGCGGCTACGATGTCGTCAAGAATGCTGGGCATTTCAAGCAACCACGCCCTCTTTACCTTCCAGTACGCTAGCCAAAGAGTTCAAAATGAACTCTTTGGCCCCCTGAATTTCCAGCTTCACCGGCTTGTCCTGCTTGGTGATGTATACAATGACACCCGAAGATTCATCGGCATGGTCAAACGGTTCGTCGGATAGCCACACCACCAGAATATCCACTTCCGGACTGTACTTAAACTTCATATCGGCCCTTCCTTGTTGGGTCTCAACTACCCCGTTCCCCCGATTTGACTCAATTCTATCAGGGCCTCCAATTTGGCCTGAGCGGCTCCGCTGTCGATTACTTCGGCGGCGCGTTGGATGCCCTCAGGTATGCCGGCCACAGCGTCGGCGGCCAGCAGCACGCCGGCGCTGTTCAGCAGCACTACGTCGCGGATTGGGCCCGGTTCACCTCGCAGCACGCGTTTCATGGTGTCAGCGTTTTCCTCGCGGTCCCCGCCGCGAATGGCCTCGATGGGGGCGTCGTCGAGCCCGTATTCGGCTGCCTCCAGGACCCATTGCGTCACCTTCCCGTACTGCACTTCCCATACCGACGTCTTTCCCGACAGGGCGATCTCGTCCAGCCCGCCCTCGCCGTGGACCACCAGGGAATGGCGGGTGTTCAACAGGCGCATCACTTCCGCCATGCGTTCCCCCAACTCCGGGAAAGCCACGCCGATCAACTGGCTCTGGGCCCCGGCGGGGTTGGTGAGGGGCCCCAGGATGTTGAACACGGTGCGGATGCCTATCTCCCGGCGTACCGGCGCCGCGTGGCGCATGGAGGGATGGAAGGCGGGGGCGAACATAAACCCGATGCCGCCCTCGTTGATGCAGCGTTCGACGCCCTCCGGGGGCAAATCGATCCGCACGCCCAGCGCCTCCAGCACGTCGGCAGCGCCGCATTTGCTGGAGGCGGCCCGGTTGCCGTGTTTGGCCACTTTCAGACCGGCGCCCGCGGCGACGAACGCGGCCGCAGTGGAAATGTTGAACGTGTTCTGCCCATCGCCGCCCGTGCCTACGGAGTCGACCAACATCCCTTCGACGTTTACCTTCAAAGAGAACTCCCGCATGACCGTGGCCATCCCGGCGATCTCTTCGGTCGCCTCCCCTTTCAGCCGCAGTGCGGTGAGAAACGCCCCCAATTGCGCCGGGGTCGCCTCCCCCAGCATCATCTGCCTCATCACCGTCGAGGCGTCATCCATGCTGAGAGAACGCCCTGAAACCACAACGTCAATTGCTTCGCGAATATCCAAAAGATGGCCGCTCCGTTTGTCTAGGGAACCTCTGAACAAGTTATGGTCATTGAGGCGAAAGCCAAAATCTCGGAGGAGAGCTTAACGACCCCCATCCCAACCTTCATCGGGGGGAATGGACTTGTTCAGATGTTCCCTAGGAATCCTGGACCGCCCGCAGGAATTCCACCCTGGTCACGCTGGCCTGAGTACAAATGGCCCGCAACGTCGAAGATTTGATCCTTATATGATTCGGCATGGCAAAGCTCGTCTCTGGCCCGTCATCATTGATGCGGGCCATAACGATATGTGCACCTGACCGGACTGTTCGAAAACCGAGAGCCTCGAATGCCTTGATCGCACGATTCCTTGCCAAGTCTCTCGGAAACCGGGGCATCAGATCGGAACTTCAGCATCGGTCAGGTACACTTTCAGCATTGAGGTAGCTTCGTCGACCACGTCGTTGCCGACGGTTTCAGCGTAAAAGCAGATTGCTGACTTCACATCGGCGAGGGCCTCTTCATACGTATCGCCCTGCCCTACAACTACGCCCTTCAGGCCGATCGGGTATCCGACGAATCCATCTTCGTGCTCTTCTATCAGGATTTTGATTTGTCTCACGGTCACTCCCGATTGGACGGTTGATTTCGCCGCCTAGTAGCGACGGCCCTGGGTCCCACGGTTGTACTTGTCGACCCGGTCCAGGAAGTTCTGCAGCAGTTGCTTGCCGTCGGGGGTCATGATGGACTCTGGGTGGAATTGTACTCCTTCCACCGGGTGCTCTTTGTGCCGCAAGCCCATGATCAGCCCGTTTTCGGTCTGGGCGGTGATTTCCAGGCAATCGGGCACAGTGTCCGGATAGACCACCAGCGAATGGTAGCGTATCGCCTCGAAGGGGTTGGGCAGGCCCGCCAGCACTCCCGCCCCGTTGTGGTGGACCATCGACGTCTTGCCGTGGCGAATCTCCCCAGCCTGGCCCACCACCGCGCCGTAGACGTAACCGACGCACTGGTGCCCCAGGCAGACGCCCAGGGTGGGCACCGTTTCCCCGAACCGGCGGATGACGTCGTTGGAGATCCCGGCCTCCCGGGGGGTGCCCGGCCCCGGGGAGATGACGATGCCCTCCGGAGCCAAGTCTTCTATTTCGTCGAGGGTGATCTTGTCGTTACGGTGGGTGACGACTTCCGCCCCCAGCTCGGCCAAGTACTGGTAGATGTTGTAAGTAAAGCTGTCGTAGTTGTCGATCAAAAGCAACATTGCGTTAAAACCCTGCTTCGGCCACGTCTATGGCGCGCATCATCGCGCCCGCCTTGTGCCGCGTTTCTTGGTATTCGTCTTCGGCCACGCTGTCGGCGACGATGCCGCCGCCGGCCTGCACGTACATCACGCCGTCTTTGTACACTCCCGTGCGCAGCACCAAGGCCGTGTCCATGTTTCCAGAATAGCTGAAGTAGCCCACCGCCCCGCCGTAGGGCCCCCGCTTTTCGCCCTCCAATTCGGAGATAATCTCCATGGCGCGGATTTTGGGTGCGCCTGAGACAGTACCTGCGGGGAAGCAAGACCGCAGGGCGTCATATGGAGTCAGGTCGTCTCGCAGGCGGCCCTCCACGTGGGACACCAAGTGCATCACGTGGGAAAAACGCTCGACGTCCATCAGCTGGGTCACCCGCACCGTTCCGGGGTCGCTGACGCGGCCGACGTCGTTTCTGCCCAGGTCCACCAACATGATGTGCTCGGCCCTCTGCTTCTCGCTGTTCTTCAACTCCGTCTCGTTGGCGTCGTCCTCTCCCGGCGTCCGCCCCCGGGGCCTGGTGCCGGCGATGGGATGGGTGGCCGCGATGCCGTTCTCGACCTTGACCACCGTCTCGATGGCCGCGCCCACGATCTGGAAGCCGTCCAGGTCCAGGTAATACATGTATGGCGAAGGATTCACGCTGCGCAGCGCCCGGTAGACCTGGAAGGGGTGGGCGCCGGTGCGGCGGGAGAACCGCTGGGAGTTGACCACCTGGATAACGTCGCCGGCGTAGACGTACTCGATACACTTGTCGATTGCGGCGGCGTACCGGTCGACAGTGAAGTTGGACTCGACCGGCGAGGACTGGTTCACTCCCAAAGCACCGCCCTGCAACTCGGGAGGCAGCACCAAGGGCTGGGACAGCCGGGCCACCATCTCGTCGATTCGGGCGGTCGCTTCGGCGTAGGCCTTCTCCACGTCGCCGTCGAGGTGGGCGTGGCTCACCACCTTGATGTCGTGACGCAGGTGGTCGAAGATCAGGATGGTCTCGCCGAACATAAAGACCGACTCCGGGACGCCCTGGGGGTCGGCCGGCATGGGCGGCACTCTGGGCTCGAAGTAGCGGATGGTGTCGTAGGCCAGGTAGCCGACGGCCCCGCCTTGGAACCCGGGCAGGCCTTCCACCGGGATGAGCTGGTACTGGCCCATCTCCTCTTCGACCAACAACAACGGGTCAATCTCTCCCCCCGGCAACCCCGCCCCCGTCTGCACCACCTTGTAAGGTTCGGTCCCGATGAAGCTATATCGGCCCAGCCGCTCTCCTCCCCCCACGCTTTCCAGCAAGTAAGAGTAGGGCCCACGGGCCACTTTCAGGTAGGCCGACACCGGCGTTTCCAAGTCGGCGTTGATCGACCGGTAGACGGGCACCAGGTTGCCGCGTCCGGCCATGGCCTTCACTTCTTGCAATGTTGGATGATACACGTGAGCGCTCTCCTTGAATTAGCGGCCACCGGCCACAAAATAAAAGACCCGTCCCAAGGGACGAGTCCAAATCGCGTTGCCACCCTCATTTCCAGACCGGCCCCGATGCGTAGACGGGCCATTCCGGAATCTCAATCGGCGGGAGGGACCTGAGCCTACGCGGTCCCTGTGCCGGGGGCCTGTAACGGCGCCCAACCGTCCCAGCCTAGCCCATCCTTACTCTCCATTGCCAATTCCGTTGCCAATCGGATCACGGAGGTAACGCACAGGTTCGGCCGGCGGCTCCGGGGTCCATTCATGCTTCTGCGCTCGGCGCCGGCTCCCACCAAACCCGGCTCGCTTGGCCCCGCTGGAAGACTACTACTCCCCTTCACAGCCTTTGAAGTTATTCGATTTTAACAGTGGTACGATTTTAGATTGATCGATTTCAAAATGTCAAATCAGAGTTAATGTGGTAACGTATGTGTCGGGTCATTCCTGCCAAACGCTGGTTGTCATGTAATAGAATCACGAATATAGTCGTGCCATAATCATGCCCGACCAATATTTCTGGCAATTATCCCAAGCTGAACAGAATGCCGAACCGCTTCATTCGCGATCCAATCCATGGGTTCATCGCATACGATGATTGGGAACTTGAAATAATCAACTGTCTGGCATTTCAACGGCTACGCCGTATACGGCAACTGGCCCTCACCGAGTTCGTTTTCCCAGGTGCTACTCACTCCCGCTTCGAGCACGCCTTGGGCACAATGGACGTTGCGACTCGAATGTTCGATTCAATTGTATCACGTCAGAAGAACTATCTGTTTGATGAGAGAGGCTACGATGAAGCCGGAGTCAGACGAGACCGGCAGATAGTCCGGCTCGCAGCCCTCTTGCATGATGTCGGACATTCGCCCTTTTCTCATTCTGGGGAAAACCTTTTTCCGATAAACACCGGCACCGGAAGACGCTATCATCACGAAGACTACTCGGCTAGCATCATCACATCTGCCTTGAGGGAAACAATCGAAGACCATCCCGGTAATGCAAACTACGAAATCAAGGCCATGGATGTAGCTGATTTGATCACAGGGACAACTACATCTCGTACCCCGGCTTCTGTTCGCAGGCTGATATGGCGTCCCTTGATCACCAGCCAACTCGACGCTGACCGCTGCGACTATTTGTTGCGGGATTCCCTACATGCCGGAGTATCGTACGGAAAGTACGATCTTGACCGTATTCTTGCAACACTCAGCTTGGGTTTGAACGAAAACGATGATCCGGTAGTAGCCATCGAGGATGGCGGTTGGCATGCGGCAGAAGGATTAATAATAGCGCGGTATATGATGTTCACTCAGGTGTATTTTCATCATACCCGCCAAGCCCTGGACCACCATGTCGAACAGGTTCTGTCCTTCCTTCTTTCAGCCGAATACAAAAAGGACGAGTTTCCTTTGCCAGTTGCCGAGGGAATCCAAGAATACTTGAAATGGGATGACTGGCTGGTCTTCGGGCGGATATCCGAAGGCCGTGCCGGATTTCACGGCAATTCTATCCACAATCGTCAGCTATATCGCAGCGTGTGGAACACGACTGAAACTCCACCTGACGAAGAGAATGACCGATTCGACGAGCTAGTGAATGCGCTGGGTGATTTAGTAGGCTGTGTTAGGGATTCTTCAAAATCCTGGTATTCTCTCGACGACCAAGACTTGCAAATTGTGCCCGATAACGCTTTGGCTCCTCAACGTGGGAGACCGCTTTCTTCGTTGTCAACCATTGTCAGAAATATGCGGCCAGTGACCCAACGGCGCATTTACGTGAAGCCGTCTGACCGCGAGGCGGCTCAAGCGATAATCGAAGCGCGATAGACGAGGTAGCATCTATGACGGATAACCGTATCAGAGACTCTCTGCGACGCGCATTACCTCCTTTACTTGCCAAACACCTTGAACCATGCAGTCCCCAGTTCGGGAAAACGGTGTTTATGAAGCTCGTTTACCTGCTCCAAGAGGTTTACAAAGTCCCGTTAGGATACCGATACACCTTGTACAGCTATGGGCCGTTCTCACCCGAAGTATCAGCCGAACTTGACCGCTCCAAATTGCAGGGTGGCGTCGACATCACCTACGCCGGAAATGACGGCGGATTCAAAATAACCCCCGGCCCTGGAGCGAGCCAAGCAATTGGAAACAGCAACGCTCCAATTTCGGAATATGCCGGCAAAATCGAGAAGTTAGTTGAACAATTCGGCCATTTTCGTGCAAAGGACCTTGAGCTTCGCACAACCGTGACTTACATTTGGAATCTAGCTCGACCGTCCAGTGACCCCGATACCCAGGATGTAATCAACCTAGTTCGAGAGTTGAAGCCGCACTTCTCTGCGATAGAAATTCAAACCGCCGTTGACGAGTTGAAAACCAACGAAATAATCGCACATTTCTCCTAGGCCCCTAAACCGTCGGCTCCCCCAGCCCTCCTTCGGCCACCGCGACGGCCTCGTCGCCGCCCGGCCAGGGCGGGGTGGTGAAGCACAGGAAGCGCAGCGGACCGTCGGGGCCGGCCCTGAACTGGAAGCGCCATCCGGTGGGGATGACCAAGGAATCGCCGGGAACGACGTTCATCGGAAGGTAGGCGGCCGCGGCCGCGTTGGGCGGAGAGCGCCAAACTTGGCCCCGGCCTTCGAGGATGTACCAGACCTCTTCAACGGTACGGTGATAGACCGGGCGGGACACTTGGCCCGCAGGCAGCGTCACATCCACCACGCTGGCGCGGGTGGCGGCTTGACGGGCGGCCACCAGGAAGCGTATTTCGGAGCCGTCGGGGGCCACCGCATCGGGGGCTTCCGAGCGGCGGCCCAATGGCGGAGGCAATGCGACCGCTCTAGGAAACGGCAGGCTTGCGGCCCTTACGGTCGAGGAAGTCCTTGAATCCCTCTTCCACAGTCAGGCCGCGGAAGCGTCCGTTGCGGGCGTTGTGCTCGTTCCAGAATTGCTCTTCCACGGGCAGGCCCGAGTGCTCCAGCAGCATCCGCTTGATGTTGGCCACGCCCTCGGCCCGGTTTTTGGCGAAACCCGCAGCCACTTCCACCGCCTTCTCCAATAGCTGTCCCGACGGCACAAGGTGGTTGATGAGACCCATGTGGTAGGCCTCGTCGGCGAACACCTCGCGGCCGCTGTAGAGCAGCTCTTTGGCCCGGGGCCAGCCGATGAGGTTGGGCAGGCTCCAGGTGGCGTTCATCTGGCCGTAGTTCACCGCCAGGAACCGGAAGCTGCTCTTTTCGCACCCGATCAGCAGGTCGAGGCTGGTGGCCATGACCGTGCCGCCTCCGTAGCAAAGCCCGTTGATCGCGCCGATGATGGGCTTGGCGGAGGTGAACAGATGCCAAGTGTACCCGGCTCGGGCGGACTGGGTATCGTCCCGCTGTTCTTGGGATAACTCCCGGTTCTCGTGGATGTCGGCCCCGGCGGAGAAGGCCCGTTCACCGGCCCCGGTAATCACCACCGCGCCGATATCATCGTCCTCCTCGGCCTGGGTGATGAACTGGTCCAGCTCGGTGACCAGCTTCAGGTTGAGAGCGTTCAACACCTCGGGCCGGTTGAGAGTGACGACGGCCACCCGGTCGGTCTGGTCGGTCTTGATGACTTCAAAACTCATGGGGCTGGAATCTCCTCGCGTTTTCGCTCAATTAAACCACAGAGGGCGAACAGAACACAGAGAATACCTGAACTAAAACCTCCGCGGTCGCTGTGCCCTCTGTGCCCTCTGTGCCCTCTGTGCCCTCTGTGGTAAGTTGTAGCCATGAAAACAGTTAGAGCGTACGCAGTAGGCGGGCCTGATGTCCTCAAGTACGAAGACGTGCCGGAGCCCACGCCCGGCCCCGGTGAGGCGTTGGTCGACATCAAGTCAATCGGAGTCAACTACACCGATGTCTCCAGCCGCAAGGGGGCCAATCCTCCGGCAGCCTTCCCCTGGACGCCCGGACGAGAGGGCGCCGGGGTGGTCATCTCTGTCGGCGAGGGAGTGACAGAGGTCACGGTGGGTGACCGGGTGGCCTACGCGATGCACACCGGCTCCTACGCCCAGCGGCACGTGGTGCCGTCTTGGTTGCTGGTGCGCATCCCGGATGGAATGGACTTCGCTGCCGCGGCGGCCACCATGCTTCAGGGCATGACCGCCCACTTCCTGGTATTCGGGTTGACCCGGCTCAACCCCGGCGACCAGGTGCTGGTCCACGCCGGGGCCGGCGGAATGGGCCTGTGGCTGGTCCAACTGCTGAAGCGGCTGGGGACCGAAGTGTTCACCACGGTGTCCACCGAGGCGAAGGCGGAACTGGCGGCGGGCGCGGGCGCCGATCACACCATCATCTACACCCGCCAGGACTTCGAGGAAGAGGTGAAGAGGGCCGCCCGTGGCTCCGGCATCCGTATGATACTGGACGCCGTGGGCGCTACCACCTTCGCCAAGGGACTGAATTGTCTCGGCCCTCGGGGCTACATGGTGCTATACGGCCAAGCTGGAGGGCCGGTGGCCGAGGTGGACTCCAACGCCCTTCGTAACGGCTCCCTTTTCTTCAC
Source organism: Dehalococcoidia bacterium (assembly GCA_034428795.1). Lineage (GTDB taxonomy): Bacteria > Chloroflexota > Dehalococcoidia > Lucifugimonadales > UBA3495 > VXOI01. Next base: position 43,749 of record DAOUHF010000245.1, read on the forward strand.
CCGGCCCAGCCTGGGCGATTACACCGCCACCCGCGACGAGTTGTTGCAGCGGGCCGGGGAAGTGTTGAACTGGGTGCAACGGCAAGAAGTGAAGCTGTACGTGGGGCTGGAATTGCCGCTGTCTCAAGCGCAGGAAGCCCACCGGCAACTGGAGAGCCGTGAGACCACCGGCAAGGTTCTGCTCACGCCGTAACGCCGTAGCAAGCCAAGAGTAGGGGCGAGGGGCAAGTCGCGACTCGCCCCTGAGGTTGCCGGAACGTCCCGGTTCAGATTCCCGGCCGCACCCTATTGCGCCACCCAGCCGCCGTCGATGACCAGTTCGCTGCCGGTGACGAAGGACGATTCGTCCGACGCCAGGTAGAGCACGCCGTAGGCCACTTCGATGGCCTCTCCGTATCGTCCCAATGGAATGCGCGATTCCATTAGCTCCTGCACCGCCGGATCGCCCCGGCGTGCCTCGGTCATGGGTGTGACGATGGGCCCGGGATGGACCGAGTTGCATCGTATTGCCTCGGCGGCGTACTGGACGGCGGTGGACTTGGTCAGCAGCCGGACCGCTCCCTTTGACGCTTGGTACTGAGGACTGCTCTCAATCATTCCCACTATGCCCAACTGGGACGAGATGTTGATGATGGAGCCGCCTCCCGCCCTTCGCATTTCGGGAATAGCGTATCGAGTGCCGAGAAACACCCCCTTGGCGTTAACGTCCATTACGCGGTCCCATTGCTCCTCAGTAGTGTCCTCTACCATGCTGCTGCCGTCTATGCCTGCGTTGTTCACCAGGATGTCCAGCTTGCCGTAGCGCTGGACGGCCAAGGTAATGGCCGCTTCCCAGTCGTCTTCCCTGGTCACGTCCAACCTGATGAACTCGGCTTCCCCGCCGGCCTCGTTAATATCCCGGGCTACGGCCTCGCCCTCGGCCTCCAAGACGTCGCCTATCACGACCTTGGCCCCCTCGCGAGCAAACAGTGCGGCTTCCTCCGCGCCCATGCCACGGGCGCCGCCGCTGATCAAGGCTACTTTTCCTTCAAGACGCATCTCGTTCCTCCTAATACCGGGTCTGCTGATTCATGGGCGTGTAGGTGCCCGGGTGTACCGCCAGAAGCCCGGCATCGACCGGCAGCACCACCCCGGAGATCCACCGGGCCTCGTCGCTGGCCAAGAACAGCGCCGCGTAGCCGATGTCCCAGCCGGTGCCCTCGGTCTGCATTGGGGCGGCGTTGCGCCGGTACTGGCGCAGGTCGTCGTCCATCCGGGGCGCTACCATGGGAGTGTAGACCAGCCCCGGAGCGATGGCGTTGACCCGGACGTTATCTTGGGCGTGATCGGCGGCCATGGAAATAGTCAGTCCAATCACCCCAGCCTTGGAGGCACTGTACGGCGTGCTCATGTGGGCCCTGAGCCCGGCGATTGAGGAGATGTTGATTATGGAGCCTCCGCCGCCTTCGATCATCCTGGGGATGGCCGCCTTGCTGGCCAGCACCATTGTCTTCAGGTTGACCGTCATCACACGGTCCCAGTCCTCCTCGCTCACCTCCACCACCGTACCCCGCTGGGAAATGCCGACGTTGTTGTCCAGTATGTCTACCCGGCCGTACCGGTCCATGGCGGCTTCGACCATGCGCCGGCAGTCGTCGAGTTTGGTCATGTCCCCCTGGACGACAGATGCCTCGCCGCCCTCTTCTTCAATGATGGCCCGGGTTTCTTCGGCCCGGTCCTCGACGAAGTCCACCAAGATGACCTTCGCTCCCTCCCGGGCGAAGAGTATTGACGCCGCCTTGCCGTTTCCGATCCCCACACCGCTGGAGCCGGCCCCGGTTACGATTGCCACCTTGCCTTCCAGCCTGGGACGCCGTTCAACCATCGGTTAGCTCCCTTGCGGCCGCCCGCGCTTGGGCGATTCAACCGGCGGCGCACCGGTACAATCCAAGAAACCTCTCCCTTTGTCAACCCCGCCGGCCCCGCTCTCGCGCGCGTCCGCGGGGCAAATCCCTGATTCTGGAGAATCCGGTTCCTTGACTCAACAGGGTGGCCAAATTAAACTGAGACTGACAAAAGTATGATATCGGCCGGGACAATCTATTGAGAATGCCAGAACCATCTCACAGCGGCGAAGACGTAGCGTTATTTATTGATTGGGAGAACTTCAAGATAAGCTTGGCGGACGGCCACCGGACGCCCAATGTCTCCTCCCTTAAAGAAGAAGTCAGCAATTACGGCCGCGTAGTAGTAGCCAAAGCTTACGCCGACTGGGTAACCAAAGCCCCCGAGTTGCGCGGCGCCAGCCAGTTCATCAACGACCCTCCTTCCCTCTACGCCGCCGGCATCGAGCCGGTCTTCGTGCCCACCAGGGCCCCTTCGGCCAGCGCCATGTTCAACAATGGAGTCCGCACCCCGCGTATCAAGAACAGCGTCGACGTCAAGATGACCGCCGACTGCATTGAGTGCGCACACTCCTACCCGAACATTGGCACTTTCGTGCTGGTTTCAGGGGACGCCGATTTCATTCACGTGCTCAACGCCCTCCGCACCATGGGCAAACGGGTGATCGTAATCGGGGTTTCCTGGAGCACTTCCCGCCGGTTGGCGGACCAGGCCGACATCCTGGTTCTTTACGACGTGGACGTCGACCCGCCCCACCCCGCCGAACCCGTCGTCGCCAGCAACGGCCCGCCGCCCCCCAGTGTAGAAGCCGCCCCTGGCCGCAACGACCTGCCAGAGATCATTCGGGCCATCGAGGATATCATCCGCGACGAGCGCCATTCAGGGAACAACCCGCTGCTCACCTCAATCAAACAGCGGCTGACGCGCCGGTACCCGGCCTTTGACGAGAAGAAGCTAGGTTATTCCGGCTTCAAGAAGCTCATGGCCCGGGCCGCCCAGGAAGGCAACATCAAGCTGATCACTGCCGGTCTGGTGGACTGGGTGATAATGGCCGACGAAGAGATACCGGACGGCGCGACCGAACAGCTCCCCTCGGCGGCCAGTGGACGCCCCAGCCGCCGGCGGGGCCGGTATTCCCGGTCGCGAGCCGGGTCCGAAGCCAACGGGGCAGGCGAACCGGAAGCCAACGGGGCAGGCGAGCCGGAAGCCAACGGGGCAGGCGAGCCGGAAGCCAACGGGGCAGGCGAGCCGGAAGCCAACGGAGCTAGCGAGCCGGAAGCCATCGTAGCCAGCGAGCCGGAAGCGGATGCGGCCGCCGCAGAAGCGCAGGACCTCACCAACTTCGACGAAGAATTCTCGGAGCCCTCGGATTCCTTGCCCAGCCCGGCCCCGGTCGAGCTGCCGCCGGCCGAGCCGCCACCGCCCTTCGGTGGCAACCAAGAGTTGGCAGCCGCCGTGGAAGAAGCCCTGGCTTCCGTGCCCCTGCCCGACAAGCCGGAGGACGGCCACACGCCGGAGCGGGTTTCCGACTTGATCGTTATGGCCGACACCCTGGAGCACCGGGAGGGAGTTAGCCACGTGGCCTTCAACTTCCTGGTGGGCGAGATCTGCGACGCGCTGCAACAAGGGTTGCAGGCCGAGGACGCCGGCATCACCCAACGGTGGGGTGAGACCTCGAGCAAGTCCTACATAAGCAAGATGTTGCGCAGCCTGAGCGACGGCGGCTTCTTTCAAAAAGGGACTCACACCTGGCGCGACGAAGAATCGGGAGTGAACAAGCGCCGCCGGACATTCAACCTGGACCGGGAAAACGATCTGGTCCGACAGGTATTGCAGGCCACTTGGGGCGACCTCGCCGCCTCGACCCCTCCCGGCCCCAACGGCGCCGGCCTGGAGACAGTAGGCATGGGGGACAACGGGGCCGACGAGCCCGAGCCGTCTTTCATCTCCCGCCTCTTCCGCCCCCTGCGCAACTAGGGGTCCGCCCGGCGCCGTGGCCCGCCGCCGCGGCATTCACGGTGCCCAGTGATACCCCCAGCAGACCGAAGTTCCGTCCCGCTTCAGGGCGCGCAGGTATTTGACTACCGCTGCTGATGGAGACGAACCCGTCCCTCACCGCCACCGCCACCGCCACCGCCACCTAGCCGTCCAATTTGCGCCCCGACAGATAACTCGCCCGCAGCCGGAGGGTAGGCTACAATGCGAATACTTTCGTTTTGAGGACTGCCTGTGGAAGAGGGAAGACGTCTTTGATACAGACTGTGATGTGGAAGGTCTCCATTCTCAAGAAGGGCGACGGCAGTTCGCAGAGACCCATCGGGCACAGTCATCCAGGTTGGACCGAAAAGGTCTCAATTGGACGCGATGGACATTTCACGGTCTAGAAACCCTTCAGATAGCGGGATGTGAGTTAATAACGGGATTTCATTGGGACGTGTCGGGGAAACCCAGACAACGCATTATTACGACATCAGACGTTTGGGAATTAAAACCCTACGGGTATGTCAACGTGTACCCAGATGCGCATATCCGAAAGACCAAAGGGGCAAAACGAGTTTATCCCGGAAAATGAAAAGCCCGCCTCACATCGGCGGACTTTTTCAGGTCATTTAACCGTCGAGCACTTCTACCATAAACGGCTCAAACACCGATGATTTGGTCCGTAGCGGATTTGTTTATTCCATCCGGGCTCGAAAATATTACGCCAAACCAGTCGCTGCTACACCAATATGGCTGAGAGCGCGGGCGCGACCCACGTTCTCCACCCCTGCCTCCTGAGAAGTCTCATTGAAACAGAGATATGTTTGATGGTAATCGGTTGGTGCGAGCATGTCAACATTTGGTTTTGTAATTTCGTTCTGTACCCCGAAGTGCCCACAGGACAGGTGCCACAGAACCCTCCCGATGACCCTACCACAAAGGACCAAGGCCCTCGTGGCGAACAGCTATAAGCACCTACCAAAACCTTTTCTAACAGTATTCTGCTTCCCGCATGCCTAAAAGTCCAGGATGAGCGTGGACCAGCCGAAGTCGCGGGCGCCGAGGCCTTCGGCGGTGCAGGGGTGGTAGTACTCCCGGAAGCCGGACTTCGCGATGCACTCCCTGCTCTTTTCTGCCAGCGGTTCGCTGAGTTCCGGGTAGCCGTGGCCCCGCAGCGCGTGGGACAGGAAGTAGTTGGTGTTGATCCATGACGGCCCGCGCCAGATGAAGCCTCCGGGGTTGCCCGGCATGAACTTGGGGTCGGAGGCCGGCACCGACGGCAGCGGGTATGGAGTCCAGAAATGCTCGGGCTTGGAGACCCACCTATCGACCATCGTCTCCACCATGTGCCGGGGCAGGTCGTTCAGGATCAGCGGCATGAGCGAGCTGATGGTCACCTTCTTTAACGGCTTTTCCTCCACGCCCGACAGGTCAAAGAACGCGCCCGCCTCTTCGTTCCAGCACTTGGTCACCAGAGCGTCCAGCGTCCGGTCGGCCTCGCGGTCGAACTCGGCTGCCTCCGGCGAGTCGCCCAACAGGCGCGCCAGTGAGCGCTGACCGAACGCATAGATGGAGTTGACCAGCACGTCCTCCACGTGAAATATGTCGGCGGCCAGGATGGCGTGGCTGTCTTCAGGACCAGGGCCGCGCAGGGGTTCGTAGGCCGCGTAGACCTTCCGCAGGGCCGTGATGAAGCCGCGGTTGCTCAGCTCTTCCAGTCCCAGAATTTCGTCGTACTTGGGCGAGCAGTCGGTGCCCGCCTCCTCGGGCTGGATCACGGCGATGAGGCCGTCGTTGTCCGGGTCTCGCGCTTCCCGCAGCCAGCGGTAGAAGCGGGTCAGGACCGGCAGGGCCTCTTCGCGAAACGCCTCATCACCGGTCGCCCGGTACACCCGCTCGACGGCGTAGGCGATGATGGGCGGCTGAATGGTCGCGCTGTAGTGGGGGTCGGTCATGCCGACGATGTTGCGGCTGAGAAAGTCCGGCTGCTTCTCCATCTCCCAGAAGATGATATGCGGCATAAAGCCGTTGGGCAGCGCCCCGCTCATCAGGGTGCGCAACTCGGCCTTGGCTTGGTCCGGGTCGAGGTGAATCAGGGCCAGGGCGTGGAAGCAAGAGTCCCAAAACCACTGAAAAGGGTAGCCGGTCAGCGATGGGCAGACGAAGCTGTATTCCCTGCCGTTCCAGTCGGCCACTCCCTGCCGCAGGTTCGACAACAGAATCCGGCGGGCACCGTCTTCCAATTCACTGCGTTCCATAATTCATTCCTGCCTTAAGCGTCGATGGCGCCTGATTATACGACAGGGCCAGGTAATTGCGTCGGCCATCCCGAACCATCGGCCGATTCTATAGGCCGCAGCTTCGAGCCGCGGCCAATCTACGCATTTTCGTGGCCGAGTATACGGAAACCGCCAAGGCCGGGCTGTTGCTGCACACTGGTGAGACGCCGGAATGGCTTGCGCCCGACGTTCTCGCCATGCCGTGGTGGATGGCCGTGTGACAATGCTGATTCTACAGCCGCGTGTACACTTTTGTAACTTGATTCCAAGCAATCTTGCCGTCAGCCAACAAGCCTCCGAGTATCGAGAAGGTTAAGTAGTTTCGGCGGCCACCGCGGACCATTGAGCGCAAGTTCAATCTATCCGCTATATCAACATTTCGCAGCCCTTCCGGGTGGCCGGCCAGCAGTTCGAGGACTGCGTCCTCAATTTCGCGCAACCCTTCCTGCGCCCCAGCCTGCACAGTGCGGTCTGCATCCAGTGAGAAGTATAGTTTATGGTCGGCGTCCCAAGTTATCCGGTCTTGGACCAGCAGGCCACCCAAAACCGAGTAAGTCAAGTAGTTTCGTTGACCTCCGCGGACTACTGAACGCAAGCCCAGCATTTGAGCAATCTGGACGTTTCGCAAGCCTTGTGGGTTGCGGCGCAGCAGTTCCACTATCGCGCTCTCGATTTGTAGTAGTCCTTGCCGAGCAAGAGGCTCCGAGCTTGGTCCAGTACTCACTCCATTAACACTCCGTGATCCGGTTGCGTTCATTCTTCGTCGATGAGTGGCCCAGCCAATGTGACTCAACGCAACTGTAGCAGGTTACACCAATGTCGCAGTCTTGTTCTGACTGGCACGCCTCGCTGCAATTGTCGCAGGCTTCACGACCGCAAAGAGCGCAACTGTAATCGACTCGTGAATAGAGCAGTGCTGAGCAGTAGTAGCAATCCGTCATCGGGTCGTCATCGCTGTAGTCTTTCATTTCCCATAGATTTAGTGTGAGCACGGTATACAAGGCCAGATTCATGGATAACCCCTAGCCGGTATTATTACCTACGCCGCCGGTAATCTGCTAAATACTTCTCCGCTACGGCGGGCCGAGTGAACTCCGCCAATGCGTAATCCCTCGCGTCTGAGCTCAATTGAACGCGGACTCCGTCGTTTTTGAGGGAAAGGTCAGGGCTTGGGCGGCGGACTATCTTCCGCGCAGCAGGACGACCGCGGCGAGCGCCCTGCGTTCTGCCGCGTTGATAGCGAAGAGCGCTTGAATGGCAGCTTCCGCCCGGTCTATCAGATTGACCACCTTGTCCTGGCTAAATCTCACCTCGGGGCCATAGTCGGCTCTGTGGCGGGTTTCCCGGAAAACCATGAACGCTATTCTGAAATTTTGAGCCGTCGCCGGTAGGATGGCGCGATTTAGTTGCAGGTGCTCTCTGGCGAAGCCGTGATCCAGCGCACGATGGGTTCTTGCACATGCCGGCTGATGGACCCTTCTTTATGACACTCCTATAAGAGCGTTGGCGTTGCTGCGGCATAGCGCGTGGAACATGGAGTAGTAGGCGGCGCTCACGGCTCTCTTGAGCATCGTCTGCCGCAGTCTGCCCCGCACCGTAACGACGCCTTGCCTGGCCAGCAGCCTGGCCGCATCTATCAGGTGTCGCCAGTCCAAAGCCTTTCCCACTCGTCTAACTCTTCCCACTCTTCCCAGAAATCGGCCAAGAGTTCATCCCGCATATCGTGCTGGGCCTTGCAGATATAGGGCTCGATGACCGTGGTTCGGATGCCCAGGGCTTCCAGTTGGTCCTCCATAGCCACTGAGATGGAGTTGAATGTGTGTGGGTTTAGCAGGCTCCGGTCGCCGTCGTATACGACGGTGACGTGGAACGTGTCCGCGCCATAGGCGGGTTCGACTTCAATGGAATCGAATTTCAGCTTTACTCCCTGGAAGTTCCGTTCAAGATGACCGCGGAAGATAGATTCGACCTGCCGGGAGGTTTCTGCGGGAAATGCTATGGCCGCTGGCCTCTTTGTCATCTGATTGGATTCAGTTAGCCCGTCCGGTTCCGATGGTAGGCGCCGGATTTCCGCCTTGTCAACGGAACTTTATTACCCGCCCCGGTACGCCTCCAGGTACTTTTCGGCCACCGCCGGCCAGGTGAACTCGGAGAGAGCGTAGTCCCTGGCGTCCGCGCCCAGCCGTTGGCGCTCGGCGTCGTCGTTGACCAGCCTCGTTATGGCGCTCACCGCAGCCTGCTCGTCGAACCGGGGGATTACCACGGCGCCTCGATGCAGGAGTTCCCGGTTCGCCCCGACGTCGTGAGTCAGTACCGGGGCCCCATAGGTCATCGCCTCGAAGAAAACCAGGCCGAAGGCTTCGTAGTGGGAAAACAGGACGAAGAAGTCCGCCCGGGCGTACCGGCCGGCCAACTCTTCGTCAGTCACCTCTCCGGTGACTTCGACCTCGTCGCTCAGACCGTTGCGCTCTACAAAGCCGGCGATGGCTTGGGCGTCGCCTTCGTCGCGGCCGACCAGCACCAGCCGCACCGGCTTACGGAACCCGGTCCGGGCCTGCCGGTAGACCTCCAGCAGCCAGAGCTGGGCCTTATGGCGGCCCAGCCGGCCGACACACAGGATAGTTAGAGGGCCGTCGCCGGATTCCTGACGCTCCTGGTGTACCATTTGCACCATCGCCTCGTCCGGGACCGGCGCGCCCCATCCGATAACGCTTATCTTGCGGCTCGGCGTCAGATAGGCCCGCCCCACCTCCCTGGATTCCTGCCTGGTAAGCGCGACCACACGGTCGACGGCGTTGCAGATGAAGGCGTTGATGGGCCGCAGCCACCACCGGACCACGGGCAGAGTGTGGTAGGAGGGCGTGAAGATGAACCGGGCCCGCTTCCGGTAGAAGAACCACGACCAGAAATGCCCCCAGAACCAGCCGTCGCCGACGAAGTGGACCACGTTGGGCCGGAATTCCCGAAGATACTGGCGCACCCGGCCCGGCGGAAACCAGACCAACGGCACCGAGTAGATGGGCAAAGACCGGCGGGGGAAGCCGGGGAGCCGGTAGACCATGATGCCGTCCGGCATGGTCTCGCGGTCGGCCCAGTCGGGCTCCGCGACGCGGGGAAAGGAGTACTTGGTGGTGAGGACGCCGACGGCCTCGACCTGGGGCGACTTCTGTATCTGGTGCGAAAGCTCCTCAATGGCGCGTTCGATCCCCCCCAAATAGGGGCGGAAGTAGGGCGTCAGGAACAACACCCGCAACGGCTCATCAGCCACTGGCTGCCTCCAGGCCACCGGACCACGCGGCGGTCAACTCGCTAACCGGCAGATCTATAATTGCATCGCGGCGGTCGTCGATTCGGAAACGGTCGCCGCCGGTTTCACCCAGCCGAATCGCTGGCACCGCGGCGGCTTGGGCCAACGCCTCGAGCTCCCGCGTTCTCTCCGAGTCCACCGAAACGACGATGCGAGACTGCCTCTCCCCAAAGAGCGCCGCATCCCAACGCGACGACGTGCCGACGGCCGCTTCCACGCCGACACTTCCTTGAATACAGCACTCGGCCAGCGCCACCGCCAGCCCCCCGTCGGAGCAGTCATGGGCTGAGCGTATGATACCCCGCTCTATTCCTTGGCGGCATACGTCCTGCACCCGGCGTTCCAGGTCCAGGTCGATGCGGGGCTGTCCGGCGACCGTGTCGTGAACGACTTGCAGGTACTCGCTCCCAGCCAAGTCCGGCGGCGCGGCTTCCTCCGGTCCGGGGCCGAGCACCATGACCGTAAGGCCCTCGGCTGGGAAGGCCGACCCAACTGCTTTGGTTGCGTCCTCCAGCAGGCCCAGCGCGCCCACCACCGGCGTGGGGAAGACGGCCCGGCCTTGGGTCTCGTTGTAGAGGCTGACGTTCCCGCTGACCACCGGGACCGCAAGGGCTTCGCAGGCGGCCGCCATGCCCTTGATGCACTCTTCCAACTGGTAGTAGATATCGTGTCGTTCCGGGTTGCCGAAATTCAGGCAATCGGTCAACGCCAGTGGTGTCGCCCCGGTGCAGGAGAGGTTGCGGCACGCCTCGGCCACCGCTATCTTCCCGCCCTCGCAGGGGTCCAACTGGCACAGCCGGCCGTTGCCGTCGATTGCCAACGCGATGGCCTTGGCCGTGCCCTTGATCCGCAGCACTGCGGCGTCCGCCCCGGGGCCGATGACGGTGTTGGTCTGCACTTGGTGGTCGTATTGGCGGTACACCGGCTGTTTGCTGGCGATGTTGGGTGAGGCCAGCAGCCGCAGGAGGGTGGGTCCAGCGCCCTCCGGGGGAAGCGGCAGGCCGTCCAGCGACAATTCCCGACGGTCCAGGTCGGTGGGGTAGGGCCAGCCTTCCAACCGGTAGGTGGGCGCTTCGGACAACAGACGGATCGGCAGGCGGGCCACTGTTTCCTCCCCGCTGGTAACCCACGCCTCCGGGGAGTCGATCACCCGGCCGATCTCGCGGCAGGCCACGTCCCACCGGTCGAATACCGTACGCACTTCGTCCACCCGGTGGGGCGGGCACACCAGCAGCATTCGTTCCTGGGACTCGGACAGCATCACCTCGTAGGAGCTCATGCCGGGCTCGCGCCGGTGTACCTGGGAAAGGTCCAACTCGATGCCCCGCCCCGCCCGCGCCGCCGACTCGATGGCCGCGCTGGTGAGCCCGGCGGCCCCCAGGTCCTGAATGGCGGAAATCGCGCCGGTGTCCAAGGCTTCGAGACAAGCCTCGATCAGCACTTTCTCCAAGAACGGGTTGCCGACCTGCACCGTGGGGCGCAGCTCCACCTCTTCCTCGAAGGTGCGGGAGGCGAGGCCGGAGGCGCCGTGGATGCCGTCGCGGCCCGTTTCCGCCCCCACCAGCAACAGCACGCTGCCAACTTCCCGGGCCGCGGCCGAGGCGATGCGGTCTTTGGCGATCAGGCCCACGCACATGGCGTTGACCAGCGGATTGTTGGAGTAGGAAGGGTCGAAGTAAATCTCGCCGCCCACGTCGGGCACCCCAATGCAATTGCCGTACCAAGAGATGCCGCCGACCACGCCGTTGAACAGGTGGCGGTTGTTGGGTTCGTCGAGCGGTCCGAAGCGCAGGGAGTTCAGCAGCGCGATGGGCCGCGCACCCATCGCCAGGATGTCCCGCACAATGCCGCCGACGCCGGTGGCGGCGCCCTGCAGCGGCTCCACCGCCGAGGGGTGGTTGTGGGACTCCACCTTGAACACCACAGCCAGCCCTTCGCCGATGTCCACCACGCCGGCGTTCTCGGCCCCGGTCTGCGACAGAACCCGGGGCGACTGCTGGGTGAACAACCGGAGCAGGGGCCGGGAATGTTTGTAGCCGCAGTGTTCGCTCCACAGCGCCCCGAACATGCCCAACTCAACCGGGTTGGGCTCACGGCCCAGCCGCTCCACGATCATGTCGTATTCAGCCTCGGTCAAGGCTATCGCGTCCAAGACGTCTTTACCTACCGCCATGGCATCCCCTTCGACCGCCGGATAATCGGCCTCCGGTCAATAGCGCCGTCAGATAGTAACCGTTCAGTGTTGGCCTTCCAGGCCGTAAGGAGTCACCGTTCCTCCATCCACATGATGGTACGCGGCTTTGGCGCCGAAATATCCCGACACCTGCTCCAGGTCGGTGGTGGTGATCAGCACCTGCTGGTATTGGGAGGCCTTTTCCAAGACCCGATGACGCCGGTACCGGTCGATCTCGGAGAGGGCATCGTCCAACAAGACGATTGGCCCCTCAAACCGGACCGCCGCCAGCACTTCGGCTTCGGCCAGCCTGAGAGACAGCGCCAGCGTGCGGGCTTGGCCCCGCGATGCGAATGCCCCCATGTCGGTCCCGTTGATGCTGAGGTCGAAATCGTCGCGGTGCGGTCCCACTGCGGTCAACGCCTGGGCTTTCTCCCGGGGCGCGGCCGCCTTCAGCGCCTGCCGGAAAGAGTCCTCCATCTCCTCCAAGCTCGCCGCCAGAGGCACGCTCGGACGATATTCCAGCGCCAACCGTTCATCCTCGCCTCCCAGGCTTTCGTGATGGCGCAGGCAGGCGGCGGCCACCTCTCCCATGATTTCGTGCCTGCGCCAGGTAACCCACGATCCTTCCAATATAAGTTGATCGTCCCAAAAGGCCAGTTCTCCGGCCTCGGCCCGGCCGTCGCGGAGCAGCCGGAGCAACTGGTTCCGTTGCTGAAGGACCTTGTTGAACCGTTGCAGGGACCTCAGATACCGGTTGTCCGCCTGAGATATCAGAATGTCCAAGAACCGCCGGCGGCCGGCCGGAGGGCCCATCACCAATTCTATATCCAGGGCGCTGAATAACACGGCATTGATGGCGCCCACCAAATCGGCCGCGGTGCGGCGCAGCCGATTGACCCGGATCTCTTTGCGGACACTGTAGTCCATGCCATTGCCGGCCGGAGCCGCGTTGGAGAGTGTCTGGTACCCGATGATCACCCTCAACCGCTCCTCTTTCCCCTCGACGGTCCCGTCAACCAACGCCTGCTCGCCCGCCCTCGCCGCTTCGAAGTTAACCAGCTCGCGTTCGTTTTCGGCACGGAACGACCTGGCGATGGACAGGAGGTACACGGCTTCCAAGAGGGTGGTCTTGCCTTGGGCGTTGGGTCCGAAATAGACGGACACCCCTGGAGAGAGTTCCAGGTCGAGGCCGGTCAGGTTGCGGAAATTGGTGAGGCGGAGCCGGGAGAGATAAGCCACCCTAGTCCGTTCCTCCCAGGTGATCGTTCAGTAACTGTTCAAACCTGCTAGCGTCCCCTCCCCTGGCGGGAGGGGACTTTGCTCCAAAATCCTCATTCCTGAGCCAATAATGAAACAGAGTGGGCCCCTGTTCCTTTATTCTCCGGGTTGCCGAGTACCGGTTCAATGCCCAACTCATAAATTGAGTGAATCAGCACCACTATATTATGGCAGAGAATCTTGGAGGACCGTATCTATCGGGGTAACGTAGGCGTAATCTCCTCTCGGGGTTGCTGCAAAGACTTGGCGGACCTACCATCGAACTCGCGCCCGGTCATTGGTTAGGATGCTGACCCGCCGGTGATCCCGAGAGCCAACCCTTGTTGGTAAGCATCCGATAAGCCACGCGGATATGGCGTTCCGAAAACTGCTTTTTCCGGTTACCCCAAGCGTATGTTTTACGAATAACTTCATCCACGGTTGCAGTTGGGCACTCGGTGGCGACCCAATGCACCGTAGCCAATAACTCAAGGCCAAAGGATGACTCGAACCCCTCGACTAGGTGAGCCACCTGTCCTAGCCGCATTCTCGTGTCAGGGCAACCCTCAAGGAATTTGTCGGCGTCCTTAATGGCACCTGGCACCAATGCCAGAGGTTTATCTGGTTGGTCACCTCCGTCCCGGTACCCTTCTACAAGATGTCCGTCCATTTCCCGCAGGAGGTGCCGCATGTTCTCCGCGTAAGGGCCATAGTGCGCCTTTTGGTAATTTAACCGCAACGGCTCACCTGAAACTTGTAAGAAGTACATCAGTTTGTGTACTTCGAGTAGAGTAACGAATGGGTCCAGCAATCCCCCAAGATAGCGAGTCATTAAGGCAACCAAGGCAGCCCTGGCTGGCGTCATCGTCGGCACATTGGTGGAGAAGTTGGGGCGTCCATCGACTGGCGCGCTTCCCGGAGTGAAAATGACGGCGTGGACACCGTCGAAATCCCTCAGCATTGCTTCGATACGGGGAGAAACATCGTTCCAATTTAATCCGCCTAGATCGCTTCCCAAGGGAGGTATGGCGATTGACCGTATGTTCCGCTCTCTAATCTCCTTAGTGAGGGCTTCAAGGCCGGATTCAATGTCCTCCATGCGGCTCTTTCCCCGCCAATGGCGTTTCGTGGGAAAGTTAATGATGTACCGAGGATTGGTTAGCCGCCCAGTCTCGAACACGAACATCTGCCCTGGCTGAACCTCATCGCGTTCGCAAGCTTTGGCATACGCTTTGAAGTTGTCCGGGTAATTGTTCTTGAACTGGAGCGCGATGCCTCGACCCATGACGCCGACGCAATTGACGCTGTTGACAAAGGCTTCGGCATTTTCAGTGAACATATCGCCAGTCTTGTACTCTATCATTACGCCGCTTCTCCTTCTCAATAGTACCAATCCCGCTTAATTTCAACAGGTGGATGATCCTCGCGAATTTGTATAGACTCTAGCACTTGATCCCTGACTCCCCCAGAATGGACGCCTATACGTGAAATCAACTGCCAAGAAAAGGAATGCTCTACTAAACCAATACCAAGGTGGGATGTGCATTTCGGGGAGATTGACGATGACCGCAAGGAATCCACGGCACCTCATTTCACCTTTAGGCCCCAACTGGGTGGGCACCGATAGTGCGGTCTAGCGATATG
>DAOUHF010000246.1:0-2715 GCA_034428795.1 Dehalococcoidia bacterium
GCGAGCCAGAGTGCCGTCAAAGGCGGCTACCTAGATGCCGAGGGCGCTATCAGGCGCCACTACATGGGCCAGAGGCCGAAGTTCCACGGAGGAATCAGCCACGCTGTTTCCAGGCCGACAACGGCGTGGGAACGGTCAAGCTGGTAGGTCGTTGCGGGCAATCCGGGCCGGCGTCGGGTCCAGCTCTATGACCTGGCAGATCAGCATGGGTAAAGCGCCTCTCCATTTCCGCCAACGATCTTCACCTCCGGGACAAGTTACCGGAACCCTCGGCGGGGTGAAGACCGCTTTGACACGTCGGGTTATACCTGATTACCTCAGGTTGTACCATTGGGACAGGTTATGTAGAAAGTTTTCGGGAACGCCTAAACCAAAGCCAAGGTGAAATGCGCATTTGAAGGATACCTGGCAACGAGGGGCGGAGTGGCTTCAATGAGCGGGCGGGAGAGCTTTTCTTGGCAGCGCTGATCTGCTCTCATCATCTCAGAAATGTAGATCCCACCTTGGCTTTAGTTTAGTAGTCCAACAGCTTTTGAATGATGGCATGAAGAGAAGGCATCTTGACGGGGAGCAGCTTTGCCCAAGTGTTGCCGGGCGATCACGCCAATCTCCGCTACTCCTCATATCAAAGATTCCGTTCTACTGGGGCAATATAAAACTTTCTACATAACCCTGCCCAAAGTTCACCGACTGCTGGTAGATAGGTGATGCCCCCGCCATGTGAGGCCGGCGGCATCGCTATTTGATCGAAGTGACCGGCATACGCCGGTCATTTTCCTTTTCCTCTTTCCCCTTTTCTTCCACCGGCCACTGGCCTTTTCAGCCTGGGCTGGCATCACCCGGTGGCGAGAGGGCGAAGCACATCTCAGATGAAACGACCGGTAGGAGACGTCATGGAAATCAGACCCAAATTCCCAGCACACAGGTTGCACGATCCCAAACGGCAGGCCGAGCTCGCTGTGTACCGCGAGCTGCAGGCCAGCACCACGCCCGGCGTCATTCTCTATGAGCCGAGGTTCGGCCCCTACAGCCGCGGCTTGGACTTTGCCGGGTGGCTTAGGGACATCGGCCGTTACGGCCTCGAGGTCAAGGGCGGGCATCACAGCGTGGAGGGGGCGACCTGGTGGCTGTCCACCCCCGCCGGCCAGCAGGAAATCGACTGTCCGGCCCTGCAGGCATGGGACGGGGCCATGGCCATGCGGGACCGCATTGCGCGGAAGAAGGGCAAAGGCCCGTTCGTCATCGCCGCCCTGGTCTTTCCGGACATGGCACCGGACGTCAGTGTCAGGGAGGCGTTGGCCGACAGCCCGGTCCACGTCATCTTCGGCGTTGAAGACCTCACCGGCCAGCTTTCCAGGCTGACCCACGTCGATCATCCTCCGTCCGCCGACGACATCCTGCGCGAGGTGGCCCTGGTCACAGGCGCGGAGCCGGAGCCGGAGACCGACGCCTCGATGCTGCCAGAGCCGGAGACCGACGCCTCGATGCTGCCGGTGTCGGAGACCGACGCCTCGATGCTGCCGGTGTCGGACCTGCGCGTTGAGCACTTGGTCATCCACCACGTGGAGCATCTCCACATTCACCGCCACTTCCCCGATGAACCGGGAGCCGAGGTCGCTTAACCACAGGCTCGGCGGTCAGGAAACGCCATTTTCCGCGTTGTTCCGGCTGCGGACAGGGAATTCTTCCCTGAAAGGGCTCCGGCCCCGTTCTCGGCCACTGAGACGCGCGGGAAGGGCACATTTACGGGCGGTGACCGCCGTGATACGGCGTGAGATACGCCGACGGTCACCGTCACCCGAGTTACGGCGCCCACGCCCCGCGCGACTGGCGGCAGGGACGCCCGCCCGCGCGGGGACGCGGATGGCTGGCTCAGGCCGCACCGCCCGCGTACCCCGAGACCCCCACCCTCGACCGGCTCGCCGAACTCCGCGAGAACGGGTACCGGCTCGGCGGCCTCCAGTACCACGTCTCCGCCTGCCGCCGGCACGACCGTAGACGCCAAGAGCCGCAGGACCCAAGCCGTATTCCAGTGCGTGAGCTGCGGCCACACGGACAACGCCGACGTCAACGCGGCAGAAAACATCCGGCGCCAAGGGCTGAGGCTCTTGGGCAGGGCAGACGATTGCCTCACCTCCTCGGAGGACGAGACGCCTGCGCGGGCCGCCGGAGGCTCGACGAGAGCCGCAACGGTCAAGGGAGCTGAGGGTTCGCCCCCAGTGCCCGGCCGTGCCCGCAGGACCTCGGGACGAACCTGAAAGGCAAGTTTCGAAATCGTCTATTTCACATGTCTCGCAGCACGGCCCCCCGCAGACGCGGGGATGCCCCGGTGACACCCTTCGGCGCCAACGAAAGCTGGTTGTACGCCCCGCAGATGCGGGGATCTACCGCGCGTGGGACATAGACCCGGACGATGTAAAGGCCGAGGCCCCCGCATGGCGCGGGGATGGCCCATGAGGGAGCAGAGGCAACAGCCCCATGGGACCCCAACCCCGCAGGACGCGGGGATGGCCCGGCACGATGTCCTGCGCCAAGAGCGCGACAGGAGACCCCGGCGCCGCGGAAAAAGGTGACACCGTTCAGGGCCAACGAAAGCTGTATTTACAGTTAGGGAGGGGGCTGCAGGGGCGCGCAAGCCTGAAAAAACATTAACCGCTCCCGCCTTAAAGTGCCACGCGCGTATGACAGCTCGGCCAGAGCCCAAAGCTGGCGGGC
>DAOUHF010000247.1:0-81921 GCA_034428795.1 Dehalococcoidia bacterium
TCCAAAGAAGCAAAACAGGCCATAATCGATGCGCCCTCCCCTTTCATCATCACCACCACCCCGTACTTAACCGATTTCCTCCATTTTATACAATTCTAAGGTTCTGATTAAGACGCGATTGCCCTGCCCGCCGGCCCAGTTTGGAGGCACAGTCAATCTATGGTACATTCTGTTGGCTCGTTGGGCTATCAACGGGGAAGATCCGGCGTGTTCGCCGATATATTCACCGATACGTTCACGGGTACGTTTCACCATTATTGAGGAGGCCGAAGGATGGCCGAAAAGATAGGGTTCATCGGGCTGGGGATCATGGGCAAACCCATGGCCCGCAACTTGCTCAAGGCAGGATACGAACTCACCGTCTACGACATCGTGGGAGACGCTGTGGAAGAGGTCGTGGGCGACGGCGCGACCGGGGCTTCGTCGTGCGCCGAAGTCGCAGCCGCCACGGACACAATAATCACCATGCTCCCCGATTCCGCCGACTCGGAAAGGGCGATCCTCGGCGCCGGAGGGGTCTTGGAGGGGGCCAAAACCGGCTCTCTGGTCATCGACATGAGTTCCATCGCCCCGTCGGTTTCCCAGCGGATAGCCGCCGAATGCGCCACGAAGGGTGTCGACATGCTGGACGCGCCGGTCAGCGGCGGGGAACCTGGCGCCGTGGCTGGCACACTGGCGATCATGGTAGGGGGAAAGCAGGAACTGTTCGACCAGAGCACGGACCTCCTGAAGGTGATGGGCGCCAACGTGGTCCGGACCGGCGACATCGGGGCCGGGGGCGTTACCAAGCTGGCCAACCAGATCATCGTGGCGGCCAACATCGAAGCCTTGGCCGAGGCCCTGGTATTGGCCCAAAAGGCAGGCGTGGACCCGGAGAATGTTCTCAACGCCATCCGGGGCGGTCTGGCCGGGAGCGCGGTGTTGGAGGCCAAGGGCCCCATGATGCTCAACCGCAATTTCAGGGCCGGCTTCCGCGTCCGTCTCCATCAGAAAGACCTTCGGAACGTGCTGCAGACAGCCCAGGAACTGAATATACCGTTGCCGGTCACTTCGTTGCTGCAACAGATGCTTGGGGCTTTGATGAACGAGGGAGAGGCGGAATCAGACCATTCGGTGATCCTGAAATTCGTCGAGAACCTGTCGAAAGTGGAGGTCAAGGCCGGCGGTTAGCCCGTCAGGGTCTGCCGGTACAGCCGGGCCCGGTCAGTCCAATTCTCGAAAGCGGGCGTCCCGCCAATTCAGGGCCGCCCGCAGACCTTTTTCGGCGCTGATTGCGTTGAACTCTTCCTGCTCCGGGCTGGTGCTGGTGTCGAAGATCGTCATCAGCTCCACGTTGGTCTTCACCGCGTCCAGGAAGCCCATTCCCTCCAACGCCCGGTTGGCGGCCTCTTTGGTTAGCTTGACGCCCAATTGGGGCAACAGGCACATCTTGCGCGCGACCCGTTCGCATTCAGCCATAAGGTCGTCGTGAGGAACGACGCGGTTCACCAACCCTATCCGGGCGGCCTCGTGGGCGTCCACGGTGTCGCCGGTAAGCAGCAACTCCTTGGCATTGGCCAGGTTCACGCTGTACGGCGTTATGAGCAATGGCGGCCCGAATCCCGCCCGTATCTCCGGCTCTCCCAACACCGCACGGTCCGAGGCTATTTTCACGTCGCACACCTGCACCAACTCGCAGGCGCCGCCCAATGCGTAGCCGTTGACGGCGGCGATCACCGGCTTCCCCAGGTTCCACACCATCATCAGGGTGTCGACGAGTCCCCGCAGGTGGGTCCGCCAGGCGTCGGGAGGTCCGCTAAGGGGGTCCGGGGAACCGGGACCCCGCTGTATGTCAAAGCCCGCCGAAAAGGCGCGTCCCGCCCCGGTGACGATTGCCACCCTGACTTCGGGATCGGCTTCGACCACCTCCAACGCCTCCCGGAATTCCGCCATCAGGTCCGCGTTGAGGGCGTTCAGCTTATCCGGCCGGTTCAGGGTGACGAACGCGATTGAGTCGCGCCGTTCGTAGATGATGTTGTGAAATACCACGGCTGCCCCCGAAGGTTATCTATCGAGGTTGTCTATCACCCGAGGTTATCTATCGAGGTGGTCTGTCACCGTGACGCCGACCGGACGTCGATCCCCTCAATGATCACCGGCTGCTGGGGCCGGTCCGCGGCGTTGGCGCTCACCCTGGAGATGGAGTCGACCACGTCTTGGCCCGAGGTGACTTGCCCGAATATCGTATGGCTTCCGTCGAGGTGGGGAGTCGGCACCGTGGTGATGAAAAACTGGCTTCCGTTGGTGCCGGTCCCGGCCCCGGAGTTAGCCATTGCCAGCTTCCCGGGCGCGTCGAAAACGAGGCCGGGGGATATTTCGTCATGGAACAGGTAGCCAGGTCCGCCGGAGCCGCTGCCTGAGGGATCGCCGCCCTGGACCATGAAATCCTCGATGACCCGGTGGAAGATGAGGCCGTCATAGAACCTGTCCATTGCGAGGAAGACGAAGTTGTTGACGGTGACAGGCGCCTGACCGGGGAACAGTTCTACCATTATGCTCCCCATGTTGGTGTGAATGGTGGCCGTGTACTCTGCGGAGACATCTATGGTTTGAGGAGGAAGACCGGAGTACTGGCGGTTGACCGTCCGGGTGGCGGGGCGGAGAGGGGTCGGCGACACGGCAGAAACCCCGGCCGACGAGGTTGACGCCGGCAGTGTCGCCTGAGCCTCGCGGGTCGGCGAAGCTGCGGACGACGAGGTTGCCGCTGGCAGTGTCTCCTGAGCTTGAGCCGGAGTACCGCTTCCGGCCGCAGCCGGCGAGGTGGACCCATCCGGTGTCGGGGTGCCAAGGATACAACCGGTCAAGGCCAACGATACGGCGGCCAAAATGAACAAGGACCCGAAAAATGCCCCGGTTTTATTGGATGGCCCTATTTTTGTCATGGTGTCCTTCGCAGGTAGCTGGTTGAGTCTCTCGACCCGGGACTGGTCTAAGTCTCCCAGAACGCCAGGCGGAAGTGGAGGATGTCGGTCAGGGCTCCGGTCCTTTCCTCCGACCATTCGGGCTCAACCGCCATCCCGATTTCAGCGTCACCCGGGGCGATGCCGGACAGCCGGTGAATGATTCCTCCCCTGGCTTCCGGCCAAGTCACGAGGACCACGATCTGGGGGCGGTCCAAAGGCTGCTCCTCCAGGTCGTAGTGCAACACGGTGAAGCTCTGCACGAACCCGGGCCCTTCCACCGGAGTCCAGTGGTCGCCGGTCTCTTCGAAGCACCGCTCGCAATACATCCTCGCCGGGAGGAGGCGGTCCTGGCACTTGGGACAAGGAGAGGTCAGAATCAGCCGCTCGTCTCGCAGGGCCTTGAAAAAACGCTCTCCCGCCACCCCCAGGGTGTAGCGATGGCTTATTGGGATGGTCCCCGCCACCTGTCGCATGTCGCGGGAATGGCCTACTTTGTTGAGCATCCGGTGGTCTCCTGAGCTGCGATGGTCTGAGAACCGGCCTAATCGACGGGCCGGAAATATTCGATGTCGGTAATGGAGCCTTCGCGTTGCCCGGCGGGTTTCCATACCGCCTGCACCGGTGCGCCCAGCCGCAGGCGGCCCCGGACTTCCTCCAGCGTCTCCCCCACTTCACCCATCTTGTGCAGGATGCACATGCCGGGGCTGGCGCCGTCGATCTCCACCACAACGGGTATTTCGGGAGTCTGCCGGCGGGAGGCGTCCCAGTTGACGAAGGAAACCGAAAAGGTGTTGATCCTGCCGGTGTCAGGCAGGTCGACCCATTCGTCTATGGGCCGGAAACACAACTCGCAAAACGCGCGCGGCGGTACCATGGTGCGGCGGCACTGGCGGCAGCGAACACCTTTGATCGTTCCCGCCTTCAGCCCTTCCAGGTAGCGGCTCATGGCCAGGCCGGCGTCCCAGTGGTAAGCGGCTTTCACTTGCCAGGTGGTAACCAGCACCTCGCCGGCGGTGAGGGCGTGATCGGTTAGGGAAGTACCCCGGAAATTTTTCATGGAAACTCTTTCAAGGTTATTTCCCCATCACGACTACGGTGCCGACCTGCATCAGGTCACCCCAGGCCTGGGCCACGCCGCGGCGGACTTCACGCTTCACCTGGCGGGGGCCGGCCTCTCCCTGTAGCTGCCAGTAGATCTCGGCGCATTTCATCATGCCGGCGGCGGCGATGGGGTTTCCGACGCCCAACAGGCCTCCCGAGGGACTGGCTGGGATGCCGGTCAGGGTGTCCCGGTCCCAGAAGCCCTCCTCCAGCAGGCGGGGGGCCTGGCCCTTGTCAGCCAGCATCAACCCTTCCAGGTGGTGCAGCTCTTTGTAGGCGAAGGGGTCGTAGGGTTCCGCCACGTGGATGTCGCGGCGGGGGTCGCTGATGCCCGCCATTTCGTAGGCCATCCGGGCGGCCTTCTCCACGTACCGCGGATAGTAGAGGTCCCGGTTGGTCCAGTATGAGGTGTCCAGGTTCCAGCCGACCCCTTCGATCCAGACCGGCGGCTTGCTCATGCGCCGGGCGAACCGCTCCGAAGCCAGCACCATGGCGCCGCCTCCGTCGCTTATGGGGGAAACCATGAGGCGCTGCACCGGCCAGGCCATGACCTCGGAGGCCATGATGTCTTCGATCTCGAAGTCCCCCGCCACCCCGGCCTGGGCCGACGGATGGTCGAGACCGTTGCGTTTGTTCTTCTGGGCGACCCTGGCGAATGTCTCCATAGGCACGCCGTAGGTCTGCATGTAACGGTTCATTTCGAGGGAGAAGATCCAGAGCAGGTTCACGCCCAAGGGCCGCTCGGTGAACTGATCGTATATGGCATTGAAGGCCCCCTGCGGGTGGGGCAATGCGGGAGACATCTTCTCTTCGGCGACGACCAGGCAGGTGTCGAAGTGACCGCTGGCGATATGGTACCAGCCGGTAATCAGGCCGAACACTCCGGAGCCGCCGCCCACGTAGGTACGCATGTAGGGTTTGCCCCAAGCGCCCGAACCGTCGGCCAAATACTCTCCTTTCATGTGAACGCCGTCGAAGGCTTCGGGAGCCGTAACGGATACGACGCAGTCAATGTCATCGATCGTGAGGCCGGCGTCGTCCAAGGCGGCCCTGGCGCCCTCAAATGCCAACTCCGGCGAGGTTTCCAGCGCACGGCGCATGAACTTGGTGAGGCCGGCGCCCAGCACCGCAACCCTGTTTTTATAGGGCATCTGCCGGGACCTCCGCCAACCTAGTCGACCCCCAGAATCGCCACGCCGCCGGTGGCCGTGGGGATGCCGCGCCACGATTGGGCCAGCCCCCGTTTAACGCCGGGGAGTTGCCGCGCACCGGCATGGCCCCGCAATTGCAGCACAACTTCGAGAACGCTGCGGAGCCCCGAGAGGTCGTAAGCCGCGCCACAGCCCAGGTTTCCGCCGGAAACGTTGACCGGCAGGCTGCCGCCGGCGTGGAAGACGCCCCGCTCAAGCATACGTCCGGACTCCCCCATGGGGGCCAACCGGACGGACTCCAGGTGTTGAAGTTCTTTGTAGGAGAAGGTGTCGTCCACTTCGGCGAAATCGATCTCCGATACGGGATCGCGGATGCCGGCCATGCGGTAGGCCCGTTCGGCCGCCAGGCTGGCGTAGGCTGCGGTGTGAAAGTCCCGTTCAGCTATGTTGGGGCTGTCCTGGCTCCAGCCGATTCCGTTGATGAAGACCGGCGTTCCCTTGACCCGTGACAGCATGGATTCCCGGGCCAGCACCAAGACAATGGCGCCGTCGGCCAGACCGGCGGCGTCCTCCCGCTTCAGGGGCTCGGCGGCCGGAGGAGAGGCCATGACGTCGGCGATCGTGAGGTTGGCCGGATAGGCGGCGATGGGATTGGATAAAGCGGCCCGGCGATTTTTGACCACCACCGCCGCCGCCTGCTCTACCGTGTTGCCGGTGTCCTCCAGGAACGCCCGCATCTCGAGACCCGCCACATACCTGGGATGAAACCCCAGGGGCCGCGCGTAGATGGGGTCCAGGGCGAAGGCCTCGATATGGGCGGGGAAGTCGATGTTGGACGCCTTGCTGTGTCCTTCGATTACCGCCAGGTCCAGTTGCTCGGTCTCGAGTTGCATGACGATGGACGCCAACCCGGTGATTCCATCGGCCGTTACCGTGTGGACCGGCTTCAATACGGCGCCCAACTGGTCGGGCACGTACTCGTCGGCGATGGCCGTGCCCTCGGTGTAGTCCTCGGTTACGGAAACGAAAGTGCTCACGTCGTCGGGGCGGATTCCGGCGTCGTCGTAAGCCTTGACGGCGGCTTCGAAGACCATCTCCCGGGACGATACATCGGGAGTGACGGACCGGAACGGAGTATACCCGACGCCGACTATGGCCACCCGTTCAAACATATGCCCTTTTGCTTCCCTCAATGCCCCATCGTCGGGCACGGGCAAGAGCATAACAGAAAGTGGTTTCCCGGTGAAGATTGGCGCTCCCTTGGGACTCCATCGGGATGACGAAACAGCCGGGGGGACTGGTCAGGGATAATTGTCCCAGGGATTAGTTTCCAGGTCCGCCTGCGGGGCCGGCCGGAGCCAGCGATAGATGGCCCGTACCGACACCGCCACTATAACCGCCAAGGCTGCTCCGATAATGATCCAGCTATCAGCGAAGGCGAACGGCGAGGGGCCGCCGGCCGGGCCCGGTCCCGGCGGCGCGGGCACCGTTTCCGGTGACTGAGGCCGGTCAGGGCGTTCCTGAGACGGCGTCGCTGCCAGTCCCGCCCAGTGGAGGTCCAAGCCGTCTACGTCAAAACCGTAGACCGTCTCCAACGATTCGTCTATGGTCTTGTCAGCCCTCAGTTCGGCCATAAACGACCGGAATTTCGCCTCTCCATGCTCATCAATGAGATAGGTGACCACACTACGGGCTTTCTGGTAGAAGGTACGGATGGCGGCGGGGCGGCCGCTGACGGTGTTCATTGAAGACAAGGGCAATGACCGCCCGTAGAGGACCCTCCCGTCGGCCACGCTGCGCCCCGGTTCGAAATAGCTGGCGAGGCCTTCGCCCAACCACGCCGGGAGGTCTTGAATCCGGCTCTCCAACGCTTGGGCCACCAGCAGGTGGGCCGACTCGTGAACGATAATGCGCCGGTCCAGTCCCTGGCCCACGAATACCCCCTGCTCCGCCAGTGCGAACCCGGCGAAAACCGCCTGGTCCGACGTCGCCTGGCTCTGCCGGGGAAAGGCGTCCTGGGCATCGGACTCGCGCAGATAGACCACACCCTTGATGGCCCGGGGCGTCTCCAAGTCGAGCAAGCCGGTGATCCGGGCCAGGTCGGCTTCGAGTTCCGGAGCGAGGGCATCGACCCGGGACTCGGGCAGACCATGATAAAGCAGGGTCAAAGGACCGATGCGGGAACGCTGCCAATCGAACCGGCGGTCCAGGTACTCTATCCGCGAGGGTTCCGTCTTCAGAACATTGCCCTCAGAGTCCCGGATCTCGTAGTAATATTCGACGTCGGCCCCCGGCGCCAGGTATGAGTCGCTGCCGGCGGGCAGCGACTGGCGGGTGCTTATGGTGGTGTCGGGCTCGAAAGCGGGGTAGGCATAGCCCCACGCCCGGGCGTTCAGCGGCCGGTAATAGACCCGGACCTGCACGATGTCCGAATCCGATTCGGCGGTTAGACTCAGATTGACCGCACCCGGCGCGCTCACCTCGGCGCTGCTGTCCACCACCACGATGGGACCGCCGCCAGCCCACAGCGGCCCAGCCAAGAACGCCAGCCCGGCGCAGACCAGGAAAAGGAGAGTTGCTGAGGCCAGCAGGACGGTCCTCAGCCGGTATGTTGCCAGGGCGTCAGTCATTCGGTTCGTACCGCAAACCTTCTTCTCTATTCAATTATACGACCGGGCCTATACAACCAGTATACGACCGGACCTATACGACCGGATCGTGTCCTCCTGATTCTTCCTGGTTTCCGGCCAGCGCCTTCCGGCGTTCAAGGGCCAGCAACGCCTCTTTCCGGGGAAGCCCCCAGCGATAGCCCGCCAGTCCGCCGTCCTTCCGGCGAGCACGGTGGCAGGGGACGATCAACGATACCGGGTTGGAGGCGCAAGCCCGGCCGACGGCGCGGGCGGACTTGGCGCCCAAGCCCAGATCGAGGGACATACCCTGATAGGTCCTGGTCTCCCCGTAAGGAATGGACTGCAGCAACTGCCAGACCCGCCACTGGAAGGCGGTGGCTCGAACGTCCAATGGCAAATCGAGACCCCGTTGAGACCCGTCCAGGTAACTCAATATTTCATCGACCCAGGCCTTCAAACGCCCATCATCCTGCTGGTGCAGGGCGGCGGGAAACTCCCGGCGCAACTCAGCCGACAGTTCCGAGGGGTCGTCTCCCAGCTTGATGGAGCAAACTCCACGTTCGGTTGCCCCCACCAGCAACCACCCCAAGCGGCACTTGGACACAGCATGGAAGATGACGGCCCCTGCTCCCCCCTTGCGGTACCGGCCCGGGCTCATGCCCAGGTGGGCCCCCGAGTTTTCATACAGCCGGCTGGCCGAACCGTACCCGGCGTCGTACATTGCGGCGGCCACGTCATTTGAGTTCCTGACCAGGCCCTTGAACCGCTCCAACCTCCTGGCGTGGGCGTATTGCCGGGGGGTGAGGCCGGCTTCCGCCTTGAAAGCCCGCCGCAAACGAGAAGGAGTGACGCCTACGGCCAAGCAGATTTCGGAGACGGTGGGCAACCCGCCGGAGCGGATTTTCCTTGATTCCATTGATTCCCTTGATTCCCTTCCGGTAACTTGGGACTCCTCTCCGGCAGCCTGGGATTCCCTTGATTCCCTTCCGGCAGCTTGGGACTCCTCTCCGGCAGCCTGGTCTCCGGCAGCCTGGTCTCCGGCAGCCTGGTCTCTGATGGCTTGGTCAATATAATTGCAGGCCCGTTGCACCAAGGCGCTCCGGTCCGATTCCCTTGCCAGACGGTCCGGCAGGCAGCGGCGGCAGGCGCGAAACCCCGCCGATTGCGCCTCGGCGGGCCCGGTGAAGAACCGTACCTGTTCGGGCTGGGGACGCCGGCTGGGACAGGAGGGGTTGCAGTAGACCCCGGTGGACTTCACTGCGTAGACAAAGCGTCCGTCGAAACGGCGGTCCCGGGTCTGGACCGCTTGCCACGACTGTTGCCACGACTGTTGAATGTCCACGTCATGTTCCTGAACTGTCGTCATCGTATTTTGCTCCCCGGGTTGTGCCCAAGTTGGATTTAATCAGGGCCGGATTGGACCAGACTGGCCGGTCTGTTTTGATGACGCCACGTTAAACCAAAAGCTCACGGCATTCTATCCGCTTCCTGTCGTCAAAGTGGTCCTGTGAAACGATGACGAGCGCCCCTTGATGAGCAGTACATACGTTCTATACAATCCCAGCCCACGCTTGGATGCCACCGGGAATTACCCCGGGAATTAGTTGGGAATAGCTTGGAAATAATCCGGCCTGCAGGCCCAAAAAGGACGGCAAGGGACAGGGATGGCAAAGAACGACACCGGGAAGAACGACACCGGGAAGAACGATACCGGGAGCATTGCCTGTGTGCTGATAACCCACCTTCCGGTCAAGGCCGAACTGAAGCGGTACCCTGAGCTGCGGGGAAAGCCGGTGGTCATCACCCAAAGCCACGGCTCCAAAGAGTTGGTGCTGGACAACTCCCCTCAAGCCCGGGGCGTTGGGCCGGGCATGCCCCTTCAGGAGGCCATGTCCCTGTGCAAGGAAGCAGTCCTGTTGCAGGCCGACGGGCCTTACTACAACGACGCCTTCGATAGCTTGACGAGCTCGTTAGAGATGCGGAGCCCATTGGTGGAAAGGGCGGGCATGGGCTGTGCCTACGTGGGACTGGAGGGGCTGGAGCTGATGTACGGGGATGAGGCCAGGGTCATCACCTCCCTCATCCAGGCAGCGCCCCAAGAATTTAACCCCAGGGTGGGGGTGGCTACGGGCAAGTTCCCAGCCTACGTGGCCGCCGTTGTCACCGAGGGGGGCCGGGCCACCAGGGCGCCCCGGGACGCCGCCGGATTCCTGAGGGACCGGTCCATCAACCTGCTCCCCCTGTCTTGGGAGAAGAAGAGCCGGTTGCAGCGTTTCGGCATCTACACCCTGGGACAGTTGGCGGACCTGCCCATGGGGGCGGTGCAGGCCCAATTGGGCGTCGAGGGCGGAAAGGCTTGGGAATTGGCTGGAGGAAGGGACAACAGCCCGCTGGTGGCCCACCATTCCGAACCCACGGTGGAGGAATCCCTTTCCTTCCCCTCGCCCTACTCCACCTGGCGCCCGATCCTAACCGCCTTGGGCATTCTGCTGGGCCGGGCCTTTTCCCGTCCGGAGGTGAACGGCCGGTACGTCCGCACAGCCACCCTGGAGAGCCACGTATTCCGCCGGCCGCCCTGGGTGAGGCGGTTCACCTTCAAAGAAGCCCTGGGAGGCAAGGAGAAGGCCCTCTCGTCTCTGAAAAGCCGCATGACAGCCAAAGAGCTGCCGGGACCCCTGGAAGACCTCAAATTGACCCTGGCCGGATTTACCGGAGAGTCGGGGATACAGGCCGGTCTTTTCTCCGACATCCGCAAGCAGGAGCAACTCAGAGAGATGATGCGGCAGTTGGAGGTGCATCTGGGAGGCAAGCCACCCATCTACCGGATGAAGGAGATAGAACCGTGGTCGCGAATTCCCGAACGCCGTCAGGCCCTGGTCCCCTTCGACCCCTAAAAAGGGGCCCATGAAAAAGCGGCAACCCGCAAGCCGTCAGCCAATAAGCTACCGGTCACTGAATTATCCGGCGCCGGTGACGGTGGCCGAGGACGGCGAAGCCCGTCCTCTTTCCATCACCCTGCCCTCCGCTTCTTCCCGGACCCAGGCCCGAAGAGACCGGTCTCAAGCTCAAGCTCAAACTCTCAGGATAAATTCCATAGAAGACGTATGGCAGGTTGACGACGAATGGTGGAGAGAGAAACCCATTTCCAGGAAATACTACCGGGTCGTCACCGAAAACGATCGCCATTTCACCATCTTTCGTGACCAGACCAATGGCGCCTGGTACCGCCAACAGGGATAGGGCTGACGGGTCGTCCTCGGGCTGGTCCCGGTGGCTCTGCGGCGACTCTGTGGTGACTCCACCGACTCCAGGGCTGAGTGCTAGAATAAGCGTATATTGCCGGACCGGAGGAGGCGCTATGGACAGCCACTTGGTGATTTCCTCGGATTCCCATGTTTTCGAACCGCCGGACCTATGGACGCGGCGGATCGACGCCCCATTCCGCAACCGCGCCCCTCGCATGGTCCGGGCCGGAGAAGTCGACCAACTGGTCGTCGAGCAGGACCAGGTGATCGCCGGCATCGGCCTGATTTCCAACGCCGGCGCACGGTTCGAAAACCCGGAGCAAATCTCCGCCCAAGGCCGCTTCGACGATGTCCACGTGGGCGGGTACGACCCCGACCAGCACATCAAGGACATGAAGATCGACGGCGTAGCCGGAGAGGTGCTTTATCCTTCCCAGGGCCTCTTCTACTTCAAGGTCGCCGATACCCAGTTGATGTCAGCCATCTTCCGGGCATATAACGACTGGCTGGCCGACTTCTGCGCCACCAATCCTCACCGCCTCAAGGGCATTGCGATGGTCAACCTGGACGACGTGGCGGAGGGCGTGGCCGAGCTGGAACGCACCGCCCGCATGGGGATGGCTGGGGCCATGATCACCGAGTACCCCCCGGACGACAGGCGTTACGACAGCCCGGAATACGAGCCTTTGTGGGCGGCGGCCCAGGACCTGAACATGCCCCTCAGCCTGCACACCGCGACGCGCCGGGAGGGCCGCAACATCGGTACCGGGAGCGGCAGCGTCCGGGACGCCAGCAACCGGGCCACCAAGGTGTTCTACCCGGCCACTTCCATGTGCGACATGATTTTCTCCGGGGCCTTCGAACGTTACCCCCGCCTGAAGCTGGTCATCGTGGAGTTCGAGCTCTCTTGGGTCCCCTATTTGCTGGACTCCATGGAATACACCTACGCCGAACGCCACGAAGAAGCCCTCTACCGCTTTAAAGGCGGCGCCCGGCCCAGCGATTTCTTTCACAACAACGTCTACCTCAGCTTCCAGGAAGACGGGGTTGGGGTCCGTCTCCGGGACATCATCGGAGTGGACAACCTGATGTGGGGGTCCGACTACCCGCACTCCGAGTCCACGTTCCCAAGGTCCAGGGAGATTCTGGCGGAGATACTCAGCGGCGTTCCGGCGGACGAACAGGCCAAGATCGTCGGGGCAACGGCTGCCTCTCTCTACTCCTTCAACCTCGATGAAGTGTCCCAAGAGATCCCGTAACAGAAATCCGGAGACCCTCGACCCGAGGACCGGCCCACCAGAAATCAACCGGCAAGGAGCCAAGCGATGCTAGACATGGTGATCAAGGGCGGCCAGGTTGTGACCCCATCCGGAGTCGGCATCCGTGACATCGGCGTGGAGGGAGAACGGATTGTCGCCGTGGCCCTGCCTGGGGTGCTCCCCGATGACGTGGGCCGAACCATCGACGCGACAGGAAAGATCGTAGTGCCCGGCGGGGTGGAGGCCCACGCCCACGCCGCCGCCAACGTACAGCCCGGGGCCGGAGAGTCGGTGCCGGGCACCCCCAACGCCGGGCCGGCGGTCCACTCCCTGGGCGCCATTTGGGGCGGCACCACGACAGTGGTTGACTTTGCTCCGGTCCCCAACGAGGGTGACCTCGCCGCAGGGGTGCACGACTACATAAGCGTCTGGCAGGGCAACGCCTACACTGACTACGCCACCCACTGTATTTACCGGAACGCGAACACCCCGGACTCCATCGCCCGGTACCACGAGTTGGTGGAAGCCGGGTTTCCCAGCGTCAAAATCTTCACCACCAACATCCGCCCGCCGGGGGCCGCGGGCGCGAGCCTCACGCCCATCGGCAAGATCGACACCGGCCGGCTGGCCGACCTGATGGAGCAGATTGGCCGCCACGGCGGCGTATTGGCGGTCCACGGCGAGGACGATGAGTTGGTCATGTACAACTACCTGCTGGCCCAGCAGCGCGGGTTGTGGGACTGGCACAACGTCCATCTCATCCACTCCAAGACCGTGGAAGACCTGGCCTTCCGCCACGTGGTCCGCCTGGCCCAACGCACCGGGGTCGGCATGTATTTCGTACACGTCACCGCCCAAGACGGCCTTGACGTGATATCCGAGGCCCGGGCCGCCGGTATGCCGGTCTACGGCGAGGTGCTCACCCTGGCGCTGTCGTTCCAGGCAGAGCAGTACAAAGAGAGCGACGGCATGAAATACCATACCTACCCGTCTCTCAAATTCGAAGAAGACCGCCAAGGCCTGTGGGACGGCATCATGAAGGGTGACCTCTCATTCACCGCCACCGACAGCAGCTTCACCACCTACCTCGACAAAATCGCCGGCAAAAACGTCCAGGACATACGCGGCGGCAACGTGGGGATCGAGATACGCATGGGGGTCAACTACACCGAGGCGGTGGTGAAACGCGGCATGTCGTTGGAGCGGTACGTCGACGTCACCTCGGCCAACGCCGCCAAACTCCTGGGCCTTTATCCCCGCAAGGGGGCAATCGCCATCGGGAGCGACGCCGACATCGCGATCATCGATCCATCGGTGAAGAAGCCCCTGTCCATGGCCGACCTGCACGTTCGCGACTACAGTCCCTGGGAGGGCTGGGATGTCGAGGGTTGGCCTACCACCGTGGTCCTGAGGGGCAAGGTGATGGTGGACGGCGGTCAACTTCTGGGCGGCCCGGACGACGGAAGGCTGCTCCTTCGCAAAGTGGACCAGTCCGTGCTCCAACGGCCGGCGTTCTAGGGAACCCCCATCCTAACCTTCCCCCATCGGGGGGAAGGGACTTGTTCAGATGTTCCCTGGAGTCAAGCGGTCTTCAAACTTCCTTAATGGCCACCGGCTAGATTGGTCCTGGTATCGGTGCGACAGTCCCGTCACGGGACGAGACCATTTCGGGAGAGTATTGTGAGACGCAGATGGATAATCGCCACCTTGGTCGCAGGGCTCCTCGCGGCAGCTATCGCCGGGGGCACGGTCATGGCCTGGGGCGGCAAGCATGGGCACGGCGGCGGCATCGAAGGCTCCTCCTTGACCGCGAAGGTAGCCGAAATTCTGGAGCTGGACGAGCAGACTGTCGCGGACGCCTTCGAACAAGCCCGACATGAGGTGTGGGTCGAGAGGACCAACGCCATGATCGACAGGATGGCCGAGCGGGGCGCCATCACCGAAGAAGAAGCGGAGCAATATCGGGAACGCCTCGAATCCGGAGAGCATCCGTTCTTCTTCGGCCACAGACACGGTAGGGGCGGTTTCCACGGTGAAGGGTCCCACCGGACTAACACAACCCCACCGGCGCCGGCAACGCCCTCCGATGGCGCTGACTCCTCCTGATTGCAACCATCCCAATACGGGGACGAGCGGACGGGTATTCCCCGTCCGCTTGGCTTTTTCTTTGTTGATTTCCCGGCGGATATTCCGTTGATTCATCTGATTCATCTAATTCACCGCAGACCGAAATCCATTTTCCGGGAAGGCAATCTTGGCTAGCGGCGGAGCCGCCTCCACAATATTGGTCGTCGACGACGACCGCAACGTCGTCGAACTCTGCCGCCTCTACCTGGAGCGCGACGGGTACCAAGTCATTGCGGCTTACGATGGACTCCAGGGGTTGGACCTGGCGCGGGAGGCGGTTCCCGACCTGGTCGTCCTTGACCTCATGCTGCCTTTGTTGGACGGAAGGGACGTCTGCCGCACCCTCCGGGAGGAGTCCGTGGTGCCCATCATCATGTTGACGGCAATGGCGGAAGAGGACGACCGCCTGGCCGGCCTGGGCCTTGGCGCCGACGACTACGTGACCAAACCCTTCAGCCCCCGCGAACTCGCGGCGCGGGTGCGGGCGGTACTCCGGCGTACCGAATGCGACATGCAGGCCGGCCCACCGGTCATCTGCCGCGGAAACATCCGGGTAGACTGGTCCCGCCGCGCCGCGTCAATCGCGGGCGTCGATATGGCGCTCACGCCCACCGAGTTCCGCCTGCTGGCGCTGCTGGCCCGGGAGCCGGGCCGGGTCTTCTCCCGGGACCAAATAATCGACAGGGTATTCGGATACGACTTCGAGGGGTTCGACCGAACCGTCGACGCCCACGTTTCCGGGCTCCGCCGGAAATTGGGCGTCGTGCCCGATGGCGCCAAATACATCCAAACCGTCTACGGGAGCGGTTACAAGCTGAATCATGACTAGCTGGTTTCATAGTCTCCAGTTCCGCATGATTATCGGCTTCACCGCAGTCCTGGCCCTGGCATTGGCGGGGGTCAGCGCCTACGTCGGCATGGCCGCCAGCAAAGAAGTGCAGCGCTTCGAAACGGAAAGGGAATCGGTGCGGGCCAACCGGGCCCAGGTCCTGGTATCAAGTTTCTACTCCGACAGGAGGGACTGGTCCGAGCTGCAACCCCTGTTGGAACGGACCTGGCCCATGTGGGGCCGGCGCATAATCGTGGCCAACAAAGACGGCCAGATTGTAGCCGACTCCCACGCCCAGTTCGTGGGGTTGAGGCAAGGTTTCGTGAGGTCGACTGAAATCTACGCCGCATACCCGCCGCCTCCGTTGTTCCCGGTGTTGGTAGACGACCGGCAGGTGGGGGCGTTGTCCATAAATCCTGAGACCGAACCTCCCGGACTGGCTGCTCCCACTGCCAGCAATGTGGTGTCAGCGGTGAACGAGTCGCTCATATGGACCGGAATCGCCGCGGCCGTGCTGGGTACGCTGCTCATGGCCCTGTTATCCGGCCGCATGCTGTCCCCGGTACAGAACCTGGGGGCTGCCGCCCTTCGCCTGGGCCGGGGCGACCTCAGCCAACGAGCGCCGGCGTCGGGACCCGAAGAAATCAAACGGCTTGCCGTCAGCTTCAACGCCATGGCATCCAACCTGGAGGCGGCGGAGCAACACCGGCGCGCACTGGTCGCAGACGTCGCCCACGAGCCCCGCACCCCGGTGTCCAACATCCAGGGATACCTGGAGGCCATCAAAGACGACCTTTTGAAGCCTGACCAAGAGACGATCGACGTGATATACGGCCAGGTCCTGCACCTCTCCCGGCTGGTCGAGGACTTGCGGTTGCTGGCCCAGATGGAGGCCGGGGCTCTTCACCTCAACCGAACGTCCGAGGATGTGCGCGACCTGCTACAACGCTGTATCGACGGTGTGCGGCCCCGGGCGGAAACAAATGAGGTGACCATTGACCTGGAGACAGACCCCAACACTCCGCTGGTGGAAATGGACGCCACGAGAATCTCGCAGGTGGTGAACAACCTCCTTGAGAACGCGATCGTCCACACCCCCCCGGGCGGGCGGGTAGACATCGCCGCCGGCCCTGCGGATGACGCGCAAGTACAGATTTCCGTAACCGATACAGGGCGCGGCATTTCTGGGGAAGACCTGCCGCGTTTGTTCGACCGCTTCTACCGGGCCGATCCCTCACGGTCCCGCAGCACCGGCGGAGTGGGGCTGGGGCTAACTATCGCCAAGCAGTTGGTCGAGGCCCACGGCGGGGCCATAGAGGTGCGGAGCGCCCCCGGCCCCGGCGCCGGCAGCCGGTTCTCCTTCGTGTTGCCCGTCCAGGTCCCGGAGCAACCGTAACGGCTTCACCGGCGCGGGCTTTGGCAAGACCTGTTTATACGCCCTCGCGGTCAAGGTTCGCCGGTTAGGCGCGCGTTCGATGCTCGTGGGTTTTCGCGTTTTCGGGTTGTATAATCAGGCATCCCTATTTTTAAGTCGATAGCCGGGAGAGACCGCAATGCCTGAACCGGGTGAAGTCACTGGTGAAGTTACTATGGAAGAGTTCAAGCTGATGGCCGACCGGGCCGGGCTGGGGATGGGCCAGCAGGAGTTGGAAGACCTCAAGCCCGTCTATGACCTGTATGCCGCCTACGCCCAGCAGCTCCACACCATCAGTTTCGGGGCCGAAGAAATGGTGGTGGAGTTCCACCCCGACTGGCCGGAAGGTTAGCCCACCTCCCTCGCAGGAGGGGGCCGGTCCCCAAAGAAAGGAGATTCACATGGCCGTTTCCAACACCGAGCTGCATTTCCTGACCATTCATCAAGCCGGCGAGCTGATGCGCGCGGGCGAGCTTTCGCCCGTGGAATTGACCCGGGCCTGCCTGGACCGCATCGCCGCGACCGACGACCGCCTGCATTCGTTCATCTTGCTAATGGCAGACGAGGCATTGGAGCAGGCGCGGACCGCCGAATCGGAGATCCTCCGGGGCCGGTATAAGGGGCCGATGCACGGCATCCCCTTCGCCTTGAAAGACCTGTACGACACCGCCGGCATCCGCACCACTTCCGGTTCCTACATCGACATTGACCGGGTCCCCACCGAGGACGCCACCACGACGGCCCGGCTCAAGGCCGCCGGAGGTATCTTGCTGGGTAAGCTGGCCATGCACGAATTCGCCTTGGGCGGGCCGGATTGGACGACCCCCTTCGAACCGGCCCGCAACCCCTGGAACCTGGGCCACATCACCGGCGGCTCCAGCAGCGGCTCCGGTTCAGCCGTGGCTTCCGGACAGGCCTTGGGCGCGCTCGGCTCATGCACCGGCGGCTCCATCCGGGGTCCGGCCTCCCTCTGCGGCATCGTCGGCCTCAAGGCCACCTACGGCCGCGTGAGCCGCTACGGCGTCGTGACCCTCAGTTGGTCCCAAGACCATGCCGGGCCCATGACCTGGACGGTGGAAGACACCGCCCACATGTTGCAGGCCATCGCCGGCCACGACCCCAAAGACCCCACCTCCAGCCGTGCGCCGGTGCCCGACTACTCCCTTTCGTTGAAGGAAGACATCCGCGGAGTGAAATTCGGCTTGCCCCGTCACTACTTCTTTGACGAAGACCCCAGCGTCAACCCCGAGGTGGTCGCGACCGTGGAAAAGGCGGTCACGGCGCTGCAGGAGTTGGGCGCCCACGTCGAAGAGGTGTCATTGCCCAGCCTGGAGTACGTGAGGGCGGCCAACTCGGTGATCATGGTCACCGAGGCCTACGCCTACCACGAGCCAAACCTCAAGGCGAGACCCCAGGAATTCGGTGAAATCGTCCGGGGCCGGTTCCGTGTCGGCGGCATGCTGAGCGCCGCGGACTACCTGCAGGCGCAGCGGGTGCGTACCTGGGCCCGCCGGGAGTTTGCCGAGGTGTTGAAGAAGGTCGACTTCATGGTTACGCCCACCATGACCCAGCCAGCCCCGGCATTCGAGGGTTACGACCCCGCCAGCGCCGCCCGCGGCCGAAGCTTCACCGCCCCCTTCAACGTCACCGGCCTGCCGGCCATCTCGGTGCCCTGCGGCTTCACCGAAGGCGGGCTGCCCATAGGGATGCAGATAGCCGGCAAGCCCTTCGACGAACCGGGAGTAATCCAGGCCGCCTACACCTACCAGCAACAGGCCCGCTGGTACGAGACCCGCCCTGCCATATGACTACCGCCGCACGGTTATATGCCGATCAGTATGACGCGGTATGGGAGCAGTGGCAGCGGCTGTTCGGGCCGCAGCCGGACGACGTGTGGGCTGGCCCCGCTGCCGCACAGTTCCGGTTTGACCCGCGCCGGGAGCTCGACGCCAACCTGGCGGCCCTGGCTTCCTGCGTCGAGCCCGGCGACGTGCTGGTCGACGTTGGCGGCGGGGCCGGCCGGGTGTCGCTGCCGCTGGCCCTGCGTTGCCAGGAAGTGGTGACCGTAGAGCCCTCGCCGGCCATGGCCGCGGAGTACGCGGGGCTGGTCCAGGAAGCGGGAATCACCAACGCGCGTCTGCTGGCTGGCGACTGGATGGAAGCGGACGGGGTGGCGGGAGATGTTGTTGTTACGTGCGACGTTACCTACTTCGTGAGGGACATCGTCCCGTTCGTCCGGCGGATGGAAGCCGCCGCCCGCCGGAGGGTGATGATCACGGTGTGGAGCGAACCGCCGCCCAACCGGGGAGCGGACCTGTTCCGCCGGGTCTACGGCGAGCCTCAAGTCCCGATGTGCGGCCACCGGCAATTGCTGCCGGTGCTGTGGGAGATGGGCGTCCTGCCCGAAGTCCGTGTGCTTCCCGACCCGTCATTGTGGGAGACGTGGCATTTCCCAACGAGAGATGAAGCCGTTGAGTCGGTCCTCTTCGGCCGCTGGTCTCGGGAGGCCGACCGAGAGCGGGCGCGAAAGATCTTCGAAGAGCAGTTCGACGAAATCTTCAGCCCCGACGGCGAAGGCTACCGGGCCAAATGGCGCGCCCCCATGCGTGAACTGCTGATAACGTGGGAGACGAAGCAGCGGGAGACCAAGCAGGGGTAGGGGCGTGTCCGGAAGGGCAGACGAAGCAGCTCGCGCCATCATTGATCTGAGTGATCAATTATTCTTCAATCCCGCATAGTCCAAATTACTCTCACAGCGGGTCAGCTCAGGATTCGTCCCCAGAACCACCCAGTTCTGCGACTGTGACCCTGTATCCGGGATCGTCTACGTGGATTTGGTTCACAACCACATTGGCTTTTTCGAGCATTCCACGGCAGTTCTGGCTCAGGTTCAAGAGAAACAGGCGTTTCCCCGCACGGTCGTAGCGCCTGGATAGGTCCACGATCGCTTCTATGGCCGAATGATCCCACACACGTGCGTTTTGAAAGTCGATTATTATCTCGTCAGGGTCGAGCGCCGGACTAAACAAATCTCTAAAGGAGTTGACGGAAGCGAAACAAAGCTGCCCTTGGAGCGAATAGACCCGCCGGTCGACGGTGGTCCCATCGCTTACCACAACGGAGAGGTGCAGAGCAGTTTTCCAAGCGAACACAAGGGCTGACACGATCACTCCGACGACGACCGCGGTCGCCAGATCGTAAACCACTGTCACCGCCGATACGAGGATCATCACCACCACGTCTGAAACAGGCACTTTCTGGATAATTCGCAGGCTGGACCACGAGAAGGTGCCGATCACCACTACGAACATCACTCCAACGAGAGCGGCGATCGGAATCCGTTCAATCAATGATGACGCAAATACGATAAACAGCAGTAAAAGCAGAGCTGACAAGACCCCCGCCAGCCGCCACCTTGAACCGGCTTTTATATTGATCATGCTCTGGCCGATCATGGCGCAACCGCCCATGCCGCCAAAGAACCCCGTCACCACATTCGCTACCCCTTGCGACACGCACTCACGATTTTTCTGGCCTCTCGTCTCCGTCAATCCGTCAATCAACGAAAGCGTGAGCAGCGATTCGATCAGCCCTATTCCGGCCAGGATGAAGGCGAACGGCAGGATGATCCGTAAGGTTTCGAAGTTGAACGGCACATCCGGCACTCCGAACGTCGGGAACCCGCCCGCGATACTCGAGAGGTCACCGACCGTGGGAGTATTGATGCTCGCGAAGATCACTAACACCGAGACTACAAGTATCCCTGCCAGCGCGGCAGGAAACCGTTTGGTGAACCGCGGCACTATGTAAATCACCGCCATCGTCAGGGCCACCAAGCCCAGCATAATCCCCAGATCAAGTAACGGCAGCCACGTTTTGGTCCCATCCGCGCCTTCCGTTTTGAAACTCTCTAACTGCGACAGGAAAATGACGATGGCCAGCCCATTTACGAAGCCGAGCATCACCGGAAATGGCACCATGCGGATCAGGTTTCCTAATTTCAGCGCACCCACGACGATCTGGATCAACCCCATCAGAACCACAGTGATGAACAGATATTCGACCCCGTGGTTGCTTACCAGGGAGACCATTACCACGGCGAGGGCTCCCGTGGCGCCGGAGATCATCCCTGGCCGTCCGCCGGTCAGGGATGTGATGAACCCGACGATGAACGCGGCATACATGCCGACTAGAGGTTCGACTCCGGCTACGAAAGCGAATGCTACCGCCTCCGGGACGAGGGCCAGCGACACGGTGAGTCCTGCCAGGGATTCCGTACGAATCCTGTCCAGGCGAGAAGAGAGGTCTCGCATTAACAGTCCTGCAGAAAGTGGATTTACAGGCATAAGAGCACAGTTGGGCGTTCCTGGGGCGTCATGAATTGCAACAGGCCTGTGGAATCAACCCTGGAGATTGCGCGTAATCAATCGGTCTGAAGAGATAGCCGAGTTGTTCTTTGCTAAAGCGCGAGTGCTACTTATGAAACTGGGGCAGCAGCTCCTCGCCCAGGATGTCCAGTTGCTCCATTGTCTCGTCGGCGGTGCATAGGGGACGGACTACGAACTTGGATGCTCCTGATTCGACGTAGCTGTGGATGTACTCGGCAATCCGGTCCACAGGGCCTACCGCGGTGAATTCGGTGAAGTGGGCGTCGGGGCGCTGGCGGGTTACGAACTGGCTGGCCTTGATGGTGGCCTCTTCCACGTCGGAACTCACATAGTAGCCCAGCAGCACGCCTATGTGGTCCTCTTCGATCTCACGGTTGAACTCGGTTGCTGTATCGAAGACGATGTCACGCCCCTCTTTCACCTCGGATGG
Source organism: Dehalococcoidia bacterium (assembly GCA_034428795.1). GTDB lineage: Bacteria > Chloroflexota > Dehalococcoidia > Lucifugimonadales > UBA3495 > VXOI01. The sequence continues at coordinate 21,517 of DAOUHF010000247.1, forward strand.
GGTGGCGCTGGAGACCAGCCAGCCGTCGCCAACCCGGCCCACGCGGCGGGCGGCAGCCGGGGTTCGGCCGCCGATCCAGACCGGGGTCGACGGTTGGAGAAACGGTTTGGGCGTGACCGAAACGTTATGGCAACTGTAGAATTCGCCCTCGTGGGTAACGTTGTCTTCCTCCCACAGGCGGCGCATCAGCTGGATGGCTTCGTCGGTGCGGGGCCCCCGGCGTTCCTTGGTGACGCCGCAGGCCTCGTACTCCTCGGGCTCTTCCTGCCCCAAGCCCACCGCCGGGAAAAACCGTCCTTGGGAGAGGTAGTCCAAAGTGGCAATCTGTTTGGCCAGCACCACCGGATTGCGCAGGGGCATGGCCAGCACGCTGGTGCCGAACTTCATTCGTTCCGAGTAAGCGGCCACCATTGCCAGCGCCATCATCGGCTCCAGGCTGAACTTATCGCTGACGATGCGGTCGCTCAACCAGATGGAGTCGTAACCGTGCTTGTCACCCGCTCCCACCAATTCGCGGAGGTAGTTGGGGTTCTCCCCGCCCTCGCCGAATGCGCCCGGCATGTAACCGATAGCAATACTCATTTGAGCCCTCGAAGCAGTGAATTTCCGAAATTATAACCTACCCGGTGATTGAGTCCATTCCGGCCTCGGCCCGGGCGTCGTTTATGTGGTCCAGCACCCGCCGCCTCAAAGGGGCGATTTCGTAGCCGATGTCGGCCAGCATCCTGCTGTTGTCCACCAGGTAAACGTGGGGCACCTTCTGGTCCCCGGTGGTGATTTGAGCGTCGGGTATGATGCTCCGGACCGTGTCTGCCATGTCCTTGATCGTCGCCAGATTGCCGCCGCTGATGTAGACCCGGTGGTTCAACTGCCCGGCCAGCACGGCCCGCACGAAAATCTCGGCGGCGTCCTCGGCATGGATCATCGGGGAAAGCTCCGCCTCATCGAAGGGCATCGCCACCGGCTGGCCGATGGCTGGCAGCGAGACCATCAGGCCGCCGATCATGCCGGTCATCCCGGTAACCCGCCCGTGGCCAAAGACGGTGCAGATTCGAATCCCACGCAGGTCCAGGCCGTACCGGTCGGCGTACCGCTTGGCTGAGAAGTCGTTGACCGACTTGGTCATGCCGTAGACGTTGATGGGGTCGTTCAGGTCGTCCTCATTGATCGGGCGTTCGCCGAAGGTGTCCTGCACCCCGTAGACCGCAATGGAGCTGGCGTAGACCACCCGTTCGATTCCGGACCAGCGGGCGGCTTCGAATACGTTGTTGGCGCCGCCGATGTTGACCTGCATGGCGTAGTGGGGGCGGTCTTCCGTGTCCGGCGGCAGGAGGGCCGCCAGGTGGATGATCTTGTGCACCTGGTGGGTGTTGATCGCTTCCAGCAGATGGGGCAACTGGGTCACGTCGCCCCGGTACATCCGGATGCGGTCCAAATAAGGGGCGAGGTTGGACCGGGGAGGCGCCAGGTCGAAGCACACCACTTCCTCCCCTCGCTCTATCAGCTTGCGAATGATTCTGTTTCCAATGAACCCGGTCCCACCGGTAACCATTACCGCCATGGATCGCCTCTCCGCCCGAAAAATAGACCAGGAACGACATCGGGAGTGTGGGTGCCTGCCAAGCTACGGGAGCCCCGTAATCATAATGGCGACTGTGAGGCCAGGCAATACGCGCCGCCGGTGGTCAGAGGGGCCGTTTGGCCGGGATTCCGGTGCGCCGCGGATACCGGTCAGGCGTGGCAGCTACCTTCCTGATAGCCGCCACTACACGGTGGTCCTGCAGTCCTTTCAGTTCCACGGGGAAAACTCCCGTCACCTCGCCGCCCAGTTCGCCCAGGGCCCGGGCCGCTCCCTGTAACTCCGCGTCCAGGCCGCCGTGCTTCAACGCCACCACCGACCCTCCCACCCGACAGAACGGCAGCGCGTACTCCAACAGCAAGGGCAACCGGGCCACTCCCCGTATCAACGCCAGGTCGAAGCCGTCCCTCAAGGCCGGCTCGCGGCCCAGCGCCTCGGCCCTACCCGTGTGAACAACGACGCCCTCGAGGCCCAAGACTGCTGCGACGTGTTCCAGAAACGCCGTCTTTTTGCCCACCGAGTCCACGAGCTCTATTGCCAGTTGCGGGAAGGCAATCTTCAGGGGCAGGCCGGGAAACCCAGCCCCGCTGCCCACGTCGATGATCCGGGCCGGGACCGCCAGAACCTCCCGTACGGCCAGGCAAACCGTGAGGGAGTCCAGGAAGTGTTTTGTTTGGACCTCTTCGGGCCCGGTGATGGAGGTCAGATTGGCCCGAAGGTTCCAGTCCGCCATTTCTCGGTAGAACGTCCGGAATTGCTCCAGTTGTTCCGAAGAAAGCTCGATACCGAGTTCCCCGGCCCCCTCGGCCAGCAGGTCCATAGGTCTGCTCATACGGCTATTATAGCCAGCCGTCAGAAGGGGGCGGTCTCAATTGACACTGCCGGAAGCAGGGCCGTAAAATGGGCCCCAATCGCACGGGATGAAGTGTTCGCCGGGCACTCGGTAACCGCAAAAACAGCAAAGGCGAAAGGCGGATTATGGCAACGAAAGCATACCTGTTGATCGAAACCGCAGTCGGAAAGACTCGGGAGGTGGCCAGCACCCTGACCGGGCTGACCGGTATCGCTACGGTGGACGTGGTGACGGGCCCTTACGATATCATCGCCCTGATTAACGGCGACGATATTTCGGTGGTCGGCGACCTTGTGACCGGCCGGATCCACACGGTACCGGGGGTCGTGCGAACCGTGACCTGCGTGGCCGTTACCGGTTAGCGGCTGCCAACCCGTCTTCTAAACTTCCAGGGCCGACTGTTCCAATCCAGGCTTGCCAACCGATCGTTCTGTCCCAGGCTTGCCAACCGATCATTCCAATCCAGGCTTGCCAATCGATCTTTCCAACCTAGGCTTGCCAACCCAATCTTTCGGGGAGTAGCGCATTTTGGAGTTCAAGTTCACTGCTGAAGACGAGTCCTTTCGCAACGAGCTTCGGTCGTTCATTGACGCCGAGTTGCCGTCGGACTGGGAGGGCGGCGGGCGCTATCCCGAGGAAGACGACTGGAACCTGACCCGGTTGGTCCGCCAGCGCATGGCGGAGAAGGGTTGGCTTACGATGCACTGGCCCGAGGAGTACGGGGGCCAGAACGCCTCTCCAGTGAAGTCGGCGATTTTCAACGAAGAGATCGCCTACCAGCGGGCGCCGGGCCGCGACATCTTCGGGGTGCGTATGCTCGGCCCCACGCTGATGATCCACGGCTCCGACGAGCAGAAGATGGCCCACCTGCCTCCCGTAGCCAGGGGCGAGGTACAGTGGTGCCAAGGCTACAGCGAGCCGGAGTCCGGCTCCGACCTGGCTTCCCTCAGCACCCGGGCCGTGCGGGACGGCGACGACCTGGTGATCAACGGGGCCAAGATATGGACCACGCTGGCCCACCGGGCCGACTGGATCATGCTGCTCACCCGCACCGACCCCGACGCCCCCAAGCACCGGGGTATCAGCTTCGTGTTAGTGGACATGAAAACGCCGGGAGTTTCCGTGCGCCCCATTGTCAACATGGCCGGGGGCCACGAGTTCAACCAGGTGATTTTCGACAACGTCCGCGTCCCCAGGGCCAACGTGGTGGGCGAAGAAGACCGTGGCTGGTACGTGGCGGTGACCCTGCTGGACTTCGAGCGCTCGGGCATCGACTACTCGGCCAACGCCCGCAGGCTGTTGGACGACGTCCGGGAGTACGCGACCGAAACCAAACGGAACGGCCAACCGGTTGTGGGCATACCTTGGGTGCGCAATCTCATGGCCGACCGGTACATTGACTGCGAGGTCGCCCGGTTGATCGCCTACAACGTGGCCTACCTGCAGTCGCAGGGTCTGGTGCCAACCAAAGAGGCCTCCATGAGCAAGGTCTTCGGCAGCGAAACGGTGCGGCGGACCACCGAGGCAGCCATGGACGTGCTGGGCCTTTACGGTACGCTGGGCCGTGAAGAGAAGTGGGCCCCGCTGCGGGGCCGGGTGCAGGAGCACTGGATGCTCAGCTTCTCCGGCACCATCGCCGCCGGCACCTCCGAAGTGCAGCGCAACATCATCGCCGGCCGCGGCCTGGGTCTGCCCAGGGGTTGAACGACACGGTTTAAACGCAGAGAGCGCAGAGGTTTTTTTTAGTCCTCTGCGCTCTCCGTGCCCTCTGCGCCCTCTGCGTTGAATAATCAGGCTGCGAATAGCAGCAGTTCCTCGCGCTCCAGTTCCATCGACGCCTCACGGCACCGCTGTATGATCCGGAAGATGGTCCGTGCGGTGACCGAGAAACGCTCCGCCGCCGCCTCCACTGTCAGGTTCTCCCGCTGGATGTCCGTCCACATCTTGAAGTCCCGGGCCAAACGCCGGTTCCGTTGGTACCAAACCGGATCGTCGTACTTGCACCGGGGCAACGGGCAGTCCAGGCAAGAGGACGACACTTCGCAACCCGTATCCTCGTAATGATAGAATTCCGGTACCGCATCCACAACCGGCGCGGCTGCCGCCGTGCTGGTGGACGGTCCAAGAGCCTGCGGACTGGTGGCTAGTTGACAAACCATTGCTCCCCCTCCTGAAACAAGTGTTCTAATACCGCAGCCGGAGTATAGAACTACCGTTCGGAATAAGTCAATGGTTTCCCCATCAATATAGGAATATATGTTCTAGTTATTATTGGCCGTAAGGAGTGTCTGATGCCTGAAGCTGCCCCAACCCAAGCTGCCCCGACCCAAGTTGCCAGGACCGAATACGAGACCATGGTCTACGAACGAAAGGAGAGGACCGGTTATATCATGTTCAACCGGCCCCAAGTGCTGAACGCGGTCAACGACCAGTTCGAACAGGACCTCCACGACGCGCTGCTCGAGTTCGATACCGACGATGCGGCCTGGGTGGCCATCATCCACGGCGCGGGCCGGAGCTTCTGCGCCGGGGCCGACATCAAGCAGCGCTTTGTCGAAATGACTCCCCAGCAGAGCGCCCGGAGAGAGCGAGGGCCCAACCCGGAAGGTTACTTGGGAAGGGCCATCAACTGGAAGCCGGTCATAGCGGCCGTACACGGCTACGCCCTGGGTGCGGGCATCGTGATCGCGGCCGAGTCCGACATGATAGTAGCATCGGAGGAAGCCAGGTTCGGCATCACCGAGACCCGACGCGGCCTGGCCGGCGGACGCATCTGGGCCAAGGTCAACGCCTTCATGCCCTCCAAGATTGCCAGCGAGATGGTGATTACCGGGGAGCCGGTGGCGGCGGCTGAGCTTTACCGCCTGGGGCTGATCAACCGCTTGGTGCCCACCGGCGAGCACCTGAGCGCCGCCGAAGAACTGGCTGAGAAGGTCCTGAAAACCCCGCCCCTGGCAGCCAGGGCCGGGGTGAAGGTGAGCCGCCGACAGTGGGTGCAGACCGGCGCCGAGGCCGACATGCAATTGCTGCCCCTGAAGCTGCACGTGAGCGAGGACTTCAAAGAGGCCAGCCGGTCCTTCGTGGAAAAAAGAGCGCCAGTCTACCAGGCGCGCTAGAGTTCCCGGCGGCCCAGCACCAAGCCGTTCTCCAGCTCGATTTCCGCCCTGAGGTTCCTGAAGAACAGAAATTTCCTGAGGTCGACGTTCACGCTGGTTGCGTGCTCTATCAGAGGCGGCAGAAGAAGCAATTCGACGCCGTCGTGGCCGATGGCCTGGTAGTCGCTCAGGTCCCTACGGAAGACTCGGGTATCGACCGATACCTCAGTGGCATTCCCCCCTCAAGTGGAGAAGCAAAGCAGGTCGATGGCGGCCCGGCCGCCCCGGCTCCGGATGTGTTCCGCCGCCCGCGATGTCAGTGTTATTTCCATTCAACCAACTCTATACGGCAATCAACAATTGACATTCCTGCCTTTCGGCAAGAGTATTATATATGCTTCGATGAAACCGCACACGAAGCAATTAAGGGGCTCTCAGGATAAAGCAATGGGAACGTTCTACGTCACTATTGGAGTCGGCCATCCTGAAGGTGGCGACCTGACCGAGGTATCGGCGATGGTTGACACCGGGGCTACCCACACAATGGTCCCCGAATCCTTGCTGGAGCAACTACACATACAGCCCCTCGTGCGACGAAGATTCGGCATTGCCGACGGCAATGAAAGGCTATGGAGTGTAGGCCAGGCACGTATAGCTTATCAAGACGAAGAATGGACTTGCCCGATTATTTTCGGCCCCGAAGGGCTGTATCTACTCGGGGCGACCACGCTGGAGGCCTTCGATCTGGTGGTAGACCCCAGCGACAAGGAACTGGTCCCGGCCGAACACCTGGCAAGACCATTCTAGCCGGGAATCAAGGTGGCCGCGCGCTGGTGCTGGACGAAGCCTAGCCCCCATCCACCAGCAGCGCGTTGATGGTCTCGATACTTAGGGGGTGCACCGGCTCACGGCGCCGGAGGCGTCCCACCGACTCGCGGCAGAGGAACTCCAACAGCGCGATGTCCAGGTCCTCCTCCGCCATCCGGCGGAGTTCCCTTTGATACGGATAGGACCCTGATTTCCGGGGGTCCAGCTTATCGGCGATGAAGATTACCTTGCCCAACGGTCTCAACTCCGGATGGCCGGTGGAATGCCACCGTACTGCTTCCAGCAACTCTTCGTCGTCTATATCGTCTTCGCGCCGGAGGCTCTCTGCGCCAACCGGGCCGTGGAGCAGGACCGGGGCGCGGCGTTCCAGCTTCCCAGCCGCAATGCCGGCGGCGAACGCCCGTCGCAGCAACTCCTCCCCTTTCATGGCCCGGGCAACATCGTGGCCCAACACGGCCAGTTCAGTACGCTGGATGTCAACGTGATGGCGGGACGACAACTCGAAGGCGATGTCCCGGACCCGGTAGACGTGGGCCTGCAAACCCTTGGGCAGTAAACCCACCCTATCCTGAAGACGCTGGAGGCAGACGCCCGACGTGGTCAACGCGGACCCCTAGCCCATGTCGCCGAGCTTACGGCCGCCCAGCAGGTGGATGTGGGGATGCACAATCTCCTGGCCGGAGTCGGCGCCCTGGTTGAGCACCAACCGGTAGCCGCTGAGGGTCACCCCCTCGCGGCGGGCCATCTCCTCCGCCACAACGAAGAGGTGGCCCATGATGGGCACTTGGCCAGGACCGACGTAGGCCAGGGAAGCGATGTGCATGTTGGGAATAACCAGCAGGTGCACCGGCACTTTGGGATTGATGTCCCGCACCACGAAGGAGCGTTCGTCCCGGTAGATGGGCGCTTCGTGGGCCGGGTCCTGGGCCATGGTGCAAAAGATGCAGTTGCTGGTTGTCATCGGCGTTCGTCTCCCTGACCTCGCTCCCTGGCCGAGACCAGGAAGTTGGTGAGGCGGCAGTTGATGAATCAGGGGTTATCGATATTGGCGAGGGCCAACTCTTTGTGGTGGTTGGCGTCTCCGTAGCTAAGCTCGTGCACCTTGGCGCGGCGTGTGTAAAGCTGCAGGTTATGTTCCTTCGTGAAACCGATGGCCCCGTGGCACTGGTGGGCGGTGGAGCAAACCCTGCGGTAGGCCTGGCTGACCCAGGCTTTGGCCATGGAGACCTCCCTCTGGGCCGGCAGGTCCTGGGCCAGCCGCCACGCCGCCTGGTAGGCGACGCCCCGGCAGCCCTCGACGTCGGTGGCCATCTCGGCGCAGTGGTGCTGCACCGCCTGGAAGCTGCCCACAGCGCGTCCGAATTGGGTCCGTTGCTTAACGTACTCCACCGTCATGTCCAGCACCGCGGTTGCCCCGCCCAGCATCTCGATGCACCGTCCGGCCGTCGCCCGTTGCACCGCCCGTTCGGCCACCGGCCAGCCCTCGCCGGCTCTGCCGAGTATCGAGCCCGCCGGTACGGCGGCGTTCTCCAACCTGACCTCGAATTGCCGTTCGGAGCCGATGGTATTCACCGCGTCCACTGTTACGCCTGGCGTTCCGGCCGGGACCAGGAACAGGGTGATGCCCTGGGCCGGGTCGGCAGACGGCGACGTCCGGGCCGCCACGATAATAATGTCAGCCACGTGGGCGTCGGGAACGAAAAGCTTGACCCCGTTCAACACATAGCCGTCGCCCTGCTGTTCCGCAGTGGCCTCCACTCCCCAAGGTTCATAGGAGGCGCTGGCTTCGGTGAGGGCCAGTGTCATGAGCAGTGATCCATCGCAGATGCGGGTGACCAAGTCGGCCTTTTGTCCGTCGGAACCGCCGTCCATCACAGTCATGCCGCCAAGCACGACGGTCGAGAAGTATGGCGCTGGCGCCAGCGCCCGGCCCATCTCTTCCAGCAGCACCGCCAGGTCAAGGAAATCGCCGCCCGTGCCGCCGTATTGTTCCGGGAACGGGACTCCGGTCCAGCCGAGATTAATCATCTGTCGCCAGAGGCCGTTCGGATACCCTCGCTCGTCCTCCTCCATCTCCCTGACCAGGGTGGCCGGGCATTCACGGGACAGGAACTCCAGGGCGCTGGTTTTCAGCATCTGCTGAATTTCGCTGAGACCGAGGTCCATGGCGTTAGCCTCTTCGACAATTGAGTGGTAATGAGTCAAAGTCCGGCGGGTCGCGGAGCGCCGCTAGTATAGCCCATCGTTCCTACCGGCTCAAGAATCATGGCTGAAACTCAAACCCGGCGCAACCAATGCTGAATCCTCACGCAGGCCAATCTCGCTTTGTATAATATATGGGTCAGGCCCACGATTTGACGCGGCTCGAACAGTTCGGACAGAAACAGCATTGAATTGCGCTAACTGCGGCAACGAGACCTCTCAAGACGACAGGTTTTGTAGTGAATGCGGCACACCGCTGACCCAACAGCCCAGTGCGGCGCCGCCTGGCCCCGGCGAAGGGACGGCGAACGAGGACGCCGACGGCCAGCCTGAAACCTCCGGAACAGCCGCAGCGGAGGCCGGGCCGCCCAGCCTGCAAGAGCAGGTACAGACGCTCCAGACAACCCTCGACGGACTGCGGGGCGACGTCCGGCGCAATGCCGAGCGTCTCAGAGTCATGGAGCGGATGTTCGGGGTACCCGACGGCCTTCCGGCGCCGCGGCAACCAGCCCAACCCCAGCCAACAGTATCCCCACCGGCTGGCGCTCAAGCAGCGGGCCAGCCGGTAACCACCTCGGAGGCCCTGCCGGCGGTCGAGCACGTCATAGCCGCCGCAACCCCGCCGCTTGCACCGGCCTCTCAGCAGGCCGCGTCCGGCTGGGCCGGGCCGATTGGCCCGTGGCAGCGGGTCAAGAGTCTGGACTGGGAATGGCTGTTCGGCGGGAACTGGCTGGCCAGAATCGGGGTTGTGGCCCTGATTGTCGGCGTGGGTTTCTTCCTCAAGCTGGCCTTCGACAATCAATGGATCGGCGAAATCGGCCGTGTGGTCCTGGGTATCGTTGGCGGTCTGGCGCTCTTGGGACTCGGGGAGTTCTGGCAGCGGCGATACCCCGTTTGGGCCCAACCCGTTACCGGAGGCGGCCTGGCGATACTCTACCTCGCCGTCTACGCGGCCTTCTCCCTATACGAACTGATTCCGCCCCTGCCGGCCCTTGGGTTCTTCTTCCTGGTTACGCTTGCCGCAGCGGGACTTGCCCTGCGCTACGAGGCCGTGGCCATTGCCGTCATCGGCATTCTCTCCGGATTCGCGACCCCGTTGCTGATGGCCGGCCAACAACTCTCGGACCAGCAGGCGCTGCTGCCCTACGTCCTGGTCCTGGACCTGGGAGTGCTGGCCCTGGCCACCTTCCGCAACTGGCGCTGGCTCACCCTGTTGGGCCTCATCGGGTCGCTGCTGCTGTTTCAGTTCTGGCGGGAAGAGTTGGACCCCGGCCTTCTGTTGGCGGAGGTGGGTCTCACCGTTATCTTCCTGATTTTCGTCGGGGCAACAACGCTGTTCCACCTGCTCTGGCGGCGGACGCCCGGCAGGTTCGACCAATCGCTGGTGATGCTCAACGGGATGGCCTATTTCCTGTTGAGCCTCGACGTGATGTCCGACGACTTGGGAAAGTGGATGGGCGGATTCGCCGTCATCCTTGCCCTGTTCTACGTCCTTCTGGGATACGGCATCTTGCTTCGGCACCGGGAGCAGGTACTCCACTCGCTGTTTGCCATTGGCTTGGCCCTGGTGTTCCTCACGGTCGCGGTGCCCCTCCAACTCGACGGCCCGTGGGTGGGTGTCGCCTGGGCAGTCGAGGGGACTGTACTGATTTGGGTCTCCAACCTTGTTGGAATTTCACAATTCCGCCTGTTCGCCGCAGGGGCCTTCGCCGTACTGATTGTCCGGGTGCTGATTATCGACTCCATCCAGATTTTTGACGACGCCGGTCTTCGGCCCTTCCTGAACTATTACACCATCACCTACGCGGCAGCCATCGCGTCCTGCTACGTTGGCGCCTACTTATTGTACCGGGAGGGCATGCACCGGCGAGGGCCGGAAGAGGAGCGTCCGACACTGGAATCCTTGCAGTGGGTCCTGTTCCCGGTCCTTTTAGTGGCGGGGACTGTCATCCTGACCGTCGGCATACCGGGGCAGTCCAACGGGGTTTGGACATCGATAACCTGGGCTGTGGAGGGTGTGGCCCTGATAGGACTGTCGCTGAGGCTGGGCCTGGTCGAACTGAGATTATTCGGCCTCGGAGTTTTGGCCGTTATGGTGGTCCGGTTGCTGGCGTTCGATACCTTCGACATCGATTACAGGCTTTTCCGGCCTGTCATCAATGAACGGTTCTTGGCCTTTGCGGTGGGTATTGCCGCGTTTTACCTGTCCGCGTTCGCCCTGTGGCGATTGCCGCAAAGGCACGTCGACCCGCGGGAGCGGTTCCTGGCCCCGATCATGCTGATCGCCGCTGGTTTCCTCACCTTGTGGGTCCTGAGCGCGGAGGTAATCGCCTCGGTCAACAGCGACTATTTCGACGTTCCAGCCCGAATAGCGGACAACGTCATCAGCCTGTCCCTTAGCATTCTCTGGGCCGTCTATGCCGGCATTCTTCTGGTGGCCGGCATCAGTTTGCGAAACCGCTGGGTGAGGCTGGCCGGACTGGGCCTGCTGGCCATTCCCATTATCAAGCTTTTCGTATTCGACACCTTCGATCTGGAGAGGGAATACCGAGTGGCGGCTTACCTGGGGTTGGGAGCCATACTGGTGGTTGGCGGTTTTCTCTACCAGCGCTACAGTCGGGTCATCCGGGGGTTCCTTCTTGAGTAAACTCCGGTGGTTGGTCCTATGGGCCTTCATGCCGGCGGCGCTGGGGACGCTTCTGCTTTCGGTTGCCCGTGCGGACTTTGCCCTTGAGGATTGGCGTTATTTCAAGGCCATTCAGGCCCCTGCGGCGCTGGACGGAGAGGAATTGGCGGAACTGACTTTGGACCGGGAGGTTTTCCAACAATCGGCTTCCGGACAGCGGGACTTGAGAGTTGTCGCCGGAGACGAGACCGGAGAGGCGGCCTATCAACTTGTGACCGAGACCAGCCGCCGGGAGCGGACGATGGTGGGGGGAAAGGTGCGGGATTTGTCCCATGTCCCCAACCGGCATTCCAGCTTCGTAGTAGACTTGGCGCAAGCGGGTATACTGCACAACCAGGTAGAGGTTTTGACCAACTCCCAGAACTTCCAAAGAAACGTGGCAGTCGAAGCCAGCCCCGACGGGCAGTCTTGGTCGCTGGTGCGGGAAGGCAGGCAAATCTTCGGGTTCACCGTCGAGGAGCGGGGCTTCGCCGCCAAAGACACCCGGGTTTCCTACCCGGAGAGCAGCCTCCGCTACCTCCGCGTTAGCGTGATCAACAACGATGAGGCTCCTTTGGAAATTACCGGCGCGGCGGTCTCTTCGGTGCGTGAGTCCCCCGCATCCGAAACCCGATATCCCGGGCCCATCATTGGGCGTTCGGAGGACCGTGAGGCGCTGACCAGCATTATGGAAATGGACCTGGGCGGCGAAGGGCTCCCTGTCAACCGGTTAATTCTTCGCACCTCCGCAGTCAATTTCCATCGGGATGTCTCGGTTATGGAGAGTAACGACCTGGAGACATGGAGCACCCTGGCGAGCGGCGTTGCGATCTACTCCTTTCGGACCCCTAAGTTCGTTGGAGACAGTCTGGAAGTTGCATTTCCCGAAAGCACCCACCGCTACTTCCGCTTGGTCATTCAAAACCGGGACGACCCGCCTTTAACCGTGGACGAGATCGCGTTCAGCGGAATCGACCGGAAAGTGCTGTTCTTGGCCCAGCCGGGGACATCCTACGCCCTGTACTACGGCAACGAGGCGGCCCGGGCGCCCTCTTACGATTTGGCGCGCCTCCTGCCCTATCTGGACACCGAGAGCCCTGGGGCCGCAACCGTTGGCCCGCAACAGGCGAACCCTGAGTACGCCGAGCCGCAGCCCCCGGCCAGCGAGCAATACCCGTGGCTTATCACGGTGGCGGTGGCCGCCGCCGCCGTGGTTGTCGCCGCTATCCTGTTCGGCGTCTTCCGGCAGGTCCGCAAGGCGTTGCCGCCGCCGGACCCGGTGGAGCGGTAGGTATCGTGCGGTTCGGCAAGCCGGTCGAGGTCGCCGACGGCCTATTCCAGGTCCGGGCCTTGGGCGCGAGGGTCACCGTCGTCGTCGAGGACCAGGAAGTCCTCTTGGTGGATGCCGGTGCGAGAGGCAGCCTGGCCGCGATACAGGACGGCCTGAAGGCGTTACGCCTGTCTGTAGATCAAGTAGCCCGGGTGGCGGTTACTCACCACCACCCGGACCACGCGGGCGGCCTCGGCGAGTTAGTTGACGGCAGGGATATTGCGGTGGCGGCCCACTTCAGCGAGGCCGCGATCATCGAAGGGCGGGAACGTGCGCCCAACCCGCTCCGACACAAACTGCTGGCCGCAGTCGCCCAGCCCCTGATCTCCCGCATGACAGGCCAACCCGTTCCGGTGGATGAGACCGTGAGCGATTACGACACCGTTCCCTTTGGGGCGGAGGTGCGAGTCGTCCATTTACCGGGGCACACCGCCGGCAGTATCGCCCTTTACCTGCCCGCCAAGAAGGCCGTCATCATTGGCGACGCCCTCCAGTATAAATTTGGGCGGAAGCTCGGCCCACCGGCGCCGGGAGTGACCTGGCAGCCCGACCAAGCGTTGAAATCTCTGGAAAGGCTCCTTGATCTGGACTTCGATATAATCTGCTTTAGTCATTTCCCTCCGGTGAGAGGCGGCGGGCGCGAGGCCTTGCGGAGGTTTCTCAACCAGTAGTATGGCGATTCAACGTACGCCGGATTCCAGGGAACGGGGATGACGCCGATGCAATCTACGAAGAATGGCGGGCCGATGGGAACGACCCTGGCCGATTTTCTGCGCGACGCGAAGGACAAGAACCGGTCTCGCGACGCGCTGCTGTTCAAGCCGGGTCTCCGATATCAACGCTGGACATACCAACGGCTATGGGACGAGTCCGGCCAGGTCGCCGCGTTGCTCCAGGCCAAAGGCTTGGTCAAGGGCGACCAGGTGGTGCTCTGGGGGCCTAACTGCCCGCAATGGGTGCTGGCCTTCTTCGGTTGCATCAGGGCCGGAGTTATAGCGGTGCCCCTGGACCTGCGGAGCGCCCCCGACTACGTCGAACGGGTGCTGTCCCGAATTACACCCAAGCTGGCGTTCACCTCCCGCCTCACCCCCAAGGGCGATTTGGACCTTGGTGTGCCGGAAATCACCTTCGAGGAACTGGAGTCCGCCATCGCCGGCCTTCCCGAGCCGGATCACGTGGTGATCGAACCCCAGGACCTGGCCGAGATAATGTTCACCTCGGGCACCACCGGCGACCCCAAGGGAGTGATGCTCACCCACCGCAATCTGACGGCCAACATCGAGGGGGTATCCGAATACATCGTCTGCGAAAACTCCAGCCGGTTGATGTCGATTCTGCCATTGAGCCATATGTACGAGCAGATGGGCGGGCTGTTCCTGGTGCTGCGCTCCGGGGCCAGCGTAACCTACCCCACCAGCCGGCAACCAACCGTCCTCGCCCGCACCATGCGTGAGCGCAGGATCACAACCTTGCTGCTGGTGCCCCAGGGACTGGAACTGCTGATGAGCGGAATAGAGCGAGAGATAGCGAGGCAGGGGAAGGCGGCCCTGTGGTCGAAGCTCCTCAAGATAGCCGAGAAGACCCCCTTCCGGCTGCGGCGTTTGCTGTTCCGGAGGGTCCATAAGCAGTTCGGCGGCAAGCTTGACTTCGTGGTGTCCGGCGGCGCGGCCCTCGACCCCGACCTGGGCAGGAAGTGGGAGCTGCTGGGAGTCAAGATCATCCAGGGTTACGGCACAACCGAGGCCTCCCCGGTTATCAGCAATCACACGCTGGAAGAGCGCCGCCCGGATTCCACCGGCCGACCGTTGCCCAACGTTGAAGTAAGAATCGCCGGCGACGGAGAAATCCAGGCGAGGGGAGAAAGCATTACCCCAGGCTACTGGAACGCTCCCGAGGAAACGGCAGCCGCCTTCGACGGCGACTGGTACAAGACCGGCGACCTTGGGTTCTTCGATGACGATGGATTCCTGCACATTCAAGGCCGCAAGAAGGACATGATCGTTCTGCCCAGCGGCCAGAATGTGTTCCCCGATGACGTCCAGGCCGTGTTGAACCGCCACCCGGCCGTCACAGACTCAGCGGTGGTGGGCCTGGCCAGCGGCGGCGGCGGCGGCGGCGTCGAAGTGCACGCCGTCCTGCTAACGGAAGACGACAACGCGGCGCGGGAGGCCATTGCTTGGGCCAACGGTCAATTGGCCGAATTCCAGCGGGTCAGAGGATTCACGATCTGGCCCGAGGAAGACTTTCCCCGGACCCACACTCTCAAGATCAAGAAGCAGGTCGTGATCGACGCGATTCGGAGCGACGGCCCGGCGGAGCGTCCCGCCGCGGCTCCGGCCAACGGCGCCGCGGCGTCGGGCCAACGAGGACTGCTGCAAATTATCGGAGAGGTGGCCCGGACCGACGCATCGGGAATCGAGGGCGGGTTGGCCCTTGGCGACGACCTGGCCTTGGACTCCCTGGGGAGGATTGAGTTGCTTTCGGCCATCGAAAGCGACCTGGGAGTATATCTGGACGAAAACCTGGTGGGGCCTGGGACCACTGTCGAACAACTGAACGCACTGGTCGAGGAGGGAGCCAGAAATCCGGCGGTAATGGCGTTCCCCAACTGGGGCCGGCACTGGTGGTGCCGGATGGTGCGCGGGTTCCTCCAACGCTCCTTAATATTCCCGGCCGTCAGTTGGCCGTACGGCCTGAAAGTGACCGGCCGCGAGAACCTGGCAGGTATCGATGCCCCAGTGTTGTTCGTCTCCAACCACCACTTGGGATTGGACAACCCGTTGATCATCAAGGCAGTCCCCCCGGGGCATCGCCGGCGCATGGCCATCGCCGGGGCCGCCGATCTGTGGAAGAACCCTATCTGGCGGGTGATCAATCCGCTGCTGGCCAACGCCTTCCCGGTGGCCAGGGAGGGCGCGGTCCGGCCCAGCCTGGAAAACATGGGCAAGATTATCGACGACGGCTGGTCGGTGCTGATTTATCCCGAAGGCGAACTGACCGTGGGAGGGCCGGTGCAACCCTTCATGAACGGTATCGGCCTGGTAGCGGTGGAAACACGAGTGCCGGTGGTGCCGATGCGCCTCTACATAGACAACGCCGGCTATCCCGCCAAGTTCCCGGCGCTCAGGCGCGGCCGGATCGAGATTCGCATCGGCAAGCCCTTGGGATTCTCATCGTCCGCCGATTACCAGGAAGCGACGCTGGACATCGAGAACGCCGTCAGGTCGTTGTGACCGGGCGCCATCGGAATCTTGCGACGAAACCGTTTGCCAGGGACGCCTTCCCGCTCCAAGTCTGCGTTGGCGCCTCAGGAAGAGAGCAGTCCCTCTTGGGGCTGTGTTTAGCTGGGGTTGGAGTTCAGGCTATCCGCATGCGCAAACCGGCGACCTTGCGAGGTCTGGTTTCGCCACAGTGCCCGTCTCTCTAAACTTCGACGACGATCTCCGTGGGGGTGTTTCGGGCGACAATGATTTCCAGGGTTTCATCGCCGTCGTTTACCGGCTGGTGCACCGCAGCAGCGGGCACGTAAATAAAATCGCCGGGCCCGATGGAGAGAGGCTGGTCCAGGTTGTTTCCGACGATGAACCGGCCATGGCCCTTCACCACGTAGATGGCCGATTCGCAATTGACGTGGTAGTGGGGGCTGGAAGCGCAGTGAGGCGGGATCGTGGCGATCGCCAGGTGAATCCCGGTGGACCCCACCAGGTTCTCCGACACGCCCGCCAAACGGGTCATCGCTCCAGACTGTATCTCCACCTCCAGGCCGTCGGGGTGGACCACCCGGCACTCCGCCATGTCGGACCTCCTAGATGCTGCGTACGAAACGGTCCAACTGGTCGATGGCCCGCTTGATGTTTTCTTGGGAGTTGGCGTAAGAGAGGCGAACGTACCCCTCGCCGTACTCGCCGAAGGCGCTCCCGGACAGCAGAGCGACTCCAGCTTCGGCCATGGCCCGCTCCTCGAATTCCCGGCTGGTGAGCCCGGTGCCTTGAATGCCGGGGAAGGCGTAGAAAGCGCCCTCGGGCTCGGGGCAGTTGATGCCGGGGATGCTGCGCAGGCCGTCGGTGATCAACCGCCGCCGCGCCTCAAACTCGGCCACCATCGCCACCACCTGGTCCCGCGGCCCCTCCAGGGCGGCTATGCCGGCTTTCTGGGTGAACGTGGCCGCGCAGGAAACACTGTTGACCGCCAGCTTCACCACGTGGGGCACAAGGTCTTCCGGCATTATCCCGTAGCCCAACCGCCAGCCGGTCATGGCGTAGCTTTTGGAAAAGCCGTCCAAGATAATCGTCCGCTCTTCCATGCCGGGCAGGGAAGCGATGCTGTAGTGTTCGCCGGTATACAGGATATCCTTGTAAATCTCGTCGGCTAACACGTAGAGACCGGGGTGCTGTTTTACTATCCCGGCGATACGCACCATCTCTTCCCGGGAGAGGGCCGAACCGCAGGGGTTTTCCGGGGAATTGAGGATGATGAGGCGGGTCTTGTCAGTGATCTGGCCGGCCAGGGTGTCCAGGTCCGGGTGGTAGTTTTTCTCCTCGATCAGCCGCATGGGCACCGGCGTGCAGCCAGTGAAACGGATCATCGACTCGTAAATCGGGAAGCCCGGGTTTGGGTAGATTACCTCGACGCCGGGCTCGCCCAAGGCCAGCAGCACGTAGAACATGATCGGCTTGGCGCCCGGAGTCACCACCACGTTGGCCGGGTCGGTGTTGATGCCCCGCACCTCGCGGCTGTTGCGGGCGATGGCCTCCCGCAATTCGGGGAGCCCTGCGGTGGGGCCGTAGTGGGTGAACCCGTCGCTGATGGCCTGCATCCCCGCCTCGATGACGTGACGGGGAGTGTCGAAGTCGGGCTCGCCGATCTCCATGTGAATAATCTCTTTGCCTTGGGCTTCGAGGGCCCGAGCCCGAGCCAGCACCTCAAAGGCGCTCTCGGTGCCCAGGTCGTGCATGCGCGCGGCCACGGTCATAGGTCCTCCTGCGGTGCTTCACGGCAGTCGCGGCGCGGCGGTATTTTGGATTGCGCCAACTGGACAATCCGATTGGCGTGCTCCGACGCCGTTCGAGCTTCTGCCGGTTCCCTGTCCTGGAAAAAGAAGCCGTTGCCTTCCGTTGCATAGCGAGTGTCAATGTAGTAACCGGTCAACACTCCGGCGGCTTCGGCGCAGCTTTCGAAGTCCGGGTCTTCCCGGACGCACTGAGCGGCAAGGCTCTGCAGCGAGTGGGTGTAATCCAACTGCACTCCCCGAAAGAGTAAAAAAGCTTTCAATGCGATTTCGGCCGCCTGCTGGCAATGAAAACATATTCCCGATGCGAAATCATCGGCGCTTGGCATCAACGCTTCGGCAATCCTCAGTTGATTCCGGGCACGCTCTATCCATACCTGGCCGTTTCTTATACGTGATTCCGTTGTGGGCTCCTTAACGCGAAAGCCCAGACTCCGCGTACCAGGGGATGGATGCCGGTCGTAGACCACTACCCCGTCGGTAAACGCGGCGGCGATAAATGGGTTTCGCGCTTCCAGGCTCCGCTCGATTTCAGCGGGAGTGTAGACAAAAATGTCTACGTCGACTCCTAACATTGACGGCACGTGCGCCTGGCATTCGATCATGCGGTCTCGACGAGGGACGCCGGTTTCCTTTACGACGATCAGGTCGATATCGCTGAATGCGCCGGCGTCACCCCGGGCCAAGGACCCGTACAATATAATCTGCTCCGGCTCGTAGGCTCTGAGGGCATCGACAACCTGGTCCAAGACAGCGGTCAGACGTGGGGTCTCCGGAGAACGAAGCATCATTCGCCCTGCACTTGATTCTGTGTGCGCACCGGCAGGCCGTAGATCCTGATGAAACCCTCGGCGGCGGTGTGGTCGAATTGGTCCTGGCGGTCGTAGGTGGCAAGGCCATACTGGTAGAGGGCCTGAGGCGCCTGCCTGCCCACCACAGTGCAGGTCCCTTTGTGCAACCGCACGCGGATGTCGCCAGTAACAAAGCGCTGCGTGCTCTGCACGTAAGCGTCGAGATCGGCGCGGTGTGCGGTATACCAAAGGCCGTTGTAAATCACGTCCGAATATTCCTGCGCGATGCGGGCCTTGGTCCGGGCCTGTTCTTTGGAGAGAGTCATCGTCTCCAGGGCCTTGTGTGCCGCGTGGAGCATCACCGCCGCCGGGGCCTCGTATATCTCCCGGGACTTGATCCCCACCAGCCGGTTCTCCACGTGGTCTATGCGGCCCACGCCGTGGCCGCCGGCCAGAGCGTTCAGGTGGCGGATCAGGTCCACCCCTGGCATCGACTCGCCATCGACGGCCGTGGGGACTCCCGACTCGAAATGCAGCTCGACGTAGACCGGTTCATCCGGCGCGGCGGACACCGGATTGGTCCACGCGTAAGCGTCTTCCGGGGGCTCGAGCCAAGGGTCTTCCAGCTCCCCGGCCTCCACGCTGCGTCCCCACAGGTTGTCATCGGTGGAGAACCGGCTGTTGCGCACGCTGATGGGCAGGTTGCGGGCCAGGGCATATTCGATCTCGTCTTCACGGCTCATGGCCCAGTCGCGGATGGGGGCAATCACCTGCAATTCCGGGGCCAGAGCCGCCACGCCTACTTCGAGACGGACCTGGTCGTTGCCTTTGCCCGTGCAACCGTGGGCCACGGCGTAGGCGTCGTATTGCCTCGCGACCTCCACCAAATATCGAGCAATGAGCGGCCGGCCCAAGGCGGTAGCCAGCGGGTATTGTTCCTCATAAACGGTCCCGGCCTGCAGGCTGGGGACGAGGAATTCATCGACCAGCGCCTCTTTGCCGTCGACTGCCACCGCGTCGGTCGCGCCGATGGAGAGGGCGCGCTGGCGAATGGATTCCAGGTCGACCATCCCCAGGTCCGCGGTCAGCGTGATTATCTCAGCGCCGTACTTTTCCTTGAGCCAGGGTACGGCCACCGTGGTGTCCAGACCCCCGCTATAAGCGAGGACGATTCTGTTCTGTGTCATTGTGTTTGCGGACTCCGGCTAAGCGTCCATTAGGGCATCCATAAATTGCTGTCGAGTAAGCCGGGCGTCGCGGATAATCGCCCGGACAATGCCTCACCCCAAATCTCTCGACCCGTGGAAAGGTACACGAGTTGCGCGCCCGTCGCTATGCTTCAAAGTTATATGACTTCCTTCTTACCCGGTAATCTCGAAGCCTAAATTACGCAACGCCCGGATCACGTCACCCGCTCTAAGAGTCGGCATGCGGCCCATTGATTGTTACGCCGAAAGCCTCTGGACACCGACGAACTCCGGCAATGAATTCATGTCGCAATCTTCATCGTCCAGGCACAGGCAGATGACCTCTCTCATGTTCTGCATGAGCTCTTCCAAGGTCCCGCCTTGGCTGAAGCACGCGTGAATTTGGGTGACCTCTCCAACGAAAAAACCGTCCTCGTCCTTCTCGACTACCACGAAGAATTCCCGGTCCTTGCCCTCTACCGGAACTTCCACCTTGTGTACGCCGACAAACCCACCGTGGTTGTCCAGATCGTCATCTATCAGACAGACCTCAATAGACCTTCGCATATTTATCATCAATTCGTCCAAGGTCTTGCCTTGGTCGATACACGCCCTAAGTTGCGGCGCCTCGCCGATGAGGTAACCGTCCTCGCCTTTCTCTATTACGACGTAGAACTCTCGCATTGACATCTTGCCCTCACCCCAACTCTCTCCCAGAGGGAGAGGGCCCCTTTGGGCCTTAAATCTTTGCCAGCGCGGTGCTCAAGCGCTCCGCCGCCTCGTCGATTTCTTCCTTGGTGACCGTAAGGGGGGGCATGAACCGCACGGTGTGGGGCCGGGGGCCGTTGAGCAGGAGCCCGGCCTCGTTGGCGTTGGTCAGCACCTGCCCGGATATGTTGTCGTCGAAGTCCATCGCCGCCAGCAGCCCTTTGCCACGCACCTCGGAGACGAAAGAGAACCGGCCCTTGATGTCGTTGAGGGCGCCCAACAGGTGACCCTCCATCTCCTTGGCTCGGGCGGGGATATCGTTTTCGATCAGGTACTGCGTACCGGCGAAAGCGGCGGCCGTGGTCAGCGCGTTGCCTCCGAAGGTGGACCCGTGGTCCCCCGGCACCAACGCCTGGCAATGGGCCTTGGACAAGAACGCGCCGATGGGTACGCCGTAGCCCAACCCCTTGGCCAGGGTCATTACGTCCGGTTCGACCCCGTACTCCTGGTAGCCGAACAGGCTGCCCAACCGGCCCATGCCGGTCTGGACCTCGTCAAGGATGAGCAGGATTCCTTGGCTGTCGCACCACTGGCGGAGGCGTTGGAGATAGTCGTCGTCGGGGATTATCACCCCAGCCTCGCCCTGCACCGGCTCGACCATCACTGCCGCCGTCCGGTCGGTGGTGGCGTTCATCACGGCTTCGACGTCGTTGTAGTCAACGTGGACGAAGCCGGGAAGCAGGGGAGCGAAGTTCTCTTGGTAGTGGGGCTGCCCGGTGGCCGCCACCGTAGCCTGCGTCCGCCCGTGGAACGAGTTCAGGGCGGTAATGATCTCGTAGGCCCCGTCGCGGTTCAGCTTGCCGTAGCGGCGGGCCAGCTTCATGGCGCCCTCCACGGCTTCGGCACCGCTGTTGCCGAAGAACACCAGGTCAAGGCAGCTATTCTCTATCAGTGTTTCGGCCAGCCGGAGTTGGGGGACGGTGTAGAACTGGTTGGACGTCTGGATCAGGGTCCCGGCCTGTTCAGTAATAGCCTGGGTAATCACCGGGTGGCTGTGGCCCAGTTGGTTTACCGCCCAGCCGGCGACGAAGTCGAGGTACTGCTTGCCGTCGGCGTCCCAGACCTCGGTGCCGTCGCCCCGGACAATGACCACAGGTTGGCGGCGTACCGTCTGCGCGTAATACTTCTTCTCGACATCAATCCAGTCGCTGCTATTACTCATGGTGAGACTCCTTCCAAATCTTCAGGCCGAATATTGGCGTAGACGGTTTAAAGCCCCCAACTGGAGCACTCCATTAGATTAGCGCATCGGCCAAAGTATGACCAGTGGGGAGACGCGCCGGGCGCGCCGGGACCGTGTGGCGGAGGGGCTAGCGGTCTTGGGGGCCGGCGCCCAGGTTGCCGACTATCGTCGTGCCGGTGGAGCGGCCTTGCACGCATTCGAGGAGGGAGCCGGGTTGACGGCCGTCTATGATGTCGGCCACAGGCGACCGTTCCAAGGCCCGCAGGCAAGCGGAAAGCTTTGGTATCATCCCGCCTTGGATGACGCCCGATCCGAAGAGAATATTGGCGCGACGGCGGTCCAGGCGAGAGATCACGCGGCCTCCGCCGTCCATGACCCCGGTGACGTCGGTCAGGAATATCAGCCGTTCTGCCGCCAGGGCCCAGGCCAACTCTCCGGCGACGGTATCGCCGTTGATGTTCAGCGCACAGCCGGCATTCTCCGACCCGTCCTCGAGGTGGCGGCCCAGCGGCGCGATCATGGGGATGTAGCCGGCGTCCAGGAGAGTGCGAATGGGGCCGCAGTTCACCGAGGCGACCTCGCCGACGAATCCCAACTGCGGATCGGCGATCGTGCATTCCAGCATACAGCCATCGATGCCGCTGAGGCCGATGGCATTGCCGCCAAGCTGCTGTATTTGGGACACCAGCTCTTTGTTGATGAGTCCCGTCAACACGGCGACGACGATATCGAGGCTGGCTGCGTCGGTCACCCTGAGACCGCCGACGAACCGGGGCGGTATCCCATGGCGTTGCATCCATTGGGAAATCACGTTGCCGCCGCCGTGGACTACCACCACCTCCGCGCCTTCCCGTTGCAGCGTTACCAGGTCTCTCAGACTGGTGTCGTGGCTTCCCAGGGTGCTGCCACCGATTTTCACTACGATTGGCATCTATCTAAAGAGCGACAAAAGAGAAGACAGAAGCCTTCTAAGTGGTGTAGGCGCTGTTGATGACCACGTATTCCTCGGTGAGGTCGCAACCCCAGGCGGTGGCCTGCGCCTCTCCAAGGTTCAAGTCGATTCGGAAGGTTACTTCGTCGCCGCGCATCAAAGCAACTACGGCGTCGCGGTGGAAGGGGACCGGCCGTCCCGCCTCCATGATACAAACGCCGTTGATGTACAGGTCGATCTTGCTTTCCACCGCTTGGGCCTGGCTGCGGCCCAATGCGGCCAGCAGACGGCCCCAGTTGGGGTCGGCGCCGTAGACCGCCGACTTCACCAGCAACGAAGAGCAGATGGTGCGGGCGGCCGCCCGGGCATCATCGGAGTTCGCGGCATTTACCACTTCCACAACAAGCAGGTGGGTGGCGCCCTCGCCGTCTCGCGCCAAAAGGCGGGTCAATTGGACGCATACCTCCAGCAGACCTGCCTTGAACGCCTCGGCCTCGGGCGTGCCGGCGGTTATCGGGGCGTTCCCGGCGGCGCCGTTAGCCAGCACCACCAGCGAATCGTTGGTGCTGCTGTCGCCGTCAATGGTGAGCATGTTCAGGGAAAAATCGGCGACTTCCGGCAATACCGAACGCAGGAAATCTTGATCGACGGCAGCGTCGGTGGCAACAAACGACAGCATGGTGGCCATGTTGGGATGGATCATCCCGGAACCCTTGGCCACTCCGCCGATACGTACCTCCGTCCCGCCCAAGTCCACGGTCACGCCGACTTCCTTGGGGTGAGTGTCGGTGGTCATCATCGCCCGGGCCAAGTCATTGCCGCCCTGGCCGGACAACGCGATTTGCTCCACCCCGGTCTTGATGAGCGTCATAGGCAGCTCCACGCCGATGATGCCTGTGCTGAACACCAGCATCTCTTCGGGCTTCACCCCTACCGCCTTAGCCCCCAGGGCCGCCATGCCCTTCGCGTCTATATAACCCTGCTCGCCAACGCCGGCGTTGGCGATACCGGAGTTGACGACCAGCCCGCGCAACAGGTGGCCGGCTGCCAGGGTTTCCCGGTTGGCTGTGACGGTGGGGGACACGATGCTGCTCGTGGTGAACACGCCGGCCGCGGCGCACGGCCGGTCCGAAACCAGCATACCTATATCCATTTTGTCGTCGGAGTAGGTCTTGATCCCGGCGTATGTGCCCCCGGCGGTGAAGCCGTGGGCGATGGTAACTGTGCCTTCGTCAACACGGTTTATGGACCCGGCCATGAGCGATTTTCCTCTTCAAAAATTGATCTGGCGCGGCGCGGCTGGACAGGGCCGCAGTATACCATACGATAGCTACGGTCCTGACGACAGCTATGGTCGTTGGCGACGGCAGCCTACTTCTCCGACGGTATACCAAGCCGTATACTGGACCGGCCAGGTCTGCACCGGCGAACAAATTCTTTACGAGTGGCTGCAACGGCATCAGTTTCCCACTTGCCGCGACGTACTGGATTAGAAGTACTGGATTAACTGGAAATCGTGGCTGCGATGCCGGACGTATAACCCGTCGACGGCGGAACGCACTGGATTCAGCCAGACATTGACAGAGTGAGTTTATGGCAGCAGTTCGTCCGTTTAGGGGATGGCGCTACAACCCGGACCTGGTGGGCGACGTCGCTTCCGTGTTGTGCCCGCCCTATGACCTCATCACCCCTGAAATACAGGAGTCCCTGAAGCGGCGGAACCCGTACAACGTTATCCATCTGGAGGCTGGCCAAGGGCTCGACTGGTCCGCGTTGGTGGAGGGGCAGTACGACGGCGCCGCGGGCCTTTTCGACGCCTGGATGCGAGACGGCATACTTCGCCAGGACACGGAGCCCTGCTACTATCTCCTCCGCCACTCCTTCCCCATGGGAGGTGAGATGAGGACCCGTTTGGGGCTCCTCGCGTGCGTGGGTCTCGACGACTACAGGAACCTGCAGGTGCTGCCGCACGAATACACCGAGGCGCCCGCTGTCCGGGACCGGGTCGCCCTGATGAAGTCGGTCAGCGCCAATATCAGCCCCATTATGTCAGTCTACCGGGACGCCGAGAGGGAGTTGGACCCTATTTTCCAGGCAGTGATGGCCAGACACCCGGATGTCGACGCCAGCGACGATTACGGCGGCGCTACAACCCTTTGGAGGATCGGCTCTCCCGGCGAACAAGAGAGCATCCAACGGTTCTTTCACGACCGGCCGGTGTATTTGGCCGACGGCCACCACCGCTACGAGGCGTCCCGCCAGTACCAACTGGACCGGCAGGCCGAGAACCCGGCCGCCGACGCCAGTGAGCTGGCCTACAACTACGCGCTAATGACCCTCATTGCCTTCGATGATCCGGGGCTGGTGGTGCTGCCATACCACAGAAACCTGCGGGGGCTGGCCGACGAGGCCCTGTCCAGGGTGGTCGCCCGGTTGAACGACGTCTTCCGGCCGGAACCGATGACCGTTACGGCTCCCGGCGCCATCGTGGCGGAAGTCGAACGGCTGGGCCGGGACCGGCAGGTCATGGCTACTATCGGGCCCGGCGCCACTGGAGCCAGGCTCTGGACTCTGGAAAACTCGGCCGTGGGACCGGACTGGGGCCCTCTTTCCGTGTCGGAAGGCTGGGTGCTCGAAGAGAAAGTCCTGCGGCCCGAGCTGGGAGACGCCACCCTGGAGCACCTGGGGTTTCTTCACGACCACGACGAGGCTGCCGAAGGCGTGGCCGGCGGCGAACTCCAAATGGCCTTCCTGATGAAGCCGTTTCCCATGGCCGCCTTCGAAGGCATCGTGGGCGGCGGCCGCCGCCTGCCCCGCAAGTCCACCTTCTTCTACCCCAAGCTGCCTACCGGGTTGGTAATCAACCGTCTGGACGGGAAGCTGTAGTCCACTCCGGCGGGCTCTAGGACCGGCCTGATTCCCGTTCGTCGTGGTAGCGCTCGGTTATCGATTGCTCGGCGCGCTTGCTGTTGGCCGCGATGAATTCTTCCAGGCGCCGGATCTCTGCCAGGGTTTCTTGACCGCCGTCCGCAACGTGCCGCTTCAAATCGGCCAGGGTGGTGCGGGCCTCGTCCACCCGCTTCAAGACGACCAGCGCCTCCAACTCCTGAGAGGCGGTGCTCTTGATCCGGATCAACCGCCCACGGACGGCTTCGGCGTCTGCCAGCCGCTCTTCGATCTCCCCCATGGCAGCCAGGGACGCATCCAACCCGGCCTGTCCGTAGACCGCCTGGCGGGGCACCCGCCGCAACTGCTGGCGAAACTGGCTGACCTGGGCGTCCAATTGGCGTTCCCGGTCTTCGATCTCGGCCAGCCTGATACGGAGATCGGCCATAGCCAGGTCTAGCTGCGATACCGACAACTTGTCACCCCTGTCCGGCCGTTACCCGCTGAACCCCACCTGGGGAAGAAGCTCGGCCAAGGCCTCCAGAACCTCCTCGATGTCCTCCTCGGACACGTGCCCAAGGTGGCCTATGCGGAAGATGCTGCCGCTCAATTTGCCTTGGCCGCCGGCCAACACCACGTTTTTCTCTGTTCGGAGCAGGCCCATCAACCGCTGCCCGTCCACCCCCTCCGGGACCTTTACGGCGGTGACGGTGTCGGAAGCGTAACGTTCGTCATCGACCAGCAGTTCCAGGCCCAACCGGCGGACACCGTCCCTGGTGATGCGGCCGATGCTGGCGTGCCGGCCGAAGACGCCTTCCATGCCCTCCTCCAGCAGCTTGTCCAGCGCCAGGCTCAAGCCGTACATGGCGGCCACGTTGGGGGTGAAGGGGGTCTGTCCGCGTTCCAGCATCCGCTTCGCCGCTTCCAGGTCGAAGTAGAACCGGGGCATTTTGGCGGTCCTCTGCTCCTCCCAGCCTCGTTCACTGATGCTTATAAACGCGAGGCCGGGGGGGATCATGAAACCCTTCTGGGAGGCGGTGCCTACCAGGTCGCAGTCCCAGGCGTCTACCGGCAGGGGGATGCAGCCCAGACTGCTGACAGCGTCCACCAGGAACAGCTTGTCGAACTCCTGCTTGACCACCCGGGCGATCTCCTCCACCGGATGGGTAATCCCGGTGGACGTTTCGTTGTGGGTGACCATCACCGCCTTGATCTCGGGGTCCGCTTGCAGCGCCTCACGTATGGCGGCGGGTTCCACGGGGGCCCCCCATTCGAACTCCAGCCGCTTCACCTCCGCGCCGAAGGCGTCGGCCATGTCGGTGAACCGGTCGCCGAAGGAACCGGCGGTGGCGGAGAGGACGCGATCGCCGGGGGAGAGGGTGTTCACGAGGGCCGCTTCCAACGCGCCGGTGCCCGACGCGGTCAGAATCAAAACGTCGTTGCTGGTCATGAAGACCTGTTGCAACTGCTCGGTTGTCTTGGTGATGAGTTCGTCGAACTCCGGCCCCCGGTGGTTGATCATCGGGTTGGTCATCGCGTCGACGATGTCGTCCGGGATGGGCGTTGGGCCGGGAGTCCTCAAGTTCTGGGGCGGGATTCTCAGCATTCTACGGTCCTTCTCGGGTTGAGCGTAAACCCAGCACCGATGAAGCCCGCATCCTCTTGACTGACTTTGGCCGGACACAAGGGTGTACAACGGCGCTGGAGGGAAACGCGGTTATCTTAACATATGTCCCAACCGTGACGGGCATTCCCCAGAGCAATGACGAGCCCAGAGGGGCAATGACGAACCCGGAGGGCGCCCCCTTGGCGGCTGCGATATACTACCCGCGGCCCGGCATTCGAATGGGCCACGGGGACTGGCCGGAAGACAAATACCGCCCTAAGGAACCTCTGAACAAGTCCCTTCCCCCCGATGGGGGAAGGTTATGATGGGGGCCGTTAAGCTCTCCACCGAGATTCCGGCTTTCGCCTCAATGACCATAACTTGTTCAGAGGTCCTCTGTGCGGGGGGCACTCCCGGCGTTTAACAATCAGGAGGTTTCATGGCGCTTATTACTTACTTGAATTTTGGCGGCAATTGCCGGGAGGCGTTCGATTTTTACTGCTCCGTTTTTGGAGGAGAGTACCTGGACGCGCACACCTTTGGCGAAGGGCCACCGGACATGGGGGTCCCCGAATCGGAGCATAACAACCTCATGCACGCCACCATTTCCATCGGCGACGGCATGATTATGGGAAGCGATATGCCATCCAATTTCGGGCGTGCGCCCGTGGTCGGCAACAACTTTTCCATCAGCTTCTCCCCCAAGAGCCGGGAGGAAGCCGCCGAACTGTTCGGAAAAATCTCGGCGGGCGGCTCCGTAACCATGCCTTTGGGCGACCAGTTCTGGGGCGCATACTTCGGCGCCTGCACCGACAAGTTCGGCATCAACTGGATGCTGGACGTGGAGACCACGACGTAACGGCGCCGGCAAATAACTTGTTCAGAGGTTCCCTAGGCAGTAATTCGGGGTGTGGCAATATTTGTCGCGGAGGACTGGGAGGTATCGATTCGGAGCGGCCGGCTCTTGGATTGCGTCGGCGCGATCGTTACTATGGTGACCGCACTGGTGCAGTTACTCGACCGACCTGGCCCGTAAGGGCAAGAAAATGGGAGCGGTTATTTGCGTCTCCGACGATTATTTGCCCGGGATACGGTATTTCCCCAGGATCCGGGAGAGTTCCAAGAGCCGCGCCAATGACGTTGGCGTCCGGCTTTGCCGGCTGTCCGAGGTTGGGGACGTCTTGAAATCCATGCTGGGTTAGCCGACGGTCTGCTGAGTTCACAGGAGGATTACATTCCATGACCACCGGGGCGGACTTACTGGAGGGGTTGAACCCGGCTCAGAGAGAGGCCGTCGAGACCGTCGACGGCCCTTTGCTTATTGTCGCCGGACCGGGCAGCGGCAAGACCCGCGTCATCACCCACCGCATCGCCTACCTCGTGCGGGTCTGCGGGGTGAGCCCGCACAGCATCCTCGCCATGACCTTCACGAACAAGGCCGCCAGGGAGATGCGCGACCGACTGGAGCGTTTGGTCGGCCAGCGGAGCAGCGGACTGACCGTCGGCACGTTCCATGCTTTCTGCGCCCAGCTGTTGCGGCGGGACGGCCACCATCTGGGCCTGCCCCACAACTACTCGATTTACGACGCGGACGACCAGACCTCAGCCATCAAGCAGGCCATGGAGTTGGCGGAGCTGGACCCCAAGTCCAATCCCCTCAACGCCGTCCGCGGGGTCATCTCCCGCGCCAAGAGCATCCTGCGGGACTCTTACGCCCTGGCCCGCAACGCCGACGACTACTTCGAGGAGAGTTGTGCCCGGGTATACCGGCACTACGAGGAAATCCTGACCAGCAACAATGCCGTCGATTTCGACGACCTCCTGCTGAAGTCTGTCCAACTATTGCAAGGTTTTCCGGAGGTGCTGAAACGCTACCAGGACCGCTACACCTACGTCCTGGTGGACGAGTTCCAAGACACCAATGTCGCCCAGTACCGGCTGGCCCGGCTGCTGGCGGAAGGTCAGCGCAACATCTGCGTCGTGGGCGACCCGGACCAGTCCATCTACTCTTGGCGCAGCGCCGATATACGCAATATTCTTAGCTTCCAGCAAGATTACCCCAACGCCAGGACCATCTCCCTGGAGCAGAACTACCGGTCCACCTCCACCATCCTGAACGCGGCCAAGAATTTAATCGCGGCCAACGGCCAGCGGATTCGGAAGGACCTTTTCACCGACAACGTCAAGGGCGAGCCCGTATCCATCCACGAGGCCTACGACGACAATGAAGAGGCCGCGTACGTCGTTTCCCAGATCAACCGGCTGGTACGGGAAGAGGGATTCAGCTTGGGCGATTGCGCGGTAATGTACCGGGTCAACGCCCAATCGAGGGCCTTGGAAGAGGCCTGCTTGCACCAGGGAATGAAATACCGTTTGGTCGGGGGAGTCCGGTTCTATCAGCGCCGGGAGATCAAGGACCTGACCTCCTACCTTCGGCTGGTCTTCAACCCCCAGGACGACGTCAACCTGGCCCGGATCATCAACGTCCCGCCCCGCGGGATCGGCGCGAAATCGATGCGGGATCTCGGCGCTTGGGCTGCGGGGGAAGGCATCTCCTTGTTTCAAGCGCTGACCCGGGTGGGCGCGGCCCGCAAAGAAGGGCAGGCCTGTCCCATACAAGTCACCCCCAGGCCCGCCGCCGCCATGGCGGATTTCGCCGACCGGATCAATCGCCTGGTACGCCTCAGCCAAGAGGCTCCAGTGGTGAGACTGGTGGACCTTGTATTGGAGGAGACGGGCTTCAAGAAATTCATCCAGGGCAGCGATGACCGCCCCGAGGAACGGTGGCAAAACATCCTGGAGTTCCGGGACACCGCCCAGGAATTCAACGCCGAACCGCCGCCCAACGGCCTGGCCACCCTTTTGGAGCGGACCGCCCTGGTGGCCGACGTCGATCGCTACGAGGACGCCAACGACTCGATAACCCTCATCACCCTGCACCAAGCCAAGGGACTGGAGTTCCCGGTGGTGTTCATGGTGGGTTTGGAAGAAGGCCTGCTGCCCCACGTCCGGTCGATGGACAGCGAGGACCAGTTGGAGGAAGAACGCCGGCTCTGCTACGTGGGCATGACCAGGGCCGAAAAGCGGCTGTACCTGCTGCGGGCGTTCCGCCGCGGGTTCCAGGGCGTCCGGCAGGCAGGGGCCGCTTCACGGTTCCTTCGTGACATACCGGCGGAACTGGTGGCGTCCGGACGGCTTCCCGACCCGCCGGCGGCGCCCCGCCGTTCGGCATGGGCCGATTGGCAGACCGTGGCCGCCGCTGCCGTCCCTCCCCAGAGACCTGCTCTCACGATCGGCGACGGCGTCCGCCACTCCACCTTCGGAGAGGGGGTAGTCACCGCCTTGGACGCCTCGGTTGCCGACACCGAGGTCACGGTGGAGTTCGCCGGCGGCGTCGGAGTCAAGCGCCTGCTTCTCAGCTTCGCTCCGCTAGAGAGACTCGTCGAATAGCAGGAGATTCCCCCCCATTGAATATCCGGCATATGCGAGAGTCCATCCACCGGACCGTATACGCGCCTGCGTTCGAATTCGGCATCATCGCCATTATCGTAGGTAATGGCATCCTGTTGGGGCTGGAGACTTCGCCCGCTTTAGCCGACCGGTACGGGGAATGGTTCCACCTCATCCACCAAGCGACGCTCGGCGTGTTCATCATCGAGGCCGCCCTTAAAATGCTGGCCGTCTCCCCGCGGGTCGATCGGTATTTCCGCGATGGGTGGAACGTCTTCGACTTCTCGATAATCGTTTTTTCACTGCTCCCTGCCACCGGCGGCTTTGCCGTAATTGCCCGGTTGGCCCGCTTGCTGCGGCTTCTCCGGCTGATTTCCACCGTCAAGGAACTGCGCCTGATCGTCTCCACACTGGTGCGGTCCATACCCAGCATGGTGCATATCGTGATCCTGATGGGCATCATGGTCTACATCTACGCAATCATCGGGTACCAACTCTTTCATGAACACGACCCGGCACACTGGCGTAACCTCGGAATCTCCGTGCTGTCGCTGTTTCAAGTGGTGACATTGGAGGGTTGGGTCGAAATCATGGACAAGGCCATGGAGCTTCATCCGCTGGCCTGGATTTATTTCGTCAGTTTCGTGGTGCTTGGTACGTTCGTAGTCGTCAACCTCTTCATTGCGGTGGTGATCAACAACCTCGACGAGGCCAAGCAGGAACGCATCCGCTCCTTGGATCAACCCGTATCGCGGGAGGAAATCCTCCGCGAGCTCCGTTCGACCCAAAGGGCGCTGCGACGGTTGGAAGAACGGCTGGAGCAGCCTCCCGACTAGTATTACAACGACACCTCCAAAGATCGGAGGGAGGGCGCCTGACATCTCTCGCAGCAGGCCGTAGCCACTCTTCTGGTGGAAGCGGCATCGGGACCAGCGGCGAAGAGCGCAAGCCCGCTAGCTAGACGCCTGCTTCGATACGGACCAATAGAGCCACCGGCCGGGCCAATAGAGCCACCGGCAGTCAGCGCCCCTCCCGGCGGGCCGTCTCCCTATCCGCTACTTCGGCGATCCTCCGCTCGACCACGGTCTGCAAAACGCTGCCTTCCGTGTAGTTTGCCGGCGCCACCTGGTGCACCCGGCCGTCGCGGCGGAACTGTTCGGCCTTGGCGGGAGCGTCTGGCTTGGCGGGGTTGAAGACGGCGATTGACAAGCCGCCCTGGTCTTTCACAACCCGGAAGCAGGGCACGTCGGTCGGGCCGTCGCCAATGTAGACCATGTTCTCGAAGGGTATGGGCCGCTCGTTTCGGGGAACGACCGCGTTGATTCTCGTGTTGTCGCTCAGGTCGTGGGCGCATTTGTTGATGCGAAACAGGTACTGGGTCTTGTTGGTGTAGTTGATGGCCAAGGCCGGCCAACTGGCGACGCCGTTCTCGTCGAACATGAACTTCGACGCGTAGATTGCTTTGAACTCCCCGGCGATGGGCGAGCCCTCGATGATCTCGGCGTTGCCCGAGGACACCAGGTAGTGTTCGACAGCCAGGCCCGCTCCCCACCCATACTCGCTGATGCGGCCGAACCATCCCGTGACGCCGGGGAAAAGCTTGATGCCTTCTCCCCGCTTGCGGAAATCGCCCAGGCGGACGGGCACACCGGCGGCCCGGGCCTTCTGCAACATGAGGTACATGTACATCAGGATATCGTCGGCTTGGTGGCACTTGGACAACTGGTTTACTTCCTGCCAAAACTCCGGCGGTTCCATACCGATGTCCGGGATGAACTGGTGTTCCTGCATGTTGCCAGGCGCGAGGGTGCCATCGAAGTCGTAAACGATGGCCATGGTTGCCTGTCGCCGGTGCATAATACGGTCCTTTTTCACTGCGGAGAGCACTGAGGTCCCGGATAATAGCCGTGAATCCCTGCGCTCTCTGTGTTCCCAGTGGTGAATGATGTATTATAGGCCACGATTTACCGGTATAGGAGACGACTCGTGAAAGCCGCTGTCCTCTATGAAACGAAACAACCTCTGGTGCTGGAAGACGTGGAGCTCGACGATCCCAGGGAGGGAGAGGTCTTGGTCAAGATCGGGGCCGCCGGCATCTGCCGCAGCGACCGCCACTTCATGCACGGCGACGCACCCATCGCCCTGCCCGTGGTGCTGGGCCACGAAGGCGCTGGGACCGTCGAGAGGGTGGGCCCCGGCGTCACGACGGTGCGGCCGGGCGAGCAGGTGATCCTTTCCTTCGTACCCGCCTGCGGCCGTTGCCATTCCTGCCTGGAAGGCAACTCCCAAGTCTGCGACACCCACATGGCTACGGGGCCCAATATGCTGGACGGCACCTGTCGCCTGCACATAGGCGACCAGTACATCCATCACATGGGCAAGGTCGCATGCTTCGCCGAGTACGCGGTGGTCCCCGAAATGGGCTGCGTATCCGTAGAATGGCCTATCCCCATGGACAAGGCCGCCCTCATCGGTTGCTGCGTGCCCACCGGTGTCGGCGCCGTGGTGAACAGCGCCCGGGTCCGCCCCGGCAGCACCGTGGCAGTCGTCGGCTGCGGCGGGGTCGGCCTCAACGTTATCATGGGCGCCGCCTTGGCCAACGCCAGCAAGATCATTGCCGTCGACCTGAGAGAGAGCCAGTTGGAATTCGCAATGAAGTTCGGCGCTACCCACATGGTAAACGCCTCCGACCGCGACCCGGTGGAGCAGGTAAGGGAGATCACCGGCGGCCGCGGCGCGGACTATACCTTTGAAGTAGTCGGGACTTCCGCGACGATCAAGGCCGCCTACGACATGGCCGGGAAGAGCGCCACGGTCACCTTGGTGGGCATTGCCCCCTTCGGCGCCGAGGCGCCCCTGGACGCCGTGGACATGGTGCGAAACGAAAAGACGGTCCGGGGCACTTACTACGGCTCGACTCACGCCAAGGTCGACATGCCCAAGTTCGCCGAGCTCTACCGGTTGGGCAAGCTCAACCTCGACGACCTGGTGGTGCGCCGCTACTCCCTGGACCAGGTGAACGAGGCTTACGACGACATGGACGCCGGCGAGATCGGCCGGGGCGTCATCGTCTTCTAGCTGCTATGGCATCCGCCGGGCTGTCCAGCGAAATCACCGTGAAAGTCGTCGAGACCGAAGAAGAGTTGGATGCCGCTATCGGCGTCCGCTTCCGGGTGTTCGTCGAGGAGCAGCAGGTCCCGCCGGAAGAAGAGCTGGACGCCTACGACGCGGCTGCGACCCACGCCATCGCTCTGCATCAGGGCCGGGTGGTGGGCACTGGCCGCGTGATTCTCGACCAAGACTCCGCCCGCATCGGCCGCATGGCGGTGGACCGGGAATGGCGCCGCCACGGTATAGGCGGCCTCTTGCTGCTCTTCCTGGAAGAGGAGGCCCGCACCCAAGGCGTAACCGTTTTCGTGCTGCACGCCCAAGAATACGTCAAGTCCTTCTACGCGGCCCACGGCTACCGGGAGCATGGGGAAGTCTTCCTGGAGGTCGACATCCCCCACGTGGAAATGCGCAAAGGGGGTTAAAACGCCGAGAGCGCGGAGATATTAGGGGACCTCCGAATAAGTCAGCGACATGGCGGCGAAAGCCGGAATCCCGGAGGGTAGATCAGGGAGGTCAGCTATGCGATGAACGCCGGCACCCCCATCCTAACCTTCCCCCGTCGAGGGGGAAGGGACTTGTTCAGAGGTTTATTAAATAACCGGCCGCATCCGTCCGCTTTGGGTTAAACCAAACGTTACGCGACCTCGGCGTGGGTCAGCACCTGCTCGATTACCTTTACTTCGATCTTGGCGATGTGGCTGGTTGGCCGGTCGCCCAGGGCCTTGCGCTCGTCGGAGGCGAAGTACGCCGCCTCTTTCTCGGGAATTTCCTCGGCGCTGTTGAAGCTGCGAATCCAGATGAACTCGTTGCGGTCGGCGTTGACCCAAGTGGCGGAGATGGGCATCCCGATCTTGTCGTGAATCGGGCGTATCTCCTCGTCGAACACCTTCAGCCAAGAGTCCATCATTCCCCGGTTGACGGTGTAAGTCCGTAGCTGCGAAACCATTAGCTGCCTCCAAGAATCAGCGAATCGGCAATAATCTCCGTGTCTTCCGGGTACTCTGGGGTGAATCAGGACACGGCGTAGCGGTCCAACGCTCCCTGATCGAACGCCAACCCCAAGCCCGGCTTGTCCGGCACTTCGAGGTTGCCGTCAGCGAGTCTAGGGGTCTCCTCGAAAAGCTCCAGAGTCCAGGGCATATACTCAACCGTCAGGCCGTTGGGTATGGCGGCCATAAGTTGGATGTGGATTTCCGGCACCAGGTGGCTGACTACGGGCATGTTGAACGCCTCGGCCATGGCCGCAACTTTCCGCCACGGCGTGATCCCGCCGACTCGAAGCAGGTCGATCATGACGATGTCCACGGAGCCGTTCTGGATTAACTGGCGGAAAGGGTTGACGCCGTAAACGTACTCCCCGGCGCAGATGGGAGTGTAGAGGGCGTCCGCCACCTTGGCCATGCCCTGGTAGTCGTCGTGGGCCACCACATCCTCCAGCCAGAACAGATGGTAGTCCTCCACTTGATGGCCGATATCAATGGCTTGGTTCACGCTCCAGAGCTGGTTGATGTCGCACATTAGGTCGATGTCGTCGCCCACGGCGTCCCTCAGCACCCGGATGCGCTCCACCTCCCGGCCGGCGGTGGGTTCGGCCCCCATCTGGGTCTTCATCTGCCGGAACCCCTGGTCCACCAGCATGGGCCCTATCTCGGCCAGGCGCTCCACGTTCACCGGGCGCATGAGGGCGCCGCTGGCGTAGGTGGGCACCCGCTTCCGGTAGCCCCCGAGAAGCGTCGAAACCGTCTGGCCCAAGGCCTTGCCCTTGATGTCCCAGAGGGCGATGTCGACAGCGGCCAACGCCAGGCTCAACACGCCGCCGGGCCCCGAGCCGGTGGTGGCGTCCTTGAGGCCCTCGACGATTCCCTCGATTTCCATAGGGTCTTGGCCAATGGTCAACTCGGCCAGGGAGTCGACGGCCGATTTGAGAGCGGGGAGCAGCGGACTGAGGCCCAGCGCCGGAATGAAGGTGAGGCCGATGCCGTCGATCCCTTCGTCGGTGGTCATCTCCAGGGTGACGAACCCCCGTTGGGCGCCGGTGTCCGGGAGGCTGTCGGCCAGCGGGTCCCTGGCGGGGGTACGCAGGACCCGGGTCTTGTAACCGGAAATTTTCATGAGCATTCATCCATAAGCGAGTGGCCGGCGTAAGCGAGTGGCCGGGAACGACCCTAATTCTACCACGACCGGTACGGATGGTTGACTGACCGGTTGCTTGACCGTACAATACCAAACGCGGTTTAGTATACGGGGGTGAGTATGCCTGGTATGCAGAATGAGGTCTACTGGGAGAACTTGGTCAAGAGGAGCCTCTGCCGGTTCTTGTTGCTCTCCCAACTGGCGAAGGGGCCAGTCCACGGCTACAGGGTCAACCAGGCAATGAAGGAAGCCTGCCAGGGATGTTGCGAACCCACCGAGGCGATGGTGTACTCCACCATGAAGGAACTCCAGGACGGCGGCTACGTGGAATGGCGGATGGAAGAGCACCAAGGCCGCAGCCGGCGCATTTGCTGGCTGACCCCGTCCGGTACCGAGGCGTTCCAGGCGGCCGCCAGGGTATGGCGGAAGATGCTGCCAGCGGTGCAGGGCTGCGTGGCGCAGGCGCTGCCAAAAAATGAACAAGGAGGAATCCCAATGGCTACCAATCAAAACGAAATAAAGGAACTGGTCAGGGAGAGCTACGGCGCCCGGGCCCAACGAGTGATCGAGTTGTCGCCGGTCTCGCAGGCAGCAGAGCACGACCACTCCGATGGCTGCGGTTGCGATTGCGAGACTGCCGCTTGCTGCGGCCTCGAAGACGTCGACCACGCCATGCGGCTCTACACCGGGGGCCAGTTGGCCGGACTGCCCACCGAGTCCATCGCCGCATCCGCGGGTTGCGGCAACCCGACGGCGCTAGCCGGACTCAAGCCTGGCGAGCGAGTGCTGGACCTGGGTTCCGGCGGCGGCATCGACTGTTTCCTGGCGGCCCGCGAGGTTGGCGAGACCGGCCGC
The DNA here is from genome assembly GCA_034428795.1 of Dehalococcoidia bacterium. GTDB lineage: Bacteria > Chloroflexota > Dehalococcoidia > Lucifugimonadales > UBA3495 > VXOI01. The sequence goes on from DAOUHF010000247.1 coordinate 57,978, forward strand.
GTCACCGGCTTGGATATGACCCCCTCCATGTTGGAACTGGCCCGAAAGAACCAGGCCAACCTCGGTCTGACCAACGTGGAGTTCGTTCAGGGGGAGATGGAGACGATGCCGCTGCCGGAGAACTCCTACGACGTCATTATTTCCAACTGCGTAGTCTGCTTGTCTCCCGACAAGGACGCCGTGTTCAGCGAGAGCTTCCGGGTACTGGCGCCCGGCGGAAGGATTCACTTGTCCGACGTGATGGCCTTGACTCCCGAAGGACCCTCCGTCACCGGCGCCCAAGCCTGGGTGTCCTGCACGGCCGGCGCGGAATATACAGAGGTGTACCTGGGGCGGCTGGAGAAAGCCGGCTTCCGGGACATCGAGATAACGGGCCAAGACTACGAATTCCGGAACGAGAACGAGGAGAGGCCGCCGACCAATACGGCAAGCTGCAAAGTCGTGGCCTACAAGCCGGGGTAGCGGGCGGCGTCCCGTAACGCGGTGCGGCCGGCGCCATCGGCATCCAGACACCGGTGGCGCTGATGTTTCCCAAGACAATGACCGCACCGCCAATGTGCCTATACAGGACTGCGAGGCTGCCGGGGAACCCAGCCTGACGGGTTGTGGGCTGCCCCTCGTTGATTGAACAGCCAACCCCGCTTACCGAGTCATGGCAATGCATGTTAACCGGTGATGTACGTGTGGGTGATAACCTCCCAAAGGTGACCGTTCTCGCAGTCGAAGTAGAAGCCACGTCCTTGGTGCTCGTAGTTGATCTCGCCGTCTGTCTGCGAACGTGGCCCGCTCCCGAAGGGTATACCCTCGTCCTTTACGCGCTGTAGCACCGCATCGAACTCCTCGTCCGAAGCCAGGAAGGCGTAGTGATTGGAGCGTGGGTTGTCCGAGTCATCGAAGTCGAGCGTCAACGTGTCGTTGACCTTAACCGGCGCGAAGTGACCCCAGGCCCCCTCGTACTTCAGTCCGAAGATGCGGGCGATGAACTCTGCGGACTTCACCTTGTCATGGGCGGGAACGATTGTGTGGTCCAACTGCAAAGGCATAATGGTCCCCCTCTAATCAAATAGTCTGCCGAGCTTGTTTCAAGTGTTGTGGAAATCGACTTCCAGGCAGAAATAGATCGCCCCGCCTTGGCGCTCTTCCCCAGGGCGGAAATGGACCAGCGACCCGGCCTCAAACCGCGCTCCATCCGCCAACAGATAAAGCAGGTTCCGGCACCAGTTCAACGGAAACCAGCATTGTTCCAGCCTCAGGGGCACATTGTACACCGGCGATCAGCACCGGAATGCCTGCCACGGGCCGTTCAGAGGCGACCACCCGGGTCTCTCTTTCCACAGTCATGGTGGGCCAAGCGGCGCTGTACTGCAAACTTTTGAGTTCGCGGTAGCGTTGTAAGAGCCATCTAGTTGTTGGTTCAGTTGTTCAACAGCAGCCACTCTTGAGGACTTAAGCAAACTTCCTTCATCCCAGGTCCGTATTGCTCCACAAGGGGCAACAACTGCCCAGAGTTTAGGGCCCTCAACCTGTTAAACCCACTAAGGCCTCTCATTTCACCACTGGCCACTCGGTTGTGAGATTGTCTTAGATTAAACCGTTAGCAGTGACTATGACCAGGGCCGCCCCTTCAAGTCGGTGGTTCTGTGTGTCCACCGTGTGGAGGTGTTGAAAAACCGCCGATTTCGCCGGGTTAGCCTCTTGGAGAACCCAGAAAGGTTGCCTTTCTTCCTGGGTTCGGAGTAGGTAACCATGAAAGAGGAAACTTCTTTTCTGTTTTGGCGATTCGGACTGCGCTTACGCCTTTCCGTATCGCCATCGAATTTCGCCGCATTGACACTGGACCCACTCAGGGCTTGCCGCGTCAAGGAACCAAACATACCTTTTGCATGAACTGCACTTGAAAGAGGCAATAGCACTTTCACAAGTCTCGATTAGCTTGCTTGCTTCCGAAGGGACAATGTCAAACGTGTGCGATGCACGATTGCCCCATGACAGAAGCAGTTGGTCAGCCTTATTGCATGTGTCGAGAGCATCTGTGTGTACGCCGTATTCCTTTCCAGACTTCTTTTCAAAGCACTTTTTACCGTCAGCGATCAGGCGAGTCAAAAACTCGTGGGCCATGCGCTTGTCATTTTTGTCTGAACGCAGATAGGGCATCCGGATATGGACGCGTTCAGCAATCATGGACAATTCTACGTCCATTATCCTCCTAGCATCATTCCCGGCTGCATCTGGGCGCTTCTTAATCAAGGCTCGGGCGTCATCAAACGTCGTCGTCTTGTGCGACCAGCGAATCCCGATTTTTGGAGTTTCATAGGGCAGAAGCGTTTTGAAAATCCACCGATTGTCATCTCCTAACTGGTGTCGCAGTTCCGTGTACCACTCTCGGTCATGAGTAAGAATTATCACTTGCCGGTCATTGAACTCTTTCTCAAGCAACGATTGAATCATCCCTCGGTGGTTCCGGTCCAAACTCACAACCACGTCGTCCAAGAAAAGCGGACGTTCGGTGTCGACAACGTGCTTGGCCATGGCCAAGAATATGCAAAGACCAAGACTATTTCTATACCCCTCGGAAAGTGTTAGGCGACGGGATTCTTGGTCTAATCCATGGAACTTCAGAACAACGTCAATCGCCTTGTCCGAGTCGGGTGGCAAGGAAAGGCGCACACTTTCGATTGTCTCGCCAGGATGCAAGGTCGCCCACATACCCTCAATGTCTTCGGAAATATTGTCAATAGCCATCTGAGACTGTTTCCTGATCTCAGAACGTACGCCTTCCTCCAATGAGTCAATCAGTGCGACTAGAGCCTCAGCGCGTGTTATATCTGATTTCAGAGGTTCGGCAATGATCACCGGTTGAGCGACTTCCAACAATTTCTTATCGGTTGTTAGCTTCTGGACACCTAATGGTGCATCCATGGAATCTTGCGCTGCAGCACGCACTAGCGGTAATACGTTACTCTCAACGGCTGTTAAGTCGCCATCGCTGCAAGACTCACGAAGGGCACTGAAGTCCATTCCTTCTAGGTAATTAAAGCCACCGGTGATTGCTGAGTCACCGAGTGCGTCTCGCCACGTCTGCAAGTCCGGCTTGTCCAAGTTTGACTTGATCGACCGTAAGGTATCGCAGACGTCTCCAATCTTGGCCTTATAGGAATTGAAAGCCTTCTGGATCTCTTGTAGGCGTTCGCGTTCTGCTTTGACATGTTCACGAAATGCGTCAACTTGAATCGCGCGCCCGCACGCTGGGCAATCCACTATTTCGGGTGCATCGAGGCCGTCTACGAACGTGCTAGCCGACTGCAAGATGGCTAGTTTTTCAGTAATTTGAGGCTCCAGAGATTCAGCAAGATCTACACCGGAAGCACGTACGGCATCAATCCTGCCCTGGAGATTGGGCTCAGCTACCCCTTTGAGGAAAACGTACTTCTGATTGTCGGCAGAGTACCCCTTGATACGATTTTCTATGGCAGTTGCTAGATCATTGCAAATTAATAATTCAACATCCGTGGTCGGACTGGCCTCGAAGTACTGCACGTAAAGATCGTCAATTGCCTTTACTATTTGGGCATAGCTCTGCGTTCCGAAAACATCCTTCCGTTGATTCTCTACTTGCTCAAGTTTGGTTTCGTTTTGGTTAATCCTAGATTCAGTTTCTACACTTTTTACAAGCTTGCGGAGATTGTCAGCAGCGACCTCCATTTTGTGTAACCCAAACAATGGCAACAACGCTGAGTATTTTTTACCTTTCGTATCGTGAATAAATTCCGAAACTTCATTCTGCCGAAGTACTGTCTGCCTGTACTCCCACTCGCCCATGGCAATTGCTTGAGTGCCCGAACTCTTCGATGATCCATTTTGCCTGAAATCGATTTTGAGCTCGGAGTCGTCTTTAAACTTGAACCTCAACGCAGTCTTGCTGGCCTCGGATTTGTGCGTGTTGGGAATTGCGTTCACTTGGTGAGAACCGCTGTACTCGGTCTTAAGATGCTCTATACTACCGTTGTTGAGCACGTATTCCACCGCATCTACGAAAGACGATTTGCCGGAGCCATTCGCTCCGTAGACGACCATTGACTTACAGTTGGGCTTTAGCGAAACTAGGTCAGCAGCCCCACGAAACCACTCTAACTCAATGGATTTAATCCTCATTGTGTCTCCTCTGGCTCTGAAACCTTGGAAGCCATGTCTCCAATTAGTTGTGTGGCGATCGTCTTGAGATTCGTCCGAGTCAGATCCCGTTCGCTGACCTGTCCTTCCAACAATGTCTCCAGCCTAGCAAAAACCTCATCCGGCACCAAAGGATTGTTTTTCCGGGCTGACTTAAGTAGGAACGAAATCCATTGTGCACCGCTATTACTGGTTGATTCCGATTGTTCAGGCATGCCTTATATTCCTTGCCTTTGATGATTTCGGCGTCGGTGTTTGCGGATTGATGAGACGTCCGCATGCTTCCGAGCAATACAAGAGCCGCGAATCCAAGCTGGGAAAGGTGGGCCGTGTGGGGATCGAACCCACGACACCCGGATTAAAAGTCCGGTGCTCTGCCGGCTGAGCTAACGGCCCGTGGCGGATGCCCGTTGGGTTGTTCCCTAGGGACGGAGGTGTCGGCCACTGGTGACCGCAAACCAGGACGGCCGCCGGTGATCGGAGGACTACGGGAATTTATTGTATCATCGGGGCCCGTCGCAAGTCGCACCTGATGACGTACCGGGACGTGCCGGCCCATACCCGCCGAGCGTCCCATCACCTGCCTTTTGCGTTGTGTGCGTCGGCTTCCTTGCGCCGTTCTCTCCTGATATGGTAGTTTTGGCGACGTAAGTCAATGTCTTTATGGAGGCGAACGATGGGTTTTACGCCGAGTTACTTGGGCCACGTCAACATTTACGTCCGAAACGCCGAGGCCGCCCGCCAATGGTATGAGGACGTGCTGGGTCTGCACACCTATGACTTCAAGGCCGGCCGCGCGGCTTTCATGTCGGCCAACCTGAACGAGTCCCACGAGATCGCTTTGATGGAAGTGGGCGAGAACGCCGACGGGCCCCGGGCAGGCCAGGTGGGCCTGAACCACATGGCCTGGCGGATGGCCAGCCTGGAAGACCTGGCCGATTTCTACAACAACTTGAAGGAAAAAGGCATCAACATCAACCGGGTGTCAGACCACGGCCTTTCCCTGGGCATCTATCTGCAAGACCCCGACGGCAATGGGATCGAGGTCTACTACGAGACCCCAAGGGCCGAATGGCACCGCGAGGACAACATTTTCATGGGCGGCGACCGGCCCCAAGGCAACTTCCCCGGGCCGTGGGAAGCCGACCTCGTCCCCGACGGTGTAGCCGCCGCCCAATCGTCTTCCTAGGCGGTTGACCGCTCCGGCGGAGCGCCGGTACACCCACCAACACGAAGACTCCACCATATATGGCGGAGTCTTTATGTTGTTCGGGTGCCCCGAATATGGTCCGGGCGCTATTGGGTGACGGCTATCGCCTCTATCTCGATCAGCATTTCCGGGTCCACCAAGGAGCTGATTTCCACCAGGGTGCTGGCGGGGTAGTCGGACTTGAAGAACTCTCTTCGGACCTCATGGATGGCAGCGAAGTGTTCCGACAAGCTGGTCACGAAAACCGTCACTTTCACTACGTCGTCCATCGTGGCGCCCCCTTCGGCCAGCACCGCCTGCAGGTTTTCCAGGGTCTTCCGGGTCTGGGCCCGGATGTCCCCAGGGCCTACCAACGAACCGTCAACGTCCCGGGCCACTTGGCCCGAGGCGAACACCATCCGCCCCGCCGGGACCGCAATCCCCTGGGACATGATCCCGCGGGGAATGGCCACGCTGGAGCTTTGCAAGACTGTCTTCGACATGGCTAGACCTCTTTCTTACTGCGGAAGGCGCAAAGAGCGCCGAGTATTCTGGAAGAATTTATCCGAGCAACCCGGCAACCCGGCAACCCGGCAACCCGGCAACCCGGCAACCCGGCAACCCGGCAACCCTGGCGTTCTCTGCGCCCTCTGGGGTGAATTGGACCTACTTCCACTCGCTGTCGGCCGGCCAAACGTTGGTGCTGCCGAAGGCCGCTCCTTCGAGGCCACCGGCTTCATCCCTCAGGCCGCCGAGAACGGGAACGGCCTTCAGGTAATGCTCCGACTCGGTGTGGGCGTGGAAGGCGGCCTCGTCAACGTAGACCTCGTAGACCCACACCCGGTTGGGGTCGCCGGCGTCTTGAATGACGTCAAACCGCAGGCAGCCGGGCTCGGTGTTGGCGGCCGCTTGGGCGTTGGGCAGCAACGCCTCCAGGAATTGCTCTTTCGCTCCATCCTTGATCTGCAACGGCGCAATGATTACGTACATCAGGTTGCCTCCCTCGTCGTACTGGTTAGACCTCTTTGTTTATTCACCGCAGAGAACGCGGAGTTATTAAAGAAACCGCACGTATGACCTCTGTGGTGAACCAATCCCCGCTACTTCCACTCGCCGTCCGTGGGCCAGATGTTGCTGCTGCCCCGTGCCGCTCCCTGGATGCCCTCCACGCGGATGTCCTGGGTCGCGTCCCGGAACTTGATGAAATGGGGCGCCTCGGTGTGAGCTTGGAAGGCCGCCTCGTCGTCGTAGACCTCGTAGAGCCAGACGCGGCTGGGGTCGCCGGCGTCCTGGACCACGTCGAAGCGCCGGCAGCCCGGTTCGTCGTTAACCGACCCTTTCGCGTCCTCGATGATGGCTTCCATGAACTGTGCGATGTGTCCTTCCTTGACCTGAATGGGAGCGATGATAACGTACATTGGTCTATCTCCGTGGGTGTTGGATTTCTCGTTTTGGCGGGGCCCGCCGGGGAATCGTACATTTTTCAGGACTCTATGGCAACGACTCTGCGGCTCACGACAGCCGAAGCGTGGTCTGCGCGCGAGACCGTGCGGGACGTAGTAATTCGGGCGGTGGAGGGCGAGCAGGAAAGTATGCTTGCTGGGGTGTGGGCCACCGCCTATAATGCCGCAATACCGTAGTCTGTCCGTACGTGTCTGAGCTCAGGGGCCCGATCCCAACAAGACGAGGAAGGATAACGCGATGATCGGCGACGCATTTGTATTCGACGCGGTGACCCACCTCTACAACATGGATGCCGCCAATGTGAAAAACTCCGGCGGGGAGCTATTCAACAACCACCTGTACGGCTTCCACGCAGCGTTGACTCCTTCGGGAGAGCGTGTCCTTTCACGAGATGAGTTTTTGTTGAACTGGGACATTGACAGGATAGCCAACGTCGTCTTCTCCGAAAGCGACACGGATATGTTGGTGGCGCAACCGTTGCCCCTGACCGACTTCTTCCATGATGGACTCTCGGACTGGGAGCGATGCGCTGAGATGGCACAGCGGTATCCCGACAGGGTAATCACTTGGGGCACGGTGAACCCGCTCGAGGGCGGCAAAGCCCTTGACTTGATGGAGCTCCAGGTCAAGGAGTTCGGGGTCAAGGCATTCAAGTTCTATAACATACGGTATGACTTTGGATCGCCGTTCCCTTGGCGAATGGATGACCCTAGGGTCGCGTTCCCGGTGTATGAAAAAGCCAGGGAGCTGGGCATTGACCTGATCGCCGTCCATAAGGGAGTCCCGCTAGGGCCCCAGCCCCTCGAGGGCACCCAGGTTTTCGACATCGACCAGGCTGCCGCTTCCTTCCCTGACCTTAATTTCGTCATCTTCCATCCCGGCCTTCCATTCATCGACGAGATTTGCTGGCAAATCGTGAGGTTCCCCAACATCTATGTTTCGTTGGCGGCAACCCTGAACTTCATCGGCAAAGCCCCCAGGTGGTTCGCTGAGATACTGGGGAAACTGTTGTTCTGGGGTGGGCCGGACAAAATCATATCCGGGTCTGAGGTCCCGCTATGGCACCCGCAATGGGCGCTGCAAGCCTTCTCGGACTTCCAGATGCCGCAAGACTTGACGGATGGATATGGCTACCCTCAACTCACTCCGGAGATTAAGCAGAAGATTCTCGGCGGCAACCTCGCCCGGCTGCACGGAATCGACATCGAGGCCGCCAAACAGAAGATCAGCAACGATGAGTTCGCCAAGCGCCGGGTTAACGGACTAGCCCCAGCCTGGTCCTCATAGTAGAAGTAACGCTTCGGTAGTCCCCGGAGGAAGAGGGAAACAATTGGGTCGTTCGAAGGCACAATTGACGCAGCGAGTGATGGAAGCCCTAAAAGGGGTCGGTTGCTGTGATTTCCGGTTCAGCGTAGGGCAACTTGGCCTGATCTCCGACGTACAAGTAACCGACGGCGGAGGGGTGTCGGTGAAGGTCCTCCCTTGTTGCATATTCGGCATGACCCGGCTCGTGACATCGGTAAAGGAAGGCTTGGCCGAGGTCGATGGCCTGACCGAGGTCGAGGTCGAGGTGGAATGGGACCAACTGGGTGAACGAGGATCGATGCCCCCGGCGGTGCTGAGTCCGCTTCAGTTGAATTTGGAGACAATGGCCAAAGAGCAAGGTCTGAAAGCCTGGGGCGACACGCCTCGGAATTGATTGCCCATCCGGGCCAATGCTCCCCGCGCTCCATAGTCTGTTCAACATCCGCCTACGAGACCTCGACAGACCCGGATCTCCCCTTGGGCCCCAGGCTTCCCGCGATGTCTCATCCCATTCTTGGAGCAGGAATAGGGCCGTTCACCAAGAGAACACAGAGAAAATAATCAGAAACACTATGTGCTCTCTGCGGTTAATACAAATAAAGGGAGTAGTTTATGCCGTCGCCACGAATTATCCGGGGAAGCGAAGTCGAACACCTGCAAAGGGCGCCGGGCGTCACGGTGGCGGGCTTTATCACGAAAGATGTCGGCGCCACCGAAATCTCCAGCGGCATCACCAGCTTCGATCCTGGCTGCTCCAACACCACCCACTACCACAACGCCGAGGAATCGGTGATTGTGATAGAAGGCGAGGGCATCCTGATGATCGACGGGGAAGAAAACCAGGTAGCGGTCAACGACGCCGCGTTCATCACCCCCGGCACCCACCACCGCCTGATCAACACCGGTGAAACCCCCTTCCGCATCGCATGGTCCTACGCCACCGTGGACGTAAGCAGGACGCTTGTGGAGGACTAGCTGGGGCGTGGCCAGTTATGCGGCGTCATTAGCACGACGGGCGCTCACCAACCGATTCAAGCTCACGCCATCCTCCGCTGCCCGTATCGCAAGAGCGCGGCGCGTTTCCGGAGGCACGCCCACCATGAATTTACCGCTGTAGGTACGGTCACCCAATGGCTCCGGGACAGACTCAGGGTTGGCGCCCGCTGCCAGCGGGTGTCCCGGATTGTCTGCTTGTGCTATCCTCTGACCAAAAGTGAGAGCTTACCCATGCGAGTCAAGCTGACCTCCAAGAACCAGTTGACCCTCCCGCAAGAAGTCGTAGCGGCATTCCCGGGCACGGAGTATTTCGACCTGAGCAACGAGGACGGGCGAATCGTGCTCGCGCCGGTAGATTCCACCGAACTCAATGAAATCTGGAAGGGATTGGCCGATAGGGGAATAACCGAGGCCGACGCCTCCGACGCTGTACAGTGGTTCCGAAGGCGATAAGCGCGTTGGTCCGTCTGGTTATAGACACAAATGTGGTTTTGAGCGCCCTGCTATTTCCGTCAGGGTCGTTGACATGGATTCGCGATTTGTGGCAAACCGGACAAGTTGCCCCAATGGTGAGTCTCAGAACGCTGGAGGAATTGGTAGGAGCACTTGCTTATTCTAAGTTCGGCCTGACCCTCAACCGTCAACGCGAGTTGTTGAATCTCTACCTACCGTGGTGCGAAGTAGTCACCGTTTCGGAACCACCAACAGTCCCGGATTGCCGTGACCCTGCCGACCGGCCCTTCCTCGAATTGGCGACGGCGGCCGGTGCCAATGCGTTGGTGACGGGTGATAACGACGTGCTTGCTTTAGCGCCGGTGTTTGCCATCCCTATTCTGACTCCAACTGCATTAAGAGGGCTGTACTTCCCTCAACCCGGCAGTGCTGGAGAGCCGCCCTAATCTCCCGTGGCGGGTTCTTCTTGCGGTTGTTGCGCCGGCTGTCGGACCGCCAGGGGCCGCCGTCCCTGCAGGAACGACACCGTCGCCGAGCACACTATCAATACAGTCATCACGTAGAACGCGTAACGCATCCCCACGGTGAAGGCGTTTTTCACTCCCTCCACGGTATCGCCCCGCACCGCCTCCAGGCTGGGTTCGAAACCCAGGGAGCCCATGGTGCCGGCAACGATACTGGTGGCGATGGCCAGGCTGACCACGTTGGCCGAGTTGCGCACCAGGTTCAGGAACCCCGACACCACACCGTAGCTTTCGCGCCCGACCGCGCTTAACACCGAGCTGGAATTGGGCGAGTAGAACGTCCCCATGCCGGTGTTCATCAGTATCAAGGCCGGGGTCACCAGCCACAGCGACGACGTTTCCGTCACCCGGCTCAGCACCAGCAGGCCCGCCGTCGAACACAACATGCCGCCCACCGTGAACCAGCGCGGGCCGAACCGGTCGGAAAGCACTCCGGCGACTGACCCCATTACGGCCATGCACAAGGCTCCAGGCACGATAACCAGTCCGGCGACCTTCGGGCTGTAGCCAAGCACATTCTGGAGGTAGAACGGCATCAGGAACAACACCGCCGACGAACCGAGGAAGGTCAGGAAGGCCGCCGACACTCCGAAGGAGAACACCCGGAACCGGAAGAACCGCAGGTCCAGCATCGGCGACGGGCACCGCAGCTCCCACCATATGAAAGTAAGGAACAATGCACCCGACAGCACCAGCGTCAGGACGATCGTTGGAGAGTCCCAGCCCGCCTTGTGGGCGGTGGTCAGGCCCAGCAGCAACGAGACCAGCATACCCGTAGACAGGGCCGCTCCCACCCAGTCGAAGGAACTGCCCTTTGGGGCCCGGTCCGACTCCCATCCGCGCAACACCGCCGCCGTTGCGCCAATGCCGATGACTATCAACGGAATGTTCAAGAAGAACACGGCCCGCCAGCCGAGCCAATCAACCATCACGCCGCCGATGGCCGGCCCGGCAACCGCTCCCACGCCGACGGTGGTCATGAGCAGGCCGATGGCCCGGCCCCGTTCCTGCGGTGGAAAGACCTGGGTCATGATGGCCATGCCGGTGCCTTGGGTCATAGCCGCGCCGCACCCCTGAACCAGGCGGGCGGCAAGCAGAACGATGAGGTCCGGGGCGAACCCGGCTCCCAACGCCCCCAGAATCATCACCAGCGAGCCCAGGATGTAGACTCGCTTGCGGCCGATAAGATCGGAGAGCCGCCCCATAGGCAGCAGGAGGGCGCTGATGACCAGGGAATACCCTATTACCACCCACTGGACGCTGGGCAAGTCAATGCGCAGTGCGGACGCGATGGACGGCAGGGCGAGGTTTACGCTGCCGTGGTCGACTACCGAGGCAAAGAGCCCAATCGCAAGGGCAAAAAAGACCCAGTACTTGTAACTGCGGCTATTGGTTATGGATGTCAGACCAAGCATCGATTAACGGGTACCACGGCTTTATAGCATACGCCACCGTTCAGCCGGGCGCCAGTTGACGAGCATTTTCTTTACGGGCGCTCAGGCCGACGGCCGAAAGGCCCGGAACGCCGACCTGCCTGGCTGGCGGTGTCCTTCAGGTAGCACTGGGAGGCAGACTATCTGACCGGGCCGGTTATAGGTTTCGGCCACACCAACAACGTCATCACAAGGAGCACGCCGGCGCATACAGGCGCATACATCGGTCTGAGAATCGAGGCCGACGGCTCGGTGGCGAAGACGGAAATCACCAAAGGTCCGCGGGCTGACTGAGGAGACAAGTCCCGGCGTCGGCTAGGAACGCTTGGCCCACCGGGCCAGCGCCTTCTCGGGCGAGGTTATCTCGTCCACCGACGTGTAGAAGTAGTCCTGCCAGCCGTCCTCCGGTATCCCGGTGAACAGCATCAGATTCAAGGGATACTGGTCGCTGTCGCACACGCGGCGGAAATCGTCCCGGAACAGGAATGTGGGCTTCTTCAACGCAATCGCCATCCCGAGTTCTATCATCACGCCCTCGTCGGGAGGGACGCCGTTGGCCACCGCGAAGATAGCATCCGACGAGACCACGTCCCGGAAATCACTTTGGCCAACCCGGTACGCCCATCCCGCCTCCAGGAAGTCGACCTGGTTGTTCCTGGCGAATGGCTCCCAGACTTCCAACCCAAGCGCCTCCAGCGCCGCCGCTAGCGGGGGCAGCAGCAGCGCCTTCTGCTGGGCGGAAAACCCGTATGGATTGGCCAGGTAGATGGTCTTCGTCATCTCGCCCTCATCGGATTTCCCACGCCGTGCTATCGGTCCGTCCGGTATACGTAGCGGATATCCCGGAGCGGATATCCCGGAGCGCATACAGGGTCGGCGTGAGATTGCCTTCCGGGTGGAACCCGAGTCTATGTCCGGCGTGCAAATGGCGTCAAGGCGGCGACGCCGGCCTGGTCGGCTACGCAATGTTCACCCACGGAAGTCTCAAATGTTACCCGGCTGCTTTTGGTGGTATTTTCTTTTCAAACCGGCTAGAATCATCAACAATCAAGGTGGCGAAATGATGGTACGCCAAGCCCGCCCCATCGAGCGTTTCGATATTGATTTACGGGACAAAGATATTGGGGTAGCGCCTTCCACAGCCGTCAACACCCTGGTCGAGCGGGTATCTTCCTACCTGCCTGAACCTGCCAGCGACATTGTCGGGCAGGCTTATATCTACGCCGACCGCTGCCACCGTGGCCAGACGCGGAAGTCCGGCGAACCATATATCGCCCATCCTCTACAGACCGCCCTGTTTTTAGCCGATCTTCACCTCGATGACCAGACCATCATCGCCGCCCTCCTCCATGACGTCGTCGAAGACTGCGGCGTTTCCCTGGCGGAGATCGACGAGCGCTTCGGGCCTGAAGTCACCAAGCTGGTGGACGGTGTAACCAAGCTTACCCGAATGGACACCCGCCTTCACGACCCCGAAGACGGCGTGTTGGAAAGCCTTGACGACCCCGACAGCCTGTATGCCGAAAGCCTCCGAAAGATGCTGGTTTCCATGGCGGAAGACATCCGGGTCGTGCTGATCAAGCTGGCCGACCGCCTCCACAACATGCAGACGCTGGACGCCCTGCCCCCGGAAAAGCGCCGGAGGATCTCCCAGGAAACGTTGGACATTTACTCCCCGTTGGCCCACCGCCTGGGCATCTGGGAGATCAAGTGGCGCTTGGACGACCTTGCATTCCGGCACCTGCACGAAACAAAGTACCGGGAAATTTCCAAAATGCTGGCCGCCAAGCGCCATGAGCGAGAGGACTACATCGACCGGGTCGCGGGGCTCCTCCGCGACGAGTTGGAGCGTGCCGGCGTCGATGGCGACGTGGTCGGCCGTCCCAAGAGCATCTACAGCACCTACCGCAAGATGCAAAAATACGAGGCCCAAGGCAAGGAGCTGCGGGATATCTACGACCTCTTCGCCCTCAGGGTGTTGGTGGATAGCAACGCCGACTGTTACCGGGCGTTGGGGCAGGTCCACGAGATGTGGCATCCCATCCCGGGACAGTTCGACGACTATATCGCCAATCCGAAAGAGAACATGTACCAGGCCCTCCACACGACGGTCATCTGCGAAGGCGGCACACCGCTGGAAATCCAGATCAAGACCTTCGATATGCATCAGATCGCCGAATACGGCGTCGCCGCCCATTGGCGGTACAAGGAGGGCAAGTCCAGCGACCTCAAGTTCGAAGAGAAAATGACCTGGTTGCGCCAACTCCTGGAATGGCAGCGAGACGTTACCGGGACCGCCGATTTCATCGAGTCGGTAACGCAGGACATCTTCAGTGACCAGGTGTTCGTCTACACCCCCAAGGGGCATATCGTAGAGCTGACCTCAGGCTCCACTCCGGTGGACTTCGCCTACAAGATTCACACCGAGTTGGGACACCGTTGTGTCGGCGCCAAGGTCAACGGCAAGATGGTTTCCTTGGACACGCCCCTGCAGAGTGGCGATACGGTGGAAATATTCAGGGCCAAGGCTGATCGAGGGCCCAGCCTGGACTGGCTGAACCCCAACCGGGGTTACGTGCAATCGGCCAGCGCCCGCCAGAGTGTGCGGCAATGGTTCCGGCGGCAGGAGCGGGGCACCAACATCCAGCGGGGCCGGGAGATGCTTCGCCGGGAACTGCGGCGCCTGGACCAGAAGTTCGACGACAATGAGATCCTTTCCCTCTTCAAAGCGGACTCAATGGACGACCTGCTGGCCAACCTCGGCTCCGGGGGCTTGACCGAAAGCCAGTTGGCCCATCGGCTGGCACAAGCCAGGCAGGCCCCCCCACCCCCGTTGGCCCAAAAACGGACCGACCTGCCCCTCTCCAGCCCCAGTTCCGGAATCAAGGTCTTGGGGGTTGGCGACCTGCTGACCCGCATGGGACGGTGCTGCAGCCCGATTCCCGGAGATCAAATCGTGGGGTTCGTCACCCGGTCCCGGGGCGTTACCGTTCACAAGCAGGACTGCCCCAGCGTGAAACACGAAGACGACCGGGGCCGTTTTATCCGGGTGGAATGGGGCGAAGCCAAGGAACTCTATCCGGTCCGGGTGATCATGAGGGCCTACGACCGGGTGGGGTTGCTGCGTGACCTGACCGCATTGGTCTCGGCCGAAGGGGTGAACATCGCTTCGGTAATCACCCAGGAGTTCACCGACGGCACGGTGACCATGGCTCTCACGGTACACACCACAGGGTTGGAGCAGTTGGGCAAGCTGTTCTCCAAGCTCGAGGGGGTTCGTGGGTGCATCTCGGTCAGCCGTGACCGCTCCGGGCTCCCCGTCAGCACCACCAGCTAATCCCCCGCTTGCCCGGCAATTGGCCGCGCCGGTGTTTTGACGCCGCCCGTTCCTGCATCACTCGACAGTTATCCTTTCGAATACGGTCTTGGGGAACATCGCCAAAAGGGCGGCATTGGAGTCGGAACGGTTGACGAACCCGTGCTTGACGCCGGCGGGGGCCAACACCGTGTCGCCGGGTCCCAGAACGACCGTTTCGTCACCCAAGACCGCCTCCAGCTCACCTTTGACGATCGTCATCGCCTCTTCAGTGTCCGGGTGAATGTGGGTCGTAATGGTGGCTCCGGGGACGACCTCCAAATGGCCTACCCACAGTGATTGAGACCCGTGGCTGGCGTCCACCAACACTGCCCGGGGTACTCCGGGGTATCCTTCTTCGATTGCGGCGGCGTCCCGGCTGATAATCGGCATGGTCTGCTCCTGCTGGCTACTCTGATTGACCCTACTTTTACACCATCGATCGTATTGAGACAAGCGAGGTGTTGAGATAAGGATTTGCCGAACGCGGGTCACCAAATACAACGGCGCCCCCATCCTAACCTTCCCCCATCGGGGGGAAGGGACCTGTTCAGACCCCCATCGGGGGGAAGGGACTTGTTCAGATCACCGCCGCGGCGTCCTGCGGTTCTCGCCCCCTGGCCCGTCCAATCAAGAAGGGGCCGGGGTTCTATGTTATTATTTCACCGTCTCAGGCACAGACCATTCCTGGTTCGGAAGTTGAAGGAGGACGTCATGCTGGAAAAGCCTTTACTGATGGAGATGCTCCGGCGAATGCTGCGCATCCGGCACTTCGAAGAACGAGTCATCCAGATGGTGGAACGTGGTGAAATCGTAGGGGCGGCCCACTCCTACATCGGGGAGGAAGCCGTGGCCGTGGGCGCTTGTCTGGCCCTGCGTGACGACGACTGGATGACCGGCAATCACCGGTCCCACGGGCACCCTATCGCCAAGGGCGGCGACGTCAAAAAGGCCATGGCCGAGTTGCTGGGCAAGAGCACCGGCTTCTGTAAGGGCAAGGGCGGCTCCATGCACCTGGCCGACTTCAGTGTGGGCATTTTGGGCGAGTCGGGTATTCTTGGTTCCTCCATTCCCACGGCGGTGGGCGCGGCTTTGGGCAGCCGGTTGCAGGGCAACGACCGGGTGGCGGTGCCCTTCTTCGGCGACGGGGCCAGCAACGAAGGCGCGTTCCACGAGTCCATCAACCTGGCGGCCGTTTGGAAGCTGCCGGTGGTGTTTCTCTGTGAGAACAACCAGTACGCCGTAACCAGCAGTTTCAAAAAGATGGTCGCGGTGGAAAACATCGCCGACCGTTCGGCGGCCTACAACATTCCGGGAGTGCTGGTGGACGGACAGGATGCCATCGCCATGTACGAGGCGGTGTCGGAGGCGGTCGTCCGGGCGCGGGCCGGCCAGGGCCCTTCCCTCATCGAGGGCCGC
This sequence comes from Dehalococcoidia bacterium, assembly GCA_034428795.1. Lineage (GTDB taxonomy): Bacteria > Chloroflexota > Dehalococcoidia > Lucifugimonadales > UBA3495 > VXOI01. The sequence continues at coordinate 74,286 of DAOUHF010000247.1, forward strand.
ACCTATCGCTATTACGATCATTCTCTGGGTCTCAGCCGCATCGTCCGCGACCCCTACCGCCAGGACGAGGAAGTGGAGGCGTGGAAGAAGAGGGACCCCATCGGCATCCACAAGGAACGGCTGCTCTCCCAGGACATCGCCACCCAAGCCGAGATTGACGCGATGGAAGCCGAGGTGTTGGCGGAAATCGACGAGGCGGTCGAATTCGCCCGGCAAAGCCCTTATCCGGAGCCATCCGCCCTGTTCGAAGACATGTTCGCCGACGCGATTCCACTGGAGTAGCGCAAACAACCCGCAGGGGCTATCTGAAAACAACCTGTAGGGGGCGCCCCTACAGAATCTCAACATAGGAGGAACGCCATGACGACACAGACGCAAGCTCCCACCCGGCAGATCACCTTGACCCAAGCCTTGAACGAGGCGATGCGCGACGAAATGCGCTCCGACGAACGGGTGTTCATCATGGGGGAGGACATCCAGAGCGGGGTCTACGGGGCCTCGGGCGGCCTCTACGAAGAGTTCGGCGGGGAGCGGGTCAGGGACTGTCCGCTGTCCGAAAACGCCTTTATGGGCGCGGCAGTAGGCGCGGCCGCTGTCGGTATGCGGCCCATCGTCGAAAGTTCCTTTTGCTTCATGTGGGTGGCCATGGACTCACTGGTCAGCCAGGCCGCCAAGATGCGCTATATGTTCGGGGGACAGGTGAGCCTGCCCATCGTATACCGGTCGGCCATGTACTACGATGGCAGCATGGCTGCCCACCACTCGGACCGGTCCTACCCCATCTTCATGCACATTCCAGGGTTCAAAGTGGTGTTCCCCAGCAACGCCTACGACGGTAAGGGACTCCTGAAGACCGCCATACGGGACAACGATCCGGTGGTGTTCTGCGAAGACCGCACCATCCTGGGCGCCAGGGCGCTGGTGCCTGAAGACGACTACGCCATCCCCTTCGGTGTGGCGGACGTGAAGCGAGAGGGCACCGACGTGACAGTCGTTGCCATCGGCGGCATGGTGCCGCGGGCCCTGGGTGCCGCCGCGATCCTGGAAGCCGAAGGGGTTTCCGTGGAAGTAGTGGACCCGCGCACCCTGGTGCCGCTGGACAAGCAGGCCATCCTCGACTCGGTGGCCAAGACAGGACGCCTGGTGACGGTGGACATGGCCCATAAGACCTGCAGCGCCGCCAGCGAAATTGCATCGATAGTAGCGATGGAAGGCTTCTGGTCGCTCCAAGCGCCCATTCAGCGCATCGGCGCCCCCAACGTCCACATACCATTCAGCCCGGCATTGGAGCCGTTGTGTTACCCGACCGCCGAATCCATCGCCCAAGCGGTGCGGACGACCCTGGAATAACAAGCACGGGAATAACAACCACGAGAATAACAACCACGAGAATAACAACCACGAACTAGGAATTTCGAATTGAGAATCAGGAGGCGCCAATTGGCAATTCCTGATTCTTGGTTCAGCAATTGGAGTGCGCCATGGCCTCCGAGATCGTTCTTCCCCAGTGGGGAATGGAGATGCAGGACGGCGTCATCGTCCGGTGGCTCAAGAATGAGGGTGACACGGTCCAGGAAGGCGAGCCTCTCGTCGAGATCGAGACCGCCAAGATGCAGACGGAGCTCGAATCGACTGTGTCCGGCGTCTTGGACCGCATCGTAGCCCAGGAAGGGGATATCGTCCCCATCCGCGGCGTGTTGTGCGTCATCGCCGATCCCGGCGAAGTCACGGGGCCCCCGGCGGCCGCCCCATCCGCCGTTACCGCCGCCGGCGCCTCGGCTGCCGCGCTCTCGCCGGCGCGGTCGGTCGTGGCAACCGGCACACCCGGACTCCACGCACAGGTGGTGCCAGCGGCCCGCCGCCTGGCCCGAGACAACAACGTCGATCTGGGACAAGTTGGAGGCAGCGGGCCCCAAGGCCGGATACTGCTCCAGGACGTGGAGAAGGCTATCCGGGCCAGAACGGAAACACCGGCAGGAGCGCCCGACGGCCGGGTGCCAGTGGTGCCCGCCGCCCGTCGCCTCGCCCGGGAGCACGGGATTGACCTGGCCCGGGTGCCAGGGTCCGGACCCCAAGGCCGAATCCTCATCGAGGACGTTGAGAAGGCCGTGGCCCAAGCGGCCGATGGTATCCGGGACTCGGAGGAATCGGGCCGATACGAGACCGCCGCGGCGCCCGGCGGCCAAACGGTCAAGTTGACGGGCATCCGAGGCATCATCGCCACCCGAATGCTGCAGAGTCTGCATACGATGGCCCAAGTGACGCTGACCACCGAGGCCGACGTCACTGAAGCGACGCTGCTGCGCCGGGGATTGTCCCGCAATCAGTCCGAAGGAAGCATCAGTCCCCTGCATCTTGTGATCAAGGCCACTGCGGAGGGCCTGAAACGCCATCCCCGGATGAACGCGCTTCAGTCCGAGGACCAGGTACAGCTGATGAACGAAATCAACATCGGGGTGGCCGTGGCGTTAGACGAGGGCCTGGTGACCCCCGTCATCCGCGACGCCGGTTCAAAATCGCTGGGCCAACTTTCCGCCGAAGGCCGCAACCTGGCGGCGCGTACTCGCGAAGGGGGCATCCGCCCCGACGAAATCAGCGGCGGCACGTTTACCATCACCAACCTGGGGGCAAACGACATCGACGGGTTCACGCCCATCATCAACCCTCCGCAAGTCGGCATCCTGGGTGTGGGCCGGGTCGTAGAGAAGCCGGTTATCCGCGACGGCCAAATCACCAAAGGCTCCACGATGTACCTGAGCCTCACATTCGACCACCGCGTCGTCGACGGCGCACCCGCCGCCGAATTCCTCCAGACCGTCAAAGGGCTGCTGGAAGACCCTTGGTGGATGGTGGGGTAGGGGCGATTCGCGAATCGCCCCTACGAGCGAATTCCCTGGTTAAAACTCGGTGGCTAAAGCCCGATGGCTAAAGCTCGGCGATCAGCACCCACATGGGCGCTTTGCCTATGGGGTAGACCTCCAGCGGCTCCAGCGCCCCGGAGTCCTGGTTGACACGGTACGAGGCCGGCGGCCCGACTCCAAGCCTGCGGCATAGAGGAAGTTGCCCGTGGGGTCAAGGCTGAAGGCCCGGGGCACCGCCTCGGTGGCGACGTGGCCGATGGGGGTCAGGCTGCCGTCGGACCGGTCCACCGCGAAACCCGCGATGCTGTTGTGTCCCCGGTTCGGCGCGTAGAGGAACCGGCCCGAGGGCGTGACCTGGATTTGGGAACACGAGTTCCGCCCGTCGAAACCTTCCGGCAGGGTGGGCACGGTCTGAAAGGGTGTGAGGGCGCCTTGGGCGCGGTCGAAGCTATAGGCGGTAACACTGGATCCCTGCTCGTTGGAGGAGTAGACGACGTCGAGGTTCGGGTTGAAGCAGATGTGCCTCGGGCCTTCCGGCGCGCCGGGCACGACCCGGTCGGGCGCGTTGGCGGCAAGACTGCCCGACGTTCCATCGAACTTGAACTGGAAAATTGCGTTCAGTCCGGTGTGTGAGCCCTCGGCGATGTGGGGCACGAACGCATAGCGGTTCGATGGGTCTGTCTGGATGTAGTGTGCCCCGATGCCCGTTTCCAGCCACTCGACGGGTGAGGCGTCGAGCTCGCCGTCGGTGTCGAAGCGGTGCACTCCGGCGCGGGCCTGGTAGTAATAAGCCGAGAGCAGGTAGTTGCCGACGCGGTCGGTGGAGATGTGGACCGGGTCGCCTTCCAGGCCGATGCTATTCAGCAGGGCCAGACGCCCGGTGCCGCGGTCGATGCTAAAGCTGGACAAGCCGAACTCGCCGGGCCGGCGCCGCCCAACGAAGAGGAAGCGCTTCAGCGGGTCGACCGCCATCGGCGCGGGCATCCCCGGTAGCGGGAATTCGGTCCTTCGCCACAACGCACCCGTATCCGGGTCCACCACGTAGAGAGAGATCCGGTCTTCCTGCTGTAAGAATATGTGCATATAAATCGCCACTTCAACAACTCCCGGCCGGGCTGCTTTTCGCCCATCCTGACATGCTTCGAACGCTGGTTTGTAACGGCAAGCCTTCGGGCGCCGGCGGTTTGAATTCCTGGGTCTGGCATCTATCTCGAACGGGCCGAATAGACCGCCCGATTCGTTCCGGGATTGTTTCTCAGCCTTGGGACAGCGAAACGTCGACCGCCGCCAGCCCCTCAATCGCCAGTCCATAGCCCAGAACGTCCTGCATTTGCCGTTTCAGTTGCAGGGTGAGGGCAACGCGGGTGTAGCGCAGGGTCAGCGGGGGCCGCTCCGCCAACTGGCGGGCCAGTTCCCAGGCGCGGGGCAGCAACCGGTCGCCGGGAAGCACTTCACTGACCACGCCCAAGTCCATGGCCTCTTGGGCCGACAGGGTCTGCCCAGTCAGCAGGAAGTACCGTCCCCGGTTCTGTCCCAAAAGCAGGGGCCACACAACGTGCACTCCGTCGCCGGGCACCACTCCCCGCGGGAAGTGGGGAGCGTCCTGGAAGGTGGCCGTCTCCGACGCCAATACGATATCCGACATCACGGGAATCTCAGCGTGAATCGTCGCCGGTCCGTTGACTGCTCCGATAACCGGTACTTCGATTTCCAGCAGGTTCGTCAACAACCGTTTTCCTTCCCAGTAGGTCTTGTCCCAGTCCTTGGGCATTCGCCGGGTGGGCCGGTTGGGCTCGAAATCAGCGCAGTAGTCGTCGCCGGAGCCGGTCAAGATGACAACCTTGTTGTCCGGGTCGGCGCCGATGTCGGCGAAGGCGTAGCCCAACTCCCGGTGGGCGGCCTCGCCCCACAACAGGCTCCCATCGCCGGTGTGGAATGTTACTTGCAGGATTCCGTCTTCCCGTTGCACGCTGACCGTCTCATACTTGCTGGCATAGTCCGCTAACTCCGTCATCGATATTCCTCCCTTATTTTGCCCTTATTTTGCAATGGGCCGGTCCGCCGCAGAGAGTGCAGAGAACACAGAGGCATTAAACCCGTTGCGCCGCGACGCCGCAACCCGATAAAATGACTTAAACCCGCCGCAACCGACGGCGAGAGGGAGTAACGCCCTGTATGGACGCTAACGACATTAGGAACGTAGCCCTGCTTTCACATTCGGGGGCCGGCAAGACGTCGCTAAGCGAGGCGGTCCTATTCAACACCAAGGCGGTTACCCGCTTGGGCAAGATCGAGGATGGCAACACGGTGTCCGACTTCGAGCCTGAAGAGATAAGGCGCGGCAGCAGTATCCAGACGACTCTGGTCGCCGCCTCCACCGAGGGGTTCAAGCTAAATTTCCTCGACACACCCGGCTACGACGATTTCTTGGGCGAGGTAATCAGCGCCCTGCGGGTGGTCGAAGGCGCCGCGATCCTGATTGCCGCTCCGTCCGGCGTCGACGTCGGCACCGAACGGTCTTGGGACATGTGCGAGTCCTCCCGTCTGCCCCGGGTCATAGTGGTCAACAAGATGGACCGGGAGAACGCCGAGTTTGCCCGCAACGTGGCAGACATCCAGGCGACTTTCGGCCGGCACTGTGTACCCTTCCAGATACCCGTCGGCGCCGCCCAAGACTTCACGGGCGTAGTCAGCCTGGTCGACCCCAGCTCGGAAGTCCCCGCCGACCTCGCAGCCGAGGTCGAAGCCGGCCGGGAGCGGTTGATTGAAGCCGCCGCCGAAAGCGACGACGAACTGGCCGACCGCTACCTGAGCGGCGAGGAGCTAACCGCCGAGGAGATCGGAAACAGCCTGCGCACCGCGGTACTGAAGGGCGATCTGGTCCCCATCCTCGCCACCTCAGCCACCGCCAACGTAGGCGTAGACGAATTCCTTCACATGGTACGCACCTTCCTGCCGTCACCGGTAGACGCGGCCAAGCCCTCTCTGTTCAAGTCCGGTGCGACCGATGCCGTCGATTTCGAGGTCGATGGGGCCGCTCCTCTCGCCGCCCTGGTATTCAAGACCATGGCCGACCCCTTCGTAGGCAAGCTCTCCATGTTCCGGGTGTTCCAGGGGACCATCCGCAGCAACTCGGAGGTCTGGGACAGCACCCAGAGTCAGTCGGAGCGGGTGGGCCAACTCTACCTCCCCAAGGGAAAAAGCCAGGACAACCTGGCGGAGGTCGCGGCCGGAGACATCGGGGCGGTGGGCAAGCTGTCGTCGACAGTCACCGGCGACACTCTTTGCGCCAGGGAGAACCCGGTGGGGTTCGAGACCATACGAATGCCGGTTGGCTACTACCGGGTGGCCGTATCCCCGGCATCCAAGGCCGACCTCGACAAGATGTCCATGGCTCTGGGCCGGATCATCGAGGAAGACCCCAGCCTGCAGATGTCCCGTAACGCCAGCACCAGCGAAACTCTGATAACCGGTCTGGGCGACGCCCAGATCGACGTAGCGCTGGACAAAATCCGGCGCAAGTTCGGCGCGGACCTCCGGGTCAAACTGCCCCGGGTACCCTACCGGGAGACAATCACGCGTACCACCAACTCCGAGTACCGGCACAAGAAGCAGTCGGGCGGGCACGGTCAATACGGCCACGTCCTGTTGCGATTGGAGCCAAGGGACCGGGACCAGGGGTTCGAGTTCGGCTCGGAAGTCGTCGGCGGCCGGGTGCCCCGCGAATACATTCCGGCGGTGGAGAAGGGCGTAACCAAGGCCCTTGACGAAGGTGCGCTGGCGGGATACCCGCTGGTGGACCTGAAGGCCGTGCTCTACGACGGCAGCTACCACGACGTTGATTCCTCCGGCATGTCCTTTGAAATCGCCAGTGTCCAAGCGTTGAAGAGAGGGGTGAGCGACGCCAGCCCGGTGCTTTTGGAGCCTGTAATGAAGCTCTCCGTCACGGTCCCCGACGGCTACACCGGTGAGGTAATGAGCGATCTCAACGGCAAGAGAGGACGGATTCTGGGCATGAACCCCGCAAACAACGTAACCCTGATAGAGGCGGAGGTCCCTCAATCGGAAGTCCTCCGTTACGCGCAGGACCTTCGCTCCCTGACCCAAGGGCGCGGTTCCTATTCGATGGAGTTCGGTCGTTACGAGCAGGTGCCGGCGAACCTGGAACCCAGGGTCATAGAAGAAGCCAAACGGGCCAAAGAAGACGACGACTAGACCTCCGGCTCCGGCCCCTGGAATCGACATGAGTCATCCCGGAGCTTCTCGCAGGGATGACGAACTAGGAACAACGAATTGCCCACCTCCCCCAGAGGTGGGCAATTTCATCCACGCCCTATAGGGATGCCGTCATCCCTTCCGGCATCCCAGCTTCACTACCGTCATCCCGGCTTCACCACCGTCATTCCGGCGAAAGCCGGAACCTACGTCGCCTCCCAACCCCCAAGGACAGCGCGTCGACTCCAGACGACGGTCCACCACTGAGATAACCGAAGCGTGTGGAGGGGACGTGGACCCCGGCTTTCGCCGGGGAGACGGAGTAGGGCCGACGGTGAACCGCTGAGATAGCCGAAGCGTGGAGGTGACGTGGACCCCGGCTTTCGCCGGGGAGACGGAGTAGGGTCATCGGGGCATCTTTCGTCTCAAACGGAGGGCGGAAGCAACCCCCCAACCCGTCATCTCGCCCACCCTCCATCCGCCATCCCGCCCCCCCCTCCCGTCATTCCGGCGGAAGCCGGAATCCACGCACCCCAACCCTCAGGGACAGCGCGTCGACT
>DAOUHF010000248.1:0-3954 GCA_034428795.1 Dehalococcoidia bacterium
TCCCGTGAAATCAAGCCCTAAATCAGCTTGAACTGGAAGCCGGTGTCCTGGGCGCCGCCGCGGCGGTCAAGGTGGACGGCGGGGTAGCCTTGGGAGCGCAGCCTGGCGGCCAAATCGGGAAAGCCGAAGACGGTATAGACCAGGGAGGGCTGCACGGCTTCCACGTACGCCACCAGCTCGTTGAAGTCGGCATGATCGCTGTAGGGCAAGCTGGCGTCGGCCCAACTGCGCCAGCGGCGATTGTCCGAAGCGGCCCAGCCAGTCAACTCCATGGTGCGCTTGCCCCGGTAGTCGCGCAATACCTTCGAACGGTTGCCCGGCGGGAACAGCGCGATCGTCCCCTCGGGCCAGTCGCTGGTGAACAGCGAGACCCGGCCGGGAAAATCCACCCCGGCCCGCTGATAGGCTTCCGCACCCTGGTACACTCCCTCCTCTATGATTACGTCAAAGCCCTCGGCCAGCAGATGGTGGAGCATCTCTTGCGCCTTACCTAGCCTCCAGCCCTGCACCACCGGGCGCTCGCCCCGGTCCAGCCAGGCCCGCAGAGTACGGAAGGCCGTCTCCAGCACCCGCTCTTGGGACGGAAACACATAGTCCGGGCGCCCGTACGTCGACTCGATGACCAGGGTATCCGCCTGGACCGTTTCCAGAGGTTCGTTGGTGGGGCTGGAGCGGAGCTTGATATCGCCGGTGTAGAGCAGCCTTTCGCCTGTGGCCTTGGACTGGATGAGCGCTTGGGCCGAGCCCAGACAGTGTCCGGCGGGATGGAGGGTCAGGGAATAGGCCGGGGTATCCATGGTCTCCCCGTAAGGAAGGACCACAGGACTGGCGTTTTTCAGGTAATCGGAGAGCAGCAACAGGGTGTTGGGGGTGACCACGGGCCTGAGATGGCGGCCGGTGTGGTCGGAATGGGCGTGGGATATGAAGCTGGACTCCCGCTTTCTTCTGGAGTCCAGCCACAGGTCCAGTTCGGGGAGGAGAATTCCGCTGTCGAACACCACCTGCACGCCGGCCGGTATCCTCCTCTGGAAGTCCGCGACCTTAGCCAGCGCCCGCCCTATGAACCGACGATCTTTTGCACCAGGTATTGAAGGGTCCCCCTGGGGACGTTGATGGTCACCTCTTCACCGACCGTCCGGTCCAGGAGGGCATGGCCCACGGGAGACTGGGTGGAAATCTTACCCGTGGCGGCGTCGGCCTCCCGAATGTCGACCAGTGTGTAGGAGATCACCCGGCCGGAGCCGACGTCCTTCAGAGTGACGCGGGCGCCCACGGTGGAGCGAGTGACTGCGGCCGAACCGGTGTCCGACCGGATCTGGGCGTTGGCGATGCTGGTCTCCAGCACCCGAATACGGGACTCGATGATGCCCTGATGGTCTTTGGCGGCGTCGAGCGGCGCGTTTTCCCGGAAGTCCTTGTCGGCCATGGCCAGCTTGATCTCTTCTATGACCCCAACCCGTTCGCCCTTCAGGTCCTCCAATTGGGCCACCAAACGGTCGTAACCTTCCTGGCTCAGTTGTGAGCTGTTGACGGAACGGAAACTCTGACCGTCGCGGGAGGACGACTTGGCCAGGGTGTTGCGCCGAGTCCGGGGCACTCGCAGATGGGTGGCGAGGCCGTTTTGAATCCAACCCTGATCCTTCCAGTAGGTCAAAAAGGCTTTCACGGGATGCAATCGTTGGGCCGAATCGGAGCCTCCCAGCCCGATTTTTTGAGCGTAATCCGCCACTTCCGAAGGGGATAGCTCGGCTACACGACGCTCCCTTCCGCACCACGCCACAAACCGGCCCAATTCCTGGTGCCCCTGCTGCACGCTTTTGGCGCTCTTCTTCGCCGCGACAAATAGGGTGAGCGCTTCAGAGATCGAAGGGTTCGACTGGGTCACCAATACGTACCTCCGCCGGCGGGTTGGCCGCCGCGCTAATTGATAGCGTTTACCACCTGTTCGTTCAGTCCTGCAAAGCCTGCCAGATGCGCTTTCCGTTCCCCGATCAAGCGGTCGGCGTATTCCTGCACCTGTTCCGGGGTGTAGAAATTCGCCAAATCATACTTGGCGAGGTCCATGCCCTCCACCTTGTCAGGAACAAGAGTACCGAAAAGTGGGTCGGGCTTCCATTCGATGGTGTTCCGGAGGATGCCCCTGATGATGGCGGACATTTCAGGGATGGGAACCCGGGAGACGCCCTGTTTGACAACGGCCCGTCCCTGATCGTCCCGCTCTAATATCTCCCCAATGCCGCCGGTGTTGAGCAGGTAACACTGCACCCGGTCTTCATTTTTCTTGACGAAGTCATAGAACCAATTTCCTTCGTCTGCTTCGGAACCAATGATGAATGGATTAGTGCCAACCACCCGGACCGATTCGCCGGCGCGGCGCGGATCCCCCGCAGTGGTTTCGACGCTCTCCCCAAGCATGAAGGCGGCTGCGGCCTGCTCCGGCGTGAGCTTGGACACCGGCGGCAGCACCGTCATACGGCGGGTGATGAAAGCTATGACCATGCCGTCGAGTTGGTCCAACGGCGGTAGATTGATGTCGCTTCCTATGTTGGGGCCAAGGCTGGTGCGGGGGATGACGGCCCGGCCGTTGCCGCCCAAGGACAGGTCGGTGTAGTCGATTTCCCCGTCATGAGTCAGCATTACGTTCTCAAACAGGGCTTCGGGCGCCTGCAAGGCTTCGAAGATCAACCGTTGGGTCCCGGGGTGCATGCCCTCGGTTTTCAGGTAGAAGCCCCTTTCGGCTCCCAAGGCCCGGCCGTCCATTCCCAGGGATACGATGTCGTCCTGGAGGATGTCTATGGACTCTCCCGGAGCGTTCAGGTCGTGGGCGTGGCAGGAGTGGGTAGTCTTTCCGGTGCCGGACAGGCCGAAGAACAACATACCGTATTTCTTGGCGCCGCCGTCGGGCTGGCTGGCGGTGACGGTCTTGGAACCCGCATGAAGGCTGAGCAGCCCTTCCTGTTTCACGTCGTACATGGCCATCCGGAGGAAGCCCATCTTCACTTCGCCCACGTAGTCGATGCCCAGCACCACGGTGAGGTTTTCTTCCGGGAAGACCATCACCTGCCGTTCGTTCTCCGGCCACTCCGGTATGCACACCAGGTTGAGCTCCGGGCCCGGCGAACCCGCGTCATACTCGCGTAGGGTGCGGCTCCACAGATGTGCCTGACGAACGTTGTCGGCCCGTTGGACCGACAAGAAGAGGTTGCATTTGGGGTTGAACTCGGAGTTGTCTCCGATGGTCCGCTGGACCCGGACCAAGGGGGCCCGCTTCAGGTATTCCCGCACTTCCTGGAGCGTGCGGTCCTTCCGGTCTTTGATGGCCTGCTGCCGCTCGCTCAGATTTCTCGACGCCACTGTGTCGCTGCCAAATACCACGGCGAGACCGGCGCTGCGGTTGCGGACGTTGGAATAAAAACTCCTGCTGTTGGTCTTGGTAATCCTTCCGTATCCGCTGGCTTCCTGGTCGAGCTCTTCCAGGTTCAAAGTGCGCACATTGCTCTGGTGGGGGAGGTCCTTCACAAAGTCCAGGAAAGCTTCAACCATTGGGGCCCTCACAACGAATCAGCGTAATTATCCGAAATGACGTTTGGTCAATACATCACGTCGGCAGATCGTTATTACGAAATACACAGGCGCGCCTGGCCGCCGCAAGCGGTTTCTCAGGGCACTAACAATCATAGCAGTTTCAGGAATTGATGGCAATTTCAGGTGTATACTACGCCCGGATCGAAGCGAACCTGTCCGGGGACCTCCCGGAGAGTTTTTCCCGGAAAAATACCCTCGAACTGGTATTTCCGCGGGGCCTTCCCCGACGAAAGGAAAGTGAGGAATCCAGATGAAAGCTGTACAGATCAACGAGTTCGGCAGCGCCGACGCCATGCAATACCAGGACGTGGCCGACCCGGCCCCCGGCAGCGGCGAAGCGGTGGTTGAGATTCAGGCCGCCGGGGTCAA
>DAOUHF010000249.1:0-48149 GCA_034428795.1 Dehalococcoidia bacterium
TTTTCCATCAAGGGAGAAACCCTGGACTCGGTCGTTACGCCAATCGGCAACGTACACCGTTCCCTCCCGGTCCACCGCCAGGCCCCACGGCATATTAAGTTGTCCCATACCGCTGCCGAAGCCGCCGAACTGGCCAAGGTACCGGCCGTCCGCGGTGAATTTCTGTATCCGATGGTTCCCGGTATCGGCGCCGCGACACCCTCGATCTTCGGCTCCGGCAACTCGAGTAGCCTCCTCAAGCTCCCAAGCACCCCTTGCCCGGCTGGCGCCGGCAATGGCCGGACGGCGGCGCTTTTCCAGGTGCGCCGCCGAAAAGCATATCAAGAATGGCAATGCCCGTTGGCATGGGCTGAGGGAGGAACGTCCAAAGCCGGGTTCTGATCGAAGAACCCGACGGGCATCAGCTTGAACCCGGTATACATTACCGGCATTACGGGCCAGTCCTCGGGCCTGGGAACGTGATGAGTACCGAAGTTATACCAAACGACGATATCGGTGTTCTCGACGTTCCTATTCGCTTTGGTCCATTCCGGCAGGCCCGCGCCGCCCGGATGTTGGTTCGGGTAAGGTCCGGCGGGAGCCATCTCATCGGGCCTGTACGGGGTCACCCAGAGGTGCTTGTTAATGAATGCCGCCCGCTTCGATACGCTGGCCTCAGCATGGGCGAAAGGCAGGACGTTCTCACCGGGAACCAGCTTGTAGCTCACCGGCTGCCCGAGATAGTTGTTCACTGATGGGTTTGTGATCAGCCAGTACCGGCCGGCCAAGGGATCGACAGTACGCTGGGCTTCGGACTCGGTCGCCAGCAGAGTCTTTTCGGCGAAAAACGCATTGCCCTGCGGGTTGCCGGGGCCCATCGGTTCGGCTTTGGTATTCACCTCGTAGACCGAGTTATTCGTGCCGTCCACCCCCATGTCCAAGCGGACACTGAAGAAATGCTGGTGGATATGGCCCCCCAGTTGCGGTGCGATCAATGAGCCGTATTTGGGGGATTCACCCGGCGCCACGGCCATATTGTTTACGATGCCGGTAAGCTTCACCTGAAACTCAATCGTGCCGTCTTGGTACAGGTGCCAGAAAAAGCCGTACTCGTAATTGCCGACGGTAGCGATGAATGAAATGACCAAGCGGCGTGAACGACGTACTTCGGCCTGCCCCGTGCGCCAGTCGGTATGCTTCCAAAGGATGCCGAAGTCTTCCTCGTGAAGGCAGACGGCGTTGGGGATTTGCCCCGGCTCGCCCCGGCTATTATTCAAGACGGCGTCGAAATAGTGGATCTGGCCGAGGCAGTCGCATCCCAAAGTCAACGAGTTGGCCAGACTGCCGATGCCGGCCTCACCAACATCGAAGGCGTTTTTACGGAAATTTTGTTCCGCCGGGTCCCCATAGGGGACCACCAACTCGCCCAGGGACGCCCGGTAGATGATGGGACGCCTTCTTCCTTTGTCCTGGTAGCTGATGGCATGCAGGACCAGTCCCTCGCGCCGGGTAAAGCCGACCCGAAAGTTCCATTTTTGCCAAGAGACTTCGTTTCCATTGACCTTGAAGCTGGGGCCCTCGGGTTGGACGATATCCAGCGGCTTCAGGTCGGTCCGGAACTCTTGAACGAACTCCGCCGCATAGTTGCCGTCATTGGGCGGCATGGGAACCACACCGTGGTCCTCCACATTGATAACCCGCATCTTGTTGAGGTCGACCACCGCGATGACGCCCTCAATCGGGCGGGCGTACCCGTTGTCGGTCGGGCTCGTTCGGAGCCAACTGCGAGCGAAGGAAAGACGCAGCCCATTTTCTTCTTCCACGCCGTAGTTGCCGGCCGGCCATGGATCGACCATTACGAGGTCGGTGTCGGTAATACCCCGTTTTCGTAACGCGGCCTGAAACTCGGGGCAGTCCTTCACGGCTTGCTCACAGTCGAAGAACTCATCCATCATCAATCTCGGTTGCACGCCGGGGATGTGAGCCCACGACGTTACCTTCCCCTCGGTCAAGGAAACTACGGCCTCGTGGGTAGCTCCCGTATCGTTATCCAGCAGGATGATGAACGCCTCCCGCCCGACTGCCGCACCGCCATTCGGACTCAGGACACTCTCTTTCGCTGGCTCGTTCAGTACGACCGACTCGAATCTGACCTTCTCTCCCAGTTTTCGCTGGGCGCGGAGAATGGCGACCGCACTGTCGATCTCGCTCGAACTCAGCGGATCAAGAGGGTGCGCGGTCTCGGCGGACGAAGTTTGGACCTGGCTGGACTGGCCTGCGGTTACCTCTGTCGGTGTTGCCATACAAGAAACCTCCTGCTTCCCGGCCTGGTTGACCGGCCCGAATGGAGTAGTCGCCGGCGGGCCTGCGAAAACCGCCTGGCTCAGTATAGATTGGGCTAGCCGAGCGGGAAAGCCACCCCCATCCTAACCTTCCCCCATCGGGGGGAAGGGGCTTGTTCAGATGTTCCTTAGCTATTCGCCAAAAGGAGGCAGGCGGGGCCTAACTGACCTCCCCGGATTTTTCCCGACGCACCAGGTCCCAGTCGATCTCGTAGCCCAGGCCAGGGGCCTCAGGGGCGTAAATAAGGCCCTGGCTGTCGACCTCCACATCCTCGACGAGGCCGAACTTGTTAGCGCCGTTGGAAGGAAATACTTCGTAGTAGTCGCAATTATTGACGGCCAGTATCACGTGGAGGTTGGCGACGTTGTTAAGCGAGTTGCCGCCATGGTGGACTTCGCATTTCATGCGGAAGGCCTCGGCAAGATGGGCGATTTTAATCAGCGGCGTGATGCCGCCGGAAACCGCCACGTCCCCGCGAAGCATGTCGGTGGCCCCCTGCTGAATCCACTGGGCCATCCCATAGAGTCGTCCGGGTGCGTACTCGGTGGACATTATGGGAATGTCCAGCTTGCTTTTAAGCTTTACGTAGTTGTAGATGTCTTCTTCCGCCAGCGGGTCCTCGTACCAGCGGTAGTCCAATTCCTCAATGGCCCGGCCCACTCTAAGGGCGTCTTCGTAGCCGTAGGCCCACATCGAATCCAGCATCAGGTCCATCCGGCCGCCCACCGCGTTACGCGTCGCACGGCAAATCTCGATGTCTTCTCGGGGAATGGCATGGGGATGAATCTTGTAAGCGGGCCAGCCCAAATCCAGGAAGTACCGGGCTTCGTCGGCGTATTCCTCTGCGGTGGCCAGGTAGCCGGAACTGGCGTAGGCGGGCACCCTGTCGCGGCACGAACCGAGGAGACGGTGAATGGGCAGCCCGGCTACCTTGCCGGCAATGTCCCAAAGAGCGACGTCGACGGCTCCGATGGCGTTGGTGGACACGTTCCGGTTATTCTTCCACATCCAGGCCCAAATCGCTCCGATGTCCAAGGGGTCACGGCCCAGCAGGGCCGGCTTGATGAACTCCATCAGCGGGCCCACGTAGGCGTCGGCTCCCTGTCTGGATGAGCCCAGGAACGCGTAGCCGTCCACCCCTTCGTCGGTGGACACGGTCACCACGCCAAGCTGACGGCTGCCGCCGAAGGAAGCGGTAGCCGTAGCCCACGGCCCGGAATTCCAGTTCACCATCGTCACCTTCAAATCGGTAACCTTCACGTTGACGACACCTCAGCAGTTGGCGTGGCCCACGGCCCGCACGTAATATACCACCCCCCGCACCATTCCCCCGCACCATCCCCACTCCATTGGAAGCAGGCGAAGGGATGACGTCCCAACTGCCGCGCTATTGGCTGCCGCCCATGACAGGGCGGATTTGCGATTAGGAAGCTCCTTTGGCAGAATAGGGTTGTGCTTGTTTGAACGATGCCGTTTGAACGATGACGGAGGAGGAGTTTGGCAATGGCCGACGAGCAATTGATCCTCGACCCCTCTCTAGGCGCCAAGTACCTGCTTTGCGGCTGGCGCAGGCAATGGTCCGACGGCGGCGAGATCTCCAGCGGATTGCCGCGCTATTTAATTGAAAAACGCCAGGCCCGGCGCATCGGCGAGATGGGCCCGGAGATCTCCAGACTTTGTTACCCCTTCCAGGTGCCCGGCACTCACGATACCTACAGGCCCAGAGTAGCCTACCGGGACGGGTTGCCCAGCCGGCAAATGCAGCGGGAGAACCTTTTCTTCGACGCCGGAAACGGCCTTGTTATCTTCTTGGGCGAGGAGCCCTGGTTCCGTCTCGACGTCTACGCGGCCGCCTTCTTCCGGGCGGTGCGAGAGTTGGGGGTGCTACAAACGGTGGCGGTGGAGGGCTACAACGGCGCGGCCCCGCCCGAAATGGAACGCAGTGTGAGTTGCATTTTCAGCCAGTCCCGCATGAGGCAAGTATTGCAGAGGTTCGGCCTGCGGTTCTCCAACTACGGCACCCAGGGGCGCAACGGCCCCACCATCGGCATGGCGTTGATTACAGTGGCCCACTTCGAACACCCAGACCTGGAGATGTTTCGCATGGGGGCTATGGCTCCCATGTTTCCGTTCCTTACCCAGAACAACGACCCGGTGGGCATCAGCTGCGACCACCGGGCTTTCTACGATATTCTGCGGCGATTGAATTCCATGCTGAAGCTGGACCTGGACCTCTCCGAGCTGCTGGCGTTGGGCGAGGCCGAGTCCCAGGAATTGAGGGACAACCTCGAGAAGATCGGCTCCACAAATCCCGCCGCCAAGGAGCTGATCGACCGGGCCCGCAACGATTTCAACTACCTGCCCTTCGAGGAAACGGTGGAACTCGACCCGGCGTTGGACCGGACGTTGGAAGATATACTGCGCAACATCCCCGGCCCTCCCGGCACTGACGATGAAAACTAGGCGCGCTGTTGAAACGACGCCCTCGACACGGGCCGGCTGGGAGGCGTTGGGGCTAGACCAGCCCCTCCGACTCAGCCGCCGCCTCGATCATCTCCCAGCCGTGGTCGATTCCCGGGACGAAGCCGCCGCAGGCCTCTCCTTCGAGGACAGCCTGCTCCACCTCGTCGGAGCCGGTGACCGACAGGAAGGCAGACTCGATCTCTCCGGCCAGTTGTGGTTCCATGTCCCTTTGGGCGGTGAAGCAACAGTGGCTGTAGCCGGGACTGGACCAGAAGATGCGGATCAGGTCCGCCGCCAGAGTACCGTCTTCCGCCATGGTTTCCATGGTCCCCTGGCTGACGGCTCCGGCATCGAACTCCCCGGAACTGACCCTCTCGATTACGTCCCTCTCGTCGGACTGGGTCTGGGAGCGGCGTTCTTCGAAGAAACTACTGGCCGCCAGGTCCTTCTGAGGGTTCAACCCCGCTTGTTTCAGAAGGTAGTAGGGGACCAGGCCGGCCTGCTCCGAGCTTCGGCGGCCGAAGGCGAACCGCTTGCCGTACAGGTCCTCAACGGTCTCGATCCGGGAGCCGGCGCGGGCGATGAAGTGGGTGGTGAAGTTGACGTCCACGTCCCGCATGGCGATCACCCGGCACGGTTCCCCCAGCAGACGTTTTAGCTTCACGTAACCCAGTGGGCCGTTCCACGCGATATCGATATCGCCCTTGACGAAGGCGTCGGCCATCATGTCGTAATCGGAGTAGAGGACCCAGTCCAAGTCGATGCCCCGCCGCCGGAACAACACCTCCAGGCCCTGGAATACCTCGAGGTGAGAAATGTTAGCCGTGCCGCCAAGCCTGACCATGTTCGGCCCTCCAGAGGAAGGAGTTTGAAACGCCGGAGAGACTGTGTTCTAGGCTATTAGTCCTCGAACGGGGATAAGGCGCTGGGCTACCGGATCGATTCCCATAAACAAGCCTTCAAGGGCGAGCGCGCCCAATAGTGGAAGGGTTCCCTCGTCGTTAAACAAGACGTGGGTGATGATCTCGCGCCCGTCGATTCTCAGCCAAGTCTGGCCCACATCCATAGTACGGACCTCACCCTGGCCGAACTCGAACGCCTGCTGCATTATCGGCACGACGCCGTACCCGCGGAGCAGGGAGCCGGGCGCCGACGTTATGGATGCCCCGGAATCCACCAGTGCATCCAAAGCTCTCCAGCGTTCCCGCTGCGGGTCCCCAATGGCAATCGGCACACTAAACGTTCCCATGACCGCATTTTACCATCCCGACCGCCGGGACCGTGCCGTCGGGCAGCCCGGAGTCCGGTCGGTCAGTATCGTTATTGGGACAGGTAAACGAATAACGCCCCCGATGCTTAGGGGGCGTTATTGGCCTTGGCGCCGTTCACGGGACGCGACAGCGGAGAGTTTTACTCTAATGCGAACCCTTGGTAGCCGTTGGCGGCAACCTCGGCCCGCCGGGCCCGCATGGCCGGGGCGCTGTCGGGAGCGGTCAGCAGGGCGCGGGCCTTGCCTGGGATGTTGGCGCCCACGAACCAGGAGTCAGCCTGGGTCCGGAGAAGTTTGGCCCCCTCCTCGTTGACGTGCCTCACCCACTCGTCTTCGGCTTCCAGGGTAGGGGAGATACGGGCATACTCGTTGTCGCGTACGTAGCGGATGGTCTCACTCACCCAGTCGACCAGCGGCTCGGCAGCCCGCACGAAGTTGCCCACCGAGGCGGCGTTGACGGTGAACAGGTTGGGGAAGCCGTGGCTGGAAATACCCATGTAGGTACGGGGGCCGCCGGCATACTTGTCTTTCAACGACTCGCCGCCAACGCCGCGAATGTCGATCCGGTTCAACGACCCGGTGACCGCATCGTAGCCGGTGGCGAATATAATGACGTCGAAATCGAACTGAGAACCGTCCTCCAGTCGCAGTCCCGCCGGCGTGAAACGCTCGATGGGCGCCTGGCGTACGTCGACCAGCAGGACGTTGTCCTGATTGTAGACCTCGTAGTACCCGCTCTCGCAGGGCAGGCGCTTGGAACCGAACATGTGGTCCTTGGGCGTTAGCATCTCGGCTACCGCCGGATCGTCCACTCGCTCCCGTATCTTGTTGCGGACGAATTCCGCGTAGTCCTCGTTCGCCTCGCCGGGAAGCAAGACGTCGTAGAAATTGGACAACCATTTCTTGAAACCCGGTTCCGCCCACAGGTCCTCGTACCGCTCCATACGTTCTTCAGGCGACACTTCCAAGGCCGAGCGGGTGTCGAACTCGTGCACAAACGAGCCCGGGGTCTCCATGCACTTCTTGAATATCTCCGGGTAGGCGGCTTTTATCTCGGCCTGCATCTCGTCGTCGATCTCGCGGTTGCGCAGGGGCGCGCAATAGTTCGCGGTCCGCTGGAAGACGGTCAAATGGCCGACTTCCTTCGCGATTTCGGTGATCAGTTGCACGGCGGTTGCCCCGGTGCCGATGACGCCCACACGCTTGCCCGCCAAGTCCATGCCTTCCTTGGGCCAACGGCCGGTGTGGCACCAGGCACCCTGGTAGCTGTCCAGCCCCTCGAAGTCAGGCACATAATGGGCCGATAGAAGGCCCACCGCAGTGATAAGGAACTGTCCCTTGGCCTGGCGGCCGTCCGTAGTCTTGATGTGCCAGAGGTTTTCGTCCTCCAGGAAATGGGCCGACTCGATGCGGGCGTTGAACTCGATGTCCCGGCGGAGGTCGAACTTGTCGGCCACGTAGTTGAGGTACCGTTCGTTCTCCGGCTGGCCTGAGTAGAGCTCTTTCCAATCCCACTCCTGCAGAAGCTCCTCCGAGAAGGAATAGCCGTAGGTGTAGCTCTCGGAGTCGAAGCGGGCCCCAGGGTAGCGGTTCCAGTACCAGGTGCCGCCCACCCCGCTGGCGTCCTCAAAGGCCCGGACCGAGAACCCCAGCTCTCGGAACCGGTACAATGAGTAGAGCCCTGTAACCCCGGCGCCGATAACGATTACATCGAACCGTTCGATTTCCTCGGGCGCGGCGCCATTCCCGGACGTTTGCTGCAGAGCGTTGGTCATATAGCTCTCCTTAGTAAGGACGTTTCAAGGGTTCCGATGAGGGAAACGCGGATTGCTTCGGGGTACCCTATTCTACCCGCATTTTTTGTTTAATTCACGTCCAGGCCGCGATGTTCGCTGGCCGGAGCGGCAAATCGTGTTCCGTTTCGATCAACTCGGTAACGCGGTCCGTGACGTTGTTGACCTCTGGTCACCAAGCACCGGGATTCACCCGCACGGCGCGGGTATTTTCGACCTTTAGACTCGGCGCCGGCCGCAGCAAAGCTTCATTCTTGTCTCGCCGCTTGGTATGATGGACATGGCCGTCAAACCGTTTTTGCGCAACAGGGAGGAGATTATGGGTTACAAGCCGAAGCAGCTAGGGCACATCAATATCTTCGTCCGCAACGCGGAACGCGCCCGCGACTGGTATGAAGACCTCCTTGGTCTGCACACCTACGGGTTCATGCCGGGAAGCGCCGCCTTCTTGACGGCGGACTTAGAGAACTCCCATGAGATTGCTTTGATCGAAGTGGGGGAAGACGCGCCCGGACAACTGAAAGGCCAAGTGGGCCTGAACCACATGGCCTGGTACATGGACAGCCTCGATGACCTGAAGGAGCTTTACTACCGTATCAAAGAAAGGGACATCGAGATCGAACTGGTGTCAGACCACGGCCACGCGGTGGGCATCTACATCCGCGACCCGGACGGCAACGGAATCGAGGTATCCTACGAGATGCCCCGCGACAAATGGGGCCACGACGAAAGCCGGTACATGATCGGCGGCACGGCGAAGGGCCGATTGCCCGGCCCGTGGGACGAAGAACCAGCCAGGGGCCGTTAAGGGGATTCAGGCCGTGGCCTTTCCTTGCCTGAACAGGAAGGCCGTATTACCAAAGGCGGGAACAACAACAGCATCTTCCCAGATGGGAGACGGGCGATGACGACCAAGCCGGGCCTGCTCACCGCCGATGATTTGTTGCGCTTGGACAGCCAAGGGATGAAAGGCGAACTGATACGCGGGGTGCTTCACGAAACCGTGTCCGCAGGCGGAGAACATGGCGAAATTGTGGGTGCTCTGATCACCGCGATCCGGCCATATGTACGCTCCCGACGCTTGGGGCGAGTGGGCGGCAGCGATAGCGGCATACTGCTGGAACGCAACCCGGATACGGTGCGCGAGCCGGATGTGTTCTATATTTCTGCAGAGAAACTGCCCCTGGATGTTAGGATCGCAGGATACTACGAAGTTGTACCGGACTTGGTGGCAGAAGTCTTCTCGCCGAGCGACACCTTGAGGGAATTCCACAACAAGGTTGAAATGTGGCTGGGCTTCGGTGTGCTATTGGTTCTGGCGATTTATCCAGAAACCCAGACGGTAGAGGCTCATCAGCCCGGACGCGCCGTGGTCACCCTCACCCACAACGACACGATAGACGGCGGCGGCGTTCTTCCGGGATTCAGGTGCCCTGTGCGCGACATTTTCGAACTTTAGGCGGCCTGCCCTAACGCATGGTCCAGGATGTCAGCAGCCTGGTCCATCTGGGACTCGGTGGTGGTGAACGGCGGTACAAATCGGAAGACGGAGCCGTTGCGGCGCACGCTCAAGATCAGGCCGTTCTCCAGGCAATCGCGCCCGATTTGACGGCCTTCTTCCAAGGCCGGTTCTCTGGTGGTACGGTCCCGCACCAGTTCGATGCCTTGCAGCAGGCCCCGGCCCCGGATGTCGCCGATGATCTCGTGTCGTTGCGCGAGCCGCCCCAGGTGTTCGCGCCAATAGGCCCCAATGCGCTGGGCAACGTCCACCAGGACTTCTTCCAGGATGATGTCGATGCTGGCAATGGCGGCGTTGCAGGGCAGGGGGTCGTTGGAGTGGGAGTGGCCCACCACCAGCCCAGTCTCCGACGCCTTTTCCTCAATTTCGTCGGTGGTGATGGCCGCGCTGATGGCCACGCCGCCGCCGAAGTGCTTGGAGATGGTGAAGATATCGGGGACCACCCCTTCCTGCTCGAAGGCCCACATGGCGCCCAGCTTCGCCAGGCCGGTCTGGGCCTCGTCTACGATCAGCAGGGCCCCCCGTGCTTCGCAGCGTTTCTTCAGTTCCTTGAGCCACCCTTCGGGCAGGTCTATCACGCCCCCGGCGCTGAAGAGGGGCTCGGTGATCACCCCCGCCAGCGGCCCGTCGGCTTGGGCGTCCAGAAGCTCGAAGCTGGTGTCCAGGCAGGAGTAATCGCAGGCCGGCCGGTCCTTGCAGAACGTGCAGCGGTACCGATAGGGGGCGATGATCGGGTAGTGCCCGGGAGCGTAGGGGCCATAACCCTCGTGCCAGCCGGAAAAGGTCACGGCGCGAGTGGAGTCGTTCATGCCGTGGAAGCTGACCGCCGGACTGGCGAACTCGTAGCCGCCGGTGACCCGCTTGGCGATGGCCATGGCCGCCTCGTTGGAATCGCTGCCCGAGGTCAGGAACATGGAGCGGTTCATACCCTCAGGAGCGATCTCGGCCAGACGGGCGGCCAGGATGATCTCCCGGTCGTTGAACATGCTCATGTGACTGTGGATCAGGGTCTCCGAGCTCTCCTGGAGCGCCTGCACGATGCGCGGGTGGTTGTGTCCCAAAGCGGCGCACATCTGGCCAGAGTTGAAATCCAGGTATTCCTTGCCATTAACGTCGCGGACCACCGAGCCCCGGCCCCACACCATGATGGGCCCGGTAACCACGTTTTTGTCGATTCGGCTCCTGAAGCTGTATTTACGGGCCAACTCCAGCAGCTCGGCTTCGGTGAATTGCTGAGGCATCGGACTTATGCCTGGCCCTTGAATTTGGGCATCACGTCTTTCCCGAAGGCATCCAGTTGCTCCAGCACCGCGCTCTGGGGGGTGCCGACAACCGACCCCACGTTAATCTGCTCCAGGCCGGGGTACCGGTCCTGGATCCCCATCAGCTTTTCGGTGACCATTTCGGGCGGGCCGCAGAGCCAGGAGCCTGCCCTGATGCCGTCTTCCAATGTCGGAAGGCCGGCGGAGCGGGCCCGGCGAGGGTCGCCGACGGCGTCGATCTGGTCGTTGCTCAGGCCCCCGACGAATCCCAAGGGAGCGAACATTTTCATGTTCTCTTCAAAGAAGCTCCGCGCTTCGGATACCGCCTTGTCTTCGGTCTCCGCGATGTGGATAGTGTAGCCGACGGCGAGGTCCGTCCCCATTTCCGTTTCCCGGCCCTTCTTGGCCAGGGTATCGCGCCACTGGCCCATCACCGCTTCGGCCGCGCCTCCGGCCGCCGCTCCCCCGCCGATGATGCCCTTGATGTCGTGCTTGGCCATGAAGTCCATCGCCCGCTGGCTGGCGCTGACCACCGGCTGCCAGGTTTCCACCGGCAGGGTCTTGGGGCGTGGCACCAAGGTGATTTCCTTCAGGGTATAGCCCCGGTAGGGGACCTCCGGCGGGATGGTATAGAATTTCCCTTCGAAGGAGAAGGAGTCCTCGTTGAACGCCTTCATGATGATCTCCACCTGCTCCTCGAACATCTCCCGGTTGGCCTCGTTGTCGGAGAGGGTGCTGGGCACACCGAACGTATCCACCTCGCGGGAGTGGTAGCCCCTGCCCACGCCGAAAATCACCCGGCCGTTGGTCAGGATGTCGGCGGTGGCGTAATCCTCAGCCAATCGCAACGGGTGCCACATCGGGTTGATGTTGAAGCCGCAGCCGAATTTCAAGTTCTTGGTGAGATGGGCCAAGTGGACGTAGAGGAGCAACAGGTTGGGGATGCACTCGTAGCCCTCCCGCTGGAAATGGTGTTCCGCCGACCAGAAGGTATCGTAGCCCAGTTCCTCCATCTTGAGGACGATGGCCTCGGTCTTGTCGAAGACGGTGGCCAGGTGGCCGTCGGAGAGCCAGCGGTCGTTGACCGGGGTGCCTTCGAATCCAAGATTGTCGAGGTCTACGTGCCCTGCGAACAAACTGCCGAATTTGGTGATCATGGGCGAAACTCCTGCAATGAGCCTGGTGGATTTTGCTAATTTACCACAGGGCGTCCCTACCCGTCTTTCCCGCGCCCTACCCGTCTTTCCGGCGAAAGCCGGAATCCACGCGCCAGCCTGACGATTGGCAGTCTTGCCACGCCCGGCGGCCCGCCCTACCCGTCTTTCCGGCGAAAGCCGGAAACCACGCCGCCCCCCGACCCCCAGGGACGTGGACCCCGGCTTTCGCCGGGGAGACGGAGTAGGGCCGCCAACCCCCGTCTTTCCGGCGAAAGCCGGAATCCACGCGCCCCCAACCCTCAGGGACAGCGCGTCGACTCCAGACAGCGGCCAACCACTGAGACAGCCGAAGCGTGGAGGGGACGTGGACCCCGGCCCCCAACCCCCCGTCATTCCGGCGAAAGCCGGAATCCACGCGCCAGCCTGACGATTGGCAGTCATTCAGCAAATCTACCGGGTTACCTTGAGCGCCGGGACCCCCATCCTAACCTTCCCCCATCGGGGGGAAGGGACTTGTTCAGATGTTCCTTCAGATGCGATTGCCCTGACCAGTCTCCCGCTCGTTCTCCGTGGTCTTCCTGCTTTGTTAGAATACAGGATATTGGATCGCTTCTTGGCGACAGGGTGCAGATGGTTAGCGGTGGACGAAGAATACTCTTGGTAGACGACGAAGCCGAGTCGGCCATATTGAAGGCGGTCCGCCGGAGGTTGGAAGAAGAGGGCTGGCAGCTTACCGTAGTGGAGGCCGAGGACGGCTATTCCGTCGGCGACGAATTCGAGGCGGCGGCGTTGTGGTCGCTTGAAGAATACCAACCTGACGCCGTTCTGCTGGACGTACGCTTCGGCGATCACCGCGACGACCGTTTCAAGGGTCTTACCATCCTGGGGGAAATCGTCCGGCGTTGGCCCAAACTACCGGTGTTGATGTTCACCCAGTACGCGCAGGGCCCGGAGCGGGAAACGGCGGTGCGCGGCTCCCTCCAGTGGGAGGCCCAGATTGACTTCATCGACAAGCTGGCCAGCCCCGAAGAGGTGGTGCTGCGGTTGCGCCGGCTCATCGGCCGGTCGCCCGAGGCCATCGCCATAAACAGCCGGTTGGTCCTCGACGTCAATGCCCGTTTGGTCTACTGCGGTCCCGCCGACCAGCGGGAACCGGTGCCGGATATCCAGGGAATGAAGTTCGAAATCCTGCGGGAATTGGCGTCGGCCTGGTACCGCAGCCCAGGGGAACTGGTGCCCTTCGCGCGTCTGGAGCGGTACTCGGAAGGGGATGACCCGCGCGCCTCCCTGCGGGTGCGCATCCGGGAGATTAAGGACTCTGTGGGGCGGGCAATGGGCGTCCGTTACGGCCCCGGCGAGTTGATCCTGAACGTCCGAGACCAAGGGTACCGCCTGGTCCCGCCCCGGACGTAACCCCTATGCCTGGGCTCCTCAGAAGCTATCTCGAACCGGTATTGCCCCTGATGCCTCCTCCTTTGGCGAAAGTAGGGGTGTTCTCGTGTTGCAGCGGGCCGCCGGATTCGCTTCGAGATAGATTTTTGGCGTTACGCGCCTTATGCGCCCGACGCGCGTTATGCGATTGAACCCGTCGCCGCGGTCCCTGCTGCCGGCCCAAGTGACCGCGGGAATTATCGCCTTGGCCGGGGTGGTCTGCGTGGCGCTGGCGCCGTTCATCGGGAGCGCCATCTTCGACAATCTCTGGGGAATCGAACCACTAACCTACATCGGAGGCCTGCTGCTAATCGCCGGGCTGGCCGTCGCCGCTCTTGGCTACCTCATTGCGCCGCGGCGCCCGGAGGCCGGCTCCTCACTCGAAGCAGTCGGCGGCGACAGCGAAGGCCGCAGATGGAGCCGCACCACGCAACAGTACTTCGAGCTATTCGACCACGACTTGGGCCGGCCTCTACGAAGGATCGCCGGAAAGGAACGGGAATTACGCGCCGTGCTGGACTCCACGGGAGAGAGGGTCAGCCCAGCGGTAACAGACCTTTTGGACGAAATCGAACGGCAGACGCCCAACTTCCGGTTGATGCTGGCCAACATCCAGGTATTGGTGCAACTGGAGTCTCCCGACCCGCCCCAAGAGCCGGCTCCGGTGGAGCCCTCCGAAGTGGTCCGAAGGATCGCCGGCCGTTACACCCCGGTGGCCTCCGAAACCGGCAAGGAAGTCAGTTGGTGGGCCGAGCCCGCCGAGTTTGGGATCGTCTACACCGACACCAACGCAATGGAACACGTTGTGACCAACCTGGTGGACAACGCGGTGCGTTTTGCCTCCCATCACGTGGAAGTCAGGCTCTCCCGCAACCCCAGCCACTTTTTCGTGCGGGTCTGGGATGACGGCCCCGGCATCGGCTCCCAATATCTGCCTCACCTATTCGACCGTGGTTGGACCCCCGAGGTGGCCCGCCGTGAGGAGAAGACCAGCTCCGGGCTGGGGCTTTTCATAGCTCGGACTCTGGCTCGAAAGTCCGGCGGCGACCTGACGGTGGATACGGCCGCTGGGGCAAATGGGGACCACCACACTGCTTTTCTGCTCAGCTTGCCCCTGAACGATCATCGGGCCCCGGTTGCTTAGCCGCCGACCGGCCGGTCCGGCAGTGGGCGTAGCTCTAGCCTTCGTAACTCTAGCTATATCCATGCTGGTCGCCCTGTCCTGTGTCACCCAGGTGCCGCGCACTGGGGGACCTGCCCCGTCCGTTCCACCGGCCACCGTTACCCCGGCGCAACCTCCCGACACCGCTCCGCCGCCCACCGCAGCACCTACGGCGACCATGCCCCCGGTTACGAACACGCCCCTGGCGGCAACCATGCCCCCAACGGCGACCACGCCCCCGGCGGCGACCGCGCCCGCGCCGACGATCCCGTCCCCGACGACCCCTCCCACGAACCAACCGCCGTCCGGCCCGTCGCCCAACCCGTCTCCGGCGCCAACCGAGGCGGCCGGACTGTTTCTCAGCGTGTTGGCGCCCCAGGACGGCTCGACTGTCCCCGGCAGCGCGGTGGTTGCCTACGGTCTGACGCTGCCTGAGGCATCGGTCACGGTGAACGGGGTCCCCGCGACTGTGGACGTTAACGGCGGGTTCAGGGCCGAGACCGGCTTGAATCCCGGGATCAACGTTGTGGAAATAGTAGCCGCCACCGGGGTCGGGGACAGCGTGATGGTAAGGCGCACCGTCGACTCCCTGTCGCTGCCGCCTCAGCCGTTCCTGCTGGTAATTGACGAACCACCGCCCCAGAGCATTGTGACCCAGCCCCGGCAGAGGTTGGCTGGGCATACGGGTCCTCAAGCAGTGGTCAGTGTCAACGGCGTTTCGGTGGCCGTGAATCCTTTCGGCGCATTCGACACGACGGTCACCCTGGAACCGGGTCCGAACATCATCGAAGTTGTGTCAACCAACCAGGACGGACAGGTGTTGAGCGCGATAGTCCCAGTGATCTATCGGCCTCCGGAGAGATGAGTATATGCCCGCGCCGGCGGCTGGCTTAATTCGTAAGACATTGGCCAATAACACATGGGCCGTAACACATTGGTAATTGTGAAAATGACAAACTGCAATTTGAGGGTTTACGTCATGCAGGAACAGTCTAATGGCAATCCATCGCGTTAGCCTCAAACCGGGCCGATGGCGTATCACCGGGGCCGGATTGATCGCGATAGCCCTTGGTTGGCTGCTGCTGACCGCCGGGCCGGCGTCGGCCCAGCCCGGCGTTGCCTGGAGTTTGACCCTGGGCGGCAGCGGCGACGATTTCGCCCACGCCGTCATCGAAACCTCCGACGGCGGTTTCCTGGTGGCCGGGGAGACCGGTTCTTCGGGTGCGGGCGGGCAGGACGTTTGGCTCGTGAAGCTGGGGCCCGAAGGCGGCCGTGAATGGGACCGCACTTTCGGCGGACCGGAGGACGATGTCGGCTATGACGTGCGACAAAGCGGTGATGGAGGGTACATCATCGCCGCCGAAACCCATTCCTTCGGCGCCGGGTCGGCCGCCAAGAGCGATTACTGGCTGATCAAGACCGACTCCATGGGCAACATGGAATGGCAACGCGCCTTCGGGAACCTGGAACTTCCCGGCTCCCTGGACTTCGCCACCAATGACGTGCCTCAAACCGTCAAGCAGACCGCCGATCTCGGCTACATCATAGCCGGTTCCACCCGTGACCGCCGCCAAGAGGACGTCTGGCTGGTGAAGACCGATTCCTCCGGCGAACCGGAGTGGTCGAGCCAGCTTGGCGGCCGTGGCGACGACCGGGCTTACGAAATCCTCCAAACCGGCGACGGCGGTTTCGTCGCCGCCGGCAAGACCGAATCCTTTGGGGCCGGGGGCAGCGATTTCTGGCTGGTCAAGACAGGACCCTCAGGTGAAACGGAGTGGGCCCGGACCTACGGCGGGAAATACAACGACGAGGCCCGGGGACTGGTGGCGACCCTCGACGGAGGGTATGCCCTGGGAGGCTTCAGTTGGTCCTTCGGCGCGGGGCTCTCCGATTATTGGCTGGTGAAGACCGACGGAGCAGGCGACCTGAAGTGGGACAGGACCTTCGGCGGCGTACCCAGGGATGCCGCCCACGGGCTGGAACAGGCCCCTGACGGAGGCCTCGTGCTGGCCGGCTGGTCCGAGTCGTTCGCCGGCGGAGACGGTGTCTGGCTCGTCAAGACCGATCTTTTCGGCAACCGTCGCTGGGACAAGGCCTACGGAGGCTCTTCGGGGGCCCGCTCGGTCGTAGGGACAGATGGAGGCGGCTACGTAGTGGCCGGATGGACCGGACCGTTGGAAGGAGTGCGGGACATCTGGGTGATGCGGACCGCCGGGGAGGGGCCGGAAACTCAGGAACGCCGGGGACCGGTTGCCGTGCTGGTGAACGAGGGTAACGCCCCGATCACCGCAGCCGCCGTTGGCTTCAACGCACCCGGAAGCACCGGCCCGAATCCGTTCCATTTCAACGGCCTGCCGCTGGGGGACGGCAATCCCCTTCCTCCCGGGTCCCTGGCATGCACCAACCCCCTGGAAGGGATAGAGTCCGGGTCGCGCTTGATCACGGACCAAATGCGGTCGCTTGACCGGGTGTTTATCGACGAATTAACCAGCAGCCTCGCGTCTCTTGGGGTGATCATCAATTCGACCCGCTTCTCATTCGAGTTCCTCACCGGCGAGTTCCAAACCGGCGAGTCCCAAACCGGCGAGTTCGTCACCGGCGAGTCCCAAACCGGCGAGTCCCAAACCGATGCAAACGAGGAGGAGCGGGTAGCCGGGGCCTACAGCATAGTATCCGAATCGCCGTGTGAACCGGCGCGGGCCTCCCTCGGCCCACCCGCGCCGACCGGCCTGAGGGCCACCGGATCGCGCACCGGCTCCGGCGCCGTGGAACTGGCATGGACGGACCGTCCGGAGGCCGAGGTTGAAAGTTACAGGGTCTATGTCAGCCCGAACGAGACCGGGCCCTACGTGCGGACCGGACCGGAAACGCTCGCTTCCCGGTACACTGACACCGGGCTCATCGATGGCGTCCCCTACTATTACGCCGTTACCGCGGTCGACTCGTCCGGCCGGGAAACTCCGATGTCGCGGGTGGCCAAAGGAACGCCCCTGGACCTGACGCCTCCGGCTCCCCCGTCCGGGCTGGCCGTCCTCAGCCTCGACCGGGAATCAGGTGTCGCCGGCCTGGCCTGGTCCACAAGCCCCGAGGGAGACATCAGAGGATACAAAGTCTACCGAAGCCTGAATGAGGGCCCGTGGACCCCAATCACGGTGGTGGGGCAAGGCCAGGTCTACACCGATCGAACTGTGCCGGCGGAAGACCAAGTGACCTACGTGGTCACCGCCTACGACCGTGCGGGCAACGAGTCCCTCCAGTCCAATATCGCGCCCCCTGAATTGGACTTCTTTGGGACCATTGCCGACGTCCAGCCGGATGGCGGCGTCGATGGCTCGCTGGTGATCGATACCATCCGCGGACGGGTCCAAATCAGGGCGGACGCCGCGACCTCCATTCAGCTGCCTCAAAACAGCGACGCTTCGCTTTCCGACTTGGCGCCCGGCGACGTCGTGGCAGTGTCACTGCACAGTTCCATGGACCGGGCGCTGGCCGACGTAGTCCGCCTGATTTCAGGGGTGACCGTCAACCGTCATGTTTCGGGGGTAGTGACATACGTAAGTTCGACCGCCCTGGTCGTCCGCGCCTTAGGCCCGAGCCTGGAGACCATCACCTTCCAATTGTTGCCGTCGGTCCAGGTCAATTATCACCACGGAATGACCCATCTTGCCCCTGGGGCTTTTGTTATCATTTCCGTCGTGGCCGACCCCGGAACGGGCGCGATTTCCCCCTTGGCGAAGGAGGTCAACGTTGCGCCGGTACCACGCGAGACCAGCGATGGGCAACAGCCTCCGGCTTCCACAGTTACCTCGGTTATCCGTGGCGTGTTTCTGGGGATAGACTCCAATACCGGCGACATGATTCTCTCCGACACCACTGTAGCCTTGGACTTCGATACCGAAATTGCCGAGGGGCTCGGAGCGGGCGACGAGATCAGAATAGAGGCCATCGTAAAACCCGGCGGCGTGGTGTTGGCCCGCAGAGTGGAAAAGGTCCAGGTGGGCCCGGCGCCATCGGAGCAGATGTTGTTGGAGGGGGCGTTCCTGGGATTCGGCCTTTCCAACAACCAATGGATTGTCGGCGGCATACCGTTGACCGTCGACCACCGCACTCTCACCGATGGTTTACCCGAGCCGGGACAATCGGTCCGGGTAAAGGCCCTGCTTCAGGCAGATGGGAGGCTGCTGGCTCGGGAGACCAGGATTCAGCCCGGCCGGCCTGGGATTGAAATGGAGGCCCACCGGCTGATGATGGAGGGCACGCTGTCGCCGGTAAGCGGCGACGGAGATTGGAGGGTTTCGGGATTGCCATTGACCGTCGGCCCCACGACCCGGCTAGAGGGCGCCCTATCGGTTGGGGGCCGGATAGCGGTTGAGGCGACGTACCGGGGCGGGCGGTTGCTGGCGCAGAGGGTCCATTCGGTCGAGGGCGGGCAGACCGGCGGCGTCAAGTGGGTTACCGTCCGCGGGATCGTAGACGCCGTTCAGGACGGCGGGCCCCTCGTGGTAAACGGTGTTTCCGTGACCCTTAGCCTCCTCACTGAAATGCCCTTTGCGCCTGAAGCGGGGGATGCGGTGGAGATCCGGGCGTTGATCAACTCCAGCGGGGACTTGATCGCCGACCAGGTTAATCTCCAAGAGGGCGAGACCGGTGAGACACGGGCCTACCTGGTGGACGTCTATGGCGTAATCGGCGGTCCGAAAGAAGATGGGGGGCTGACAATCAACGGCCTGCCTTTGTCATTAAGTCCCCTCTCCCAGGTCGGCGGCGGTCTCGAACCCGGCAGCAATGTTCGGGTCCTTGGAGTCCTGCAAAGCGCCGGCGAAATCCTGGTGCGGGAGGTACTGGACCAGAGACGGCGAATCGGACTCTCCGAGACTTCGGCCCGGCTGCGAGGCCTGGTCCCGATCGTGTCTTACGATTCTCAGGATAACGTTGTCAGCTTCGTGGTCGCCGGCATTAAAGTGACAATGGACGACCTCACCCGGTCCGACGTAGAACCGGCGGCTGGAACCGAAGTGAGTGTGTCAAGCGTGGTAAAGGACGGCGTATTCCTGGCCGTAGCCATCGAACCCCATGCCGCCGGCGTCGACGAGCAATCGCCGGCAGCGTCGTTGGAGGGAAAGGTACAGAGCGTCGACCGGGACTCTGAAGGCGTCGCAACAGCAATCGCCATCGGCGGCCTGAAAGTAACGATCGGACCGGAGTCCATCGTTCATGGAAGGCTGGTAGCCGGCATAGCCGTCCGGCTGGTGATTTCAGTCTCGGGCGGCCTTGCCACGGCCGCCGAAGTCTGGAGTGAGGACGGCGGGTCCGATCAGGAACAGTTGGCTAAATTCAAGATAGAAGGACACATCGAGCAGGTGCATCGTAACGAGGCCGGAGACGTCGTCGGGATCACCGTAGACGGCGATGAGCTCACGATAGAGCCCCTGACCGTCATCCAAGCCCCGCTGGCGACCGGGACGCCGGTGGTAGTCGAAGGGGTAGTCCACGAAGGCAGGCTGCTGGCCGCTACTATTGCCCCTGGCACAGGAGAGCAGCCGGAAGAATAGCAAGGCGGGGGAACCGGCAGTGCGCCAGAAGGCCGGGTTCCGCCTTAATCGACCGGAACGAGTGCGTGAGCTTGACACCAAATTTTCAAAGTCCTACACTCGAATGGCCGGGTCATCACAGCCCGGATATGGTAAGGCCCGGTGGTGTAGCGGTTTAACATACTGGCCTGTCACGCCAGAGATCGTGGGTTCGAATCCCATCCGGGTCGCCAAATTGCCCTTCCTGTAACGCTTCACCGCAGGTGTTGGGCTTCGACTTCAATGCCGCCCCTAAAAGCGTATTCAGTGACGGAGGCCAGGGGTACACCCGCCGACCATCCCCGGCCATTCACGTGAACTCTAAAGCCACGCTCTTATACGACGGACAGTGCCCTCTATGCTCGGCGTACGGCCGCTACGTTGCCGCCCACCGCACCGGTCCTATTGAATTGCTGGACGCCCGGAATCAGACGGAAATGGCCCGGGAACTTTGCGACAAGGGGTTCGATATCAACCGCGGGATGGTCCTGTTGACTCCCGACGGGACGTTCCAAGGAAGGCGGGCAATTCAAGCCATTAGTCCAATAATCAGCTATCGGGGGCCGCCGGGAGCGGTGCTGCAACTCTTTGCCCGGATACCCGGCCTGGCGACAATCATGTATCCGGCAATCAAATGGCTGCGGTTAATATCCCTCAGGCTGTTGAGACGGGACCCAGTTATCCATTTTTGAGCGGGCCCTTCGCCGGTCCGGCGCGGGTTGAAGTTGCGACCGTGTCAGCCGGATTCCCCGCCGGGGGCGCGGCGCATTCGGACCAGCATCTCTTTCCCCAAGTCTATGGCCGGCGTCCGGGAAGGATCGATCCCCCGTAGCAACGCCATATAGTAGCTGACCCAGTCGCCCAACGACAGCATGCACAGCACCTGGGCCAGTGGCGGCCCATCGACGGCTTCCAGTATCCGGTGGGGCAGCCCGCACCGCTTCAGCATTTCGGACACTATCGTCAGGCGCTCCAGCATTTCGGGGTTCCCGGAACGGGGCTGCAGCAGCAGCGCGGCCATCCCCTGCTCGCCGCCGGCCCGGTTCCCGAAGGCCTCCACGGTATTGTGGAGCAACTCGGGGACCTCCTCGAAGAATGCCCAGGCCTTGGCGTTTTCGTTCAGTTGAGACTTCCACCTCCGCCCCACTCCGGAGAAGGTCCCGCCACCGCAAACGATGACCGTCTTGTCGGCCAGTTCCGTTGCCAGCCGTTTGGCCGGGTTGTCGGCCGTGGGGACATCCTCGGCCAACCGGGCATTCTGCCGGTCCAACGCCGCCACGGCCTGGGCGACCTCCTGGCCCGTCGTGGCCGCCAGTCCCAATCCGTTCATTGCGCCCAGAAGAAGCATCAGGTTATAGCCCACCGCGCTCCGGGGCTCGCCTGGGGCGTCGATTTCGAGCGCCGGGATGCCGGCGGCTGACGCCTCCTCGAGGAGTTTCCCGCCCGCTGTCACTACCAGAATCCGCGCGGCGGTTTGACGGGCTTCCCGGTACAGCGAAAGAGTCTCCTCAGTGTTGCCGGAATAGCTGCAAAGCACCGCCAGGCTCCGCGCATCCAGCCGGTCCGGAAACTCGAAGCCCCGGACCACGGCCATCGACACGTCCGCCCGCCGTACCGAGCCGCCCGGTTGGGCCGCCAGGTCGACCACCAAGTCGCCGGCTATAGCGGAGCCGCCCATTCCACCGAACACGACGCGTTCAATGGACTCACCGTCCCAAGGAGCGGCGAAGCCCTCGACGCGACGCCACGCGTCCTCGCAATGACGCGGCAGCAACCGTATGCGGTGGCGCAGCTCACTGGGGTCCAGCAACCGATAAGTATCCGCAAAGTCTAAATCAACCATCACCGCCCCAGGCGCCGCCCCAAGTGCCGCTCCAGGTACCGCCCCCGGCGCCGCCCATCGAACTCATCTCAAACCCAAATGCCTGCCGGATTCCTCCCCCTTTGCGAAAGGGGACGTGCCCTTCAACTGGTGCTTCGGCGGCGCGGCGCGTTGTCTTAAGACCGGTTTTCGTCCTGCCTCGGCCGGACAGGGTTGTGATACCACCGGGGACTGGGGAAAACCCCTTCAGTATTCAACCACGTTTTGGGCTCCCACGTTTTGGTCAAGCACGTTTTGGGCGCCCACATTTTAGCCCATGCTAATGGACGGAGTTTGACTGGGCCAGGCGGGTTCCCCCGATTTGGCGCCGTTTTTTGTGCGGTTTTTTGTGTGGTAATATCCCGTTGGCTTCATCCTTGCCGTGACGACGTGAATTTCGCGGAGCTCTATGCTTGAACCGCAGGTAATAAAACGTGGCGACGATTCCGGGAACCGCATGCTGGTCAGGTTTGATTCCCCGTCGGGAGCGAGAGTCCATGGCATGGGAATCCCTCAGGCGTGGGACACCCCTTTGGGCCCCACCTGGTGCTACGTGGTAGAGGGGGACCACCTCACGCTGATCGATCCGGGATGCTACGGCCCGTTGGAGTACCTTGAAGAGGGATTGGCCCTTATCGGGTATTCTTTGCAAGCAATCAGCCGCGTGGTCGTCACCCATGGGCACATGGACCACGACGGCAATTGCCGGAGCGTGGTGGAACGGAGCGGGGCAGAGCTCTGGGCCCACGAAGTTTATCCCAGCCTGTTGCGGGCGGACCGGTGGGAGCGGGAGACCGCATGGCGGCAAAACATCGCCGGTTTCGACGCCTTCCAAGACTCCGACGTCGTCGAACGAGTGAAAGAACACCACCGCCGCTCCGAAGGTCTTACCGTGAGCCGGCCGGTCACCGACGGCGTATCCGATGAGGGTCTCACTTATTTTTACACGCCGGGTCACTCGCCCGATGAGTTGTGCATTCAATTCGACGGGTTTATGTTTACCGGCGACCACGTGTTGCCCCAGATTACACCCCATCCGTCGGTGGCTCGCAGCTACGCCAGCTTCCGGACCGTTCTGCCGGAGGCCTACCGTGCCTCCAACGAGATCTACGGTCTCAAGGCCTTGTTGCGGTCTTTGAAACGGGTGGCTGGCATGGACAACGATATACAGGTGCTCCCGGCCCACCGCACCTACCACCGTGGGCGGTTCAATCTGGTGGGACTGGAACGGGCCACCGAAATCGTCGACCACCACCGCGAACGGTGCGCCGACCTCATTGATATCCTGAGGCGCCGGCCCCGAGACCTCCCGTCCCTGACCCGCGACCACTTCTCACACCGGGAACTGGGAGACGGGAACTTCTTCCTGGCGCTCACCGAAGTCATGAGCCACGTGGAGTTCTTGATGGAAACGGGGGATGTTTCAATCAACGGAGGAGGGGGCGCCGGGGAATCGGGAGGCGTGGTCGAGTGGAACGGCACCGAGGCGTTCTCTGAGTTCATTGACGGGTTGGACTGGCCCGGTCCGCCTGGCCAGCCTTGGCAACAACAGGAAACAACAGGTCCCAAATTGACACCCGGTTGCCCATCGATATAATGGGGCAACCATCGTCCCCGAAGGGCGGTCTTCCACCGAACGAATGGTCAGTCTTCTCCCTTGCCGTGATTGACAGAGAACGACGCCGACGACACTCCCCAGACAGACCTCATTTTTTGAATGACAGGAGGGCCGGACGAAATGCCGCAAAAGGAAATCATCGCCACGGACCAGGTGACCACGGGGGCGGCCCCGCTATCCCAAGCAACCCGATTCGGCAACCTGGTATTCGTCCAGGGATGCACCGGACGTCATCCGACGTCGGACCATGTGAGTGAGGGGATCAAAGAGCAGACCAGGCACGCCCTCCAACGCATCTCGGCGATCCTCGAGGCGTCGGGCTCTTCATTGGACCAGGTCCTCACCAACACCTGTTACGTGACGAACCGAGAAGATCTGCCAGGGTTCAACGAAGTCTACGCGGAGTTTTTTTCCGCCGACCGGCCGGCCCGGACGACCGTGATCGTAAACTTCGGTTCGCCGGACAACTTGGTGGAGATCACCAGCACTGCGGGAATACCGGGCTAGGTCCCACTGGCACGAGTTAGTCCGGTACGGGCCCTCCGGTACGGGGCGAGTACGGAGCCGGCAACCGGACCATCGGGGCGATTGGAGGTGACAGACGTGGCAGCCAAAGCCTATATTCTGATCGAGACCCAGGTCGGCCGGTCCCGCGAGGTAGTCGTAGCGCTCCGGGGTTTGGAAGGGGTAACCTCGGCGGAAATCGTTACTGGTACGGTGGACGTCATCGCGCTGGTCGAAGCCGAAGACATGGTCACGGTCGCTGACCTGGTCACCGGGAAGGTGCAGGGGGTAGCCGGCGTAATGCGGACCATTACCTGTGTGGCGGCCGGGTGAGGCCGCCGCGGGCCTTATCTCAGCGACAACCGGTCTTAACCGCGATTCCTATCTTAACCTGAGGAGAACTCCATGATTTATCAACTTCGTACTTATACCGTGAACCGTGGCATGATGGACCAATGGGTCGACCTCTTCAACGACAAATTGGTGGGAATCCAGGCCCAGTACGGGATCACCGTGGACGCCGCATGGGTCAACGAAGATGCGAACCTGTTCATCTGGATCCGCTCCTTTGCCGACGCTGAAGAGGTCACGAGCAAAGAAGCCGCGTTCTACGCGGCCCCCGAATGGAACGAGATCGTCGACCACGCGAGGAGTCACCTGGCCAGGATCCAGGTGGAAACCATGACCTCGGTCCTCAAAGTGGCCGCCGGCCGGTAGACGAAACCCCTCGGGCCTTCCTGCGCCTTTCTGGGGCCTGATTGACCCAGCGAAGGTCACGGCGGTAGAATCGTGGCCTCAGCGACCGGGCGCGGGCCGCTCCTTCAGCGGCCCCCCTGCTTCGGCAGACCGGTCGCTCCTATTGTGCCTTGGCCTTTCTCCGCAGGCGCCGCCGTTCCAGCCCGCCCGGATATACCCGCCAAGATATCCCATCCTAACCTTCCCCCAGCGGGGGGAAGGGACTTGTTGATGTTCTCTAGTAAGTCAGGTCGGTGCTGGTCCCTTCGGGCAAGTCTACTTCCAGGGCCTGCAGGCAGTGGGCCAGGGTGTGGTAATAGCCGGTAACCACCAGTAAGTCAACGACACCCGAGTCGCCCAACACCTGTCGCATTGCGGCGAAGGTCTTGTCGGAGACCCGGTGCTGGCGCAGCAGTTCCAAGACGAACTGGACTACGGCGGCGTCGGCGGCGTCGAACCCGGCGGGCGCCCGATATTCCCGGATCGCACTGATTATCTCTTCGGATAGTCCGGCCGCCCGTGCGGCAGGCTGGTTTACCGTCCAGACGTAGTGCCCGTGGGCTTCTCTGGCGGCGGTCAGGATCGCCAGGGCCTTGACCCGGTGGTCCAAGGGCGTTTCGTACCGGGCATATCCGCCGAGATGGGCCATGCTGCCGGCGGCTTGGGGGTTGTTCAAGAGAGCGGCGTAGTTCCTGGCCACCCCGCCCCTGCTGGTCTCGATCTCATCCCAAATCGCCTGTCCGGCGGCGTCCATGCTTTCTCGGTTGGCGTAGGGGACCCTCGTCATAGCATTCCTCCTCGAATCTTAAAGGTACTGGCTGCCATCGCCGGTCCCGGTTTGTTGGCTGGATCGTTGGTCGGCCAGATCGTTGGCCGGATCGTTGGAAAGAATAAGGCCAGGCCTTTGAAGACCTGGCCTTTTTCCCGGGGTTTCGGGGCCCGGGGTTTCGGGGCCCGGTGTCTCGGGGCCCGGTGTCTCGGATAAAACGGCGGCTATAGCCCGGCCGGCGCTCCGTCCCTGGCCCAGAGGGCTTCCAGAATAGCGTCAGGCGACATTGGGAGCTGCTCCATTCTGATGCCAATCGCGTCGTGGATGGCGTTGGCCATTGCGGCCATTGGAGGAACTATGGGCACCTCGCCCACGCCCCTGACGCCGTAGGGGTGGCCCGGGTTCGCCACTTCCACGATAACCGTGCTGATCATTGGGAGGTCGAGGCTGGTCGGCATCCGGTAGTCCAGGAAGCTGGAGTTTTCCATCTGCCCGCTGTTGCCGAACCGGTACTCCTCGTTGAGGGCCCAGCCGATTCCCTGTACGACCCCGCCCTGGATCTGTCCTTCCACGTAGCTGGGATGGATGGCCTTCCCGACGTCCTGGACGGCGGTATAGTTCAAGACGGTTACCTTCCCCGTATCGGGGTCGACCTCGACGTCCACGATGTGAGTGGCGAAGGCCGGGCCGGCCCCCCGCGGGTCTACGCTGACCTGGCTGGAAATCGGGCCGCCGGCGCCGTTGAGTTGCCGGGCCAAGTCTTTAAAGGGAAGCTGGAGGTCCGTGTCCGACTTGTGCCTGAAGACGCCGTCGGTCAACTCCACGTCGTCGGCCGGAACGTCCCAGATCTCGGCAGCCCGGTCGATCATCTGCCGCTTGACGTCTTGGGCGCAGTCGTAAGCGGCCCAGCCGGTGGCGAAGGTGGTCCGGCTGCCGCCGGTCAGGAATGTGTAACCCACGGACTCGGTATCGCCGACGGTCGGGCGCACGTCCTCCGCCGGAATTCCCAGCACTTCCGCCGCCTGCATGGCGATGGATGCCCTGGTGCCACCGATGTCGGTCGAGCCCTCCACCAGATTGATGGTGCCGTCGGCGTTGACGCTGATGGCGACGCTGGACTGGAGGCCGATGTTGAACCAGAACCCGGAAGCGATGCCGCGGCCCTGGTTGGGTCCGGTGAGTTCAGACTTCATGTGCTCCGAGTCACGGGCCGCTTCCAGGGTTTCCAGATTGCCAATCTTGGGGAGCACCGGACCGTCAACCCGGCGGCTGCCCTCCTTGGAAGCGTTGCGCATGCGGAATTCCAGAGGGTCGATACCCAACTTCTCCGCCAATTCGTCGACGATGGACTCACAAGCGAAGGCCGCAATCGGCGCGCCGGGGGCGCGGTAGGCCGCCACCGCCGGTTTGTTGACCACGACGTCGTAGCCGTTTACCCGGGCGTTTTCGACGTCGTAGCAGGAGAACATGCACTGTGCGCCGGCGGTCACCGGCGAGCCCGGAAAAGCGCCGGCGTCGAAGGCCAGGTAGGCGTCGGCGGCGACGAGCTTGCCGGAGTTGTCGGCCCCCATCTTCACCTTCATGTAAGAACCTGAGGTGGGTCCGGTGCCCTCGAATACCTCGGTCCGGCTCATGGCGCCCTTGACGGTCATCCCGGTCTTCTTGGATAGAAGGGCGGCCAGCGGCTCCAGGTAAATAGGAATCTTGCCTCCGAACCCGCCGCCGATTTCCATGGGGATGACCCTGATCATCGAGACAGGCAGGTCGAGAACGCCGGCCATGGAGTCCCTGACGGCGAAGGCGCCCTGGGTGCTGGTCCAAACGGTCACCTGGCCGTCGGAGCTCCAGAAGGCCGCGCCATTCTGCGGCTCGATGTAGCCTTGGTGTACGGTCGCCGTCGTGAATTCTCGTTCCACGATGACGTCGGCAGCGGCAAATCCCTTCTCCAGGTCGCCCTGCTCGTACCGGAAGTGGGTGGCGACGTTGCTGTGCTTGCCGGTCTGTTCCCCCAAATCCTCGGTGGTCTGGTCTTCCTGGATCAGCGGAGCGTTTTCCCGCATGGCGTCGCGTACTTCCGTTAACGCCTCCAGCACCTCGTATTCCACCTTGATCAGCGCCAGGGCGTTTTCCGCGATGTGCGCGTTGACGGCGGCGACGGCAGCCACGGGGTGACCCTTGTACAGCGCTTTGTCCTTGGCCAATACCTTGCGGCTGGCAGCGTTGTCCACCGGCATGTCAGCGGCGGTGACCACAGCCCTCACACCGGTCAGGGCCTCCGCCTTGCTAGTGTCAATGGACTTGATGCGGGCGTGGGCGTGAGGACTCCGCAGCACTTTGGCCTGCAGCATGGCCGATGCCTGGAAGTCCGCCCCGTACTTGGCTCGGCCGGTAACCTTGTCGGTACCGTCGTGCCGGATGGGCCGTGTTCCGACAACCTTGAAGTCGGTGTTGGACAATACAACATTAGAAGCCATTCAGTTTCCACCTCATATAGGGTTTTTCGAGCCGGTAGGCAACTGCTGGAATTGTACCATAGCGCGTTGTTTCTGTGAGAGAATGACCGTCGGAACGGACGTGTTCCAGTCCAGGCTCTAAAAAAAACCCCGGGGAAAGACCGGAACAGGCCGATTCCCGCCGCGCTACGGAGGCCCGTCATGGAGCCACCCGTCATGGAGCCATTGAAAGGTGTCCGTGTATTGACAGTCACGGTATACCTTGCCGGGCCCTTCGCCGCCATGAACCTGGCCCGGTTGGGCGCCGAAGTCATCAAGGTAGAGATTCCCGGAAGGGGGGACCCCGTGCGGGGCAACGGCCCTTTCGCCGGCCCGGAGGGGACCCACGCTCAACCAACGTCCGGGGACGACATTTCCACCAGGTTCCTCAAGCGCACCCAAGGGGTCAAGAGCGTTACCCTCGACCTGAAGAATCCCACCGGCAGGGAGCTGTTCCTGAGATTGGCCGAGGAAAGCGACGTCGTTTTGGAAAACCTGGCTCCGGGCTCTTTGCGGCGTTTGGGACTGGGCTACGAAGAGGTGGCCAGGGTCAACCCGGGAATCGTTTACGCCTCCATTTCCGGCTACGGTCAGACCGGGCCCTACGCCGCCAAACCGGCCCACGACCCGCAGATACAGGGCATGAGCGGCCTGATGGACATCAACGGCGACGCCGGCGGCCCGCCCATCAAGGTGGGGTTCTACATCGGCGATTTGGTGACGCCGATGTTCGCCTGCTACTCGATCCTGGCGGCGCTGCGGGAAAAGGACCGCACCGGCCAAGGCCAGTACCTGGACGTTTCGATGATGGACACCCTGGTCTCCTTGATGTTCATGGAGAACCTGGAAGAGACCATCGAAGACGGCCTGCCCCTGCGCACCGGCAACATCAGCCGGAGCGGGCCCACCGGGCTCTATTCGGCCGCCGACGGCGACGTGTCCATCACCATGACCAGCGACGATCAGTGGCGCCGGTTCGCCCAGGCGATGGACGCTCCGGCCCTTCTGGACGACCCGCGTTTCGCCACCTACGTTTCACGCACGGTGAACGTGGAGAGCGCCCGGCAGGAAGTGCAGAGCCTGATCGGCCGGCTCAGCCTGGCGGAAGCACTGGAACGCCTGGAGGAGCACGACGTCCCCTGCGCCCCGGTGCGGACGGCCGAACAGGTGATGAACGACCAGCACTTTTGGGAACGGGGCAGCCTTATGCCAATGCGCCACGCCGGGCTGATCGAGCCGGTGAAAGGCGTGGTCTCAGGGTTCCCGGTACGGTTCTCCGGCGGTGAGTTGCCCGAATTGCCCGGCGCGCCGACTCTGGGGATGCACAATGAGGAGATTTTCGGACAGGTCCTGGGGCTGGGGAAAGCCGCCCTGGCCGACCTCGCCGACCAAGGCGTTATCTAGGAGGTCCCGGAGTGCCATTCCAAGCCAAGCCGATCCGAACCGAGATGTTCGTTCCGGGCAACAAAGAAGACTGGATGCGGAAGGCTCCCCGGTACGGGGCCGACGCCCTGATCCTGGACTTGGAAGACTCGGTCCCGCCGGAACACAAGGCGGAGGCCCGCGGATTG
Source organism: Dehalococcoidia bacterium (assembly GCA_034428795.1). Taxonomy (GTDB): domain Bacteria; phylum Chloroflexota; class Dehalococcoidia; order Lucifugimonadales; family UBA3495; genus VXOI01. Next base: position 29,500 of record DAOUHF010000249.1, read on the forward strand.
GTCAGCAAGATGTTGACCGAGTTGGGAGAGGCGGGCCAGACTCTGGTGGTCAGGGTAAACCGTCTGGAGACGGGCTTGACCGGCGAAGACCTGGAGGCGATTACCGGCCCCCATCTCTACTGCGTCATGCTGCCCAAGGTCCAGAGTCCCGACGACGTGGTCGAAGTGGACACCCTGCTCCGGCATTTCGAGCGCCGGGCGGGGGTTGAACCCGGCCGGATATTCATAGACCCGGCCCTGGAAACGGCCCAAGGCGTACGGCAGGCCTACGAAATCGCCATCGCGTCTCCGCGGGTCGCCCACATGGGGGCCAGCGGCGGCAAGGGCGGGGACACCTCCCGCTCCATTGGATTCCAATGGACCCCCGAAGGAATGGAAACCCTGTTCCTCCGGTCCAAGGTGTTGGTGGACGTGCGGGCCGCCGGAATTCAATACCCCATGAGCGGCGGATGGATGGACATCCACGATTTGGAGGGCTTGCGTCAAGCGGCGCGGCAAGCGAAGCAACTGGGCTATACCGGCATGCACCTCATCCATCCCTCCCACGTTCCGGTGGTCAACGAAGTGTTTACCCCCACGCCCCAAGAGGTCGAACAATGGCGGGGGTTGATTCAGGCCATGGAGGAACGCCGGGACCAAGGGGGAGCGGCGGTAACCTACGACGGCGACATGGTGGACATCGCCCACGAAGAGACCGCCCGGGCAATGCTGGCCATGGCCCGGGAGATGGGCGTGGCCGGGGCCTGAGATCCCGCGGCGGCAATCTGACCGAACGAACGGAGAATGGACCTCTTCGAATATGACCGAGCAAGCATCCCGTTTAGCGCCCCGCCGTTTCGTGCCCTTTCAGGGTTGCGTGAACTTCAGGGACCTGGGAGGTTACCCCACCGGAGACGGCCGCACTGTCAGTTGGAGCAAGCTCTACCGGAGCGACGCCCTCAACGAATTGACGGAGGAGGACGTGGCCCGCGCCGTGGGCGAGTTGGGGATCCAGACCATTGTCGACCTGCGCAACCACGACGAAGTGCGCCGTGACGGGGCCGGAATTCTGGCGGACAGCGGCCCCGACTATCACCATTTCCCGCTCCTGGAGAAAAGGGGTGAAATCCCGCCTATCGGAGGGGCCGACGTGGCCGAGCGGCTGGCGGTCACCTACCAGTGGATCATCGATAACTCCGGCGGGCTGATTGCCGAAGCCGTCACGACCATCGCCGGCAACAAGGGGAGGGCGGCGGTCTTTCATTGCAGCGCCGGAAAAGACCGCACCGGCATCATCGCGGCCATGGTGCTGGGCGTCCTGGGCGTGGACCGGGAGATTGTGATGGCCGACTACCTGCTAACCAACGAGGTCGTGGTTGACATCGCGGGGCGGATAACCCGCATGCAACCCCAGTCCGATTTCAACGCCGAAACCCTGCGCGCCCAGCCCTTGGCCATGGAGCGGGTCTTGACCACCGTGCATTGTACCTACGGCGGCCCCGAAGAGTACCTTCGCCGCCACGGCGTGCCCGGCGCGGTGTTTCAGTCCCTGAGGGCGGGCCTCCTGGACCCCTAAGACCTCCGGAGCCTCCGATGACCTATTCGATGCTGGACGGCCTGCGAGTCGTGGAATTGGGGGAGTGGGTCTCCGCTCCCTACTGCGGCAAGTTGCTGGCCGACCTCGGGGCCGAGGTGGTCAAGGTGGAGCGGGCGGGCGTCGGGGACCCCGCCCGGGAGTACGGCCCCTACCCCAAGGACGACCCCCATTCCGAACGCAGCGGGTTGTTCCTCTACCTGAACTCCAACAAGAAGGGAACAACCCTCAACCTGGACACCCCCACCGGAAAGGACATCCTGGCGGGATTGGTAAGCCAGTCCGACGTTCTGGTCCACAACCTGCATCCCGTGGAAATGGACCGCCTGGGCGTGAATTACGCCAACTTCCAGGCCCGCAATCCCGGATTGGTGATGGCGTCCATAACTCCGTTCGGCCTCACGGGTCCTTACCGCAACTACAAGGCATACGACATCAACCTGGCCGCCGGCGGCGGGATTTGTGAAGGGCTGGGCAGCCCCGGCCGCGAACCGTTGACCTTCGGCACGCCCCAGGCGGGCTATTTCGCCGGGGCGGCCGCGGCGTCGTCCATCATCATGGCGTTATTGGCCCGCACTCCCTTTAACGCCCCGCCTGAGAGAGGTGCATCGGGGGGACCGGGACAGCACGTCGACATCGCCGAAATTGAGTCCATGGCGGGTATCTATAACGGGCCGGAAGCGCTGATGGCGGTCTACCAGTGGCGGGTGACCCGCCGGACGGGCCACCACGCTATGGACTTTCCTTACCCCAACTGCATTCTGCGTTGCAAAGACGGCTACATCTTCGTCGGCGCTCCCGAAGGCCGTCAGTGGCGCACCCTCCTGGGGTTGATGGGAAACCCCGAATGGTCTCAGGACCAGAGGTTCCGCAACCGCACTGTGATGAACAACGAGCACGCCGACGAAGTGGATGGCTACGTCGAGGAGTGGCTGTTGCATTACACCAAGGCCGAGCTCTTGGAAATGGCCCTGGAACACCGGGTGCCGCTGGCGCCGGTGCGAGGGTTCGACGAAGTGCGCCACGACCCGAGCCTGGCCAGCCATTTCATGGAGTTGGAGCGCGACGACACCGGCCGTTACTCGGTTCCCGGAACGCCCTATGTGCTGCCCGGAGGACCGGAAACAAAATCAGTCCCGGCTCCCGTGTTGGGCGAACACAACCAGGAAGTCTATTGCGGAAGCCTGGGCTTTACCGGTGAACAACTGGTGAAGCTGTACCAAACAGGGGTAATCTGAGTGCCCAGCGCGCCTTCGTGAGTCCAACCCATCTGAGGAGGTAAGTTATGGCCCTCTCCAGCTCTTACCCGGTTTCGTTGATCGGAGATTACCCGGAGAGATTGAACCGCTTTCTCTGGTTGATCAAATGGGTGCTGGCCTTGCCCAACATCATCGTCTTGTGTGTCGTCAATTGGCCCACATTGGTCACCGTGCCGTTGACCTGGTTGATCATCATAATTGCCGGCCGCTATCCCCGGGAACTGTGGAACTACCACTCGGGTTTGTTACGGTGGGGTTGGCGCGTGGGTTTCTACTCTTATTCCATGGGCGCTACCGACCAGTATCCGCCGTTTTCCCTTGGGCCCGCGGACTACCCGGCTGAACTGGAAATCGAGTACCCTGAGCGGTCCTCGCGGTTGACGGGCCTTTTCCGGTGGCTGTTGGCCATACCTCACTTTTTCATCAGCAGCATCCTGGGGGAGGTGCTTGGGTTGCTGGTCCTGGTCGGGCTGGTGGTCTTGTTGATATCCGGTAACTACCCCCGGTCCCTGTTCGACTTCAACATGGGCTTGAACCGGTGGAGTTATCGGGTGAGCGCGTACTCCATGCTGCTGCGGGACGAATATCCTCCCTTCAGTTTCGACCCGTAACGACCGGGCCGCTCAGTTGAAACCACGGCAAGTCGAAACCAAAATATGAGCCTGCAACACTCGGACAGCACCGCCGGCGGACCCTTGGCCGGGTATCGCGTCTTGGACTTCGGCTGGGTGTTGGCGGGCGCCATTCCGGGAATGGCGCTGGCCGACATGGGCGCCGAGGTAATCAAGGTGGAGACCCGGCAGCGCCTGGACTACATGCGACTGGGCCGCCCGATCATCGGAGACGTCCCCGACCCCGAACAAAACCCCATGTTTCACAACGTGAACCGGGGCAAGCTGAGCGTAACCCTGAACACCACCAAGCCGGAGGCCGTCGACCTGGCCAAACGGCTGGCCGCCCGGTGCGACGTCGTCATAGAGAACTTCTCTCCCGGTGTCATGGAACGCCTGGGTTTGGGCTACGCCGCTTTGAGCGCCGGCAATCCGGGACTGGTCATGGCGTCTATATCATCCAACGGGCAGACCGGCCCGCTGCGCGACCTCCGAGCCTACGCCCCATCGGTGGGCGCCCTTGCGGGACTGGACAGCGCCTTGGGGTACGAGGGGGAGCGCCCGTTGGGGCTGAAGCACGCCTACGCCGACATTTGCGGTGCGCTTCACGCCGTGACGGCCATCGCGGCGGCGCTCTACCGGCGGAAGCGCACCGGCGCCGGTCAATTCATCGACGTGTCGATGCTCCGGGCCACCGTCGCGACAATGGGCGCGGGGTTGATGGAATACGAATTCACCGGCAGGGCGATGGCGCCCCGGGGCAATTACGACCCCACGATGGCGCCCTACGGCAATTTCCCCTGCCAGGGTGACGACCGCTGGGTCTCCATCGCAGTGCGGACCGACGAGGAGTGGGAGGGCCTGAAGTCCGCCATGGGCGACCCGCCGTGGTGCGGAGAGTTGGTATTCGCCAGCCGTTACGCCCGGTTGCAAAACCGCCGTGAGTTGGAACGGAACATCGCCGACTGGACCCGAACAAGGACAGCGGAAGAGGTCACGGAATCGTTGCAAAGCCACGGTGTGGCCGCCTTCCCGGTGATGGGAGCCGAGGAACGCCTCTTCGATACCCATTTCCGGGAACGGGGTTTATACTCGGACATCGACCATCCGTCCCTCGGGTCGGAACCCATCTTCAACCTGATGTGGAAACTCAGCGGCGACCCGCCGGCCATACGCCGCCACGCACCCCTGTTGGGAGAGCACAACTCCCAGGTCCTGGGCTCATTGCTGGGGATACCCGAGGCGGAAGTCCGGAGGCTGGAGGAAGAACAGGTCGTCTGGTAACCCCCGGCGGGGCAGGCCTCAGGCAACGCGGCGGTGACCGAAGGGGGCCACGGCAAAGAGGTGAACATGACACGCCAAGACGAGCAACGGCGGGTAACGGAGACGCTGCCCGAGGTGGAAGGCATCTCCGCCGACGCCATCGCCCGGGCCAAGGCGATGATCGGGAGCCGGTTGCGCACCGAGAACTTCGTGCGGGACGCTTCCTTGGGCGCGCTGCTCAACTTCGTCAACGGCATCGGCGACACCAACCCCATTTTTCGGGACCAAGAGTACTCCGCCTACGCCAAGTATGGCTCCATCATCGGCCATCCCTGCGCCCCATACATGCGCCACTGGTCGGGGCGCACCCGCTGGGGACTCCCAGGAGTCCACGGTTTCTTCGCCGGCAACGACTGGGAATTCTTCCGACACCTGCGCCCCGGCGACGCCGTCAATTGCGTGGAACGGGTGCTGGACGTCCAGGAAAAGCAGAGCCAATACTCGGCCACCCTCGTAATTCAATACGTGGAGACCATCTACACCAACCAGCGGGACGAACTGGTGGCCCGGGTCGTCGGCTGGTGTACCAGGCATCAGCGGCGGGCATCCCGGGAGCGTGGCAAGTACGCCGACGTGCCCAAACGCCACGAGTACACCCCCGACGAACTGGAAGCCATCGACCAGCAGGTGCTCAACGAGAGAGCCAGGGGCGGCGCCGCGAGGTACTACGAGGACACCAACGTCGGCGACGAGCTGGAGCCCATCGTCAGGGGACCGCTATCCCTCCAGGACGTGAGCGCGTTCCTGGTGGGCACCGGCCGCTCCAGCGCCCACGGGGTGTTGTTGCGGGAGGCGCTGCGCCATCCCGACCATTTCTTTCGCAACCCCGAGTCCGGGGGCGGGCTGGAATACACCGGCATCGGCCATCTGCGGGACTCGGTGGCCGAGGCGGTGGGTGTGCCCGGGGCGTACGATTACGGCCCCCAACGAGTGTCCTGGATGGGCACGTTGCTCACCAACTGGATGGGCGACGACGCCTTCCTCAAGCGGCTGCGCGTCGAATGCCGCCGTTTCAATGTATACGGGGACACCCAGTGGTGCAAGGGCCGTGTGGTGGGCAAGCGGGTCCACGAAGGCACACCGCTGGTCGACGTTGAGATTTGGGCTGAGAACCAGCGGGGCGAGGTGACGGCCCCCGGCCAGGCAACCGTCATGCTCCCCTCCCGGGACCCCCGCCTGCCCTGGTTCACCGACGGCCGGGACGTGAGCCTGCGGCGCGCGCCTCAAGTCGAAGGGGTTCCTCCCATCCTGCCGGAGTAGGGGCGGGGCTGCTCCCGGATGCCCGACTATTTCCCGTGCCCTTACCTCAACAGCGCTGTTGAGCTTACGGATGAGCGGTACACGCACATTGAGAAAGCCCACTCAAGCCTGGTGTCCGAACATCGGAGTCGGATCGCCGAAGCTCTCTTCGCTCCCGACCGGGTTCTTTTCAGAAGCGTTCCACACGAAACAACGGTATTCGTCCGGTGGTACGATGATATAGGCAAATATATGACGGCCATCGTTGTTCGAGACCCCGGCGGACGAAACTGGCTGATCACCGCACATATATCCAGGGGGCATCCACGAGGTGAAATAACATGGGAGCCGAACTGACAATAGAGTATTACGGCGACGCCGACATTCTGACATTGTCCAAATGCCAGTCGTACCGGGGCCAGGAAACGGAGGAAATCGGCGATTCGGTCATAGCCAGAATGAATCCCGATACGGGAGAAATCGAATACGTGGAAATCCTGTTCTTCAAGGCCCGCCTGGAACAAGACGGCGAAGTCCGGCTTCCCATAGACGCGTTACTGCGGCCGGTCACCGAATCGGTTACCGCCGACTAGGGTTGCCGGATAAAAGCCGTGGTGACGACTTCTTCTCGCCCCCCTACCGCTCTCGCTGGCCTGCGGGTGTTGGAGGTTGCCGGCATGGTGGCCGCCCCGTTTTGCGGCAAGCTGCTGGCGTCCCTGGGGGCCGACGTGCTGAAAATAGAACCGCCGCGCACCGGAGACCCTTCCCGCCGCCGTGGGCCCTTTCCCCAAGACGTTCCCCATCCGGAACGCAGCGGTCTTTACCTGTACGTGAACACCGGCAAACGCGGCATAACGCTGGACCTGGAAGACCCGGAGGGGCGGCAGGTCTTTTCAAAGTTGTCCCAAGAGGCGGACGTAGTGCTCCATGACCTGCCGCCCGATCCGGCCCATCGATTGGGCCTCTCCACGGAGTCAATCTCCACGGAGTCAATTTCCACGGAATCAATCCCCTCGCCAAACTCCGAACTGATCGTCGCAGCCATCACTCCCTTCGGCAGCTCTGGGCCCCACTCCGGTTTCAACGCCTACGACGTCAACGTGTTCCACGCCGGCGGGGAGGGCAACCTGCTGCCCAACGGGCTGGCCTTGGACCATTTTCCCGACCGGGCGCCAATTACCGCCGGGAGCTTCATGGCCTCGTACCAGGGTGGCGTTACCGCCGCCGTCGCGGTGACGGCCGCGGTGTTCGCCCGGTTGAGTGGAGCGGGGGGGCAGTTCGTCGATTGTTCCTTGCAGGAAGCCCAACTGGCAATCGGCTATCTTCCGGTGCAACGGTTGGAGGCCGAGGGGTTCGTCGAGACCCGTTTCTCCCGGTACTTCCGCATCGGCGGCGTGATGCCGGCGCGGGACGGTTACGTCGAGCTGCTGACCCTGGAACCGAAGCAATGGGAGAGCCTGGACCGGTTCACAGGGTCGCCGGAGTGGACTTCCGCCGAGATGTTCCAAGACCCGGCAACCCACGGCGCAATGGTCAACCGGAACTTGCGTGCCTGGACCAGCGGCCACGACAAAGAATGGCTGTACCAGAAGGGCCAGCGTGAGGGGGTGCCTTTCGCCCCCTACTACACCCCGAGAGAGGTGTTCGAAAGCCCGCAGCAACGCGACCGCGATTACTTCATCCCGGTGGACCACCCAAAGGCGGGCCGCTACGACTACCCCGGCCTGCCGTGGCGGATGACGGAGACGCCGCCGCGATTGGGCCGGGCCCCTCTTCTGGGAGAACACAACTCGCCGGTGCTGCGGTCTCTGGGTTACTCCCAGGAAGACATCGTGGCCTTGGCCCGCGCCGGGGTGATCTAGTGGAGTGGAAGCGATGGTGACCCAAACAGGGCAGGGACCGGGCGGGCCGCTGGCCGGGGTCCGCGTCGCCGACTTCTCGGTCCACGCCGCAGGGCCGTTTGCGGGCCTCATGTTGGCCGAACTTGGGGCGCAGGTTATCAAGATCGAAAGCTCGGCGCGCCTCGACATCACCCGACGGCCCCATACCATGTACGGCAAGCCTCCCTCCAGCTTCGAGCAGATCAACGCCAACAAGCTGTCGGTCTGCCTGAACCTCAAGGAAACCCGGGCCGTGGAACTGGCCCTGGAATTGGTGGGGGTGTCCGACCTGGCCCTGGAGAACTTCCGTCCCGGCGTGCTGACCCGCCTGGGCTTGGGATACGAGGCCATGCGGGAGGTCCGGCCAGATATCATACTGGTCTCGCTATCCTCCAACGGGCAGACGGGCCCCGAACGGGACTATGCCGGCTACGCCCCGATGTTTGCGGCGCTGGGCGGGCTGGGGCACCTCACCGGCTACGCCGACGGCCCGCCGGTGGAGTTGCGTCACGCCATGGATCACACCGGCGGCATGCTGGCCGCCTTCGCCGCGGCCGCCGCCCTGTGCGCCAAGCGGAACACCAATCTGGGCCAGCACGTCGACGTCTCGGTCCGGGATATGGGAGCCTCTTTCATCGGTCCGGCCCTGTTGGAATACGCAATGAACGGCCGGGAGGCCCACCGCCAAGGCAACCGTGACGACGCCGCGGCGCCTCAAGGGGTGTACCGCTGCCTCGGCGACGACGCCTGGGTCAGCCTGTCGGTGGCCACCGACGAGGAGTGGGAGGGCCTGGTGAAGGCGCTGGACCGCCCCGATTGGGCGGCGGGAGACCGTTTCGGGGACGGCTACCGGCGTTGGCTCCACCACGACGAACTGGACCGGTTGTTGGAGGAATGGACCGTTTCACGGCCCCCCTGGGAGGTAGCCGAACGCCTGCAGGCCCATGGCGTTGCCGCCTTTCCGTCCCTGGCTCCCAACGACCTGATGTTGGACGAACACCTGCTGGAGCGGGGCGTCTTTCCAACTGTCTTTCACGAGGAAAAAGGGAGCCAACGAGCGGTCGCGCCGCCCTGGCGGTTTTCGTCCACCCCTGCGGCCATCGACCGTTGGACCCCCGACTTGGGAGAGAACAATCTCGAGGTGTTCCACGGTATCCTGGGCCGGTCCCAGTCCGAGGTCCAAGCCCTGGAGGCCGCCCGCGTAATCTGGTAGCCAATAGCCAATGCGGGTCCCTTTGGTTATCATATTGCCACGAAAAATACCGAGACAACCAGGTTAACAGGAGGAAGACCAATGGCGAACCAAAAAGGCGCCGGCCTGATGATCGTATGGGCCGACATTCCAGCCGACAAAGAGGACGACTTCAATCGTTGGTATAACGAGGAGCATATGGCCGAACTCCTGTCCGTCCCCGGCGTGTTGAGCACGGCGCGGTACGAGGCGACGAAGAGTGGTCCCAAGCACATGGCGGTCTATGAACTGGAGAGCCCTGCGGTTGTCGAGTCCGATGCCTTCACGAGCCGCCCCAGGACCGAATGGGGCAGCCGGGTCAGCCCCAGCCTCATTGGGACCAACTTCATCAACAACGTCTACGAGATGATTCACCCTGGCGAGCTCAACGACGAGATCGCCGGCAGCGGAATGGCCCCGGCGCTACAGATCGGCCGGATGAACGTCCCCGCCGAGCAAGATAGCGAGTGGAACGAGTGGTACAACGGCGTTTACGTCCCCAACTACGAGAAAGTGCCGGGCTGCATCCGCGGGCGGCGCTGGAGGGCCGTGCGCGGCGAGCCGGTGTACGCCACCGTTTACGAACTGGCGGACGAGCTCGTGTCGGAAACCGCCGAGTGGTTGCGTCAACGGGACATCAACCCCGACAACGACCGAATGCGGGATATTATGACCCACGCCGCCGGCTCCCCCGGCGTCTGGAAGAAGACGTTCCAGCCGTAAGGCGCGACGCCCCGGCGGCGGCGCGGCTGATGGGCTGCCCTCGCGATGCCAGAGCATAGGCCGCGTATCTGCCGCCGCTCTTAGGGTACAATTGGCGCATGCGCTACCGTTGTCCCTCGTTTCCCGCCGCTAGCCGGGTCATCGCGGTTACCGTCGCCGCCGCCTTTCTGCTATGGATGGCTCTGGGGGCTGCCGGTCTCGCTTCGGGCCAGGAAAGCCCCGACGAGGTCCGAATCCACTCGGGCCCGTATGATATCCGTGCGGTTCTGGTCAACTCCAATCTGGCGGCCGGGTTCCTCCAGCTTGCGGTGTTGGTACGCAACGCCGCCACCGGGGAGCCCGTACCCGACGCGCGGGTGGTATTGATTACCCGGCACTCGAAAGACGGTTACGAGGGGTGGGCCACCGCGTTGAACTCGCCGGTGTTGCCGGAGCAATATGACGTTCGCCTCAACCTGGACTCCACAGGCGAATGGGTCATAAGCGTAGACGTTGAGAGTCCCCTGGGCCAGGCCGGTGGCGAGATAACGACCGTGGAAGTGCCCGCTCTCCAGCGCTACACCAGCGGCAGCCTGGTCTTCTTTGGAGTGTTTGCCGTTCTGGTGGGCGGCGTCGCCTATTTGTGGTGGAGCGTCCGCCGTGACCGGCGGCGGCAGGCGGCCCGGGAATGAGCCGGAGATTAGCCGGTCGTCCGGTTCTCGCTCCGGAGGCCGGCCGGAGACCGGCCGGCGGGCGGGCGATTCCGGCCATCGTGCTGGGCGCGGTCCTCTTCCTGCTGGCGGCGCCTGCGGCGATGGCCCACGGCGGCATAGACTCGGGCCAGAACCCGTGGACGGCCTGGAACACCAACCCGTTGCCGACTATCCTGCTCTTGGCGGCCGCCTATATCTACATGAACGGGCTGGCCAATTGGGACCGGCCGAGCCATCCGGTGAACAACTGGCAGAAGCTGTCCTTCTTCTCCGGCCTCGTCCTGATATTCATCGCCCTCCAATCGCCGCTGGACCCCATTGCCGATCACATGCTGTCGGTCCACCAGGTCCAGCACTTCCTGCTGCGAATGATGGCCCCGCTGCTGATATTGTTGGGAGCCCCGCTGACCCCGATGTTGCGGGGACTGCCGCCTTGGGCCCTCAAAAGGATCGTGAAGCCGTTGGTCCGCCATACCAGGGTGCGGCGGGCGTACTTCTGGTTGACCAACCCCATAGTCACCACCGGCCTTTTCATGGGGAGCCTGTATTTATGGCAGTTCCCCGGCGCATTCAACCTCGCCCTTCGGAATGACGTCGTCCACGCCCTGATGCACCTGACCATGAGCGGGTCCGGCTTCCTGTTCTGGTGGATAGTGATCGACCCCAAGCCGCACCACTCCCGCCTGCATTACGGGCTGCGGGTACTCTACCTGGGACTGATAGTCCTGCCCAACACCATCCTGGGGGCGGCCATCACCTTCTCCGATGACCTGATTTACTCGGCCTATGCGGAGGTCAGCCAGCCCTTCGGTGTTTCCCTGATTACCGACCAGCAAATGGGCGGACTGATGTTGTGGGTCCCGGGCGACATGATGAGCGTGGTCGCGGCCGGAGTGGTGATGGTGATGTGGTACAACAAAGAAGAAGCGCAAAACAACGCAGAATCTACAGTACGTTAGGGAACCTCTGAACAAGTTATGGTCATTGAGGCGAAAGCATCCTAACCTTCCCCCATCGGGGGGAAGGGACTTGTTCAGATGTTCGTTAGGGCGTTATGAAGCCCCGGGAGGCCCCATTGGACGCTCCGGTAGACTCGGAACAACTCAAATTCAGTTGGTTCATACCCATCGATGGCGACGGCTCAAGGGCGGGAACCCTGCGGGCCGAGCGCCCACCCGATTTCGACTACCTGAGGAAGGTGGTGGAAACCGCCGAGGACTGCGGCTTCTATTCCCTGCTGATCCCCACCCGGTTCGCCAACGGCCTGTTCGCCGAGGACGCCCCGCTTGCCGAGACCTGGACCACCGCCACCGCGTTGGCCGCCGTGACCAAACGCATCCGGTTCCTCATCGCGGTGCGGCCGGGGTTCATATCCTTGGGGTTGTTCGCCCAGATGGCAGCCGCCCTCCACCATATTTCCGGCGGCCGCATCGACATCAACGTCGTGCCGGGAGGCATCCAGAACGATTTCGAACGGGTGGGGGAGACCAGCGACCACGCCACCCGGTACGAAAGGGCAGAGGAGTTCATCGCCGCTTGCCGGCTCTTGTGGACTCGGCCCGGCCCGGTGGAGTTCGCCGGAGACCATTACAAGCTCCGGGACGCCTACTGCACGCCGCTGCCCGGCGAAAACTCGCCTCGCTTCTACCTCGGAGGAGTATCACCCAGGGCCATGGGTTTGTCCGGGCGCCAGGCCGACGTCCACCTGAGTTGGATCGAACCCCTGGACGAAACAAGGGCCCGCATGGACTCGCTCCGGGAGGCGTGCCGAAAGGCCGGGCGTAACCCAAGCCTTGGGTTGCGGACCCACTTGGTGGTGCGGGATACCGAGTCCGAGGCGAGGGCGGCCGCCGACGAGCTCATCGCCCACGCGAATCCGGCGGTCAAGGCCCAGCGCCGCTCCGCCATCGAAGGAACGCCGATGGTGGGCCAGCAGGCGCAAGCCCGCCAGGCCGACGGTCACTGGGTGGCGCCCCACCTGTGGAATGGGCTTTCGGAGGTCCGGGTCAACTGCGGAACGGCCGTGGTCGGTACTCCCGAGCAGGCGGCCGACGTACTGCTGGGCTACTGGAAGCTGGGCTTCGGTGAATTCATCCTCTCCGGCTTCCCTCACGTCGAGGAATGCCGGAGAGTTTCCACTGAGGTACTACCCCTGCTGCGGGAGAAGATCGCGGCGGCCTCCGGCCACCCACCGGCCTAGCCGGCGCCCTCCATCCTAGCCGGCGCCCTCCATCCTAACCTTCCCCCATCGGGGGGAAGGGACTTGGGCACCCCCCATCCTAACCTTCCCCCATCGGGGGGAAGGGACTTGGGCGCCCCCATCCTAACCTTCCCCCATCGGGGGGAAGGGACTTGTTCAGATGCTCCCTAGCTTACTGCCGGCCTCCGGTCGGCCCACGGCCTGATCTGCTCGAAAGCCGCCGATGCCTGTAGCACCCTGGCTTCAGACCCACGGGGACCGATGATGTGCAGTCCGATTGGCATGCCGTCCTGGGAGAAGCCGCAAGGGACGCTGGACGCCGTTTGACCGGTCATGTTGATGGGGTAGGTGAAGGGCAGGTATCCCCAGAAAGCGTCCACCTGCCTCCCGTCGATCGCGGTTGGGTGCTGGTTGATGGGGAACGCCGGCACGGCCATCGTCGGCGAGAGCAGCAGGTCGTACTGATCGAAGAAGTCCTCCAATTGGCGTCCCAGCCGGTCGACCTGCAGCAAGGCCCGGGAAAGATCGGCGCCGGTGACCGTGGCCCCGTGGTCGATGGAGCGAAGGCCATAGGAAGTGAAATCGTTCCGGTGTTCCGACAACAGGTGCCCGTAGGAGGCGTAGGCGGCCGTGCCGAAAACGTCCCAGAACGCGGGCCACGGGTCTTCCAACGCCAGGGACGGATCCTCGACGGTGGCCCCCAACTCTTCGAAGAGCCGGGCCGCGCCCGCCGTGACGCTGGCCACCTCTGGGTCCACTGGGGCATAGCCGAAGTCGGGGCTCCAAGCGATCCGCATGCCGCGGACGCCCTCGTTGAGTCCGGCGCTGAAGTCAGGAGGAGCCTGGCGTATCGAGTTCGCGTCCCGGGAGTCGGGCCCGGCCATCACCTGCAGCAACAAGGCGCTATCGGCCACCGTCCGGGTCATTGGCCCCGCTTGGGAGAAGTGGTTGGCCGCCGGGCGGCCGTATCCGCCGTAACGGGGCACCCGGCCTTGGGACGGTTTGATGCCGAAAATGCCGTTGAAGCTGGCAGGAATGCGCACAGAACCCCCGCCGTCGCTTCCGGTGGCTATGGTACAGAGGCCCGCCGCCACCGCCGCCCCGGCCCCGCCGGAGGAGCCGCCGGAGGTCCGTTCCGTGTTCCACGGGTTGCGGCAAGGCTCACCCAGCTTGTTCTCGGTTGTCCCTGACTGACCGAACTCGGGGGTATTGGTCTTTCCCAACACCACCGCGCCCGCCGCCTTCACCCGTTCCACCACGATCGAGTCGACATCGGGCACCCGTCCCTGGAAGAGCGCCGAGCCCAGGGTGGTGGGAACTCCCTTCGTCATTTCCAGGTCTTTGATGGATATGGGGATGCCGTGGAGCTGGCCGGTGGCGTCGCCCCGGCGCACTGCCTCGTCGGCGGCTCTGGCGTCGGCCAGGGCCTGGTCTTGACACAGGGCCAAGTAGGAGTTGAGCTGCGGATCCAACCGTTCGATCCGTTGGAAGAAGTTTTCGGTAGCCTCCACCGAGGAAACTTCCCCGCTCCGGATGGCGGCTCCAAGTTCAATAGCGTTCATGAAAGCCAGGTCTGCGCTCATCCTGTTCTCCTTCTTGGCGTTTGGCTTGGCGTTTGGCTTGGCGTTTGCAGACGACGGTCCGTCCGTAGCCCCGGTGTTCAACGGACTCCTGATGCTATAATCGGGCTTGGCTTCTGCGGTAGCATCATCACGTACCTCAAAAAGCCTTAGCCTGGCGCATTATACCGGGATTTGCCTTGGAAGGAGTGTTTCTGTGGCCCTTGTGGGAATTATCGCCAATCCGGCGGCCAGCAAAGACATTCGCCGGCTCGTAGCCCAAGGCAGGGTGGTGCCGGACTGGGAAAAGGTCAACACCATCCGCCGGATGATGCTGGGAATGCAATCGGTGGGTGTGACAAACATCATCGCCATGCCGGACAGCTCCCATCTGGTGCAACGCGCCGCCGACGACCCTCACCTGGCGCTGGACCTGCGGCTGCTGCAGATGTCGGCGCTCTACAACGAGGGCGATACCGTCCGGGCCGCGGCGGCCATGGGCGAAATGGGTGTTGATTGCGTGATCACCCTGGGCGGCGACGGCACCAACCGCGCGGTCGTAAAAGGGTGCCGCACCATGCCGATGATCGCCATTTCCACCGGCACCAACAACGTCTTCCCGGTCCTCGTCGAAGGCACCATGGCCGGACTCGCTGCGGCGCTGGTCGCCCGCGGCGACGTTTCGATCGAGGATGCGGCTATACGCAGCAAGCTGCTGGAGATTTACATCGACGGACAGGCCGAGGACATCGCCCTCGTTGACGTCGCCCTCTCTAAAGAGCGGTTTGTGGCCACCCGGGCCATATGGGACATCAACACCCTCTACGAAGTGTTCCTGACCCGGGCCGAACCGGCGTCCCTGGGACTGTCGTCCATCGGCGCCCGGTTGCAGCCTGTTTCGTTGGCCGACGAGGGCGGCCTGCAGTACAGCCTCAAAGACGGCGCCGGTCCCAGCGACGGCGGCGAACGGGAGGATACCGACACCTACATCCGGGCCCCCATAGCGCCGGGAATGGTTCCCACGGTCGCCATATCATCCTGGCGGCGGCTGGCCGAAGGGGAAAAGGTGGCGGTGGAGCGCCGCAATTGCACGGTGGCTCTGGACGGCGAGCGGGCCTTCACGGTGAACCCCAAACAGCAATTGGAGATTCAGGTACGCCGCGACGGCCCACCCGTGATCGACGTGGGGACGGTCCTGCGGCATGCCGCGACCCGCCACCTGTTCGACGCTTAATCCGCAGGCCTCCGATTTGGCTGTCTCCCTGCTACTCCTTCCGGCGGCACGGCAATCGTGCTGACCGGGCTCGAGCTGGTATTCGCTCTGCTCATCGTGTCCGCCGGCGCCGTGGCGCTGGGTACTGTCAGCTTTGGCCTCGGAATGGTGGCGACACCAGTACTGTTGCTGTTCCTGGATGTGAAGTCGGTCGTGGTCGTGGTCAACATACTGATCGCCGCGCTGCTGGTAATAGTGCTGGCCCAGACCTGGCGTCACCTCAATTTCAGGTTAAGCGGCGGACTGGTGCTGGGTGGAGTGGCGGCGACCCCCTTGGGTGTGGCCGCGCTGAACGCCGCCGATGCCGGAACCCTCAAGCTCGTCATCGCGGGGGCGGTGATCGCCTTGGGGCTATTCAGTCTAACCGGCCTTCAACTCCCGTTGGCCAATCACCGTTTGTCCGGGCCGCTATTTGGATTCGTCACCTGCCTGGCGATATCCTCCATCACCATTGGCGGGCCATTGGCCGGCCTGTACGCCATCACTCAACGGTGGCCCACCCAGACGGTGCGAGCGTCTTTGGCCTTGCTGTTCATCGCCTCCTCGACGGCTGCCGTTGCCCAATACGCCGCCGCGGGACTGCTGGACCGGACGGACCTGGCCAACGCGGGTCTGCTGGTACCGGGGCTGATCGCAGGTTTCGCGATAGCCAGTATGGTGGTCAACCGGCTGGACGAGCGAGCGTTTCGTTACGTGGCCGTGGGTATAACGTTGATGGGCGGGGCGGTCTTGCTGACCCGGGAACTGTCGTAGTCGTAGCCCTTCGTTTGCTCCATCTGACAATTCCCGGGGCTGACGATTGCCGGGGCTTACGATGGCCGGGGCTGGCGATTGCCGCGGATGGCGATTGCGCCTCCTCTTCCTGGCCCCTTCCCCCAAGGAGAAGGTACACGGATTTCGGATGGGAAGGACTCTGAAGGGAACGCGGATGGCGACTAGGCGTTCAGGTCGTGGTAGGCGGCCAGCGCCGCAGTGATGCCGTCGCCAACCGCCGCGCCCAACTGACGGGTGGAATCGGCCCGGGCGTCGCCGCAGGCGTATACGCCGGAGATGCCCGTTCGCATGTGGATGTCGGTATACACGTGGCCCAAGGCGTCCATCTCCAACAATCCCTTCAGGTATTCCGTGTTGGGATGGAAGCCGACGTAAATAAACGCGGCGGCGGCTGGGTAGTCGTAGGTCTCTTCAGTCTTCAGGTTCTTGACCCTGGCGTGCTCCAACACCTCGTTGCCGGTGAACTCCTCCACAACGTGGCTCCACAGGAATTTCACCTTTTCGTTGTTGAAGGCCCGTTCCTGAAGGACCCGGGTGGCCCTGAGCTCATCACGACGATGTACGTAAGTCACGGAGTTGACTATTCCAGTCAGGTAGTGCCCTTCGTCCATGGCGGCGTCGCCCCCGCCCACGACCACCACATCCTGCCCGCGGAAGAAATTGCCGTCGCAAACGGCGCAGTAGGATACGCCCCGTCCGGCATAGGCGTCCTCCCCGGCCACTCCCAGCTTGTTGTGGGAGCCGCCGGTAGCGATTATCAGGGACTTGGCGGTGTAGTCGCGGTCGTCGGTGTGGACCGTCTTTACGGGTTTATCGACGTCGTCCAACCCCTGGACTTCCGTGTATTCGATGTCGGCGCCGAACCGGGTGGTCTGTTGCTCCATCATCATGGCCAGTTCCTGGCCCTTCACCCCTTCGGGAAACCCTGGGTAATTGTCGATTTCGTCGGTAATGAGCAGTTGACCCCCTGGGCCCAACTGCTCAATGAGCAGGGTCTTCATCATCGCCCGGGTGGTGTATAGTCCGGCCGCGAGCCCCGCCGCTCCGGCCCCGAGGACGATGGCATCGTAGTCTGTATCCACTGTATCCAAGCCTCCTAACGGACGGGGTTTCCGGTCCCGGCCGATTGTATTTGGTCCCGGAAGAATTCCACAGTCTCGGCCAGACCCGCTTCCAGGCCGGTCCTGGGCTTCCAACCCAGTTCCGCTGCGGCGCGGGAGCAGTCGAGGCTGATGCGGTAAACATCGCCGGGCCGGGCCGGCCCATGGAGAGCGTTCCACCGGTACCCGGTCACACTCTTCAGTATCTCGAACACCCGGTTGACGCTGGTGGCATCGCCCGAGGCAATGTTCATTTCGGCGCCGTCGCCCCGGTCTATGGCGGCAATATTAGCGTCTACGACGTCGAACACGGAAACGAAGTCCCGCATCTGGGTTCCGTCGCCGAAGATCTGGGGCTGTTTACCCTCAAGCATCGCGGCGGCAAAGATGGCAATTACCCCGGCCTCTCCGTTGGGGTCCTGGCGAGGCCCGTATACGTTGCCGTAGCGGAGGCAGGTGTAGTTCAGCCGGTGCTGGCGGTAGTAGTAACGCAGGTACTGCTCCGCCAGGTACTTGGACATCCCGTAAGGGGAGATCGGCTCCACCGGAGCATCGTCCGGGCAGGGAATGGTCTCGGGATCGCCGTAGAGAGCGCCTCCGGTTGAAGAAAATATAATTTTCTCCACACTGCTCCGGCGGGCGGCTTCCAGCAAACGCAGGGTGCCCAGCACGTTTACATTGGAGTCGAGGAACGGCTCCTTGGTGGACCGGGAAACGCTGGTCTGGGCCGCCAGGTGAAATATCAGGTCGGGTTGTTCCTTCCCCAGTATTTCCACTATGGAAGCCTGCGTGATGTCGGCGTGATAGAAGGTGGCCCGGGGGTTGAGGTTCTTGATTTTGCCGCTGCTGAGGTCGTCGATGATAGCTACCCGGTATTCCAGGTCCAGCAGCCGGTCCACCAGGTGGGAGCCGATGAACCCGGCTCCTCCCGTCACCAGTGCTGTTGTTTCATCCGGCATTACAAACCCCAACGCAGGAGGGACCCGGCACGCCGCCGGTCTCAAAAAATTCCCCGGCCAACACCGGGGAAGACTCTAACATGATAAACCCAACAGCACGCCAGCACAACGACGACTCACCCGCCGGCCCAGGGCAATCGCGTCTTAACCGAGGAGGACTTTGAGAAGGTAGTCCTCGCGCCAGCCGGCTTGCAGGCGTTTGCCTTGGATGCCGACTTTGAGGCTGGTCTCCTTCTTGAGCAAGTTGTGGGAAA
>DAOUHF010000250.1:0-7671 GCA_034428795.1 Dehalococcoidia bacterium
CGAGCAGGGCCACCCGCTGAACGCGTAGGTTCACCCAGAGGGCGCAGCGGTTCACCCAGAGGGCGTAGCGGTTCACCCAGAGGGCGCAGCGGTTCACCCAGAGGGCGCAGCGGTTCACTCCGAGGTCGCGGAGAATAACAAATCTCTGCGCTCCCTGTGTGTCTCCGCGCACTCCGCGTGAAACTCAACCGCCGCCGCCTGCGCTGACCCCCGGTTCTGTCATCGCTTCGGGTTCGAGAAGCTCGTCAAGCTCGGCGTCTGAAAGCTCCGTCTTCTCTTTGGCCATCTCCCTGATGGTGCTGCCGGTGGCGGCCGCCTCTTTGGCGATGGAGGCCGCGGCGTCGTAGCCGATGGCCGGAGCCAGGGCCGTGCCCAGCATCAGCCCCCGCTCCACCATTTCGGGGCCGACCCCGGTGGCCTCGATGCCCTTGACGCACTGATCGGCGAAGTTGTTGGCCGACGCCGCCAGAAGCGAAATGGACTCCAGGATGTTGTGGGCCGCCACCGGCATCATGGTGTTCAGTTCGAAGTAACCACCCTGCCCGGCCAGCGTGACCGCGGCGTCGTTGCCCACCACCTGCGCCACCACCTGGATCACCGATTCGGCGATCACCGGATTGATTTTTCCGGGCATGATGGAGCTGCCCGGCTGGACTTCCGGGAGGCTGATCTCCCCCAGCCCGGCGCGCGGACCGGAGGCAATGAACCGGATGTCGTTGGCGATCTTGTGCAGGCTGATGGCAATGGTCTTCAATTCGCCGCTGGCCTCCACCAGGGCGTCCAGCGACGACTGGGCCTGGAAGTGGTTGCCGCTCTCCCGGATGGCGACGCCGGCGACTTCCGAGACGGTGGCGCAGGTGCGGCCAGAAAACTCGGGGTGAGTGTTGACCCCGGTGCCGACGGCGGTGCCGCCCAAGGCGACCTCGGCCAAGGCTTCTTGGGCGCGCTCCAACCGCTTGATCCCGTTGCGGGCCTGGCCGGCGTACCCCAGGAACTCCTGCCCCAAGCGCACCGGCGTGGCATCCTGCAAGTGGGTGCGTCCGGTCTTGATGATGGGCCAGAACTCGTTGGACTTCCGCTCCAGCTCTTGGGCAAGGAATTCCAGCCCCGGAATCAGGTCCTCCTTGATGGAGAGAAGGGCCGCCAGGTGGATCGAAGTGGGAATGACGTCGTTTGACGACTGACCCATGTTGACGTGGTCGTTGGGATGCACCAGCCGGGAACCCAGATCGCCGCCAAGACGCTGGCTGGCCCGGTTGGCGATGACCTCGTTGGCATTGGTGTTGGTGGAGGTGCCGGAGCCGGTCTGGAAGATATCCAGCACGAAATGCTGGTCCAGCGCGCCGTCGATGACCTCCTGAGCCGCCGCCACGACGGCGTTGCCGGCCCGTTCGTCCAGCAGCCCGAGGGACATATTGGTCTTGGCCGCCGACTGTTTGATCAGACCGAGGGCGCGGATGAACGAACGCGGGAACCGCAGTCCACTGATGGGAAAGTTGAGTACGGCCCGCATGGTGGAAGCGCCGTAAAGCGCGTCGGCGGGCACCTCCATCTCGCCCATTGAGTCGCGTTCGATTCGCATGTCGGAACTGGAAACCATAACGATACCTTCCTGCCTAACGTCGCCGGGTCCAAGTCGCGGCGCCGATGATCGGGCAATGAGGATGATCGGGCAATGAGATGGAGATGCCCGGAAATTTCGGATGCACCGCGCCGAGATCTGGAACTTCTGTATATGGCGCGCCCCGGCGACGGCGTACCGTATTATATACTTCAGATACCGGTTGTCTAAACCGGCCCCGCCCCTTCTCTCCCCGGAAGGAAAGCGTTAGGATGGGGGCGGTGCGGGAGGCAGTATGGTCAGCCAGAAACCCAAAAAGAAGCTCACCGTTGAGGACTACCTGCAGACCTCCGAAGATGAGCGTTACGAGCTTATAGACGGAGAGTTGATACCAGTGGCCTCACCGGGAAAGAAACACCAGAGGGTCTTGAAACGAATCGGCTTTCCCCTCAGCGCTTTTGTGGATGATGGGGGCCTGGGTGAAATTGTCTTCGGGCCCCGCGACGTGGTCCTTACTGATACGCACGTCTTCGTGCCGGACCTGTTGTTCATCTCCAGCGAGCGGGCCGACATCGACACCGACACCGTGGTCCGGGGCGCGCCCGACTTGGTGGTGGAAATACGCTCGCCGTCCACCGCCAACCGCGACTGGACCGACAAGCGCGAATTGTACGCCCAACACGGCGTCAAGGAATACTGGCTGGTCCACCCCGATGACGGAATCGTGTCGGTGCTTCTGCTGGTCGACGGCAGTTTCACGATTTTCGGGGTTTACGGAGCGGGCGATACGTTGACCTCCCCTACCCTGGAAGGATTCGCCCTCGACTTGGGACCGGTCTTCCAAGCGTAGCTCCGGGACACCGTGCGTCCAGAGGAACAACAATGACAGTAATGACCGGCGCGCAAGCATTGACCCGCTCCTTGGCCCGGGAGGGTGTGGAAGTAGTGTTCGCACTGCCCGGCGTTCAGATCATGGACGCTTTCGACGCCCTCTACCAAGAGCCGTCGATACGCGTGGTCCTGGTGCGCCACGAGCAGTCGGCGGCCTACATGGCCGACGGCTACGCCCGGACCACCGGCAAGCCGGGGGTCGCGCTGGTGGTGCCCGGTCCAGGAGCGCTCAACACCACCGCCGCTCTGGGTACCGCCTACGCCACGTCTTCGCCGGTGCTGCTGGTCTCCGGGCAAATCGAAAGCTACAACTTGGGGCAAAATCGGGGCGCTCTCCATGAAGTGGGAGAGCAGTTGGACGTTTTCAAACACCTGACGAAGTGGTGTCAGCGGACCATCGACGGCACGGAAATTCCGGGTATGGTCCACCACGCCATGCAAGAGTTGACTACCGGGCGGCCCCGGCCGGTGGAGATCGAAATCCCTTGGGACGTTCTGCCCGCGCCCGTCGACGTGGAGTTGGCCGAGGGCGAGGTGTTCCCCAAAGCCCGCCCTGGTCCCGAATCGGTAAGACAGGCCGCCGAATTGCTGGCCCACGCCCGCCGCCCCCTCATCTGGGCCGGCGGCGGCGTGCGAGAGGCCGAGTCGACAAACGAGCTGCTGGCTCTCGCCGAAGCGCTGAACGCCCCGGTGATCGCCACCGCTCAAGGCAAGGGGGCCATACCGGAGGACCATCCTCTAAGCATCGGCTCCTTTTACTATGGCCACGGCCCCGCGCATCTGGCAATGCCCCAGGCCGACGTGGTCCTGGTGGTCGGGTCCCGGTTCAACCTGGGCGCAACCTTCGAATGGGGCCTTCAACCGCACCAAAAACTCATCCAGATAGACGTCGACCCTGAGGAAGTGGGCCGCAACGCCGAACCCGCAGTGGGAATGGCAGCGGACGCGAAGCTGGCCTTGGAGGACTTGTTGGCGGAACTGGGCGGCCGGACCCTGGCAAGTCAATGGACCGGGCGGGAGCTTTCCGGCATCAGTGAACAAGCGTACCAAGAGATTAAAGACGCCGCGCCCCTTCAGGTGGAGATCATCGAGGCCATCCGGGCGGAGCTGGACGACGACGCCATAGTGGTAAGCGGCACCACCGAGATCGGCTATTGGAGTCACCTCGCCTTTCCCGTCCTCTCCCCCAGGTCGTACATCACCTCGGGGTATTTCGCCACCCTCGGCTTCGCTTTCCCCACCGCCTTGGGCGCCAAGGTGGGCAACCCCCGCCGGCAGGTGGTGGCGACTATCGGCGACGGCGGCTTCGCCTACGGCTCCAGCGAGCTGGCCACCGCGGTCCAGGAGGGAATCAACACGGTGACCCTGGTATTCAATAACGAGTCGTTGGGAGCGTCGTTCGCCGACCAGCAGAACCGCTTCGGCGGACGGGTCATCGGCACCCGCCTCCACAACCCTGACTTCGTGAAGCTGGCCGAAGCCTACGGCGCACAGGGGATCAGGCTGGCCGGACACAGGGAATTGGGACCAGCCCTCCGGGACGCCCTCAAGGCCGACGCCCCCGTGGTCATCGAAGTGCCGCTGCCCAACCTGGTGCCCCCCTTCCAGGTACAGCCGCCAGGCCTGGTACCCCGGCGGTCCTAGCCTACCGAGACTCATCCGCGACATTCGCCGTCGACGAAAGATCGAACTAAGATTGAACTAAGCTTGAACTATGGAACGACTGGGCGACCGGGAAACGAAGCGCATCATCCGCTATCACGGCCAAAGCCTGCGCTTGCTCCAGGACTCCATGGACCTGATCCGGGAGGGTCGCTGGCGGCGTTGCGAAGACCTTCTATGGGGCAGCCTCACCCTGGCGGTGAAAGGCGTGGCCCTGAGCCGGGGAGACGAACCGGACGGCCGGCAGGCGGTGGAGCGGTACGCGGTGATGCTGGGCAACGAGCACCGTGACAGGCGCATCAGAGACGCCTTCTCCAGGCTGGCGTCCTTCCCCGACGCCGTCGAGCGGGTCAGCGAGTCCCGCTCCAGGGTCAATCACTTGGCGACGGTCTTGGAGGATGTGACCGGAGCGGTAGAGCGGCTCTGGGAATTGCTGCCGGGCGTCGAGGCAACCGAAGAATTCGTCGACGAGGACGACTGGCCTCAGGGTATTGGTCGGAGTGGCGGCCTTGAACGCTGACACCGGCTCCGGCGCCCAGGGTCCGCTCACAGTGGCCGTTCACACCCACGGTTGCAAGCTCAACCAGTCGGACAGCCAGGAACTGACCCGGCAGTTCGAGGCGGCAGGGTACCGGGTGGTCGAATCCCCCGGCGATGCCGACGTGGTGGTGTTGAATACCTGCACCGTTACGGCCACAGCCGACGCCAAGGCCCGCCAGTTCCTGCGGAGGGCCCACCGGAAGAACCCTCAATCCCTGGTCGTCGCCACCGGCTGCTATGCTCAGCGTTCGCCCCAGGCGTTGGAGGCCGTTGCCGGCGTTTCCATCGTGGCGGGCAACACTGGGAAGACCGACCTCGTGGCCACGGTTTCGGCCGCTTTGGAAACGCGGCCACCGGAAGCAACAATCGCGCCGGGCGCAACAATTCCACCGGGCGCAACAATTCCACCGGGCGCAACAATCCCGCCGGGCGCGCCGCCGCCCGCCGCCTTCATGGAACCGGCTGTCGGTCCGGCCGGCCAAAAACCGGGTCGAAACCGGGCGATGGTCAAAATCCAGGAAGGCTGCGACCAGGTCTGTGCCTATTGCATCGTGCCCCGGGTACGCGGACGCGAACGGAGCATACCTCCGGAACTCATAGTCTCCCAGATCGGGCGCCGGGCGGAGGAGGGATGCCGGGAAGCCGTGCTGACGGGGACGCAATTGGGCACTTACGGTTTCGACATCCCGGGCGCCGATCTGGCAGGACTGATACGGAGCATACTGGACTACACGTCCATCGATAGGCTTCGGGTCTCCTCACTGCAGGCACAGGAGATCACCCCGGAGCTCTTGGACCTGTGGTCGGACCCGCGGCTCTGCCCCCACTTCCACATCCCTCTCCAGAGCGGCAGCGATCCGGTTTTGCGGGCGATGCGCCGGCGGTACGACACCGGCGGGTTCGCACGGACGCTGGACTTGGTCCGGGATGCCGTTCCCGGGGTTGGAGTCACGACCGACGTCATCGTCGGCTTCCCCGGAGAGAGCGACGATAATTTCCGTGATGGCTACGCCTTCGCCGGACGCATGGCGTTCAGCGACATCCACGTTTTCCCCTATTCATCCCGCCCCGGCACCACCGCCGCTCATCTCAAAGATACGGTGGATGATGCCGACAAGGGGGCGCGCATGGCGCAAATGCTGGAACTGGCGTCCCAAGGCCGCCGCCGCTTTCGGACCGGGCTGGCCGGGACCGTGCGCCCAGTGCTGTGGGAGCCACAGCGGCCCGGAGGAACCGTAGCTCAATGGAGCGGATTGACCGACAACTACGTGCGGGTCCGGACCAGGTGCGAACGGAATCTGGGCAACCGCATCACTATGGCGCAACTAACCGAGCCGGACGGCGACGTGCTGCTCTGCACGGTAGCCGTCTAAGGAACCTCTGAACAAGTCCCTTCCCCCCGAGGGGGGAAGGTTAGGATGGGGGCGCCGCCGCTCACAAGTCCCTTCCCCCCGATGGGGGAAGTTTAGGATGGGGGCGCCGCCGCTCATTTGATAGCTAATACCGTTAAGCTCTCCTCCGAGATTTCGGCTTTCGCCTCAATGACCATAACTTGTTCAGAGCATCCCTAGATATCCACCGGTCTAAGAAACCCCATCTCCCCCCGCCGTTCCAGGTAGCCGGCCCGGATGTCGTAGCCGTGGGAGAATACCAACAGCCAACCCTGGCGTTCCGCCTGGTTGAGCAGGTCCTTCTTCTGGGCCAGGGTAACCTCCGGCGAACCGTCGAACGCGGAAATCGCCACAAGGTTGAGGTGGTGCGCCGTGGGAACGATATCCCCAAGGTAGACCACCCGCTCGCCCCCGTGATTGAACATGACCATCTGGTGCCCTTTGGAATGTCCGTCTGTCACCATCACGTTGAGGCCGGGCAGAATCTCGGAATCGCCGTCCAATAACTCTAGTTGACCTCGGGCGTCAATGGGCAGGAAATTCTCGGACCGGTGGGCGTCGCCCGCCCGCTCGTTGGGATGGCACGCTTCGTTCCAGCACGAGCCCTGGACGTAGTAGCGGGCCTTGGAAAAGGTCGGTACCAGGTTGCCGGACCGGTCGAGCCGGGTACAACCACCGGAGTGGTCGAAATGAAGGTGAGAAAGGACTACCGCGTGGATGTCCTTGGGAGTAAGGCCAACCGACTTCAAACCCTTTAGCAGGCGGCTGGGAACCAGTCCCAGGTCTTCCTTTTCGATGTCCATCTCCTTGGAACCAATACCAGTGTCGACCAGCACGTTGTGCCCGCAGACCTGTAGCAAGAGGCAATTCAGCCCCAGTGTCATGCGGTTCTTGCGGTCGGTAGCCACGCTGCTCTCCCAGTAGCGCTTCGGCACCGGGCCGAACATTGAACCCCCGTCCATCTTGATGACCCCATCACTGATGATCTTCACAGCCGTAGACATCATCTTATTCACCCCAAACCCTTATGCAAGATTGACTCACATACCCCGCGGAGGACGTCTTCGGGTGAACAAAGCGAAGTCCTGTTAGGGTCTCGCCAGACGCTAACAGGAGATTGGAAATAGGGTGAAAAATGCTACGGGAACCAGTGCCGAGCGTCCAACGGGGTACTATTTTCTGTGGTCAGCGGCGGCCAGCGGCAGGCCGGCGGTTTGTGTTCTTCCTGGGCGCCTCCTCTACTCCAAGTCCCTTTACCGGATAACGGGATCGTTGCAAGCCGGTTAGAAGTCAGGCTTACGGGATTATATTATTCTTAATCTTAGTTAGGGTCTCCACATCACCCGCGCCCCGCTGACCCACCAAGGACTGATCCACCAAGACTGATCCACCAACGAATAATCCAAGACATGCCCGGATTTGTCAATAGTATTTGTTAATAATGATAAAATTAGTCTAAAATTAATTCCGTGAAATTATGTTAAAACCACCGTCGAGCCCAGGGCAATCGCGTCTTAACCGAGGAGGACTTTGAGAAGGTAGTCCTCGCGCCAGCCGGCTTGCAGGCGTTTGCCTTGGATGCCGACTTTGAGGCTGGTCTCCTTCTTGAGCAAGTTGTGGGAAATC
>DAOUHF010000251.1:0-1796 GCA_034428795.1 Dehalococcoidia bacterium
CGTATGTCCCGTAGTCCGCCATCAGCACTCGACCTTCGCTGTCAAACCGCTCGATTCCGAAGCCTCGAGTCACCGACTCCGGCGCCTGCTTGGTGTACAGGGCCACGCCGCTATACCCTTTCCGGTTGGCCGAGTTGAAATAGTTGTGGTAGCCATCCACGTTGACCAGTTCGGCTGGAATCTGCTCCTCGGTCAGCTTGGTTTCCTGAAGGCACAGAATGTCGGGGCTCTCGGCCTCGAACCAGTCCATGAATCCCTTGCGCTGCACCGCCCTCAGACCGTTCACGTTCCAGGAAATCGCTTTGATAGTGCTCATGACGGCCCCTCGCCCTCACCCGAATTTGGCCCGGGAATTTGGCCCCGATTGTGCCACAGCCGCCTACCATTGGCAACTTTCCGAGTCCTTATTCCCCAGCGCTCTGACGTCAATGCAGAGACCGCCCAGCAGACGCAAAGGACTTGTCAAAACACCCGCCGCCAATCAAAATCCATCCCACGCGCCCCAATTCAGAAGTTTCTCGGGAGTCCCAGGCGGCCTTAACTCACCCGGAGGGATAAATGCACATCAAAGCCGCGATGTTGACCGGTTTCTTCGCCGTCGCGTTGGCGTTTGGGATTGCGTGCCAAACCGGTCCGGTCGCTACTCCCGGCGGCAGCGGCTCACCCACCACCTCCCCAACGGAAACAGCCCCGGCCCCAAGCGTTGACTCCCCAACGGGAACGGTCTCGGCCGCCGGCTCCCCGACAGAGCCCGCCAAGGTCGACGCGACTCCCTCTCCAACGGAAACCACCCCGGCCACGGCCACTCCATCCCCAACGGCAACCGCCCCGGCGCCGACAGCCGTTCCATCTCCAACGCCCACCCTGGTCCCAACACCAACTGCTGCGGCCGCGGCGACTCCCACCCCAAAGTACTCAGTGCAGGATGGCACACCCCTGCACCAGGCGGCGCTTGGTACCGATGCTGCAGAGGTCGAGCGATTGCTGGACCAGGGCACAGACATAGAGGCAAGGGCCGGCATCCTTTACGTAAACATTGAATTCCTTCACACCGGCGCGACGCCCCTGCATATCGCCACTGCTCTTAACCCGGATCCGGCGGTGGCCGCGCTACTGCTCGACCGGGGCGCAGACATCGAGGCCAGGACTGATCTTGGCGCCACGCCCCTGCATTGGGCGGCGTTCAATAACGGGCCGGCCGTGGTCGCCGTACTGTTGGACCGCGGCGCAGACATCAGCGCCAAAGATTCTTCAGGCGATACGCCCCTGCATTTTGCGGCGTTTGACAACGACTCGGCGGTGGTTGCCCTGCTCTTGGAACGGGGAGCTGACGTCGCCGCCCAAAGTAAATCAGGTGATACGCCTCTGCATTATGCAGCGTTTGGCAACGCGCCGGCGGTTATCTCCCTACTTTTGGACCGGGGAGCAAACATCGCCGCCAATAACAAATCAGGTGACACGGCCCTGAGAATGGCGAGGAATAATACGCACCCAGGGGTGATCGCCCTGTTGCTGGACCGGGGCGCCGGCGCCTCAACCGCGTCGAGCCCGACAGTCACGCCAACCCCGGTGTCTCGCTCGGCCACGCCAACCCCGGCGGAAACCCCTTCTTTCCCATGGATATTCGCCGAGGGGGACAACGTCCTGCATCAGGCGGCGCTCGACGCCAGGCCGGCGGATATCGAAGACCTGCTGGCCCAGGGCGCGGACATCAACGCCGAGGTCTCGATCGCGGCTAATGGCAGGGCGGCCACTGCCGGGTCTTGATTCCATCCTGCTGCCGAATGGAGGGGCGT
>DAOUHF010000252.1:0-1988 GCA_034428795.1 Dehalococcoidia bacterium
ACCGCGCGCATCGGTCTGGGCGAGGGGGTGGTGACCACCAGGACCCTCCGGCGGCGCTTCTTCTCCCTGGCCGGACGGCTCACCCGCTCGGCCCGCCGCCTCACTTTGCATCTGCCACAGGGCTGGCCTCGGGAAACCCAGTTCACTCGCGCCCTGGCTCGATTGCGAGCCCTGCCATTGCCTGCCTGACGGCACCGACAGCGCCTGACCCGTCCACCAGACTACCCAACCGCCCCCCAGAGTCGCACCGGCCCGGTCCGCGATTGTCTTCCCTTGCATGCTGTCCCGCCGACCCCGCCCCAGCGCCGCTGCCCAGGACCGCCATCGGCGCCCCCAACGACAACCAATGGCCGCCACCGGCCCCATATATCGGAATCGAGCGCGGACCGTCGCCTCCCACGGCCCTCACCCCTTGTTCCAACCCCAAGGCCGCTCCGCATCGGTGGATTCGGGCTAACCCCGGCGCAAATTACGGGATTGATTAAGTTTACTCAATAGTGTAATCTTCCAGTATGCGTCCATTCCAGCGGTCACATTTGACTACCCTTACCCGTCGTCTGGCCGAGTCGCCGAGCAGGATAATTGCGGTGTTCGGACCTCGTCAAACTGGGAAGACGACCATCGTACGCCAAGCTCTCCGACAGATTGAGCAGAATAGCCGTTACCTCTCGGTTGACGAACCCGACCCCCTCACGTTTGGGGCTCCCTCAGAGCCACTCGCCGGAGTAACTGTGCGACTCCCCCAAGTGCGCAACACCGAATGGCTGGTGGAGAACTGGGAAGATGCCCGTCGTCAGGCGGAGCAGCCTGGACCTGGTTTCGTGTTGGTGTTCGATGAGATTCAGAAGGTCCCCAACTGGTCGGACACTGTCAAGGGGCTCTGGGACGCTGACCGTGCCAGGGAATGCCCTCTACACGTGGTAATACTAGGTTCAGCCCCATTGCTCATGCAATCTGGATTGAACGAGAGTCTGGCCGGGCGGTTCGAGCCTGTCAATGTCACCCACTGGTCGTTGACGGAAATGTCTTCGGCATTTGGCTTTGGCCTATCGGAGTATCTTTATTTCGGCGGATATCCTGGCGCTGCCCGCTTCGTCCGGGAACCGGATCGGTGGCGCGATTATGTGCTCCAAGCACTAGTCGAGCCCAATATCGAACGGGACATCCTAGCTATGACCCGGGTAGAAAAACCAACATTGCTGAAGCGTCTCTTTGAACTGGGCGCTGCCTACTCAGGACAGATCCTTTCGTACAACAAAATGGCTGGGCAACTTCAGGACGTCGGCAACGTGACCACCTTAGCGCGCTATCTCGACTTACTGTCGAGTGCCGGTTTGCTCACGGGGCTCTCGAAGTATGCCAACCAGCCACATCGTAGACGCAGCTCAAGCCCCAAACTGAACGTCCTCAACACTGCGCTCATGACTGCCGGATCTGGGTACTCCTTTGATGAAGCGATGGCCGACCGCACATTCTGGGGACGCATCTCCGAAAGTGCGGTCGGAGCACACCTGCTCAATTCGGCAACTCCGGCCATCAGCCTTCACTACTGGCGGGAGGAGTCGCGCGAAGTAGATTTTATACTGCGGCGCGGACCTAGACTCGTCGCTATCGAAGTCAAGAGCGGCTCAAGACAGACCACTGGTGTCAGCGGCATGGCCGAGTTCGAAAGGCGATTTAAACCTGTGCGCCGATTGCTGGTCGGAGGAGGCGGGGTGCCACTGAATGAGTTCTTGAGTGTGTCTGCCAATGAATGGTTTGAGGAAGCATGACCTACATCGTTCCTCGCACATGTACGGAGATTCCGCGGAATAATGCGGATCGAAACACGGAGACACCTTCTCAGCCTATGAAGGGGTACCGATCCGTGCCCGCATACGTGTTGCTCGGTGACCCTGGGTCCGGCAAGAGCACAGAGTTCGAGTCCGAGTGCCGAGACCTTGGAGAAGCGGCCTTCCTGCTCACCGCGCGCGACTTTCTCGCATTCG
>DAOUHF010000253.1:0-3316 GCA_034428795.1 Dehalococcoidia bacterium
GCCGGCGGCGCTGGCGGCGGCGCGTACCCGGTTGGCCAGCGTCTGGCCGGTCAGGCCGAACACCGGTTGGGAAGGGTCGCCGCCGGCGGGCTCAATGTCCCGCAGGGCGCGGGCGGTGGTCTCGGTGACCGCCACGGTCAGGGGTCCAGATTGGTTCTTGCCCTTCTGGATCGTGATGCGGGCTGTGCCGTCTTCCCAGAACTCGATGTCGTTCCAGGTGAGGTCGGCGGCTTCTGAGCGCCTCAGTCCGCCGTCGCTCATCACTCCGATGATTGCCAGGTCGATGGCGCCCCGGGCCTGTGCCCCGGCTGCTGACTCCATGCTTCCCCCGCGGCCGCGTCGTGGAAGGCGGGCGGTTTCCCGGATCCGTGCCAGGGCCAAGGCGGTGAGCGCCTCGGCCTGTTGAGGCGCTGGAGCCTGGTTCCTCCAGCCCTTCATGGTCTCAGCCACGACCGGATGGCGGCCGGGGTTCTCGGTCTGGGATATCCCCTCGGCGGCATGGGCGTGGGAGATTGCAGCTCGGGCCTGTGAGATGGTGGCGATGGTCTTGCCGTCGGCCGCCAGGTGGCCCAGGTAGAGGGCGACAGTCTGAGGGTCTGAGGGCATTGCCGGTCGGCCGGTGAGGATCGTCCATTCAAAGAACATGTGCCATGCGGATGCGTAGGCGCGCCGGGTGTTGGCGGCCTTGGCATCCCGCAGGCCTGCGGCGACGGCTTGGGCCGCGTCACGGTCGCTGGTCGAGGCCTCGAGGCCCTCTGGGATGTGGGCGGTGGTGGCGAGAAAGGACCTGGGATACTCTTCTGTTTCCATGGTCTCGGGGAATCTCCCAAATTAGCGATAATGCCATATTATCAAGACGATTGCCTTATCCTGAACACCGACACATCTGTCAGTGATCAACATCAGGCGGTGGCACAAGGAGAAAAGGGGGCAGCTACGACCCGGATGAAAAGTTGATTCCCATAACGACCCCGGAGGTGCGCCGGTTGCTAACTCGCCTGGTATGGACGGACAACCGGCCGCCTGATTTCATCCTGTCCTGGTCGTGGTGGAGACGGCGCCACCAAGCACGAGCCAGGCGTTGCCACTACAAAAGGCGCCTGTCTAAACTGCGAATGTAGTAATAATGGCCCTATACACCCTGTACGAAACGGTGAATTCATGCAAACACCGGGACCAAGGATCCGGTCAGCCCTATTGCTGACTCTTATGACGCTGCTGTGTCTCTCACTGGCCTCCAGCCCAGTGGGATGTGGCGGCGGCTACCGGGACGTGCCGACCGTCGATGTACCCACGCCCACCATGCCGCTGCCTCCGCCGACAATCACACCAACAACAGAGTTCCAAGACGAGGAGAAACGGCCACCAGACACAGCAGAACCGCCGCACCGCACAGCGACCGCGCCCCAAGCGACGATGAGGCCGGAGGTGGACACTAGACCAAGGGACATAAGCGATCAGGAGAAAACTCCCTCGGTCATCACCGTGACCACAGGTCCCCACGAAACCGAGATCAAGACGGTGGAGGAGCTACTGGAAGAGGGCCGGCCAGAGGGCCGGCCTTGGAAAGGACTGGGAGGCACCCACATAGCGTTCCGGGGCGTTACCACCGCAGACTCGATGCGCTGTCACTGGACTGGCAGGGCGATCATCTCACTGGACACCGAAGACCTCTGGGCATTTGTAACCGGCAGCCAGGAACATGACGAGACCCCAACCAGGGATGAGATAGAGAAAATACTGGAGCCCTTGATCAACCCCACCGGCGAGGGACCAATCACAAGGGAAGGAGCGGCCATAGACCACCTCCTCAAAGGCGGCTACACCGAGGATGTCCTCCAGCTGCTCTGCTACGCCGATTACCATGTAATCGAATACATCCTGGGGACGGGACCAGAGAAAGTCACCGTGGCCTACGGCTCCGTATCCACTGAAGCCGGCTGGGACATTGTGAAGAAGGACTCCGCCGCGGTGTTGTACAGCGACGACAAGCCGCTAACCCAGCAGGAATACGAGGAACAGCACCTCCGTCCAAAAGAGGACGCCTTCTGGACAAAACTGGCAGGACCCCTGCACAACCGGGACACCGTCGTCTTCCTCCACCCGCAAGCACCGGTCGGCAATATAGCCGTCGAGACATGGAGCGCCCTGGCTTACTGGGACGTCCAGAAGGGCGAAGCCGGCCAGCTGCAAGCAGTCCGCCACGGCCTACGCCACCATCACAGCGAGTACAAGCAGGCACTGGAAGACCTGGAAGGACGGATCACTGCCGCCGCAGCGCAGGACGCACTGGCCGGAAAGCGGCTGGCAGGCATCGCCGACATCAC
Source organism: Dehalococcoidia bacterium (assembly GCA_034428795.1). Classification (GTDB taxonomy): domain Bacteria; phylum Chloroflexota; class Dehalococcoidia; order Lucifugimonadales; family UBA3495; genus VXOI01. The sequence continues at coordinate 2,328 of DAOUHF010000253.1, forward strand.
AGACCACTACCGCGAGATGGGAGCCTACGGAGACATCACCCCCTACGACGGGAGCGACGACACGTTCACGCCCGCGCAACCGCCGCCCCCCGACCCGGCCGCGGCAAGGCGCCCCATACCCACACCAACCCCCCAGCCTACCCGGGCGGCACTGCCCACGCCCGTACCAACCCGGACACCCGTACCACCATCGCTCAGCCCGGAAGACCTGCGGTCGACAATCACGTTCACAGCACAGTGAACGAAACACAGACCAACACCGGATCCCTCAATCTACCAAGCCTGGAACCCGTCATGCGAGAACAGCGCGGCAGTGCCCACTGCCTGGGGCAACGGAGAACTCATGGGAGACTGCACCGCGCTCCTCACAGCCAAACCCACCCTGGACCCTGGGAACATCCTCAATTGGCACAGAGACGTCAATATAAAAGCATGGCGGTGAATCAAAGTAGAAGGGACACCGGAACGGGTCACGGATATTAACCTTCAGGGCCCGAGGCTGTACGGCAAGATCCCAAGAGAACTGGGGAAACTCACCAAACTGAACGTCCTCATACTGGCGCACCTGGCACTAGATGGAGAAATTCCGGAAGAGATAACCAAGCTCAAAGACAGGTGCCGAGGGCTCTGGGCAACTTGAAAAGGTTAGCCACCCTTGTAAACGGCGGCGCCATTGACAATATTGCCGGGATCAACCAGGAAGGAAAAGGGCTGGCTCCACCGGGCATCCACAGTGGCAACTGGTTACCCCAGCGGGGATGCGGTCCGCCCTCAGGTATCTGGAAGCTGGGCAAGACGCCGCATTGTCCTCAAAACGCCGCCCTCAGCACCTCCATGATCGGGCCGGCGTCCGTGACGAGCTTGGGGTTGGTGCTCAGGCTCCGGTCGTGCAGCGTCGCCGCAGCGATGAACTCCAGACCGTCTTCGGGGACGTCGACCTCCCGCAGGGTGCGGGGCAGCCCCAGTTCCCGGCACAGGGCGTCCACGGC